>CAYOEM010000001.1:0-221888 GCA_964402975.1 uncultured Polynucleobacter sp.
TCAAGCCTTTATTAGCCGCCAAGCTGCCACTAGCTCCTGGCGATGCAAGGGTGAGTACGGCATTATTGTTGACCGCATCACGGATCGTTCCACCGTTAAGCGTCAGAGAACTTGTGTCCACGTAATCAAGGTCACCAGAGTTATCACCAGCAAAGACCGTGTAGTTAAAGGTCAGGGTATTCGTACCCGAGCCACTTGTGTAGTTCAGTGGCGTATCCACGGCACTCGTATCAAGTAAAAGCCGTGGTACGCCCGTCACAAACACTGGTTTAGAGAAGGTCACAGTCACTGGAACTACTTGGCCAGCCTTGTATGATCCATCTGCCAAAGTTGAGCTTACGCCGGTGACCGTAGGAGCTACGCCGTCGTGGGTGTAGGTCACAAGATTTGTACAAATCGACACGTTACCCACCACGTCCACAGCCTTACCGTAGATCGTTGTCGGTGAGTTCGTATTGACGTTACCGGTTACCGTGATACCAGGAGCAGCAAAAGCTGTGTTAGCCGTCGCAGCCGACTTCGCCGTCGAACAGCTTGCATCGTAGTAAAGAGTCACAGTCGCTGCTTCCGACGTCGTACCAAGAATCGTCGGCGTTAGCGTATTGCCCGTAGGACCTGGGGCAATCGAGACAAGCGACAATGTTGGAATCGTAACGTCGTAGCTAACAGTGTTGTCAGTAGACGTCGACGCCGAGTTCGTATTGCCAAACGTATCTGTTACTGTACCGGCAGCAATCGATGGAATCACAGTACCTGAACCACCCGACACACCCGTCGCCGTTAACGTCCAAGTGATGTTATCGAGGCTAGACAGAGACCACGTAATCCCGGTCGCCGTGCCGTTTTGGACGATGTCATCAGTCGTAAACGTTCCACCACCCACCGCCCGTGAGAAGACGACACGGTAGCTAATCGGCAGGCTACCCGCGGGATCAGCTTGGCCGGAAGCTTG
This sequence comes from uncultured Polynucleobacter sp., assembly GCA_964402975.1. Taxonomy (GTDB): domain Bacteria; phylum Bdellovibrionota_B; class Oligoflexia; order Oligoflexales; family RGVZ01; genus CAMDKS01. The sequence goes on from CAYOEM010000001.1 coordinate 953, forward strand.
GTTGATCGCCACAGAGTAATCTGACGTCGTATAACTCGTGCTCTCGGTTGAGTCAAAGAAGGCCGCATTCGCGTTGCCTGCGATATCGTTAACACTGCCGTTTTGGATTCTTGGTATTAACGTACCGCTTCCAGATGCCGTCGCAGATACCGTGTAAACAGTACTGCTAACCGGAGTCACCGACCAGGTTACACCCGTCGCAGTACCGTTATTACCAATATCACCAGCTGTAAAGCTTGCAGCATTAATTGGCTCATTAAATGTCACCGTAAAGTTCATCGGCAGAGAATTCGTTAGTGAAGGCTGACCAGCTGCTCGCACAAAAGAACTAACCGTCGGAGCTACGTTGTCATGGGTGTAGACAACAAGGCTCGTACAGCTTGAGGCGTTATTGACAGGGTCCACAGCCCTCGCATGAATCGAGGTCGCTTGGTTAGCCGTCAGTGATGTCGTAATAACTTGCTGACCAGCACCAGCTGCCAAGCTCGTTGGGGCTGAGATAGCTGCAGTACAAGTGTTCTCACGGTAAAGAGTCACCGTCGCAGCTTCAGACAAAGTCATCGATACCGTCGGCGTTTGACTCATGCCAGGGGTGGCAGGCGAGAGTGACCCGTAGGCCACAGTCGGTGCTGTGGTATCAATCAGGATAGCTTTTTGACCTGCGAGACTAGAGCCACTGCCCGTTGGAGGTAACGTCAGAGCAGCATTATTACCCGATATGTCTTTTATACTTCCACCGTTCAAACCAAGAGCCGCAGTAGATGCATAATCAAGATCTGCGGAATCTTCTGCAGATCCAACTGTATAGTTGAATGTTAGCGTGTTGCTACCAGATCCAGATGCGTATACAGCAAAACTGTTACCGGTTCCCACACCCATTGTGATACGAGGAGCTCCCACAACATAGACGACCTCGCTAAATGTTGCCGTTACCGCGATGGTCTGTCCAATACCATACGTACCGTTTGCAGTCGGCGAGGTCACGCCCGATACAGTAGGTGATGTGCCATCATGGGTATAAGTGGTCATCGCAACACAGTTTCCGATATTTCCTGCAACGTCGACGGCTTGTGCAAATAATGATGTAGTACCATCAGCCGTCAAATTTGTAGTGGTCACCGAGTTAGAACCTGACAGACCCGAAGCCGGATTGGAGACCGCCGTGGCACAAGTTGAGTCTGAGTACAGCCGAAGACTACTTGCTGCTTCAGATAGACTGACAATAAGAGTCGGCGTCCTAGTGGCGCCTGGTGATGATGGCGAAATTGAAACATAAGTAGCCGAAGGGCTCGTTGTGTCGATGATGATCGCCTTCTGACCTGCGATACTTGCAATACCACCCACCTGAGGCAGCGTCAGAGTCGCATTATTACCAACTGCATCACGGATTGTTCCGCCGTTAAGCGCTAGAGCAGATGTCGACACGTAATCGAGATCACTTGTCGTGTCACCAGGTGATACCGTGTAGTTGAATGTGAGTGATGTCGTTCCAGAGCCACCTGTATAGTTGACCACTGAATCCACAGTGCCAGTCTCAAGAGTGATCTGAGGACTCCCAGAAACGGTGACCGCCTCCGAGAACGTCACGGTGACGGGTACGACTTGGCCAACTTTATAACTACCATTTGCCAGGCTGGAGCTGACACTTAAGACTGTGGGTGGCGTGCTATCGTTGTTGTAGGTAGCAAGCGTCGTACAGCTTGATGCGTTGCCTGCCGGATCTACGGCCTTACCGTAAATAGTTGTAGGACCATCCGTATTTACAACAGCACTGACTGCAATGCCAGGTGTGGCAAAGACGGTATTAGCAACAGGAGTCGACTTCGCAGTAGAACACGCGGCATCGTAATAAAGCGTCACAGTCGAGGCTTCCGATGCCGAACCAAAAACGGTCGGTGTCAGCGTCGCACCAGTTAATCCTGGGCTGAGGGAGGAGAATGATAAGGTCGGAGCAACGATATCGTAAACAACCGTATTGTCAGTTCTCGTTGACGTTCCGTTTTCGTTGCCAAACTCATCGACTACGGTACTGGCCGCAATCGTTGGAATGACTGTTCCGGAGCCACCAGAGATGGCAGTAGCTTGAAGATTCCAAGTGATGTTGTCAGCTGTAGTCAACGCCCAGGTAATTCCAGTGGCCGTGCCGGTTTGGACAATGTCGCCAACGGCAAAGCTTGATGAGCCAACTGCACTTGAGAAGACCACCGTGAAGTTGAGTGGCAGACTATTAATCGGATCAGCCTGACCAGCTGCCTGGTCGACACTGACTGTGAATGTAGCAGCTGCGTAGTTGACGGTCTGACTTGAATCCTGGAGGCTTCCGTTCAGGTTGCCGGCAATATCACTGACAGAGCCCGCAGCGAGACGAGGAATAATTGTACCGTTACCGGCAGCCGTAGCGTTTACTGTGTAGGTCGTGCTGTTAACTTGAGTCAGTTCCCAGACCACATTAGCAGCGGTTCCTGCGTTTGTGATATCGCCCACTGTAAAGGACGACGCGTTGATCGCTTCACTGAAAGTGATCGTAAAGCTCGCTGGCAAGCTGTTGGTTGAAGCAATCTGGCCGCCACTTCTTACAAACGAGCTCACCGTCGGAGCGATATTATCGTGGGTGTAAACCACCATACTCGTACAAGCCGACGTGTTGGCAAAGGCTGCTACGGCCCTTGCATGGATATTTATTGCAGTATTGACTGGCAGTGTCGACGTCGTCACCGTCTGACCGACGCCCGCAGTGACGGCCGTCGGAGCAGAGATCGCCGTGTTACATGAACTGTCGCTAAAGAGTGTGACCGTCGAAGCTTCCGTCAATGTCATCGTCACCGTTGGCGTACGAGATGTGCCAGGTGTGGCAGGCGAGATCGACTGGTAGGTAATGACCGGCGGAGCCGTCAAGATCTGGATCGCTTTTTGACCAGCAAGGCTGGAACCACTGCCAAGAGCGGCCAGCTCAAGATTAGCATTGTTACCTGCTAGGTCTCTGATCGTCGCCGCAGCAGCCGTCAGGGCACTGGTCGACTGGTAATCAAGGTCACTGGAGCTGTCGTTAAGCGCAATGACGTAGTTGAAAGTTAAAGTCGTTGTGCCGGAGCCAGATACGTAATTGGCCACTGTGTCCACTGCACCCGTCTCAAGGGTGATCTGTGGAGTACCACCGACAACGAAAACAGGCTCCGTAAACGTCACAGTCACTGGTACGGTCTGACCGACTCGGTAGATACCATTAGCTGCGGTCGAGCTGACCGATGCAACTGTTGGCGCCGTATTATCATGGGTGTAATTAGTCAATGATAGACAACTGGATACGTTACCTGCGACGTCAGTAGCTTGTCCGAATATGGTCGTTGTGCCATTAGCGCTCAATTGATCTGTGGTTATGGAGTTAGCTCCAACACTGCCGCTCATGCCACTTACAGATATTGCTTGGGAACAAACCGAGTCACTATAAAGTCGAACGTTAGCCACACCTTCTGAAAGATTAATACCAACTTGGGGCGTGCGACTCATCCCGGGTGACACCGGCGTAATTGACGAATAAGTTATGGCTGGAGGTGTCGTGTCGATGACTAGTGTTTTGTTCGCACCTAAACTACCGCTAGCTCCTGGGGCTGGCAGCGATAGGATCCCATTGTTGCCGACGGCATCTCTAATGGATCCAGAATTGAGTGTCAGGGCTGCTGTGCTTGAGTAGTCAAGCTTAGCTGTCGTGTCACCACTTGCCACAACGTAATTAAAGGTCAATTTATTGGTACCAGATCCACTGGTATAGTTAATGACCACTGCACCCGCATCAGCCGCAAGCGACATCTGTGGCGTACCGAGCACAAATACCGGTTCGGAGAATGTCACTTCAACCGGTATCATCTGGCCAGCTTTGAAGCTGCCATTGGTCGAACTGCTGCTAACTCCGACAACTGTAGGTCCAGCGCTATCATTGGTGTAGGTTACAAGATTCGTACAACTAGACACAATACCTAGAGAGTCAATAGCTTTAGCATAAACCGTCGTCGTGTTATTGGCATTAACGTTCGCGTTGAGGGTTATGCCGGGACTTGCGAAGACCGTATTCGACGTTGCCGCTGACTTAGGTGTTGAACAATTTGAGTCGTAATAGAGCGTCACGGTTGACGGCTTAGATGTCGTGCCGAGAATCGTCGGCATGAGAGACGCTGCTGGGTTAGACGGCAAGACGGCCGTGAACGTAATAACAGGCGCCTCGCTATCATAGTTTACCGTGTTGTCACTGGATGTCGAGGCCGCATTGCCATTACCAAACGTATCCGTAACCGAGTTTGCGGGTATAGTAGGAATAACAGTTCCGGCTCCGCCCACAGACGTAGCGGTCAACGTCCATGTAATATTGTCAATAGTCGAAAGCGACCATGTAACTCCGGTTGCAGTACCGTTTTGCATCACATCAGTAACCGCGAAGCTGGATGCACCGACTGCTCGCGAGAATACCACCGTGTAGTTTATCGGCGCCGTACTGACAGGATCAGCCTGTCCTGATGCTTGATTAATCGTGACGTTATAAGCCGCAACCATGTAGTTTGTACTTTGCGTGGAATCAGCAGGAGCGGCATTTGAATTACCAGCTATATCGGTGACACCCCCAGAAAGTAATCGTGGCATCAATGTTCCATCACCTGACGCGATTGCAGAAACTGTGAACGTCGTGCTGTTAACCTGCGAAACAGCCCATGTTACGTTCGTTGCTGTGCCAGTGTTTCCAATATCTGCAGGCGTGAACGAAGCTGGATTTATCGCTTCATTAAACACAATCGTGAAATTCATCGGCACCGAGTTGGTCAATTCCGGCTGAGCGTCAGCGCGTTTAAAGGATGATACAAGGGGCGCAACATCATCATGTGTATAGACAACCAAGTTCGTACATCCCGATACGTTGCCGTAAAGATCGATACCTTTGGCGTAAATTGTCGTTGTAGTATTGGATAGTAGTGATGTTGTCGTGATCTCCTGACCGCCACCTGACGAAAGCAATGTAGGCGCAGAGACCGATGCAGTACAGCTATTCTCACGATAAAGTGTTACCGTCGCTGCCTCGGACAGAGACATCGTGACTTTTGGTGTTTGACTAAATCCCGGTGATACCGGCGAAATTGAACTGTATGTCATCGTTGGCGCTGTGGTATCGATGACAATAGCCTTAACAACTGCAAGGCTATTCACACCCACGGCAGGCAAAGTCAAGGTCGCGTTGTTGCCGGAGATGTCTCTTATGGTTCCAGAGTTCAAACTCAAGGACGTTGAGGATAGATAATCCAGGTCACTAGAATTCTCGCCAGCCGCTACAACATAAGTAAACGACAATGAATTGCTTCCAGATCCACCCACGTAGTTAGCGATAGCATTCACACCACCCGTTGCCAGCGTTAGCTGTGGTACGCCCGTCACATATACGCCTTCGGAGAATCCAAGCGTGATATTAATTGATTGACCGACACCATAGGTTCCATTAGCCGTGGTCGATGATACCGAGGAAACGGTAGGAGGCGCACCGTCATGGGTATAAGTGGTTAAAGCGATACAAGATCCAAGGTTTCCTGCGATGTCTGTAGCCCGACCAAATATCGATGTTGTGGCATTGGACGCTAAGGTCGTGGTTACGATTCCATTGGCACCATTCGATCCCGAAGCGGCAGCAGAGATAGCGGTAGAACACGATGAATCGGAGTAAAGTTGGACGTTGGAAGCGGCCTCAGACAAGCTCACACCAACTGTTGGTGTCAGGCTTGCTCCCGGCGAGACGGGCAGCATGGATGAATAGCTTAGCGTCGGAGCCGTCGTATCGATCACGATGCTTTTAGATATAGCCAAACTACCTAAGCCACCCGGGCTTGCTAATGTAAGATTTGCGTTATTGCCGACTGCATCTCTAATGGTTCCACCATTAAGCGCCAACGCAGAGGCGGAAACATAGTCTAGATCTGCTGATGTATCACCAGGGGAAACTGTGTAATTGAATGTAAGGACACTTGTTGCGGAACCACTCGTGTAGTTAACGACAGAATCAACGGCGCCCGTCTCCAATGTAATCTGAGGAGAACCCGTCACGTTAACTGGCTTAGTGAACGTCACTTGGATCGGGACAACTTGACCTACCCGGTAGCTACCATCCGCCAAGCTTGAAGAGACGCTTGCAACCGCAGGCGCGATACTGTCGTTGGTATAAGTGACAAGGTTCGTACAGGCTGATACGTTGCCGGCTGGATCAACAGCTTGACCATATATGGTCGTATTAGCGTTAGTATTAACAACACTAGTGACGGTGATGCCCGGGGTAGCAAATACTGTGTTAGCAACCGGAGTCGATTTTGCGGTTGAGCAACTCGCATCGTAATATAGTGTGACGGTTGAAGCCTCGGATACGGACCCAAAGAGAGTCGGCGTTAGCGTTGCTCCGGTCGTCCCAGGACTGAGTGATGAATACGTCAATGTTGGTGCTGCAATATCGTAAACAACTGTATTATCGATTCTGCTCGAGGAACCATTTTCGTTACCGAATTCATCAACTACCGTGTTCGCTGCAATCTTTGGAATGACAGTGCCTGATCCACCGGAAATCGCCGTCGCCCTGAGGTTCCATGTGATATTGTCAGACGTGGTTAATGCCCATGTGATACCAGTCGCTGTCCCGGTTTGGACAATGTCACCTACTTCAAAGCTTGATGATCCGACGGCACCTGAGAAGACCACAGTGAAGTTGAGGGGCAGACTATTTACTGGGTCGGCCTGACCAGCTGCCTGATTTACGCTGACGGTAAATGATGCAGCAGCATAGTTAACTGTTTGCGTTGCATCATAGAGACTACCGTTTGAATTACCGGCAATATCACTGACAGAGCCCGCAGCGAGACGAGGAATAATTGTACCGTTACCGGCAGCCGTAGCGTTTACTGTGTAGGTCGTGCTGTTAACTTGAGTCAGTTCCCAGACCACATTAGCAGCGGTTCCTGCGTTTGTGATATCGCCCACTGTAAAGGACGACGCGTTGATCGCTTCACTGAAAGTGATCGTAAAGCTCGCTGGCAAGCTGTTGGTTGAAGCAATCTGGCCGCCACTTCTTACAAACGAGCTCACCGTCGGAGCGATATTATCGTGGGTGTAAACCACCATACTCGTACAAGCCGACGTGTTGGCAAAGGCTGCTACGGCCCTTGCATGGATATTTATTGCAGTATTGACTGGCAGTGTCGACGTCGTCACCGTCTGACCGACGCCCGCAGTGACGGCCGTCGGAGCAGAGATCGCCGTGTTACATGAACTGTCGCTAAAGAGTGTGACCGTCGAAGCTTCCGTCAATGTCATCGTCACCGTTGGCGTACGAGATGTGCCAGGTGTGGCAGGCGAGATCGACTGGTAGGTAATGACCGGCGGAGCCGTCAAGATCTGGATCGCTTTTTGACCAGCAAGGCTGGAACCACTGCCAAGAGCGGCCAGCTCAAGATTAGCATTGTTACCTGCTAGGTCTCTGATCGTCGCCGCAGCAGCCGTCAGGGCACTGGTCGACTGGTAATCAAGGTCACTGGAGCTGTCGTTAAGCGCAATGACGTAGTTGAAAGTTAAAGTCGTTGTGCCGGAGCCAGATACGTAATTGGCCACCGTGTCCACTGCACCCGTCTCAAGGGTGATTTGCGGCGTGCCACCGACTACAAAGACTGGCTCAGTGAAGGTCACCGTCACTGGAACAGTCTGACCGACGCGGTAGATGCCGTTAGCCGCCGTCGAGCTAACCGACGTAACCGTCGGAGCCGTGTTGTCGTGGGTGTAGCTTGTCATCGACGAGCAGCTTGAGGTGTTGCCAGCCGCGTCCGTGGCTCTTGCAAAGATCGTTGTGATCACGTTAGCCGTTAGCGAGTCGGTGGTAATAGTATTCGCACCAGCCGTACCTAAGCGGGCAGAAGAAATCGCCGTGCCACAAGACGAGTCACTGAAGAGACGCACACTGGCCACAGCCTCAGATAGATTAACTCCAACCTGCGGCGTCTGACTCATGCCAGGCGATACAGGATTGATCGACGAATACGTGATCGACGGTGCCGTCGTGTCGATAATCAAGCCTTTATTAGCCGCCAAGCTGCCACTAGCTCCTGGCGATGCAAGGGTGAGTACGGCATTATTGTTGACCGCATCACGGATCGTTCCACCGTTAAGCGTCAGAGAACTTGTGTCCACGTAATCAAGGTCACCAGAGTTATCACCAGCAAAGACCGTGTAGTTAAAGGTCAGGGTATTCGTACCCGAGCCACTTGTGTAGTTCAGTGGCGTATCCACGGCACTCGTATCAAGTAAAAGCCGTGGTACGCCCGTCACAAACACTGGTTTAGAGAAGGTCACAGTCACTGGAACTACTTGGCCAGCCTTGTATGATCCATCTGCCAAAGTTGAGCTTACGCCGGTGACCGTAGGAGCTACGCCGTCGTGGGTGTAGGTCACAAGATTTGTACAAATCGACACGTTACCCACCACGTCCACAGCCTTACCGTAGATCGTTGTCGGTGAGTTCGTATTGACGTTACCGGTTACCGTGATACCAGGAGCAGCAAAAGCTGTGTTAGCCGTCGCAGCCGACTTCGCCGTCGAACAGCTTGCATCGTAGTAAAGAGTCACAGTCGCTGCTTCCGACGTCGTACCAAGAATCGTCGGCGTTAGCGTATTGCCCGTAGGACCTGGGGCAATCGAGACAAGCGACAATGTTGGAATCGTAACGTCGTAGCTAACAGTGTTGTCAGTAGACGTCGACGCCGAGTTCGTATTGCCAAACGTATCTGTTACTGTACCGGCAGCAATCGATGGAATCACAGTACCTGAACCACCCGACACACCCGTCGCCGTTAACGTCCAAGTGATGTTATCGAGGCTAGACAGAGACCACGTAATCCCGGTCGCCGTGCCGTTTTGGACGATGTCATCAGTCGTAAACGTTCCACCACCCACCGCCCGTGAGAAGACGACACGGTAGCTAATCGGCAGGCTACCCGCGGGATCAGCTTGGCCGGAAGCTTGGTTGATCGCCACAGAGTAATCTGACGTCGTATAACTCGTGCTCTCGGTTGAGTCAAAGAAGGCCGCATTCGCGTTGCCTGCGATATCGTTAACACTGCCGTTTTGGATTCTTGGTATTAACGTACCGCTTCCAGATGCCGTCGCAGATACCGTGTAAACAGTACTGCTAACCGGAGTCACCGACCAGGTTACACCCGTCGCAGTACCGTTATTACCAATATCACCAGCTGTAAAGCTTGCAGCATTAATTGGCTCATTAAATGTCACCGTAAAGTTCATCGGCAGAGAATTCGTTAGTGAAGGCTGACCAGCTGCTCGCACAAAAGAACTAACCGTCGGAGCTACGTTGTCATGGGTGTAGACAACAAGGCTCGTACAGCTTGAAGCGTTACCAAAAGGATCAACGCCCCTACCGAAAATTGTAGTTACCGCATTACTATCCAGAGCAAATGTCGTAATCGTTTGGAAAGGCCCGTTTACAAGAGACGTAGATGTCGATATCTCAACAGTACATGTATTTTCTCGGTACAAGGTGACGTTAGCAGCTTCTGACACTGTGAGAGTCACTGTTGGCGAACGGGATATGCCAGGCGATACAGGCGAAATTGAGTTGAAACCTAGTGTTGGCGCAGTCGAATCAATGACGATATTTTTTTGACCCGCCAGGCTACTCGCACTACCCAAACTCGGCAGGCCAAGCGCTGCGTTGTTACCAGATGTATCCCTAATAGAGCCACCGTTGACGTCAAACGCAGCCGTAGAGGCATATTCAAGATCAAGCGAATTATCACCGGGAGTCACTACATAGTTGAATGTTAATGAGTTACTTCCAGATCCTGAAACATAATTCGCGTAACTTGATCCCGACCCAAGACCCATGAGTATTCGGGGATTTCCGGTAACAAAAACGCTCTCGGACATCGTAACTACAACCGATATAGTCTGCCCAACTCCGTAGGTTCCATTCGCAACACTCGATGAAACCGAGGACACCGTCGGAGCAACACCATCATGCAAGTAACTTGTCATCAAGGAACACGAAGATAAATTACCCGCAAGATCTGTCGCTTGCGCGTAAATTGCCGACGTCGTATTCGCCACTAAAGCACTCGTTGTTATTGTATTAGATCCAGAAACACCCAACGTAGCTGTCGAAATCGGAGCGACACAACCGGCAGTCAAATACAGTTGAATGTTGCTGACTGCTTCTGTCAGACTTAGCGTTAGCGCTGGTGTTAGCGATGATCCGGGCGAACTCGGAGAAATTGCGCTAAACGAGATCGCCGCAGGGGTTGTATCGACAATAATATTCTTATTGCCCGCTAAACTCACAGCTGCCGAGAGATCCGGAAGCGTTAAGGTAGCGTTATTTCCGACCGCATCTTTAATAGTTGCCGTACCAAGACTTAGCGCAGATGTTGACAGATAGTTTAGCCTTGGCGAATTGTCACCTGCAAAGACCGTATAGTTAAACGTAAGGGTCGTCGTGCCAGAACCTGAGGTATAGGCAACGACGGCATCGGTTGCCCCTGTCTCTAGTGTCAGCGTTGGAGTGCCCGTGACAAAAACCGGTTTTGAGAAGGTCAACTGCACAGGAATAACCTGTCCAGCCTTGTAATAACCGTTATCAAGACTTGATGAGATACCAATCACAGATGGCCACAGGCCGTCGTGGTTGTATGTCACAAGCTCCGTACAACTCGAATAGTTACCAGCAGGATCGACACCCTTACCGTAAATCGTCGTTGTCGTATTGGCATTCACATTAGCCGTCAACGTTATGCCAGGGCTTGCAAATATCGTATTTGGAGCGAAATCCGAGCGAGCCGTGGTACAAGCACTATCAAAATATAGAGTCAACGTTGAAGGCTCAGACGTTGACCCAAGAACAGTCGGTTTAAGCGTCATACCCGGATTGGCTGGCGACAAGGATGAGAAAGCGATTGTAGGGGCTATAATATCATAGACCACAGACCCATCCACAGAGAAGGAGCTACCATTGAAGTTGCCGTAGCCATCTTGTACAGAATTCGCAGGAATAACAGGTGTGACTGTGCCGCTTGATCCAACTGACGTCGCCGTTAGATCCCAAGTGATGTTATCCGTGGAGTTTAAAGACCACACCACGCCGGTCGCTGTCCCCGCTTGAGCGATATCGGCCGTCGTAAAGCTACCTGCCGCTACAGCATCTGAGAACACAACTCGGAATCTTATTGGCGTAACATTAATCGGATCTGCTTGGCCACTCGCTTGCTCAAGAGTAACGGTCAACGGTGCGACAACATAATTGACGTTATTTGAAGACGTTGAGATCCCAACATTAAAGTTACCTGCCCTATCCGAAACCGAGCCGCTCAGTAGTCTAGGTTGTAACGTTCCGTTAGAGGCAACGGTTGCAGCGACGGTAAACGTACGTTGATCACCAGAATCAGTAACAACCCACGTCACCCCGGTCGCAGACCCGGCATTGTCAATATCACTTGCGGTAAACGTGCCTGCATTGATAGGTTCATTGAATGTGATGGCAAAATTTACTGGTAGTGAGTTTGTCGCGGCTACCTGAGCGTTACGACGCGCAAACGATGATATCACCGGCGCCACATTGTCGTGAGTATAGACAACCATGGATGAGCATACAGAACTGTTAGTTGCGGAATCGGCCGCCTTAGCAAAAATTGTTGTAGTGCTGTTTACAGGCAGCGTATTAGTTGCAATCGTCTGGTTGGGCCCAGGCACAAGCGCTTTTGACGCAGAGATTGACGCTGAACAGTCCGAATCACTATAAAGTGTGACAACAGACGGTTCAGATACAGCAAGTGTCAAGGTAGGATTTTGTGAGGTTGCGATGGAACTTGGCGCGACCGAGCTATAAGACACGACCGGTATCGTCGTGTCGATTACAATAGATTTTTGACCGCCAAGGCTATTAGAAGCACCGATGGTCGGAAGCGTCAAAACTGCGTCATTCATCGACAAATCTCGAATCGCTCCGCCATTCAAGCTCAGTGCGGCAGAAGAGAGATACTCCAATTTTGCAGACGTCTCGCCTGCGGTCACTGTGTAGTCGAATCTAAGGGTTGATCCACCTGAACCACTCGCATAGGACGCCACTGACCCTGGGACACCAGTAGCAAGTGCAATAGAAGGGGTGCCTGTCACTTGTACGGGTTCACTGAAAGTGACGGTTATGGGGATCACGCGACCTGGTCCATACGGCCCGTTAACAGCCGTAGATGTGACTGAAACCACCGTTGGCGGTCCACCATCGTGAGCATATTCTCCAATCTTATTGCAACCAGAGGAGTTACCAGCTGCGTCTGAGGCAAGAGCGTATAGAGATAGCGTCGTATTCGGAATCATTGTGAATGTTGTGAACGTATTGACGCCACTCGTTGCAGACGTCTGCGCCGAAATGCCGACTGAGCAGGCTATGTCATTAAAAAACCTGATCGACGGAACGGCCTCGGAAATTGAGTAATGTATTTGTGGATTTTGACTATTACCAGGTGACGACGGAGTTGTGCCTGTCATGGTTATGACCGGATTCTCCGTGTCGATGATAATATTTTTAGTGCCGCCAAGACTTCCGCTAGCTCCGGGGCTTGATAAGGTTAGAACCGCGTTGTTACCAACAAGATCCTTTAGCGTTCCAGACACGAGCTGAAGGGATGACGAGGATGCATAGTCTAGTCTAGCTGACGTGTCGCCCGATGCTACCGTATAATTGAACGTTAGCGCGTTTGTTCCAGAGCCTGTCGGACTGTTAAGAACAGTATTGGCGGAGCCTGTTTTCAGTGCAAACTGAATACTTCCAGTCAAATATACAGGCTCCGAGAAATTCACGGTGACAGGCACAACCTGGCCAAATCGGTAGCTACCATTCGCAAGGCTCGACGTGACAGAAACAACAGAGGGAACTGTCACGTCTTGGAAGTAGCTGAGTAGACTCGTACAAGCAGACTCATTTCCCGCCAAGTCGGTAGCCTTACCGAAGATCGGGGTGTAATCATCCTGCGTAACAGCTGATGTTAACTGAATTCCTGGGCTCGAAAATACCGTATTAGGGAGGCTATTAGACTTAGCAGACGAGCAACCACTATCAAAATAAAGCACTACACTCGAAGGCTCAGAAACAGAACCTAGAATGGTCGGAGTTGCCGACTGCGAGGGGTTGGCTGGCTGAACTGAAGAGTAACTCAAAGTTGGAGGCGTGATGTCGTATGTGATCGTATTATCAGTGGACGTCGACGCCGCGTTGGCATTACCGAATTTATCAACTACCGTGTTTGCCGCAATCGTCGGAATCAACGTCCCGGCAGTGCTTACGGAATTAGCGGACAAAATCCATACTTTATTATCTGCTGTAGATAATGACCAGCTGATTCCACTGGCAGATCCATTTTGAATAATATCACCAGTCGTAAAACTCGATGCGCCCACGGCTTCAGAGAATGTTACCTTAAATCTTATCGGCAGAAATCTGACTGGATCAGCTTGGCCATCATCCTGAGCAATCGTTACAGTCTGCGCTGCAACTAGATAGTCCACATTATCCTGAGAATCACTAACGCCAGAATTCATATTATTCGCGTAATCAGAAACTGCTGCGCTGGAAAGCCTCGGAAGTAGGGTGCCATTCGAAGCGCTGCTGGCTGAAAGTGTAAACGTCTTATGATCGCCGATGTCGAGAATATCCCAGGTAATCCCGGTGGATGTACCCAAGTTCACAATGTCCGACGCGGTAAACGTTGCGGGATTAATTGGCTCACTGAACGTCAAAGTGAAGTCGATTGGTAATGAATTTGTCAAAGCCGGCTGAATCGACGCTCTCGCTAAGCTTGAAACTGCGGGCGGAGTGTTATCATGCGTATAAACCACGAGACTTTGACAACCAGACGAATTACCCACAGCGTCAATTGATTTGACGAAAATTGAAGTGGCAGTATTTTGCGGCAAACTATAGGTTCTAATTGACCGACCACCACCAGCGGGCAAATTCACCGTAGCTGATATTTGATTCGTACACTGATCGTTACCGTAAAGAGTCACGGCGGCAGCCTCCGATAGGCTCATCGTCACGTTCGGGGCCACATTAGTCGACGGTGAGGCCGGAGAAGTAGACTGATAGGAAACGGCCGCTGGAGTCGTATCAATTGATATAGCTGACGAACCTCCAAGACTCGTGTCCTCACCTGGGCCCGGAAGAGTCAACACGGCATTGTTTGCAGCAAAATCCTTAATCGTTCCACCATTGAGAGCCAACGCAAGTGTGGATAGATATTCCAAATCAGACGATGTTTGTCCTGGCCCGAGCGTATAGTTGAAGGTTAGTTGGTTGCCGCTCGATCCTGAAGAATAGTTTACAACAGCGTTGTTAGGTAGCGTGAACAGAGTCAGCTGAGGAGTGCCGGTCACAAGGACTGGCTCTGTGAAGGTGACAATGATTGGGATAGTTTGTCCCAAGCCATAAGCACCATCGGGAGCATTAGTCGATACAGACAAAACAGTGGGTACGACTCCGTCGTGAGTATACGTGGTTAGTCTTGTACACGCAGAAATATTGCCAGCTAGATCTTCGCCACGGGCAAAAACAACGGTCCCGGCGTTCAGGGGTAATGTATTGGTGGTAATGGTATTACCGCCGGGGGTCGCCGTAGCAGCAGATGAAATTAGTGCAGTACAATTATCTCTAAATAACTCAACTTTCGCCATGTCCTCCGATACATCGAATGTCACTTGCGGCGTCCTAGTATTACCCGGAGATGCAGGTGTCGTCATCAAAAACGAAACAGTCGGAGTCGTAGTATCTACTACAATGCTTTTGTTAGCACTTAAACTTCCCGCGGAACCCGGAGCCGGAAGCCCAAGAGAGGCATTATTTCCTGCCAGATCCTTTATGGATCCGCCGTTTAGACTCAGCGGATTTACTAAAATATAGTCAAGATCCTCGGATGTCTGCCCTGAGCCAATCGTGTAATTAAATATTAATGTATCTGTGCCGGAGCCGCTCGTGTAGTCAACCACGGCTAACATTGAACCCGTCTCTAGTGTTAATTGTGGCGCTCCTGTCACATTCACAATTTCAGAAAATTTAATTGTGACTGGAATCTGCACCCCAGCTTTATAGAAGCCATTTGATTTTGTGGACGACACGCTTAACACGGACGGATTTATTGCATCGTGCCGATATGTTACCAACTGTTCACAGCCACTCCAGTTACCAGCCAAATCTCGCGCCTTGCCGTAAATAGTTGACTCCGCATTCACCGCAACACTGCTGCTGAGTGTTATACCAGGACTCGCAAACACGGCGTTGCTCATCGTATCCGACGCGGCCTGCGAACAAAGACTATCTAAGTAAAGCGTCAGGGACGACTCAACGGACGTCGTACCTAGAATTGTTGGCATTAATGTCGGCGATGGATTTGCAGGTGTAACAAAGGATACGGAAATAACGGGGGGTGAAATTTGATACCTGACGGTGTTATCAACCGAGGTTGAGTTGGCATTTCGATTACCAAACCTATCAACAACAGCATTTGCTGCGATGGACGGTATTATAGAGCCTTCTTGATTAATTGCTGTCGCAGACAACAGCCAGGCTTTATTATCGATCGTCGACAAGCTCCAAGTGATGCCTTGAGCGGTACCACTTTGGGTAATATCTGAAATCGTAAAGCTAGCTGGATCCAATTCCTCAGAGAACTCAATATTAAATTGGATCGGCAAACTATTAATAGGATCTATTTGGCCAACAGCCTGATTTACAGTCACAGTGAGCGGCGCTACCGAATAGCCAATGGAATTTGCCGATGTCACTTCGCTAGGATTGGCATTGCCCGCAGGATCAGTCACGGATCCAGCCGCGAATCTTGGAGCCACGCTGCCATTCCCGGCGCCAATTGCGGCGACGGTAAATGTTTTATGATCACCAGAGTCCTGGATTCTCCAGGAGACACCCGACGCGGTTCCCGAGTTGGTCAAGTCGTCAACGGTAAAGCTACCGGTATTAATAGGCTCGCTGAAGACGATCGAGAAATTGATCGGCAGAGAGTTGGTCAGATTAGGCTGCCCGGACGCGCGAGCAAAACTTGTAACACTTGGCAGAATGTCATCATGAACGTATACCACAACATTTTGGCATTCGGACTGGTTACCAACGGGGTCAATAGCGCGCCCAAAAATAGTCGTGACAGAATTTTGCGCAAGGCTGCTGGTCGTCAAATTTTGTCCAGGCCCAAGATTCAGTTGAGTCCCTTCTGAAATAACTGATGTACAGGACGCATTTGAGTAAAGAGTTAACGTAGCTGCTTCTGACAAATTAAACGTCAAAGATGGCGTGCGAGAACTTGACGCCGCACTGGGTGAGATGGATGTGTAGGAAAACGAGGGTGCTTGAGTATCGACAGATATTGCTTTACTGTTTGAGAGACTGCCGACAGCGCTTGGAGCTGGCAAACCAATATTCGCTGAGTTTCCAACAAAGTCAAGAATGGTTCCGCCATTTAAGCTTAATGCCGACACACCCGCGTAATCTAGTTTGCTCGACTGTTCACCAGTCGACACTACATAGGCAAAAGTTAATGTATCACTGCCGCTACCTGCTGAATAATTTAACAGTGTCCCGGAACCGCCTGTTGCAAGACGCAGACGAGGTGTTCCCGTCACTACGACTGGCTCTGAAAATTTAACCGTAATCGGCACACTCTCACCGGCCTTATAGCCCCGATTCTCGGCAGTAGAGCTCACGATCGACACAGAGGGAACAATGTCATCATGTGTATAAGTGACAAGCTCTCTACATGTGGATCGATTACCAGCTGGGTCTACAGCCTGAGCAAATATGGTTGTTGTGGAGTTGTTATTAACTTCGGAGGATGGCGTGATGCCAGGAGTCGCAAATACTGTGTTCGACATTGCCGAGGATTTTGCAACCGAACAGGCAGCATCATAGTATAGAGTGACATTAGAAGATTTTGAAACGCTCCCACGCATTGTGGGGAACTTTGAAGGCGACCCCTGCGCTGGACTAACAGAAGAATAGGAAACAAGTGGTAGAACCGTATCGCGTATAAAGACATTCGACTGCCCGAAGGCTTGCCCGCCGTCTTTAAGACTGAGCATAGCACACAGTTTATAAGTTCCATCGGTTTTAATGGAATTTATTGATGGGATCGAAGAAAGCGAGTACGAAACTGACTCATCGCATGTAGTCGAGGGTGAAACTAAAGCATAAGCTTCAACATCGTAGTTCGTAGCCGAAAGTGTGGCTACGGCTAAACCGCTTGTTGAGCCGACGTTGTTGATGTAACCGCTGGCGGCTTCGTTGGCAAGTGCCAGCGATCCAATCGTCGGCGTCTTCGGATCGAGGGCTGCATCTTGTACCACGACATCCCAGGAGAAATACTTCGACGTAAAAGCTGGATCTATGAGTTTAGATCCGCTCAAAGCAAGCCCCGCACGTTTAACTATTCCGACAGTAAGTTCCAATTTATGAGGCCCGGTCTGGGCGCGGCGGGGGCGCCAGTAATATTCAGCATCAGAACCTACATCAACGCCGTTTAGACGCCACTTGTAGCCGACAGCGTATTTCGTTGAGTAATAAACAGCTTGAACTTCAAATTTTGTGCGATGTGTGGCCGAGATTTTAGTCGGCACCGATTGACTTATGACCCTTGGTTCAATTTTTTCAAGCTCAACGTCCACGGCCCCAAACACGACTTCGAAGGCTTTCTCACCCTTACGGTCTAATTTTATATCGTCAATAATTTTGTCGCTCGCTGATGACTTCTTTGCAAGCGTGTAAATAACATCAAGTTCTGGAAGTTTTCTGTTAACTGCGTCGTCTAATGAAGCTTTCAAGAGCGTACGGTCAACAGCGAAGTCAATAGCGGTCGTTGCACTCGAGAGATCTTGCGCCCGTCGACCGGTTACAACTCTTGAAAAATACTCGCCACAACGCTCAGCTTCCACTTTCCACACGTCTGTCTTGGAGTCTAAATCAACACCCTTTGCGGACAAATCCCCAAAGAAGTACGTGTCGTCTGCATCCGTCTTGACCGTTGCGACGCGCTTTTTAATCTCGACAAATTTTGTTCCATCCCACTGCGCAAATAACGTCATGTAAACGGTAGCCGAATCACTACAATCAGAGCTTGCTTTTAGGCTGCCAGCATTCGACGTCTCAAAGTTAATTGAACCCTCAACACTTTCAACGCCAGCGAGAGGATTGTTCTTCTTATTGCTATTTGACACAGATCCTGAGAACCGCGAGTCGCAGCTCGTCAGGAAGAAAAATAAAATAAGTCCCCACGCAGCACCACGTGCCGCTAGGGGACGCCTAGATGTTAAACCTTCAAATACCATACATTATCCAATGTATTTCCCGGCTTTAGCCGGTTCGGACACCCACCATCAACCTTTAGCTTGGCGATTTTCTCCTTTAAATTTTCGATACTTATACCAATATTCAGAGACCTCGCGGCCACCAAATCCATTAAAATCACTCCGGAAATCCATTGACCTTACCAAGCGACGCCCAATCCGAGTCCCACTGAAAAGCGCTTCATCTGAGCGTGCAGATTTGCTTCCTCTTCCATCAAATGCACATCAATGGTTTCCGATTCCAGAAAAAAGTCGTAGTTTCGCTGCGACTGATTTCTACCTTCGGGACGCGGCGTATAGTAGCTGGCCGTAAAACGATTGTTTGCACGGTCAATCAACAAAGATTGGTCAACGAACTCGTATAGATCCTTTACGGCACTGATCCGGTAACGCATCGTTTTTTTCGTGAATGTGATTCCACCCGTGATGCCTAGTCCAAGATTATGATCCGTGTGGTCTTCGAGAAGATAAGCGACTCCGTCTGAACGATTCGAAATATAGTAACGCAGGTCCATCACAGCAAGTCTCGCATAGAGACCGGCATACAACTCCATGTTCGACGCCAATCCTTGGAAATAGAATCTTGTACCCAAATCTATGTTGGTAAACCTGAAGTACTCCAGAGGATC
This sequence comes from uncultured Polynucleobacter sp., assembly GCA_964402975.1. Lineage (GTDB taxonomy): Bacteria > Bdellovibrionota_B > Oligoflexia > Oligoflexales > RGVZ01 > CAMDKS01. The sequence continues at coordinate 19,993 of CAYOEM010000001.1, forward strand.
ATCAGTTCTAGTCAAGAGTTCTGATTCCGAATTCGCTTTCACGAACGAAGAGTGGATGACACTTCCAAACCACTCCATGGTCTCATCTTCAGAGTAGGAAAACGCTAACGTAGCTGTGGACTGCTTTTTCAGCATCGGTGACTTCGCAGAACTCAGAACGTTTCTCGCAACGTGTAGCGACATCGACTTACCTGGGATTCTCTCCCAATCCCCTGTATTGCCAGACATGGATCGTTTCGCCTCAGCTAGACGTTTAGCTCGTTCAGCAGCTTCCTCAGCTAATGCAGCCACTGCCTCTTCTGCAGACTTCGCTGCCTGTGCAGCTTTCGCACTTCGTTCTGCCTCCATGGCAACTTTATTGGCAAACGCTTCAGCAGCTTTAGCGGCTGCAAGGGCCTCTGCGGCTTTCTTAGCTTTAGCAGCTTTTGCAGCCTCTGCTGCTCTGGCCGCTTCCGCTGCTTGAGCAGCACGAGCCGCCTCGGCCGCTTTTGCAGCTTCAGCAGCTTTTGCAGCCTGAGCAATACGAGCCGCTTCTTCAGCTTTTGCTTTTGCCGCTGCCCGAGCTAAACGCTCAGCTTCTGCAGCCTTGGCAGCCTCAGCAGCACGAGCGGCCTCAGCAGCCCGGGCAGCCTCGGCAGCAGCTGCAGCTTCGGCAGCTTTCGCAGCGGCGCTCAAATCTGCCGCTCTAGCTGCCTCTTCTGCTTGTGCCGCCTCTGCTGCCTTCGCATCCTTTAAAGCTTCTGTAGCTTCCGCTGCGCCACTGGTGGGCCTGAGACCCCCAGCTATTCTAGCTGATGCTTCATTCTTACGCCGAATAGCTTCCGCATAGTCCGCCTCATATTTCGCCCTGAGAGCTTCGGCTTCCGCAGCTTCTTTCTGCGCGCGCGCCAATTCAGCAATTTTGGCAACTCGAGCGGCATTTTCCGCCGCTGCAGCCTCTACGGCAGAATAGTAGCCTGCGACGGGTTTCGTCTCCCCAGATCCTGCTTCAACGAAATCAGGATTGGCGACAGTTCCGGCAACCGCACCTTGATCCACTGATGATCCCAGGACATCCAGCGCCGCCTTATCAGACGCAGCCATGGACTCTCCAACTGTCATAATTTTTGGGAGAATAATGGCATCTCCAGCGCTTAGAGATGTCCAGCCCGATCGTCCAGGGTTGAAGTTTTGAACCACATTTCTCCATCGCGCCCGGCTATAGAAGCTGAAGTCTTTAGAGGATGCCGGTACACCATTCGCTGCAAGTATTGTATCTAGACTTGCTCGATCACCGACCGTGTGAAGCCCAAGCGTCAGAACTCCCGTAGCAAAACTTGAGGGGCTTTTCAGGCATGCATCCTTTTTCGACGCTGAAAAACCTTGAGTAAAGCACCCAGCTGGGAGCGGAACTATTACATCAACCGGTCTCTTCTCTAAGGAGTCCTGCTTCGTAAGTAATGCGTCCACTAAATCATCCCAGGCTCGACCATCATACAGATCGGGACTATCAAAAGGAGACGGTACATTTCCAACCCTAGAGATAATTTGTTTTAAGAATGGCCCTGCTTTTCGGTCTACTGATATCGTAGTGAAATAAATTTTTGATTTTGAGCCAAAAGATCCAAGATCCTGATGGCCTGATAGCTGCGATGCCGGCGCCTCAGCCGATGCAGGACTTGGATTCGGCTGCCCAGAAATCACATTTGCTGCATCGTCCGTACGCATGCTGATAACATTTGACGCTGAGTTCTTCGAAGCCGAACTATCTGCGTTAGTTGGGACCGTAACATCAACAGAACCTTGGGATGCCAACGAGCTGACAACTTTCGGAAAAATCAGCACAGTTCCAGGACGAAGCATGCCGGATGTATCCAGCTTTGGATTCAAATTCTTAATGATACTAACCCATCGCTCTTGATTGTAAACACGGTTAACGCCGTCATTGGCCGGCACACCGCTAGATTCGATGACGTCTGCTAGAGTTTTAAACGATCGAACTTCTTGTAACCCCATTTCGACAAATCCATCACCAAATGATGCCGGGTCTTTTAAACATGCGTCTTTTTTGCCTGCCGAAAGATTTCGATCAAAGCAAGCGGCAGGAAGCGGAATCATCACAGGAAACGGCTGAGTCGAGGATGAATCTTTCTTAGTCAAGAATACATCTACGAACTCATCCCATTGACGGCCATCGTATAGCTTAACGTCGTTATGAGGCGCTGGAACGCTCGTTATCCTTGTTTTGATCTGACGAAGGAAGGGGCCAACATCACGATTGATTTGCCAAGTTACATAATAAACTTTGCTTGGATTTATTTTTTCAGCCACACCTTGCTCAGGCGCACCTTCAGAAAAGATCGTCGTAGATCCCGTTAAAAACGCACAAGATACGACCAGCAGTCGCCGGACAAACTTGTTAAAATTTAGTTTAGTGCCACGCATTTAAATCTCAGGTCACCGCACCAAAAATAAATTGAATTTATTCACTGATATCTTAATTATTATCGATGTAGGCCATGGCAATCAAGGCAGACAGGGCCTTTGCAAAGAGCGACTAAATCAGAATTTTGCCGGGTATTCCGCTTCGTTAAGATGCGTTTTTGTCATATCGTCAATTTTAATTTGTATGTTTATACGATCCGAAATCTCTACGCGCGGATAAGCCGCGTCTTAAATGACATCGCCTCAAGTGTCGAAGATGTTGCCTGAATCAAATGAAGTGTCGTTAGTTCCCAAATTTTTGATTTTTAAAAGTCCCAATTTTTTTTGGTAAAAACAAAAATACCGTCAAAAATCGCAAAAAAACCGCGCTTGGCTTTCGGAGCTAGCGCGGCGTTGATTTTGTCCGGAACTTTTAGATTATTTTAATTTTATTCCACACTAAGTAATTCAACTTCAAATATTAGATTAGAATTAGGAGGAATCGTCTTGCCCACACCCTGACTTCCATAGCCGAGATGTGACGGGATTTTTAGACGTCGGCGTTCGCCAACCTTCATTCCCTCAACACCTTTATCCCAACCAACAATGACTTGACCCGCTCCTAGCACGAACGTGAAAGGCGTCTTGCGCTTTTCACTTGAATCAAATTCTGTTCCATTTTCAAGCTTGCCAACATAATGGACGGTGACTTTTTTTCCTTTTTGAGCAATAGCGCCCGATCCCGGCTTTAGGGTTTCAATTTTTAAATCAGAAGTGTCTATGACAGGCGTGCCGGCAACTTGCCCGGTGGCCACCTTGGCCTCACCATCTCCCCCGCTTTTACTCGAACATTTTGTACAGCTTGTTGTGCACATGACTGAAATCAGCGCCAAACTTAGCAACGTTTTGATCATAGCTATGAAACTCCATCGTTTAGGTAAACTTAAGTTTCATAATACCAGATCTCTGTAAAAACCCCCCAGCCCAATTGAAAAATTTTGTGTTCACTATTGAAAGAATGTGTGGAACACTGATGTTCATGACCGTAAAAGTAAGCAATCACTCCATCGATAATGTCTTCTGGCAAAACTGGCACATAAGTAGACCTGATAGACTCAATGCCATTGGCACAACGGTGGCCAGGGAACTCGCCGAGACCATGGAGATGACCCGCAAGAGTCTTGAGCCTGACATCAGGGCCATAGTCATCACCGCGGAGACGGTCATTAAATCAAACAATGCGATATGGATTGCCGGCGGAGACCTCTCGGAACTTTCGCAATTGCGTCAGAAACCTGAGGGTCGAGACTATGCCCGAACCATGAGGCGCTTTTGTGAAGGCTTGGAGACCTTACCCCTACCAGTCATCACCGTGGTCGACGGCGCAGCAATCGGCGGGGGTGCCGAGTTGGCACTAGCCGGGGACGTTAGATTTGCCACTGTACGCAGCGTTTTTGAATTTAAACAATTAAAGATGGGACTTGCCACGGGCTACGGTTGCGCCTCCAGACTGGTAGAGCTTCTCGGCAAGTCTAAAGCCCAATCACTTCTATACTTTTCCGAGTCCGTAGATGCTGAGTCGGCCCACAGAGACGGTTTAATACATCGTTTAATTTCATCGGCATCGCACGATGACATCTCCAAAGCCATCACTCATTTAATTCAACTTGAACCTGCGGCCGTCTCTGCTCAAAAGAAAATGCTTCGCTTGGCCTCGACACAACCGTCAGCAAACCGAAGTTGGGCTGACGAAATTTTTGAGTCTATATGGATGAATGATAAACATTCAGAAAATCTAGCCGCATTTAAGGCTAGGTCAGGGAACTCTTAGATTGCATGATATTAAAGTAAGCGGCCCTGAGATTGTTTTGAAAGGCCCAAACTCCAGACTCCTCGTCGACACAAATACGCCCTTTATTGTAGCTGCCGCTCTTAAGGCCTATTTGCACTCGCTCGCATATCTCAATGTCTTCTTTCTGCACCAAGTCAGAAAGCTCGATATCATCACGAACCCTGTCCGCTAATTTTGCCGGGTCTTTCTCATCGAGATAAAGATCAAAAACCGTCAGGCATCGATCAGCATCAATCGGCAAGATGCTATTAACCTGAACTCGGCCAGGCATGATATTGAGCATCAGGTTCGGAAAAACCTGATAGTAATAAGCGGCCCCACCGGTGTGATAGGGATTATCATCACCCGCGAGCGGCCCGTACTGTAGCACTTTATTGCCGTCGATCGAGGTTTTGTAGCCTTTGACATCAAGTATTCTGGCTAATTTCGGGTGAACACTATGGATGTGATAACCTTCCATGTAGTTATCAACGTATACTTTCCAATTCGACTTAACTTCATAAACGACGCGCTTTTGAAATCGCATTTCCGTCATATCAATCGGATGAATTGTTTCAGCAATGCCAGACAGATGCTCACTAAGCGGCGGAGCTTGGCCCGATAAATTTACAAACAGAAATCCAGCGTAGTTCTCAATACGGTATCTGGGTAGCGAGCAAGAGGACGGGTCGAAATGACGGGCGCCATCGAATTTTGGCGCCCCAACTAACTTACCGTCAAGATTGTAAGTCCATGCATGATAAGCACAACGCAGGACCCTGGATGATCCAGAGTGCGTGGCTAAGGGACCACCTCGATGCCTACAGACATTGGCAAAGCAGATAATCTCATCAGACAAGTTTCTAACAACGATCAACGGTCTACCGATGAGTTGATCGACTAAATAATCGCCACGCTTGGAAATCTGACTTTCATGACCCACGTACAACCATGACGATGCCAGAAGGCATTCACGGTCGAGCTCGTTCATTTCAGGAGACGTGAACCAGCGGGCCGGGATTGTCTCAGACATTTCAATCGGACGGATTTCCATGTCTTTCAGGTCCTGGTCAGACCACCGATAGCTCATAAGCGACACTGCCTCTTTCTATTTCAGTCCGAATCAACGGAAGATAGCCTAAGTCATCCTGCAACACTCTAATAGTGGCGGGTTTTATCACATGTAGCCGTTTTGGGGCGACTAAAACTCAGATCGAGACAAAGTCCAACTGGCCAGACGGTCAAAAACTCTTTTCAATCTCGCGTCTTATAATTTTTAAATATTTTTAAATTGATTTATTAAATTAATAGTTTATGCTTAGTATTAAAGGGGATTCTATACCCCCTATTAACAAAGAATCATCAGGAGACAAAATTCGATAAGTTAAACTTATAAAAGACTTTAGTTAGTCCATATCACTTGTTCACGGAATCGTGCGGAGGGCTATCGCCGACCGGAACATCGCTGAATGCCGTGGCTGTAGATTGTTGTTGCTGAAGAAGGGACTCTCTTATGAACACATTAAAGTTACCCGTACGGGCGCAGTTATTCCACTCGTTTGCTTTCACCACACCACTGCTGGCGTTAGCACTGTCTATCGCTTCCTGTCAGAACGAAGCGTCGCTCAACCCGTCGTCGTCAACGACGTCGGTGGAGATTCCACAAACGCCGGTGAAAAACCAGTACGCGATTGGTTTTTGCTGGTCTTACGCAACTTTGGCTCTCATTGAGTCTAACCACAAATTAGACACAGGTAACGATATAGACCTCAGCGAGGAAGCTCTGGGCTACATGCGCATGCGCTACGAGATGGCTGCGGTCGCAAAAAAATACCGGGAAGCATCAATACCGGCCAGTGAAGTGCGAAAATGGCTAGAGGATAAAAGTTTAGAGGGCTGGTTCGTTCGAAGCAGCGAAGCGTCTCCGGTCGACGATGCCATGGAGCTCATAGATCGATACGGCCTAGTCCCTGAGAGTGCGTGGAGCCTGAAATTTAAATCTCGCACTGAGGTCAGCGAACTTAAACGCGCCATGATAGAACCCTATATCGAATTTTTGAATAGTGATGAGCCCATATCAAACGTGGCGCTCGACAAGGTCATGACCGTCGATGGTGCATTTACCAAAGCTCCTCCGTCCAAATTTATGTTTGAGGGGAGGTATTATACCCCGCAAGAATTCGCCAGAAATTATCTAAAATTCCAAAGTAAGGACTACAAACTTTTACAGGCTAAGACGGCAGCCGATAGCCGTGGCATTATTCAAGCAACTAAAAAAGCCATGGCGGCTGGTTTTAGCGTGCCGGTTAGTTTTGGCGTGTCCATGAAAAATCTTAAGAATGGTTTTTTTAGCGCCAAGGATTTCGAGATCCGTGAGCTGGACACTAATCCAGAAGTTATACCAGACATCATCTCTTTAAATGGTAATCACGCCGTTATTGCCACGGACTTCGTCAATCGTGGCGGATCAGAGGGAGAAATGCCCAAATCAGTCCTACAGCGAGAAGTTTCAAAATCCGCTGAAGAACTTCAATACCTGAAGTTGAAAAACAGCTGGGGCGCTAGTTCGTCAACAACCGAATATGGCCTCGACGTGAGCGCATCGTCCGACGGGTTTTACCGAATGGAATACGCATATATCAAAGCTGTTTCAGCCAAGGGAAAATTCGCTGTGGTTGTACCCAAAAGATTTGCCCCTTAGACCCTGACCAGGACATCAACATCTGATTATCCTCTGCGATCAATTCATCAACTTCTCCTGGAGTCATTTGATGAATTGATCGTAAGAATTCAAAGGAAATGCCACTCGACGACTCAATAGCGGTGATGTCTTCCAGGTAGGGACGCCAGATCGCCTGCACGTTGGTTTCCTCGAGTTTACCCGCCTTCCCTGCGTCAATGCACGCTTGCCGATAATCTGTTACCGGATTTGTGCCACGACTAGTTATATTAGGAAGATTGATCACCATAAACCCAGACGGAGAAGCGAGTCCGCTACGAGTCTCTCCCTGCGTAAAAACGACAATCTTGAAGTTTGACTTTGGCACTTTAATATCTTGATTGGGACCAATGGATTGGCTTTCTGCATCATAAATTGAGCCTGTGATCAAATATGCGCGCGCTCCTTGGGATAAAATCCTGCGGCGAATAAAGCGTTCAAGACTCACCCATAGTCTACGATTTAAAAAAGCCGACTGAGGCGTAACATTACTCATAAAAAAAGTAGACTGATTATCAACATCAGATGCTGTGCGATCAGCACTCGGGACTTGATGTCCCCGGTCAATACATGTGCCTCGATAGTCATTCGGTGAAACTGACTTAAGATTCTGATCGCGAAGCACCACGTCTAACTCTTTATCGAGGTGAAACGTATTCGATCTCGATGCGTCACCTAAACTTTCGGGCCTCAGAGCCCAGGAAACCCACTCAGGCGACCTGGTTTCGACATTCCAGCTGATGACATATTGCGACCGACTAATAATGATTGGGATTCGTCCGAAGTCGGTGGGCCGACCCAAAATAACATTTGAATTTTCACTTAACGGCACATCACCTATTATTATTTCGGCAAATGATTTTTCGGAAAAAAAAGAAATGTCTGCGAGGGACAAATAAATAAGAGGGATGAAATGACGAAGCCGCAAAACCGTACTCCTCTGACCAAGGCGCTAGATAAGATGCAGATTCAAATTATTTTTTTTTGTTTTGCAAAGTCTCTTTCGTTATGATCAAGCCTAGATGACTTAAAGTAAAGAAAAAACCAGCCCACAAGTGGACTGGTTTTTTTTCAAAAAAAGACGGCTCCGCTTTATCAGTTCTTAACGGAGATCTCTCCTGAGCGATTTAGATAAACCTCAACGCTACATTCATACTCTCTATCTCCCGGATAGAAGCTTGTGCGCGTGCAAACAACGTTACCAGATCGTTTAACTAAGACTTTACCGCCTTGCTCGGCGACTGCAGCAACGTCAAGAAATTCATAAAGCTTGTATGATTCTTGCGAATTCAAGACGGTCTTGATTTGCACATCGTCGTTGTCACCGGCAGCGGCTGCCGTGGCGAACATCAGGGTTATGAGACTTAAAAGTTTGCCTTTCATTTGCACCCATCTCCTATTTAGTGAGCAGCCGCCTTATAATAAAACCATTAAATTTTCGCAATATTTTTATGAATTTATCCATATAACACATGAAATAATAAAAATATCAGCATCTTATGCTTACTCTTTAATCACACGCTGCCAATGACTCGGTAACCTATGCTCCATTAAATATTCAAGCTGGCGGCTAAAATTCTTCGAGATCCTTTAACCTGGACGCCACTATTACAGCGAAATCATACATTGCTTCCGTTGACTAAGTGCATTTTTGAAAGACGTTATACTCACTTTAATCCTTGTCCCCCAAGGGTTTGCTGGATTTGACCCGCCCTGAAAACTCTTGTTAGAATGCCCGAATATCGAGCAACTCATTGCAATCAAAGCAAGCGACCATGACGTTACGCGGGAGGGATATCGTGCAACGACTAGATTCACGCCATTTAATTCTGGGTGTTTTTTTGGCCAGTCCAGTAAATGCCGCACCGGTGGAGTGCCTACATAACGGCGAGGTGATCGGCACGAGTGGCTTTGCATCGGTCGAGGATGGCCTGGTGACCTGCCAAGATCCTGTAACAAAAATTGTGATGAAGGAAACCCAGTTCAAAAACTGGATGGTCATTCAAGACAAGGTTTTTAAGAATGGCGCTCTTCAAAAGGAAACTGCCTACGATGGCACACCTGGCCAAAATCGATATCACGGCTGGAGAAACACCTACAATGACGGGCAAGTTGTAAAAGAGGAACTTTTCGAGCACGGGTTTCTCACACTGCAAAGGCTCTATTACCCAGATGGCAAACTAAAATTAGCCACGGCGACTCTTACCAGTGATCGCTCCCAGAAAAGTCGCGTTGAATTTGACAGTGAGGGTCGCCTAACGGCGATCAACTGTAGCCGCGCCGTTATTGGACCCAAACAAACCAAGTGGTGTGGACTGGACGGCAAGGAGTCAACCGTCACGGTCTATGCCCACGGAGTTGAAAGCAAAAAGCTGACGTTCGTGGATGGTCATCTAAAAATTTATGAGCATGTAGATGAACAACAAATTGCTGCCAGTGAGCCCAAACAAGACATGACCGGATTTGAGCGGTTAAAAACAGAAAACTACTCCGATGGTCGGAAAAAAGCCGAAAATAGATTTAGTGTGGATGGCAAACTAGACGGCATACAACGTTACTTTGACCGAAGCACCGAAGCGGTCGTTTTTGAGGAATTATTTGAAGACGGCCTACTCAAAGAAAGCCGGATTTTTTACCCAAACGGTCGCACGAAGCTTCACTTCGTTTGGGCTAAAACAGCAGGCGATAAGCGATATGGAAGCTATCGATCTTTTTTCGGTAGCGGAGCACTGGAATCCCATGGAGATTGCTACGAGTTGGCCGACAAAATCTGGCCGGCGACTTTTGATGCTCTGCCAACATTTCTTAAAAATGGTGTCACTCGCAACTGGGATGAAGACGGGGAAATTCGTGAAAAGTCGGCATGGAAGGACGGCGAACGTCACGGCGTTACTGAGTACTACTTCACGCGCGCGGGCAAAACCCGCATGACAAAGGCTGTATACAAAAATGGAGAAAGTCAGACGGAGCAGGATTTCGTCGAAAGCGACCGCACCTGGAAGGCTGTGGGAGAGCGCCCACTGAAAGTCTCGACAGCACCTAAGCCATCACCCGCAGTGCGACAATAAGACTGGCAGACTTAAAACTTAGCCACCCTACCTCTTTCGCTCTCCAAGCGGAATGGGCAAGGTGGCTGACAATCCAAACTCGGCGAGTAGCTTTGAGTCTTCTGTGAATATGGTAAGGAGTGCCATCACAGGACCAGCTCCTGTCCCAACGGAAACCTGTCCGCCAACCACTTTTCCGTCGCTAGCGCGAACACCAAGGCCCGCATAGGCCGGCAAGAGCAACATATAAATGCCAACACCCGCCTCTAAAGAAGCCGTATATTGGCGTCCTAAGCGATTGTTCAGGACCAGACCGTAACCACCACACCCTAAATCACCACACTCGGCGCGGGCAATTCCAGTCGAGACTCCCAATCCCGCCCGAGGGCCTGCTGTGGCACTCAAGCCAATCAGCGCCACGTTTAAGGGCTCTGACGTCGCATAGGCGGATCTGCCTTCAAGAAAGAGCACTAGGAATATGAGCGTGCATACTTGGGAGACGAACTTATTAAGAATGTTCATGTTACTTTGAACCGGGATTCATGGTTTGAAGGATCTGACGTTTGGCTTAAGTGGTGGGCCCACCTGGACTTGAACCAGGGACCAACCGGTTATGAGCCGGTTGCTCTAACCACTGAGCTATGAGCCCCCACCGAAATCGCGGAGCAACGTGAACCGTCACCCCGTAATCTCTGATAATTGAATCACCCCTCGATAAATGCGCGCAATTTTTTGCTACGGCTCGGGTGACGAAGCTTACGTAGTGCCTTAGCTTCAATCTGACGAATACGCTCGCGCGTCACGTCAAAATTCTGTCCAACTTCTTCCAACGTGTGATCACTGCGCTCGGCGATACCAAAACGCATGCGAAGAACTTTTTCTTCTCTAGGTGTCAAAGTTGCCAAAGCCTTGCGAGTCTGCTCGGACAAGCTTGCAGTCATAACGCTTTCGCTTGGACTAGATTGCGATTTATCTTCAAGGAAATCACCAATGTGATTGTCCTCCTCCTCGCCGATCGGAGTTTCAAGCGAAATAGGCTCAACAGCAATTTTTAGAACTTTACGAACCTTGTCGACCGACATGTCCATACGTGCCGCGATCTCTTCGGGTGTCGGTTCGCGTCCCATTTCCTGGACTAGGAATCGACTGGTACGAATCATTTTATTGATCGTCTCGATCATGTGAACAGGAATACGGATCGTACGAGCTTGGTCAGCAATGGCTCTCGTAATAGCCTGACGAATCCACCAAGTGGCGTAGGTCGAGAATTTATAACCCCGGCGATACTCAAACTTCTCAACCGCCTTCATCAAACCAATATTGCCTTCCTGAATAAGATCAAGGAATTGAAGACCGCGGTTTGTGTATTTTTTCGCGATCGACACAACTAAACGAAGGTTTGCTTCCACAAGCTCACGCTTGGCATTTTCAGCTGCCTGGTGCATCGACGCCAAATCTTTATGGGCCGACTCAAGGTCAACTAGCGTCATATCAGTTTGCTGCAAAACCCTTTGAATCGTGTCCTGGGCCGATTGGAAGTTTCTTACGATCCGCAACCACTCGCGATCACCGGCAGAGCCGTAGGGCTTGGAATTACCGGTCTTGATGTAGGCACCCAAATCTTCCACATTGGTTTGCAGTCGCCTTGCGTAGTAGTCCATATCCTGGCGAGCTTCACGAACCGCGTTTCCGTACTGGGCCATTTGGTTAATAACACCGACCAGAATTTTGCGGTTGATATTTAGATCTTTTAATCCGCTGAAAATTCGCTCACGTATACTTTCCAGCTTAGCTGCAGCTTTTTGGCTGGAGGACGCTTTCTTAGCTGCCGCCTCAAATTCATCATGTATCTTCAAGAACTCTGCAGTCTGAAGGCGCACTTTTTCAAAGTGCTCCTGCTCATTGTTGCTAGCTTCGTCATCATCAAAGCCCTTGATAAAAGCCTTCATGCGAACTTCGTTGTTAACAAACGCTTTAGCGGTACCAATTACCGCGTCCATTCCAATCTGGAAACTTAGAACCCGCTCGAGAATCCTGTTCTCTTCGTTTTCAATTTTTTTAGCGATGACGACTTCACCTTCACGGGAGAGAAGTGCTACCGCACCCATCTTGCGTAGGTAAATCCGCACGGGGTCATTAGATTTACCAACAGCAGCATCGGAGGCATCAAACTCCGCCGGCGCTTCTGCGGCCTCTTCTGCTTCACCGTCTCCGGCCTCTGTATCTCCACCCAGGTCAGCATCGTCTTCGATGCCAGCTACCATTTCATCATCACCAGGGGCACCTTTGCGAGCACCACTGCGGCGGTCTGCAACCTCGATGCCACGGTCTTGCAACGATACGATGACATCGTCCAGCAGATCAGGATTGATCGCACCCTTTGGGAATGCCGCTTCAATTTCTTTAAACGCAACCGCTCCAGCTTTCTTAAACTGCTTGATCAAGCCATCGATAATCTTGTGCAACTCAATGCCACCAGACTTTGCACCCGTGATACCTGCCAGATCCAAAGATGGATTCTTCGGCGGACGACCACGTCGACCTGGGACTTTAACCACCGGGGCTGGCGCACCAGGCGCCACTGCCTTAGGAGGACGTCCCCGTCGCGGAGGAGTCATCACGGCTGCGACAGACTCTTTGCCCGCTTTCATGATGGCTTCGGACTCCTTCGGAGTCGTTTTAGATGCAGGCTGAGCTGATTTAACAGTCTTCGCAGGAGCCGATTTTAAAACGCTTGGTTTCTTGGAAAGAGCTGGCTTCACCGATTCTTGCTTTTTGGAGTCTTTTTTCGCCGCTTTCGGCTTTAAGGGCGCTTTCTTAGCTGACGCAGCCTTAGCGCTCGATGATTTCGGGGATGTTTTCTTAGACGCCGCTGCCACCGCTGGTGCTTTGGCAACAACGGGTTTCTTTTTAAAGATCGCAGCTTTTTGTAACACGCTCTTCACGGCAGATTTCAAAACCTTTTTGACCGTCGATTTGGCCTGTAACTTCTTACCAACCGGCTTCACCGACTTCTTCGGAGCAGGTTTCGCCAGTTTTGATTTCGATTTAAGCTTGTTTTTGGCCATGTCTCGCCTCGATCGTAAAGGGGGGCTGTCAATATTAAGCGGTCGATACTATCCCCAAACAACAAGACATGCAACAAAAACCCAAGCGCAGCAAGGGTTTGCAAGATGTGTGCCTAAGTCAAAGTAACGCCAAAATCGGGCTTATAAATCACATGAATTTGAAGCCTAAAGTTCTGTCTGAATTTGCCGCTCCAGCGATGCCAAACTTTGGGTGAGAGCGACGACTTCGTTAATAAAACTTGGCACGTCCCCTGGGGCGTGGGCGGCAGCAACCTGGACTTGGCGCTTCAGTAACGATATAGACTGCTGAATATTCTGACGTTTCTGCTCAAGTATCAGTCTTTGGAGGGCTTTGCCGCGATCCTTGGTCTGAAACGTCTCCGAATTTAGAGCCGTCAGCCCTTCAAGAACGGCGACCTCTTCGGGCGTAAACTCTGACATCCACCGCGATTCAGATTGAGGGGATAATCCAGCGATATGAATAGAAATAATCGTTTCTGCAAAGCGCTGCCAAAGGGGCTCTAAAGCAAGCTCCCTTTTAACAAACTCAAGGATCTTGCCTGCCTCAACCTCACCTGGGAGGGCAAAGTAAAGGTGCCCAAGCATACCCTTTTCCACCGGCGTTAGCGCCCTAGTGGGCATGACAGGGCGAGCAATCTCTTCTTCAGTCGAAGCAGGCGGCGCGACCACCTGCCGTTCCACCGTCTGCCGAGGAACCCAGTTTTGACGGGCTGCACCAAACGAGAACGAGCTTAACTGCCTTCCAATAATATCGGCTGAGACACCGGTTAACCCGGAAATCCGGCTAACCAGAAAGCCCCTTTTAATTGGATCTTGAATTTTAGCCAGCCACGGCACAAATTCCGAACTCACTATCGTCGGAATCGCTGCCGAATTGGCGCCGGCTAGACGTGTTCCGATACAGAACTCGATGAGATCCACTGACTTTTTCAAAACAGTCTGGAGAGCCCCTGCACCGTTTTTCCTGATGAATGTGTCTGGGTCATCATTACCATCGAGTTTTGCGGCTTTGACACTTAGCTCAGGAACCTCGAGGACCACTTCGATGGCTGCTAATGTGGCCTTGTGACCTGCCGCGTCACCGTCAAAAAGCACAATGACTTCTGGCGTGCGGGTTTGCTGCCAAAGTAATTTCAGCTGACGAACCGTCAAAGCGGTTCCCATGGAAGCCACCACCTCACTAAGACCCTCTTGCCACAGGCAGAGAGCATCCATGTAGCCTTCCACGATGATCGCCGAGCGCCTGTCTTTGATCGGGTCTCGAGCGTGATCAAGACCAAACAGGACGGCCGATTTGTCGAATAGCGGAGTCGACCCGCTATTCTTGTATTTTGCCGGATCCTGGACGGTCGTGCGTCCTCCAAATGCAATCACGCGACCCTGAGCATCGCGGATGGGAATCATAATTCTGTCGCGGAAAAAATCGTAAGGACGTCCGGTTTTTGCGCTGATGGATGCCATACTGGCACGAATCATGTCGTTCTCACGAAATCCGAGACTTCGCAGATGCTTGACCAAACCATAGCCCTCTGCTGGTGTTAGGCCAAAGCCAAATTTCAAGATATTTTCGTCACTAAATCCACGCTCACGCAGATAGTTTTTCGCCTGTACACCACGACTGGATTTCAGTTCGCTCACAAAAAAATCTTGAGCCGCTATGAGAATCTGACTCAACGCCAGCTGCTCGCCCCGACGCCTTTTAACGCTATCGGGCTCGTCGAGTTCTGGAGCTTCAATGCCGTATTTCGCTGAAAGAAACCGCAGGGACTCAATGAATGACATGTCCCTCGTTTTTCGCACGAATGTTATGGCATCACCCGACTCTTTGCAGCCAAAGCAGTAGTAGTGATTGTCTGGATAGACGTGAAAACTCGGTGATTTTTCAGCATGGAACGGACAGCATGCCGTGATGCTTGGTCCACGACGAACTAAGGTTACTGATTCCCCGATTAATTGATCGAGCGGAACTCGCGACTTAATTCTATTTTTGACATCGTCTAACGAGGCCGCCATGGTCACCTGTTGATGGATGATATTTCAGCATGGGATATGCTTCACTTGAATTCACCCGAATAAACCATAAAAAATGACCCGCTGTCACGTGTGGACAGCGGGTCATTGTCGAAAACAAATGATTTTTAGAATTTACGACTTTTCTTGGCGGCCCGCTTACGAGCTGCTACCGACTTCTTCTTGAGACGAACTGATGGCTTCTCATAATGTTCGCGCTTACGAACATCACTTAAAATACCGCCCTTCTCACACTGTTTTTTGAATCGTCTTAGAGCCGATTCAAAAGCTTCGCCTTCGCGTAGTCTGATTCCTGGCATTTAAAAATCACCACCCTTCAAGGTTTACTGTCGGGCAAGATTCCTCGCCCGAAGGTCTCCGTAATCGCATAAATTCCGGATATTAGCCAGTAATAAATACTCTGGAACGTTTGGAGATCCCTTAACCGTGTGAATGACGGCCACGAAACGATGCGGTCTGGGTAACTCGCAGATATTCCTAGGATCCCGCTCCTTATCAACCTCTTTAAACGGAGTTGAGGAGATAAATACCGTCTGGACATCCTTGCTGTAGGCCTTGAAATCAGGCCCCAATTTGCGACTGACTTCGGCCACTAATTCTGGTGTTGTGATGCTTTTTTGACCTTGCCGATAATAGGCGATCCCAAAATAGGGAGTTGCCGACTGACTTTTCTCGTCGGGAAGATAGAACAAATTAATTCCAGCAAAAATTTTTCCAGTGGTCGCCTCAAACTCACAGGCCCCCGAAGGAAAGTAAACGATTGATTGATTTGTCTTAGGATCACCGAAAACTCGGCCAAAGGCGGCCACATCGGTGTGTTTGGCATTTTTCGCCGGCTTGGCGACCGCGGATAAAAGATTTTTGAAAAACTTGTTCTGGTCCGGTCCACTCAGAAACATTTTTGGGTGATTACCGAAGAGGATGTGCTGGGCGTTTTTGGGTATGTCAGCCAATGCCAACTGCAGCTTCTTGCAATCATAATTTGGAACCTGCATACCCGAGACTTTCATAGGGCGATTTAAACCGACACCCGCAAAAACCGCCTGCCCAGCGCTGACAAAAATTGGCGCGGGCTGAGCCGGATCGAAGCTTGCCTCAGCCAATATCTGCTTACAGCGATTCACTTCAGTCACACTGATATCGCGCCCCTTGGCTGACTTGAGTAGATTTTTCTTACACTCCTGAAACAGTCCAGCCGCCGGGAACCGGTCCGTGCAGCGTCCAAACTCGGCGGGAAGATCTTCGATGCGAAGTTTGCCTGACTTCACGGCTGCAGTGGCCCGCGACGTACATTCGTTATAGCTTTGCTGGGCCTTTTGGACCCTGTCGGCCCCGGCTTGCTGTGCCATCAAAGAATCCGCGCCGCCAAACAATACGACAAGACTGAAGAACCCGACTGAGCGGTAAATAGATATTTTTATTGCGCAACTCATCCCTAAAGTGTACGGGAAAGAACACTGGATGGGCAAGATTTTAGTACACTGAGGGAGGGTCAAAATGCCTTCGTTCGATATAGTTAGCGAGCTTGACCTTATGGAGGTTGAGAACGCCGTCAACCAATCCGCCAAAGAGATCGAGCAGCGCTTTGATTTCCGGGGTGGTAAGTCGTCCATAGAACTGGATAAGGGTGGTCGCAAAATAAAGATAATGGCCGATGACGACATGAAGCTTCGAAGCATTCATCAGATCCTTCACCAGAAACTTGCCAAAAGAAACATCGACTTAAGGGGTCTTAAATACAACACCGAGGAGCAAGCCTCTGGTAACATGATCCGCCAAATTGTAGATTTAAAAGCCGCTCTCGAAAAAGAGGAGATAAAAGAGGTCAACAAACTCATAAAAGACTCAAAACTCAAGGTGACGACAGAGACACAGGGTGACCAACTTCGCGTCACAAGCAAAAGCATCGACGATCTACAGTCAGTTATGAGCATGCTGAGGGGGCAAGAACTAAAGTTTCCAGTACAATTCATCAACATGAGACGCTGAATAAAAGCAGGCTCTGCCGGGAAAGTGAGAAATTTATGGGTTTCAAATGTGGCATCGTCGGTTTGCCGAACGTGGGTAAATCCACCATCTTTAACGCACTAACAGCTGCTGGTGCCGCTTCCGCAAACTATCCTTTTTGCACGATTGATCCAAATGTGGGCCGAGTGGATGTCCCTGACCCAAGACTTGATACAATTTCGGGCATTATTAAGACCCAGCGCATCGTCCCGACAGCCATGGAGTTTGTCGACATCGCAGGCTTGGTTCGCGGCGCATCAAAGGGTGAAGGACTGGGTAACCAATTTCTTGGACACATCAGGTCAACCGATGCGATTGCGCACGTGGTCAGGTGTTTTGACGATGGCGACATCGTTCACGTTGATGGCTCTGTCAATCCAGTTCGTGACATCGAAACGATCGATACAGAATTGATTATGGCCGATGTTACCACGGTTGAAGTAGCCCTGGAGCGAAACCGTAAACTAAACAAAAGCGGCAACAAGAAATTTGCTGCGATCGTCTCCATGCTGGAAGCTCTTAACACACATCTTCAAGGCATTAAACCAGCTCGTATGTTTCCTTTAGAAACGTTTGTCGGAGAAATATTAGAAGTCAATGACGCCTGGCGAGATCTTCATTTGATTACGGCCAAGCCCATTTTATACGTCTGTAATGTGGAGGAATCCATGTGCGACGGAACGAAAGACAATAAATATACGCTGGCTGTCAAGGAACGAGCAAAAACCGAAAAAGCGCAGACAGTTATTATTAGCGGTAAAATCGAAGAAGAACTGATTCAGCTCGATCTCGAGTCAAGAAAAGAAATGCTGGCCTCTCTCGGGGTCGAAGAGCCTGGACTCAATCGTCTCATTCGCGCCGGCTACGAAACGCTCAAACTTCAAACTTACTTCACGGCTGGCGAAAAAGAGGTTCACGCCTGGACAATCAACCGAGGCGACAAGGCGCCACAAGCCGCAGGTAAAATTCACTCCGATTTTGAACGAGGATTTATTTGCGCGGAGGTTTACTCCATTGAAGACCTCGTGCGAACTGGGAGTAAAAACAAACTGAAGGAACAGGGCCTCATACGAACTGAAGGTCGCGAGTACACGGTAAAAGACGGTGACGTCATGGAGTTTAGGTTCAACGTCTAATTTTTAGCAATTCGAAGGAGCATACCCGGATGAAAACAGCACTTATCACCGGAGCAAGCGCAGGACTCGGCGTCGATTTTGCACACATTCTTGCCGAACGTCGCATCAACTTAATTTTGACCGCTCGAAATGAAGAGCGACTGAACGAACTGTCTCACAAGCTTACGAAGACCTACAACATAACTTGCCATGTAATTCGTTCCGATCTCGCACACGCTGGCAGCGCCAAAAATCTGATGGACGAAATTCACAACCGAAAACTCAAGGTCGACATTCTGATTAATAATGCTGGCTATGGGCTCTGGGGGCCTTTTGCATCCTCCGAATTCAAGGAAATGGCGGGGATGATTCAACTGAACGTGAACACCTTGACGGAGTTGACGCGATTGGCACTCCCCCACATGACGGATCAAAAAGCAGGCTATATTCTAAATGTCGCGTCAACCGCAGCGTTCCAACCCGGTCCTTGGATGGGCGTATATTACGCCACTAAAGCGTATGTTTTGTCATTCGGTGAAGCCCTGGCTGAAGAACTAAAAAACACAGGCGTATCCGTTACAACTCTCTGTCCAGGTCCAACAAAAACGGAGTTTTTCGATCGCGCTCGGATGGGTGATTCCCGAATGAAGCGCATGCTGTTTGCTGACTCTATGGCTTGCGCACGAACCGGAATTGATGCCATGTTTCAAAAACGAGCTGTAGTTGTCGACGGCATGATGAACTGGGTCTTCACGCTCACGTCAAGAGTTCTTCCAAGAGCCACGATGCGACGCGTTGCAGGCTTAATCAACGCCTCCGCCTCAAACTAAAAGAAATACGCGTCTAAAAATCTCGAAGCCAAAATGATGCGCTCATGCCATTTTGACCAGAACGCGGTCATATCGTCGCTTTATTTAGGGCAACGCGATGGTTCATTGCGAAAAATCGTTGAGAAGCTCAACGGCTGCTATTACATGCTCATCTCGGGTATAAACCCAAACACATGAATAAGGAGATGCACCATGAAAGTAATCCGTTTTATCCCAGTCATAGCTTCAACTCTAGCGTTGATAGCTCTACAATCGTGCGGAAACAAGACAGATGCTGCTCATCAAAATGAGAGAGACGAAACTCGAGCATCCGTCGAATCAAGGTTACCGGATGCCACAGTGATTGCTGTGCCTGTGGACCAGAATAATCAGGAGATGCCTGACCGTGCTGAGTTAAGAGTCATCCCAAATAGCCCTGAGACCTTAAGTGGCGAACAAATCATGACCGCTTATAAAAACGGCCATCGTCCAGACCGGGTGATTGACGAGATGGACGAAACCTCGTCCAGCGAATCCTTTCAGGGCTGGGGAAATTATCGTCACATTGGCCAACCGGGCTTCGGTTATGGCGATTTTAATCAATATCAGCCCATTTACTATCACGGCGGAAATCCATTTTTTTGGCGCTTTTTCAACCAGCATCGATGCGGCAATACGAATTACTACTATTATCACCGCCGCCCACAGCCTTGGCAAAATCCATGGAACAGGCCAGCACCTGGACCCTTTAATTCTGGCGCACCGAACCCTTACGGCCCTATACAGCCTATTGGTTACTACTGATTTGCTATAGCTAAAAAGTGCTGACGTAAATTCCTAATGACGTCAGCACTTTCTTTTTAAGCAGTCAAAATTCTCGGACTAAAAATGAATCAATCTAATGCTCCAAAATCAACTAAGTCCGTCGCAAAATCCTCAAGCCTTATATCATCCAACTGCAACCGATTTGAGAAAGCGTTATAACACAAGTATGTTGCAAGCCCCTGCCTATTTGCCACCCACG
This sequence comes from uncultured Polynucleobacter sp., assembly GCA_964402975.1. Taxonomy (GTDB): domain Bacteria; phylum Bdellovibrionota_B; class Oligoflexia; order Oligoflexales; family RGVZ01; genus CAMDKS01. Next base: position 40,068 of record CAYOEM010000001.1, read on the forward strand.
GCGGCAGATACTGGGCCGGCGAAACCCAGCCATCCGTGAAAGACCCTTCAAGTTTTATGACGTCACTGATCGTCATCCGGCCGGCAAAAAGCCTTTGTGGATAGTCTAACTTTCGACCCTGGATTGCCTTTCTAAGAAAGGTATGTACCGTTAGTAAACCCTTTAGATATACACAGTCTTTGGTAAAAATATTGGTGCCATGGACGTCGCCGCCACGAAAAATTCTCGCCGCCGATTGAAAACTTTCTTTCTCGGACTGCCCTGAGGAAAGGAAGAATTTGAAGACCTCGATAAAATCAGCACCCTGCAAGGCAGCGTGAATCCCCTGAATACGCAGCGCAATTCGCCGCAATCTCGCGAGATCCATTGTGCCAGTTATCAATTCTGCAAAAGTGGCTAAACCCTCCTGTGTTGCTGTTGTTCTCGGAGATCCCAGCCCCATACTTTTTAGCCACGGTTGGCGCCTTCCATTAAGCATGGTGGCAGAATGAACAAAGACCTCATGCTGGATCAACTGCTCCACCTCGTGGTTTGAAAAATAACTATCACCTCTGACCCTAACTCTTTCACTGCCAGCAGCGGCTTTGCTCGTTAAATCGTCGTCGACAAGAACTTTAATCCCATAGTCTTTAAAAAATTCATCGGCTCGCTGTTTTATCTTTTTTGCAGCGTCGTCACTTTTGAGTGTAGCCGCGTCCTCGTCATCAACACCCACCATGGCGCTAAAGTCTGTCGTGATTTTTATAAAGTCAGCGGCCAAATCAAGATTTGATACGAGGCCAATTTTCTCATCTGGGCGACCATAAAGAACTTCACTGCACTCTCGAAACGCGGCGGTACCAAGTGACTCAAGCATCTGAGCTGCGATCTGGTAACTTTTTGCCGTCTCGATGATGTACGTCCCAACTGGATGCTCATCACTGGTGTTTTTTTGGATTTGATTTAGCGCGTCACGCTCAGCATGATAGTCAAATCGGGGATAAGTGACCTCCGGCATTTTAGGGTTACCTCGCCGCCAGCGATCTAGAAATTCGTTAGCTACAGAATCTCCCCAACCTAAGGTACTTAAAATTTTTATACCCTTACTTGCAGCCACTAACTGCTTATCAAGCTCGGCGAATCTCTCGTTTGACTCCACTGTCTAACTCCGTGAGACTTATTAATTGAATAATCGAGCCCAAAAAGTATGGAGCATTATACCAAATTTTGACGAATAACCGACTGCTCTTGATCGAATAACGGAATCTTGATCTACGATAAAGTAGCTAGGATAAGCTGATACACCCCATGCACGGCCCGTAAATTCATTACCCAAATAAACATCAGGCTCGATTCGGTTTTCATGGATAAATCGAATCACATCCTCTTTGGATTCGTAGTCTAAGGCGACAATTTGAATATTGAGATCGGGCATCTGGCGCCGAATTTCATTCAGGTTACCCATACTCAGTTTGCACACACCGCACCAAGGCGCGAAAAAATAGACTAATGAAATCTGCCCTTCCCTTACATCTGGCACAAAAGCTGGCTGGCCCGCCAAATCAATGAGCTGTGACTTCGGAGATGAACCGGACGCCAAATTCCGGGTTTTCCAGTAATTCATCCCGCCTATGACCAGTGAGATCAGGGCAAGATGAATAAGGACTGCTTTGATTGGCTTGATAAAAACTTGTTTCATGACACCCTCAGCAACCGCGCCCTCATTGCCAATATAACAGAAAGCCGGAGCTGCCTTGAACAACTCCGGCCATCTATTTTCTAAAAATCAAATTTTAGAACCGTGATTCAAGCTTACGAAGCTCTTCTGGAGCATCAAAAGGACGTTGCTTGATCTCAAGCAAGATACGCACAGCCTCGGCCTGTTTAATCTTACCAGCGGCAAGTGTCTCACATAAAAATGGCTCTAAAGGGTCGGTGTTTTCATAGATCACTTTGTGTTGCGGCCACAAGTTATCGGAGTTGTTACTGCCGCCAAGACAGAGAGGTATCAGGTGATCGATCTTAAATTCACTACGCTCCATCTCGAGCGTGCTAAATCCGTACTCGCGATCATAGTGTACGAATCTTTCATGCTTTTGCTCTTTATCGACATTTCGTTCACAGTACTTGACGTGCTCAGGATAACGGTAGGTGTTCGACTTTTCGCAAAGAGAACCGGGCGTAGACTCCTTGCGAGGGGTGTGAGGAAACCGGCCTTCGCTCGGCACTTCAACGCCTCTTTTGACCAATGAATCCCAATTTTGTGAGTCTTTTTCGACAAATTTCAGCTGACTGGCGTCGTCGCGAGAGCCGCAGCTAACCGTAGAAACCGCCAAAACCAAAACAGATGCGAGGAACATTCTCATTTCTTCTCTCCTATAGACGGACCTTTTACGGGGCCCGGTAGAAACACCATTCCAATTAATGGCTTATACAGGTTCAAATACACGCTTTTAATGTTCGGACGCCAAGTATCTAGTCGCCTTCGGGCAAATGTGCAACCCCTAATCCTTCAACACGCTAAATTATCTAATTTTTTTGGGAGGAAAGCCAGTATTGGAGGCGACTAAACCCGCGAGATCTTTGATCTGCCAACTCATGCATGAACAAGAATACGGGGCGCATGCGGGGTTCGGACCTACATAATTGGAAGTAGTAATCAACCACGTCTTCGGCGCAATGAGTATGCCAGTCGAAGCCGCAGAGGTCTACAACACCCAGACTTGGATCCTTGGGCAGACTCGGATTAATCACCAAGTCGACTTTGTACCTGGGATCTCCGACCACAACACTGGTTTGAATCTTCGCACTGGCAACCGACTGGGCCGATTTTGAAAGAACATGTTCCAAAACAGCCCTCATCAAATCGCCTGATGATCTGCGCCACGGGAAATACTCTGGACCGGGAGTTTTTTTGCGCTCTACGAATTCCTTCTTTTGCTCCCCCTCACTCTGCCGCCTCCACGCACGCCATAAAAAGTCTGTGATACTTGCTTTTTCATGATCTAGCTCATCGAATCGCTTGTGCAAGAAGTGAAATGCTTTTGATTTTGGACGGCTCATCAACACGTTGAGCTCCCCCCGCCTCTTGTCAGGATCATCCCCATGCCGGAATGCTGTTAGGTTTCCTCTGTTAACGTCCCAAAGATAGAAGATGTAAGGACGCTCTTTACCCTGAAGGGCCGCACCAGCACCGTCCAAAACATCTTCGCCCCGATCCAGCTTATGTAGAAATTGGGATTTTTTTGATCTTATGTAGGGCTCGTTCTTAAGAAGAAAATAAACGAGAGCAACATCCGTTTCCATGTTTACGCGTCGCCCTGTTTCTTTTTCAATCTCTTTGATTTTTTCTGAGACCCAAACCAGGTAGCGATCAATCATTTCAGTCTCTATACCCTTAAATTGACCGGTTTCCTGGCGAACGCTATCACTCTTCTCCCTTTCACTCCAATCGACCTGCATGGCAGCCTTTTGACCTGCGCGTCTCCATTGCATGACTTTGAGTTCACTGTTGTAGACATATTTATTTGAGTATTCGATGATATCTGGAGGGCACCGATAATGTTCATCGAGCATCACACTTGCCTCTTTTATGCCTTTAACGAGTCCAAATATATGACTTCCCCCTCCTTTAATCGCACGAGCTTGCGTCGCCCTAAGGTGTTCATCGAGATTGAACTCCGCAAAAAGATAATCATCGATGACGCTGTCCTTAGCCAGAACGGTCTGCTTATCGTCGCCAACGACCATAAATTTTCGGGCCCGAAGCATCAAAGGCAACGCGTCATCCACCCTGCACTGTGTCGCCTCATCCACAACAACTAAGTCAAATAGTTTCGCCCTGCACGGAAAAAGAAAGGACACGGCCTGCTTACGCACCAGCCAAATGGGGAACGTTTCAAACAGTTTCTCTTGAAGCTCGTGCCAAACACCGCTAGCCGACTCGAGGGATTCATGACCTTTGAGCCCATGAAGCATTCCACCGATGGCCGTTAAAGCGTTACTTTGACCTTCAAATGAGTTCTGCGCGTCAGCGACGATTTTTGCAAGCTTACTTACAAAAACGCGTCGAACCAACTCTCCGCGGCGCTGGTCGAGATCATATAGCTTCTCCAAAATCTCCTGAATGCTCGGCATTCGATCGGCAGCATGTCCAAATGTAAAGCTAGAAGTGGTCGCAAATCGGCACACCTCAAGCGACAAAGGAATGGGACCCTTGTATCCCGGACCCAGTGCTTCATGAATCACCTGGAGCTGACGCCATACGCCTTCCTTGAAATGCTTCTGCGACCGCAGAATTTTTGAGTGCGAGCGGATAACGGATAAGAGAGCCTTCAAATGCGGCTTTCCTGGATGCTGAATCATGCTAGATATCATCCTTACCGCCTGACGAAAACCAGATTCCCCAGCCGGGAAAATCCTCGACCAAATATCATATAAATGACGGTTCACCCTACTATCACCGGGAGACCCTATAACCTTTGAAAGATCCTCGAGAGACTTTGGTTTCATCTTCAACAGAGCCGTGAGCGTGCCCTCGGCCTGCTCGAGATATTTCAACTGATCGGCGCCGACGACATCTGGTACTGAGAATATTTCGTAAAGGTCTTGATCCTTGGACTGATTGAGAAACTCTCTCGCTAACACGAATTCACGTACTAAGCTTCGGGCCTGCCGAGACGTCTTTGTAGCTCCGCCAATGCCTCCCATAAATTGCAAGAACTGGACAAACGCTTCGATGTCAGTAAGCGTTGTTGCATGTCCTCGCTTGGGACTGACCCGCCGTCTAATATCAGTTTTAGGACCCATCCGGGCGTCCATGACTTTACCAATGATCTGCTTCAACTGAGAGACCTGGGAATCCAGCTTAGCAAGCTCCCTGACATCCGCATCTGCAGTCTCGGGTTTCCCCTGAAGTTCTCGCGCACTCGAGATGCCTAAGCTCTCCTCTATCGTTCGGCACCAAGCTCCTAAATCATTGTGACCGCCACTTAGACTATCAATCATCTGGGCAGCCCGATGCCATAGCGTCACCGGATCTACACCACCTGACTTTGCCCCTTCCTGTAAATATTCAATTATTTTCTCGTTCAGGGCGTGCAGAGCGGCTGCCTGATCGCTCACAATCAAAATTTTTTGCCCGGTACATACCGCATGAATAAGGAGATTCATGATCGTGAAGGTCTTACCTGTGCCAGGGGGCCCTTCCAATAGAACCACGTCGTGGGCGTTGAGTTTGTCAAAAAGCCTTCGTGTACTGGGCGGCCTAAAGACGGGAGTAAATGGTCGTTCAGAAAAAACTCGTGCGCTTTTAGTCACCTCTTTATGCGTTGTGCTTAAAAACCGGCCCGGCAGGGTTTTCGAAAATTTTTCAGGGCTACGATCAGCTAGTTCCTGCATCATCTCAAGGTCTAATTCTAGAGATTTCTGCAAAGCTCCTACCTGTTTCGATGCCCTGTAGACCGCAACACTTTCGGTGTCGCATTCTGCGCCCAAAATATTTAAAGCCGAAAAAAGTCCGCCTTTACCGTTTTCACCTGGCGTACCCAGAAATATCTCGCGTGTACGCGCAAAAATATCATCGGCAACCGGAAATTGTCGTGACAAATAGATCCGTCCGAGGCGCCCGTTATACTCAATGTGCTGAGCGAGTAACGTCTTAAAAAAATGATCGACGGCGGTTTCAGGATTAGAGTCCCGTGAGAATGTTTCGACGAGGGTTGCCAGTGCCAAATGGTTGAGATACACCCGCGCACTCTCGCCACTTTCAATGAGAATCTGACGACCTGATTCCGCAATCGAAACTGGGACATAATATAGTGGGAACCGAAACGTCTTCAACTCCCCTGATGGCGATTTAAAAATCGCGTCAATAATCTCAAAACCCAAAAAATACTCAGTCTTATCATCACTCAAAAACACATCTCGCATGTCTTTTATGTCAGCACTTGAAAGCTCGCACCGAAGCGTCTTGTTCTTCATCAACTTCACTTCCGACGACATGATCGGCAGTGACCACACGTGGCGTGATCCCCCCTCTCTGCGACCTTGATCAGATGCGTTGCCTTTCGGTTGGCGGTCTGGCGTCCTTTGGTCTGTAGCTCCAAAAAGCGCTTGATAGTCGACGGCCCACACCTTCTGTAGATCACGCTCGCCCAGTCGACTTTTAAATGCTTTTAGATCCGCAATCTGGGCTGATTTGGTTGGACCCTTACGTTCTGACGTCAAACCATCGCCACTCACATCTAAATTTTTTAGCCCGAGTGCGGCCCTTTGACCTACGGGTGGTACATATTTTTCAACCTGACTCAAAACGTCAGTACGAAGCGCAAGACCGCTGTTGATACTGTCCGACGCCTCAGCAAACGTGAATTTAAATAGACGGTGATAGGCCAGAATACGTCCTAACACGTCACTTCCATGTCGTACCCGTGAATCATGCAGCATCTCATCCAATGCTTTGCCCGCTTCGAGCGTCAAGATAAGTATGCCAGATCCGCCTTCACGACCGTCGACAGCCTCGATACGGACACCCTGGTTATTTGCCTCAAAGCTAAACTTAGTCTTGCCCTTGAATTCTATGCGGTAATCTTGGGCCTCCTTGGCCTGCATCACTTTTCGAAGCGCGCTCCTGAATAATTCAAATAAAAATCGCGGGACTATGAGGGTTTCTTTGCGAGCAATATTTTCGATGATATAGCTTTCAAACCCTGAGTCATCGTGCTGACGACGAAGACTCAGCTTAAATCCTCGACCCACCGAACGACGAAGTCCAACTTCGATGGATTCCGATGACAATAAACGCTCAATGCCCATAAGCCAGCTCTAGCCCTTTCCACACTCTAAACAATCTTAACGAATCAACATCGATACACGACGATTTTCCCCACGGGCACCTTCCAAATTCAAACCTGAAAGTTTACCGACATCTACTTTTGGTCGCGTCGCGGCATATCCCACAATACGCAAACGAGACTCACCAAATCCAAAATCGATAAGCCAGTTTACGACGCTGCTGGCGCGTCGACCGCTCAACGTCCAATTTGTTTCAATCTCCTCACCAGTTTTAGCCAACTCTCTCCGGTAGAGAGGGACATCGTCAGTATGCCCCTCGACATCCACCGTGTATTTTGTTGCCAAAATAAGCTTAAGCATCGGTATCATCGGAGAGAGACTACCAGGCCTCAAAGTGGCAGATGCTGAATCAAATAATGCCGCACTCTCAAAATCCAAATGCACACCATCCTCGCCTAAACGCACGGACACGCCTTTCTGACCCCGCGCAATTTTCTCGAGATCGCGCGCTAGCTCAACTAGTGTGCCCTTGGAAACTCCGGTGACCGATGTTTTCATTTTTTCAAATGACCCGACATCGATACGACTCATTCCAACCAAAACCGCGAAGAACACACAAAGAAGGGTCATCAGATCACTGAGACTCAGATAAAATGCATTAACCGGGGCCTCCCGATTTCTGATCTGTAATGCCTGGAGGTCTTTAAGCTTCACGCGGCCACCTCACTCCGCACGGTCTCAACACTTTGGTCATCTCGCTTCAACAGGATGCCTATCTTTGTAAGAAATTGCTTATGGCATTCGAGATAGATTTGATTGTGATGCTCGAGACGACCCGAAAGGGGAGTGAAAACTAAACTTGCAAGTCCGGCGCCATAGGCGGTGGTCATCAGGGCCAGTGACATGGCGGGGCCGATCTGTCCAGGCGTCGCCATGGCTTGCATAACATGAACCAGGCCCACAACGGTGCCGAACAAACCAAACGACGGCGCCACAATTGCCGCTTTTTGCAGGAGGGACATGGAAATCTCCCTTTGCATGAATTCATCGTGGACACGTCCCGTTACAAATGCGTCAATTTCCTCAAAGGTCAGCCCTTGTTGATACATGAACACTACATCACCAAGCAAATCGCCGGTTAGACCATCGGAATGCCGAAGCTGCGTGAGCGTCTGACCTTCAACAATTGCATGATCAAGTTTTCTCATAATCTTTTGCACGTCACGGTCTGGGGTGCCGAAAAACGATTTCCAAACCATACGGATCGTCGAGAAAAGTGAGAACACGTCATACTGAAAAATCAAGCTTGCTATGGTGCCACCCAACACAATAACTAGACCGCGCAGGTCGAATAGTGAACGCCAATTCCCTACACCAAATGAGGCGATGCTCACCAGAACAAATAACGCAAGTGCTATTAAGAGGCTCAAAGGCGCCGGACGTTTTTTAATCGTCTGCACATACTTTCGCTCGTTTAGACCCTCAATCATGATGCCTCCTGATCAAACACTTCATCAAGCTGCCGTTTTGTTTGCTCTTCGAACATCAAATCACAGATCCTCGCGCCACTTTCCGAGCCAACTAAAACTAGCGTGACCAAATGTTCGCCTGAAAATCGTCCCAGAATCTTTGCATTCCTTGGTGGAATAATTTGATGGGACGCTAGCGTGACAACTCGCTCAGACCTATTGTCGAAACGTAATTTTACTTTTCTACCGTCGACCGCAACAGCGACGGCTAGGCGTTCAATGAAGGGTGTTGGTCGAGGACTATATATCCAGACCAAGGGTGCATCACTTCCACCATGAAACCCGATTGCCTTTGCCCCGACAACCGGCGTGCCATCCAATGCTTTCAGGGGGTAGGAAAACTGAGTGTCATCGGCTTTTAAAAGTATCGCCCCCTCCTGAACTCGAACGGATCGCACAACATACTCCTTCAGACCAGTGACAGCAGTGCGTTCCTGTGCCTGGAATGATGCTTGTAACTGACTCTCAGCCGCAGCTAATTTCCTTTGCAACCGTTCAAGATCTGCGCGGAGCGCAAGATTCTCAGTCTGTAGTGTGTCTACAATTTTTTTCACCGACTCATCCTTGATTGATGAATCTGCGACTTTTCTTGCTCGAAGCTCCGCATCCTGCAAACGCCCAAGCTCGGACTCATAGCGCCCAATTTCATTGTAAAATCTTTTCAGAATGCTTCCGACTTCACTCTTTCGGGGCAGCTGCATAAAAACTGCGGGCAGTATCTTTTTTGCCACATCTTTATTAGAAACCTGACGTGAAGCCACGCCCGCAAATACGGCTATTCGCATGCTATCAATGACGGCTAGGATGTTTTCCAGATTGAGGCTGAAACCATTGGGCTCGAGATATCTTGCGGCAATATCCGGAATACTATCAAATACAAGTCGATCAACCGACACGGCAATCAGACCCTGGTCTTCATCAACCCATACTTTTGTAAGCTCAGGCGCAATCGTGGCATCCGAAACGATAATCTCGTCTGGCGACGTGAACAAACCTGCGTCTTTTTGCGAAGGATTCTTGCCCATGATGATTTATCCCAAGAAATTCAGACCCTTTAGGATGTTTACTCGGAATAAGTGGGGTTTAATTGACGGTGTTAAATGGTGGCGCCGATTTTATTGAAACCATGCCAGTGCAAAATCTTCGAGATTGATTGGGCATCTTGCATTTTCTTATCAAGATCCCAAATCATATTAGTCATAAAAAACTATTTGAATGATTTAGGAATTAACACCCATCAGCGTTAAGAGCCGAAGGAACTCCGGCGGAGGCTCCGCGATGAGTCTAACAGGTGTCTGCCCATCATGCATGGGTACCTCGATAGCTCTGGCGTGTAACATATGGTGGAATGCCGCAATCTCTAGAACGTCCTTTCGCAACCCCCGATCGGAGCCGTCCCCGTACTTCTTATCTCCAAGGATTGGGAAACCAGCCATGTTGAGATGGACTCTAATCTGATGACTGCGGCCAGTTTCTGGATAACATTCGATCAATGAAATATTTAGGTCCTCACAGCGGTAGCGCGTCACAAACTCGGTGCGGCTCTGTTTACCGCCACTGCGCACGGGCGATACTTTACCCGTCTTCTTGTCGATGGCAGAAAGATAACACTCAACTTTAAAATTTGACTCCGCCGGCAGCCCACAGCAAATGGCCCAGTAGGTCTTTTTAACTTTCTTCTCTCTGAACTGGTCCGTAACCCAGGTCGATACGCTATTGCTTGTAGCGAAAAGCAGGATGCCCGACGTCTCTTTATCAAGCCTGTGCAAAAGGATGACCGAGCCCTTGGCACGATCCGAAGATTTAAGCCAACTCCGCAAACAGACTTCCGCATGCATAACGTCCTGATCGCGAGTCGCCTGACTCGGCAAGCCGGGGGGCTTATTAATGGCGATCAAATTTTTTTCGTCGTATAGAATGTCTTCATCCCTCAATGTAAACGTCTTTTGCCGAGTCTTGCTCAAAGCCTCTAAATTGAACTCGACCCGCACTTTGTCACCTGCATTCACCTGCCTAGATGCAATGTGCATCCGCTTGTTGTTGACGTAGCAACCGCCAACGTCGAGGATCTGCCGAATTTTTCGCCGAGAAACCTCGGGCAACACGCTGCTTAAAAATAGATCAATGCGGGCTTTTGATTGAGCCGGTGAAACAATAAATTCTTTTATCGTTAGGGCTTTGCTCATGGCTTATAAAGAATTTCCAGAACTTGATCTTTGGGAACCCACTCCTCGAGACGACTACGCAAGTAGTCTCGAAGGCCAACTAACGGTTTATTCAGGTCCGCACGCGCAGCTAGCAAACTCCACAATGCTATTCCAAGGTGAGCCATATTGTGTCCGGAGGAAATTTTCACGAAACAACCGGCGACCTGATCACCAGGTTCTGGCAATGTCTGAATAAACAAAAGACCATCGGCCCCCTCCTTGGCAATCAACTTTCCAGCACCAATTTCGCATAAATCTGTGTCAAGCCTACGTGCACCACCAACAAGTCGCGGATTACCTGTCCAAAGCGCCTTTAAATCCATCACAGCAGGCGACGAATCCAGTGCCAAGCGTTCATACATGTTCATCAATGCCCGAACAGGCATCGCAGCAACTGGTAAGCCGCAGCTGTCGGTAACCCAAGTCAGCTTCTCGCTAGCCTCTTTCCCGACGAGAGCTTGGATTCTTTTTTGAATTGGGTGATCCTCATGCCAATAAGATTCAACCTGCGCGTTATCTTTGGCTGCGGCTGCAAGTAGAAGCAAGTGCTTGCCCGCACATGGATGGTGAAGCCTAGACGCCTGACCACCCGAACTTCGCATGGATGCGGCTTCATTTGCATCAAGCGGAAAAGTCCGGGGACAAACCAGATTCGATTCTTCTGCACTTGTAAACGACATGAGCTCTCTTAAGTGCTCTAGATGTTGCGCTTGGCCGCTGTGAGATGCAAAACCCATAGCCCAAAATGCGCGTGATCGCTCAAAACCACCCGCGGCAAGAGCTTGCCAAGGCTTTAAGAGGGATCTTGTAACGATGACTGTCGATGCGTGTTCAGACCGAAGCTGCGTGCCTTGGTGTTTTAGTTCCAGGATACCGTGAACAACGACCTCGGTGATGCCTCTTCGTGTAAACGAAAAAATTGGCTTAGCGTCAACAAGACTAGTCATGCGTTGCCGTCCAAGTGGGGGATAACATCCTCGGCAAATAGACGCATTTGTTGCTGAATGGCTTGATGTTCAATTTGATTGAACTCAAACCAAAGCATCAGACGGTCCTTGGGGTCAAATGCTTTCTCGCTTTCGGGGTGCAACTGATCTCGGACAGCTAAAGGATCACCTATCAGGGCCCGCTCCATAAGTTGCTCCTTAGGCGGCAATGCCACGGTACCTCTCATGGCTTCAATATAGGTATCAAAGCACCTCGACGCCATGTCTTTTGCCCGGGCGTGATTTTTGTCGATAAATACTAAGACGGTTCTTGGCATTCGCGAACGATCCCAAACTCTTCCGAGTTCACCATAACGAAGCCGCATTTCAGCGTGAACCTTGTTGAGCTGATCTGGAGGCGTGAAGGAGAGGTTAAACATATCCAGGTCTGCAAACTTTAGACCATGATCCCGAGCCAATGGATCATGCGAACCCAGAACAAAATTCATCCAAGCCGAGTAATCACTTTCACTCATTTCCGGAATCAGCTTAAGCGGCTCAAACAACCACCTCGGCGTGTAGTCCAAGCCATCCTGCTCGAAACCAATTTCAACGCCGACACGAGAGTACTCCTCGTCTGAACGAAAGAACGATCGATCTATTTTCCATTTTTGCAGATCTGTGGAACAAATCGTCTCGCCTCGAATCAAACGCAGGAAAATTTCCAACGCCTCAAGAAAAATGATTCGTTGATATTGGGGCCATAATCTGGCCTCCACGTCATCCCTGGGAACGATTCCAAAAGGCGCGTTAATGTAGGGAAACCGGCCCGCAGCAACCCCAACATGAAGCCTTCTTGGGCGATCAGTCATGGCGTTTAAATAGGCAAGAGAGCGGATTCTGTCAGCTGCTGCAATGGGCCCCCCATTGCCGCCAACAATATTATAAATAGCCGTTCCAAAAGAGAGTTTATGGGTTTTTGCAAAAACAAGGTGAGCCAACTGACACGAGTCTGCATTGAGACCGACCTCACCGTGATAGTGCGGAATGACGGGCTTAACGTGTGACTTCTGAACCTCACTCGAAAAGTGAGACTCGGCAACCCACATGGTTTTGTATCCCAGCTCCTCGGCCAAAACACACTGATCAAAAAATGCGCTAAAGATCTCACGATCAGCCGGAATAGGCTTGAGCGTATCGATACGACCGATACTATGAAATATGTCGAACTGCATAGGTGGGAGACCTTACGCCTCCCGCCCCTGCCTGTCAAGAAAGGCTAAATCAATGCGCTGGTGGGTTTTCTTTTGTGGTGCCGGATTGCTTTGCTTAGCCGCTTGGATTGATAACTTGCGCGGACCGCTACTGCCTGCCGTCATATCTATTCTCGACATGAAATACGAGGACGCGAGCCTCATTATCGCTTTTGGCAACTTGACGGCCATGATCAGTACATGGCTGTTGATGCCGTTACTCAATAAAAAATCCTTAAAATATGTTGGTATGTGGGTCCTTTTAGTCACAGCCGTCGTGTGCGCGAGCGCCCTTTTTGCTGATACAAAAATCCGATTATTTGTTTGGGGTGCACTGATTGGGGGCTGCATTTCTATGATGGGATCCCTAAGCAATCTTTATGTTCAGGCCGGCGCCGAGGATAGTAGGAGAGGACAAATGATGTCAGCCCTGCACTCAATTTATGGCTTAAGCTCTTTTTTTGCTCCATGGAGCGCAGGACTAGTTCTCGCGAACCCAAATAGATGGCCCTATTTATTCATGGTGGCCGCACCATTTGCGGCAGCACTTGCTTCATTTATTCAATTGCGCATCCAAGGTTCGGTAGAGCGCGACGATGGACGAGGTCGTATGCAGCCTTTATCATTGGGCTTCATTCACATACTAGCTGTACTCACATTGGTCAGCTACGTCGTGGCCGAGACGCTAACCTCCACTTGGCTGCCAACCTACCTCGTCAAAGAGCACGACATTTCAATCCGCGACGCATCTATTTATTCCTCGGCTTTTTTTGCTGTCATGTTCGTAACGAGGATCGCTTGCGGGCTATGGAGTACGCCACGTTGGCACCGCGTCATTATTTGGGTGTCAATCGTAAGCGCCTTAGTCTGTTTTTCTTTGGCGCGACTCACAGGCTGGCATTGGCTCTTGCCGGCCGCTGGACTCTTTGGCCCATTTTTCCCTTTGTTCGTCACATGGACTGGATTACGTTTTCCCGAACGTGACCGCACGTTGTTACTCTGGACCCTATCTGGCATGCAAGGTGCTCTGGCGCTCATGCACTATATAACAGGGCGGCTTGCGGATATGGCAGGGTTTGAACTTGCATTCTGGCTACCAGCTTTGATCATGATCATAACAATTATCTTGCTGAAATGGCTGGAATACCGCGATAGGCAGATGGAGCGTAACTAGTTTAATCAATGAGTTTGGTTGTAAACTTGTCTACCAGCCACAAACACAGCCTCAGTAATTCGATCATCTCCGTACGTCATAGTCGCAAAAAATCGTTCCTCGGCCGAATACGTTTTTATAAGGCGTTCAGCCAGAAGCGCGTTCTTGTTTTGATTGATCACCACAAAATCCGCAAATTTCCCAACCTCGAGACTTCCAGAATACTTATCCATGCCAAGCGCCTTAGCACCCGCGAGAGTTGCGCGATACAAGAGATCGGCGGCTGAGCAAAATACACCTTGCAATGCTTGAATTTTGTAGCACTCAAGCATCGTCTTCCAAGGGGACAGTGTGGTTCCTGCACCAATATCCGAGGCTAAACAAACTTGAACGCCGAGGTCTTGAGCTCGGCGTAAATTGAATAAGCCACTTCCCAAAAACGTATTAGAAGTCGGACAATGCACGACCGTGGCACCAACCCTCTCTATGCGTTTCATCTCGTCATCTGACAGATGAATACCATGACCTAATAAAGTCTTTCCATCCAGAAGACCATGATCTTCATAAACTGCGAGGTAGTCCCGGTGTTGCTTCCAAACCGCCAAGACCTCAGTCACCTCTTTTTCATTCTCACTGATATGTGTCTGCGTAAAACATGATGGCCATTTAGCTTTCAGGTCACCCAATGCACGTAGCATTTGTTTGGAACAGCTGAGAGCAAACCGGGGCGTCACGGCATAAAAGAGACGATCAGACTTACCGTGCCAAGCCGCTATCAGGTCATTTTGTTGAATTAAATCCGACTCCACATCCTCAAGCAGCTCGTCGGGGGCGCCACGATCCATCGAGGTTTTACCTGTGATCAAGCGCAAGCCTGCCGAGTCAAACTCCCTGAACAGCTCATCCGCAGCAACCGCGTGGACACTGGAAAAGACAGCAGCGGTGGTTACGCCGTTTTTCTTAAGCTCTCGGACTAGCCGCCTTGCTCCAGAACGAGCCACCTGGCGATCCGAAAATTTGGACTCAGCTGGAAATACGAACTTATTCAACCAATCTAGTAGCGGAAAACCACCAGAACCCATCACGTCGAGCTGAGGACAATGGAGATGAGCGTCGACAAAACCCGGCACAATAACCGATGCCTCGTGATCGATAATTTCGACCTGATCACTTTGCATGGAAACTAAAACTTCAGACCTCGGCCCAACTGCTGCGATTTTGCCACCGGCATTCACCGCAAGCGCGCCATTCTTTATCAGCTCGAATGACGGAGACCCATTCTTACGAGTTATGAGCCAAATCTCATCCGCTAAATGAACGGTTTTATCGTTTCTCGTGACAATCTGAACCACGAAGCATCCTCGAAATAGCTAAGACTGAAAATACCAGGAAGCGAGATTAATGCGAAAGATTGGAATTTACAAGCAACCTGGTCAAAAAAGCTCCCATCAAAGGGCATTCTCAGGGCTTTGCCCCACCAGCTGATTGATCTTTAATTGTATACTTTAGATTAAACGTTTTGTCATAGTCGGCAAAGCCTACCTTAACATCGCTACAATTTTTTTTACTATCTTTATTGAGTGCGACGCATCGAGCAATGTCACGGGCAAGAATGGTCACCGCGTTTGATCCCGTGATATTTTCGGGCGTTCCAAACAGCAGCAAAGATCCAGGAGCACCGTTATTTCTGAAGTTCATCCAAGAAGTTGGATACTCTTTTAGAACGATTTTGACTCGACCAGCCGGTGATGTCGACTTTACTTTTATAGCCCATTCGATAGGAGTTTTTACTAGACCCTCAAACGTCTTCGACGTCACATCAAAACCGGAACTGTCCACAATAGAGAAGTCAATCGCGGGGCATTTGTCTCGTTTGCAATTGGAGTCATTGAGGTCGTCAAGCTGGCTAGACTTGAGCTCAACTTTCTGCTCCGTGCGCCCGCAAGCGACGACGAGACCCAAGGATAACAAAATAAAGGAAAAAGCTTTCAAGACGCTGCGACCCCCAACAGAAGTCTTATCGGCAGTTATCCCGAAGGATCTGATATTTGGATTCAAGTTTCTGATTTTATTGGGTTATATTTTAAAAATTTAGGGGGGCCTTGAACCCAATCCAATTTAAGTGGGACCACGTAAACCGGGATACCAAGCGACTCAAAAGACTCCTGATCACGAGCCCAGTCCTTTTCGGTTGTTACAATACTTGTAAAACCAGAGCGCTCAGCTAGCACATCCTTAACGTTAAATGACGAATGATCAGTATGCTTAAAAACCTTTATCAGATCCAATCCAGACAATCTTAACTGACTTGCCACATCGTCAGGCGCTGCGACACTACAGACCAAGGCAAATCTGTGTTTGTCAGTGGACGACGAGTGGCCGCAAGCAAGTCGCAGTGGCCCCTGCCTAAATGTAATGCTGCATAACTCGAGCGAGGGATAAAGAGATCCAAGACGGTTTATTAATTGGAGCCTCTGTTCACTGCTGTCACACTTTCCAACGACAACCGTCGTAGCTCGCGCAAGAGCTGTGCTAGGCTCCCTAAAACGATCGACCGGCAAGCAGGGCCCCCAAGGACGTCGCGCGTCGAGAATCACGACATCATGGTCCCGCTTTATACTTCTATGTTGAAATCCATCATCTAAAATCCAATGCGTGGGACGAATTCTCTGAATGTTGCGCAAAAACGCGTTTGCAGCCTCACGCCTGCGCGAACCAACAATGACATATGTATTTTGAAGCTCCTTTGACTGCATAATCGCTTCGTCCGGCCTCACCTTGGGCCTAGAGACACCGGCCACAACTTGGCCATTTAAATAGATCTGCCATTCTCCGGAGCGAAGACCACTTTTGTAACCGCGCGTGAGAATCACGGGTACCCCGCCCATGTCGCGAATATGCTCTGCCATGTTGATTACAAGCGGAGATTTACCTGTTCCACCGAGGGCAATATTACCAACCGAAATCACAGTTCCCGGAAGGCGGTATGACGGTAAAAAATGCAGGTCATAAAGTTTATTTCTAAACCAAATAACCAAACGATACAAAAACTCTAAAGGTTTAAGCCAGGTCACTCATGACCCCCGGCAGCAATGAATGCCCGGAATCTTTCGTGTTTTCCTATCGTCTCAAAAGATCCACTAAAAACGACTTGCCCACCCTCCACGAACCAAATCTGATCATATAAAGATAACCACTGCAATCGATGGGTCACGGCTATTAATATGCGTTGATTACGTTTTGCATCCTGGATAACACTCTGTGTGATATCAAACTCAGAAGCAACATCGACTGCTGACGTCGCCTCGTCCAAGAGTAATATACGCGGATCGCGGAGCAAAGCACGTGCGATGACTAGCCGCTGGATCTGCCCACCGGAAAGATTTGTATCCAAAGGGTTGAACACAGTGTTCAAACCCTGAGGTAATTCTCTTAAAAAAGAGGACATGTTTACGCCACCCAGACACGCCCACAACCTTGCATCCAATTGGTCGCCAGAGTCGACGCCCGTATATCCGTACAGCAAATTATTCAGAATTGTGTCTTTAAACAAAAACGGTGATTGGCTGACCAGAGATGTCACCGCTCGAATTTCTGCCCAGTTCACGTTGCAATCCCACTTTTTCGGGGGGACTAACCCAGAAAGGACTCGAAGTAGGGAACTTTTACCGGATCCGCTAGGCCCGACAATCGCTACTGTTGAACCTGCGCTGACTTCGAGATTCTGGGCAGAAAAAGCGGACCTCTCGCCATAATATATTTCGACATTTTTAATCGATAATTTGGAAAAAACGGCACCCACTCCGGAATCATCCTTTACATAAAAATCCGAAAGCTTAAACGAGTCGACGGCGCGAATGACCGACATTGATCGTTTCAGGCCACCAACTGTCTCACTCCACCTGGCCACCTGCTCACCGAGCTCGCGCGCTGGCTTCAGTATCAAACCTAACGCCACAAAAAATTGTAAAACCAGTTCCGGTTCAACTTGAAATCCTGGTAGTTTTCGACTCCATCCGAAAATAAAAAATGCAAAAAACAAAAAACCTAGCCATTCCATCCCGGGCGCGATGAGCGAGCGAATAAATATCGAGCCAGTCATCATTTTTAGATACGCTCGATTCCTGTCTTCAAACCTATTTAATTCCAGCTTTTCCCCGCGCTGCGCTCGCATGTAGCGAAACCGCCCCCGCATCCCTAAAACCATACCAGCCAAAACCCCAAGCGCGCTCTGAAATGCCTCGGCGTACCAAGCAATTTTTCTGCCTGCCCGACCCATCTGCCAGGCTATAATGGGCGCAATTAAACATAACCCAAGAGCGGCAGGCCAATGTATGAACCAAAGAGTTGCCAAGCAGGAAATAATTAAAACCGTATCTTTTAAAAACGCCAAAGCGAAGTCGGTAAGCCTGGTCTGAATAAATGCAGCGTCGGCCATGATAATCGTCATCCAATCACCCGCACTGCGGCTAGATGATGATAGCCAGGGTAATTTCATGGCCGATTCAAAAACTTTTTCTCTGTAATTTTGAGCGACTCTTAATGTTATTCTTGAAAGTCCAAGATTATAACCGTAAGAGGCAAAAGCTTTTAAAAGTCCCACTATCGAAATACTCAACGGCACAGCCCATATCATGACTTCACGCGGGAAAACTCCATTTGGAAGAACGCTGGCCAATGGCGATAGATTGCTGGGTAGTAGATCACGCATTGTTACAGTCTGACGTGAAACGTCCGTGAAAAATGCCGCCATAAACCCTTTGATCAAAAGCAATGCCATGGCTTGAGTCACTGCGAGAAGACAAAGAGCTGCAAAGACGGTCGTCAGAACGGCCCGTTGTGAAAGTATGGGCGCCAATACGTACCGAGTGAGAAATCCCGCAAATTCTTTATTTATGAAAGGCACCATGTCAAATGTCTCTGTGTCTAATATTCTCGGCGATCAGTGCAGCGGTTTTCTGTGCTGCACCAGGCTCAAGTCCTGCGGTCAATTTGTCGAAGTCGTTAAGCATTTGCCGCCTTGCAGGCGAGTCTAGAGACAACTCCATCAGCTCTCGAGCGACTGTTTTGGGGTCAATCGACTGGACGTGCTCATTCACAACATTTGCGTTCATCAAAAGGTTTACCAAACTGATCCACCGCACTGTTATGGCACGCTTTGCTATCAGATAGCTCAGATCACTCATGGCATAGACTACAACCATGGGCGTCCCAGCTAAAGCGCACTCAAGCGTTGCTGTACCCGACGCAACAACAGCACTACGCGCCACCTTCATCAGCTCGATTGACCCACCTCGCAGCCACCAAAAACCGGCAAATTCCCAAGCCAAAGACGATTCAGCGGGGGAACCGGTCTCTCCCAGCACGTCTAAAATATCTTCCCACATCAAACCGGTCGCTAGAGGGACCACACATACCGCATCGGGACACACCTTTAGCAATTCTCTGCGAATCTCCAACATAGTTGGTAGGATTTTTTGAATTTCACTAGGACGACTTCCGGGAAGGAACGCAAAAATTGGCCTTTTCCCCGGTAATCCCAACGTCTCAGGGGACACGCTGATTTTACTCACCCGGTCAAAGTGGGGTGAACCCACATAAGTGTAAGGGACGCCCTGCCGTAAGAAAAACTCTTCCTCGAACGGCAGGACACCAAACACCGCGTCGAAGTGGTCACGCAACTGGCTAACCCGGTCCTTACCCCATGCCCAAACTTTTGGAGCCACGTACTGATAAACTTTGACACCTCTAAGATGAAGCTGCTCCGCAAGCCGAAAATGGAACCCTGGGAAATCGACCAAAATTGCAAATTCTGGTCGCTCCCGATCTACCCATGCGAGAATTCTGGATTCGATCATTCTAATGTCGTTAATACGCCTGGCTACCTCAAGGATGCCCATGACTGACAAGTCGCGGATGTCGGCAAGAGGCTGAACTCCAGCAACTCGCATAGTCTCGCCCGCGATCCCAAAAGGCACAAGGTCAGGTAAAATATCCCTAATCGAATGAACTAGCTCGGCCGCTAGCAAATCACCAGAAAACTCACCAGCAGAGATAAGATAACTCTTGGCCGGTTTTATCGACATAATCCACGTTCACTGTCTTTCAAAAATTCCAGCCAAACCCTTCGGTACTCAGAGTCCTCGACCTCTTTACGGATTTTTGAAATTGCATCATCTAAAGTAAGACTTGAATCAAAAACCAAATGATACATCGCTTTTATAGACTGAAGATCTGAGTTCTTGACGCCGTGCCTGCGAAGGCCAACTATATTAAGCCCATTTATTCGGGCGCGATCGCCATGAACCATTCCGTAAGGCACGACATCCTGAGTCACCATGGCACCTGCAGCAATCATCGACAATCTGCCTACACGGCAAAATTGATGAACAGCAGAAAGGCCACCGAGCACGGCGCCGTCATCAATAACGGCATGCCCCGCAAGTGCCACGCAGTTTGCGGCAATGACTCTGTGCCCAACCTGACAGTCATGCGCCACATGTGTGTGAACCATAAATAGGTTGTCGTTACCGATAACGGTTTTCCCGCCGCCACCGTCTGTTCCCAGAGATAGGTTGCAGTACTCGCGAAACATGTTGTTATCGCCAATTAGAAGTTCCGAATCTTCGCCTTTGTACTTTAGATCCTGTGGTCTTGAACCGACGCTAGCGAAAGATGAGACGAGATTATTTCGCCCGAGCCTGACACGCCCACTCATAACGACATGTGAATGAATCTGGCAATTGTCACCAATCTGAACCTTGGAACCAATCACGCAATAAGGCCCTATACTCACTCCGGAGCCGATTTCTGCGCCTGGTTCTACAATGGCGGAAGGGTGTATTTTCGTTTCAGTAGACTTTGACATGGGCCTGCTTCATTTCATTAGAGCACTAAACTTGACGAACGCAACTTCTGCATTATCAACACTCATATGCGCCTCAAACCACAAAAAAGCACCACGATGCTTGGTTAACTTGATCTCGTACCGCAGAACATCCCCAGGAACTACGGGCTTTCTAAATCGCGCCTCCGAAATCTCCGTGAAAAGACACTCCGTCAAGGATCCCTTGCTGATCCGGCCTAGAACAGCCGCCGCCTGGGCAGCACCCTCTACAATAACGACACCGGGGACTATGGGATTATTTGGAAAGTGTCCCTGCAAAGCAGGGTCACTAATGGTTATATTCCTAATAGCCACAAGGCTCTCAAAGCTCTTAACTTCAAGAACCCGATCGATAAAAAGAAACGGGTATCGGTGCGGAATAGCTTTCTGTATCGCAACGACATCCATCGGCATTGTAAATTCCATTGACGATAGCCCCCTAACCCCTCCGGGCTTTTATTTCTTCTTTCCGTAAGCGTCGATGACGTCCTTGGTTAGATCAACCGGTTGACTGAGGTAGAGAAGACCGGAATTGTTGATCTCAAACACGATCTCAAGCCCCTTGTCTTTTGCCATCTTTTGTACGATCCCCTCAACCTTTGCAGCAATGCCTTGCGTCGCTTTTTGCTCATCGCGCTTCATGCTCTCGCGAAAAGACATCTCGTCATTTCTTAGGGCCAAAAATTTCTCTTGAAAATCTTTTTGTTTATTCAAACGAGCTTCTTCGCTGATCAACGTTGACTGCGTTTGAAAATCCTTGTTCATCTTATCAAGTTCTTCTCTCTTTTTGTTAAACTCTGCCTCTTTGGCCTTGATCTTCTTCTCAAGATCAGCCCGCGCAGCTTTACCCTCCGCCACATTCAAAATCACGGCTTGCATATCAATAATCCCGTACTTTGAAGCAAATGCCGCTGTTGATACTGAGGAAAAGCATAGGGCGACGATAACGTTTCTTAACTTTTTCATCTTTAGAGGTCTCCTAGATTAAAAATAAATGCCTTCAAATCTACTCAAATAAAAATAATCAAATTCGGAAATTCATCAAAACCCGATACTAAATATCGGCTGTGGATCCCCTAACTTTCCATCCACAATTGGATAAGCCCACTCAAATCTAAATGGAGCAATGGGAGTCTGCCACCTGAACCCAAAACCCACGTCACGGGACATGTCTTTAAGAGAAATCAGCTCGGAGTCATCATACACTCGACCCATATCCATAAAACCCAGCGCCTTTATACCTGCTTCAGGAATAAGAGGCACAAAGTACTCAAACTGAAACAGGAGTTTTTTATCGCCGCCGCGATTATAAACTTGCGGTTCAAAACCAGGGGCTCGGTACATGTAGAATTTGGGACCAAGCGCATGCCAATCAAAGCCCCTCATGTCATTATACCCACCCAGCCTGTATCGCTCAATAAATGGCACCTGAGAGCCGAGGTATGAATAGATATAGGACAGATTGCCGGCGAGTCTGAAATAAGTCCTGAACGTGTCCGAGAAGTCTACAGGTATGTAGTACGCCGCGTCTAGAGACGTCTCTTGATAGCGGTAGTCGCCACCTAGAATCGGCCCACCCGTGACTCGGTGATCCACCCGGATCTCACTGCCGTCAGTTGGTGCGATATTGTTGTCCGTGGCGTATCTGAATAAGGAAAAGATCATTGATTTTTGCATGCCGCGCATTTGGAATTTATCCACAAGATACTGATCTGATGTCTGCTCTGTTTTTTGGAGCTGCAGGGAGATTCTGCCTGCAATCTCTTCGATGATCTTGCGCCCAACAAACACACTAGCACCGATTCGCTTCTCCTCGGCTTCAACATCAGAAATGATCTGTTGCACGGCATGGGAATACTCAAGATTAGTGCCGGCCGACCATAGAGAGTCGTTAACCCTGGGGTTGGTGAAACCAAGATCTAGATTATAGTTTCTCGATCCGTCCCATTTCGCGTGGAAACTAGTCTTATAGCCACGCCCCGACTGATTCTGTTCATCATAAGCCCCTTGCCCAAAAAATCCGGCCTTAGACGATCCACCTTGTTGCGGAGCATAACCAATGCTTGCTTGCAGCTGACCTGTCGGCTTTTCCTTAACCTTGTATTTCATATCAAGAACGGTCTCATCGCGGGAATTTCGCTCTTTAAGAATCTGGATATCCTCAAAAAACCCTAATCGCGAGAGCTCTTTTCTCGTATCCGATAACCCCGTTGAGCTATATAGCTCAGCGTCGTTGACTTTAAATTCACGGCGAAGGACATTGTCACGGGTTTTTGTGTTGCCAATGATCGTCATGTCACCAAAGTAAATCTTCTCACCCTTGGTTATTTCATAGTTTATGTTGGCCAACTTCTTCTCGCGATCAAATGTCACGACGGGATTAACGTCAGCATAGGCGTAGCCCAGATCGCCATACTTATCCGTCAAATATTCCACATCCTTAAGGAAACGGCCGTGACGGAACAACTCGCCAGACTTCAGCTTCATGGTTGAAATAAGTTCCTCTTTAGGGAACAAAAGGTCACCGGAAACGTCCAAAGAACCGACACTAAATTGCATGCCTTCTTCGACTTTATAAGTAATGCGAACAAACTGGCGATCTGGGTCCATAACCTGATGGGGCTTGGCAACCTGGACTTCGGCAAAACCGTAATCTTTGTAAATCCACTGCAAAAGACCGAGGTCATTTTTTATGAAGTCATCCTTGAATAGAGCAGAGGAGCCGTAGGACGATGCACGGGTGAAGGGCTGACTGGCCATCTTCTGAACTAGCTCGGCATCGGAGAAATACTCATTGCCCACGATCGAAACATCCGAAACCTGCACCATACCGCCTTCGTCGACGATATATTTCAAAGTCACTTCATTGGCGCCTGTATTCTCCATTGAATAAGAAACTCTCGCCAAATAATAGCCTTTATCTGCATACACCTTTTCTATCGCTCGTAAATCCGAGGTAATCGTGGCCTCGTTTACAATCGTATACAGTTTGGTCTCTATTTTTTCTTTTATGTCGTCCTCTTTTACCTCTGACAAGCCCTCATACTGGATTGAGGTGATAGCCGGCTTCTCCGCAACCTGAATAACCAGGATGACGCCGCCTGGGTTTTGCTTTCTAAAAAAACGAAGGTCGCTGAAGTAACCAAGATTGTAAAGCGTCTCAAGATCGTCACGGACAGTTGTGTCTAAAAGAGGACTACCACGCTTTGATTTGATCATTGCGATGATGGCATCTGCTTCCACACGACCGTTACCGCGAACAATGATGTCTTCGATAGTAGACGGGCCAGACGCCACGCCAACAGCCGATGTTCCGCGAGGCAAATCAGCCGCGGCAGGCTTTGACGATGCGCTTGACTCCCGTTTTTTGGGGCTGGCGGCTGGAGCGGCCACCTTGGCGGACGATGCCGGCTTTTTAGCTGGCTTTTTGGATTTTGGAGCTTTTTCTGTCTTGGACCCAGACGGCGCAGGAGGCGGCGAGTTTTGCGCCAGATTTAACATTTCGGAAGCGCCGTGAGTTGACGAGGCGAACGACGACATCAAAACGAGGATCGCAAATTGAAGCTTTCTGGTTACTTTCGAACGGATCATCAATGCAATACCTCGTCTCTAATGATACCGCCATCTTCCATGATCAACTGCGACGGCAGTCGGGCAGCAAGCTCCATATCATGAGTTACTAAAATCAAAGTCATGTTCTGTGCGCGCACCAATTCCAGAAGCAAATCCTGTATCATCACGCTTGTTTTACGGTCTAGATTGCCTGTTGGCTCGTCGGCGACAAGCAGCGGCGGCGCCATAAAGAGTGCTCTGGCTATCGCGACACGTTGCTGCTCACCACCAGACAATTCACCTGGCTTGTGGTGCAATCGAGCACCTAAACCCACGTTACTCAGTAGCATTGCAGCGCGCTCGCGAAGCTCTGCTGCCCTGAAGCCCGCGATGATGCCAGGCATCATGACATTCTCCATGGCCGAAAACTCTGGAAGCAGATTGTGCATCTGAAAAATAAAACCAATACTGCGGCTTCTGAAACGACTTAAGTCCTTATCTCTGAGATTAGATACGTCCACACCATTGATCATCACTTGCCCGGACGTGGGCCGATCAAGCGTCCCGATTATATGAAGCAGCGTGCTCTTGCCTGCACCACTTTTGCCCGTAACGGCGACCATGGCCCCTTGCGGAATAGTAACGGAAACGCCACGTAGCGCCTCAACCTTCGCGGCGTCAATCGTGTATTCTTTTCGAACGGAGTCCAAAGAAATAATTGTATTTGTTGACAGGCTAGTCATTCGCAACGAACTCCGTCACTGGGATTTTGGCGAGCTGCTGCCACGGCGGGATATGCCGATGCCAGCAGTGCAAAAGCCCAGGCACAAAAACAAATAATAAAATATTCAAACGGCAAAAACTTCACAGGTAACACTCGCAGCAGGTACATCCCCTCGGGCAGCGGGAACAGCTTCGTAAAGCGGATTAGATTACAGAATAACAAACCGAAAACCAGCCCGAACGCGACACCAACAGTTCCAATGGTTAGACCATGGGCCAAGAACAATTTAACCACCTCGTGTTGACTCATGCCGAGAGAACGCAAAATACTAACTTGCGCACGCTTATGAAATACCGTCATGATCATCGTGCCGCTGATTGAAAATGCTGCAACTAAAACAATCAGCATCAAGATGGCGCCCATGGTGAATTTCTCCAGTTTGAGCGCAAAGAGCAATGACTTATTTGTCATCTGCCAAGTCTTGGCAGATAAGTCTGCCCATTTTTTCAGCCTGCTAGCAAAACTGTCGATATCGAGAGGATTAGGGACATTGATCGCAACTCCCGTGACGTACTCGGCCGAGACGAGGGATGGATCAAAATCAGCCATGAAGTACCGGCCCTCATCAAGCGACGTGACAGTCCACTTGCTATCATAGCTCATCTGTCCCGTGCTTATTTTTCCTGTAACGACATAGCGTCGAGCGAGCGTGCCTCCCGCTAATGCGGATGACGGTGAAGCTTGGGGACTCAAAACTGTGATTTCATCGCCCACATCGGCTCCAATTTGGAGAGCCAACTTGTCTCCGAGTGCGATCCCAGGGAGCTCATCATAAACGCCTGTTTGTTGCGGAACCTCTGGCTTTCTTTTTCGGTAAATATCGGCAAACTGCCCTTCACTAAAGGCGCCATCGAAGGCCCAAAGCCTGGTGCCCTCCATTTCGGGGCGAACTCCAATCAAAACGGCAGCCGTTACAAAACCCCGACGCTTTAGTACGACATCACTACTAACAAATGGTTCAATTGCTGACGCTTCAGGGAGAACCTCTTTGAAAGCTTGGACCGGATATTCTTTTAAACTAAAACCACCTAGCGCATTGGTTGAAGACACAACTTCCAGATGGGGCTCTCCACTCAGCATTTTTCGCCTTAAGTCCGCCTCAAATCCACCCATCACCGAAAGAACCAAAACCAATGCCCCGACCCCGATCGCCACTCCTGCAATCGACACAACGGTCATAAACGACAAACCGCCACCCTGACGTCGCGCTATGAACTGGCGCCAAGCCAACCAAGCGATCCATCCACGTGAACTGGACGACGGCGCATCAGAACTAAGGAAGCTCAACGGTTTTTCTTTCAACGACAATAACCAACCAAAGGTTCACGTGGGCCCCCCTACAGAGGGCGCATCAATTAAATGGGCACCAGTTTTTCTGGCCCCGTACGATACCGCTGGAAATCGCTCGCGCCAAGCAAATTTAACTATATGATTTTATTGGTTAAAAATATAAATCTTGGTGTTCTATCTAAAGTTTTTTGGTGCTTCTCCGAATCCCCTCATGGAACCCGGACGGAATATGGGTTCCAGGCATTTGGCCCTCCAATTGCCCGCGTCTGTTAGGGAATCAACATTCGGTGACGACTCGAAACTTAACTTTAGAGGATCGATAGCAGTCCCACCGTCAATGATCAACGAGCAGACCGAGCGTCAAGATAGTCCTTCCTTGTTATCTCCACACAAGACAGGTCCTAAAAAGACCCCCGCACCTTAACCTGCCCCCGGGAGAAAGTACCCGGGGCCGGTCAGTCTTTTACAGCAGCGGAAGAACCTCGTTGAGCACTCTTCGTCGAGCGGCTTTGAGTTGAGATTTCTTGTAGCGAGAATGAGACGCCTTTCCCACGGTGCTGACTTCCCAGGATTTTTTATCCATGATTTGTATCTCATAGGGAAAAAACGAAAACTCATCATCTCCGGAAAGCTTGGCAATATTTCTTAGAACCGCCACGAGCTCCTCAATATTACGCCTAGAAACCTTGCCTTTTGGCTGCGCGTCGATTTCAGCCTGAAGATTTTTTCTTAACACCGTTAGCGGTCTCGGTGTTCGGATCAGCTGTCGGCACGTCATTTGAATTGCTCGGTATTCCACGCCGCTATGTAAATTTTCTTTGTCCTCGCTTGGCGGAGAAACTTCTAGATGATCCAAACTGGCAACGAATTGCTCATCAGTAAGCTTTCCAGTCATAAACTCGCCACGAAGCTGATCCATCCTGACTCTGAATTCATCCGCGTCTAGTAACGAGTTTCGGCTGCGTGAAGGAATAGCGTTTGGAAAGCTTATGACGTGACTCTTGTAGAGCATTTTAACAATCTGCATAACTTCGCTTTGAGTTTCCGTAACAATGCGCAGGCCCAGCATGTCATAAATCGTCTCAGCAACATTCGCTCGCTTGTGCAATAGCTTGAGGAGCACAGACTCCCTGGACTTAAGAGTTTTCCAATCAAGCTTGTGAACTTTGATGCGAACGTCACCATGCTGAATCCATGTGTCACCCCGTTCATCGTAGGCAACAATCGAGTGAAACCTGGCTGTGATTTCATCTCTGGCAACATCAATGTCCGAGTATCGAAACGCCCCTTCAATATGCGCGATGGTATGCATCACTCTCAAAATTGCACAGCTCCAGACGCGTCGCTGCATGGACTCAGGCCGTCGATCGCAAGCCCACAAAAGCAAATCCCGAGGATCCGAGCAGAGCAGAACATCTTGCGGTGGTTGAACACCCTTTTTCCACTCCTTTGGCATGAGCCAGCGCTCGATAAAGCCCAATGACTCGCAGATTGTTGCGTGCATGAGGCGCGCATCATAGGTTCTATCTGGGTCATATCCATAACTTTTAATGAATGCCGTGGCTTCTTCACGACTTCCAATTTGAATTTCAGGGAGATCAATCGAGGATCGACCCCCGATCAAGACGTGCATGATCGGCCAAGAAAACGTCCAAGACTCCAATATTTTTTTACTTCGATCGTGCAACACAGCCCTACTTTCCCCAAAGGATCATGGTAAACTTGATTATAGACCACCGCGTCCTGGAGAACCAGTATGACGAAATTTCTAAAAGCGTACGTCCTTGTTTTTATGGGTTTGGCGTCCCCATTGGTAGCGAATGAAGCTCCCAAAGCTGACACTCACCCCACACCTCCGCCAGCCCCGGCAGCCCCCTCGGGGCCACAGCGTGACTACAACCCTGGAAAAGTCCTGGAGTTCCCGTCGTTCCAAGGCGAATCCATTACTGATGGTCAGGCCCTCTCTTTCAAACCTGAAAAGGGTCGATCTGTTGTCGTCATTTTTATCGCAAGCTGGTGCGAGCCCTGTCAGGTTCTTATGCCCGAGCTTAAGCAATTAGCGAGAAAATACAGCACGTCTAGTAATCAAGTCTTTTTCGTTTTTTCGCATGACACGAAAACAGACGCAGCGGCGTTTGCAAAAGAGCATCAACTGACGGCGCCTTCCATTTTGGCCAATGTCGACATTCTTACGGCTTTCAAAAATCCCGAACTACCAAGCGTCTATGTTGGAGACAAGTGGGGATACATGGCTGATCGATATATCAAAATCCAGAAGGACTCAGTGGCCACCTTGGACGACACCATCTCCAAGATCACTGCTCTGTAACTTTAACATTCACTATTAACGAGATCGCCCGGCATCCAGCGAAGAGGCCGACTGCAACATTTCTGGCCTCCAGTCGGTACGAATTGGAACCATGTCATAATTCTTGTTGGATTTTGTATTACTCAAAAGCGATCCATAGGGCGTCTTGGCAGCACCGCCGATCTCTGTATCACTAAAGTCGACCTTGGTTTTTGAACCAGTTTTCGACCGACCTTCCCGACTGATAACGCGCTCCCGTGACGGCGAGCCCTGCGAGGATGCCGAATCTTTTTTCTTTTTACTCTTTGCGTAAACATCCGGAGCAATCACCGCAAAAGAGAGCAGAATTATAAAAAGCGCCTTCATGTGACATTCCCTTTCTTCCCTAATGACCTTTATCCTATCGGAATTTTTGGGGGATTTCTTTAAGAGCCCTTGGCACTCATTTTAAACCCCCGTATTTATTTGAATAATTTGGATCATCCATAAAAATTTGCCAAGAATTCTGGAGATCCTGCATGATGCTCGGCTTGAAGAGTTTGGTGTAAGCCCCCAATATTACTGACGGGAACGAGGCCATAAAGTCTGCTATAATTAAAGGCGATGCAGAAGTCATCACAACAGAAACTCAACTCCCTCGCGGAAGGTTCACGTCATGCCCAGTTTTCTTCATGTGTCCGTTGGCCCGGCGCTACTCCTCATTGGCTTCGCCGTCTATGCGAACGCGGCAACCGGGGCCAACAGCGGCAAACTTAGCTCCACCAGTCCCAGGCCTTCGTCCTCATTACCTGCAACAAAAAAAGCAGACAAAGGTCTAGCTCCAGGCACCTGGGTCAGACTTGATTCGGGCCTATCTCACATCACACCAAATGTGAATGCAAAATTTATTGCCTACGTACCGGACAAAAAATTAGGCATTCGCATTTTGAACATGGAGACTGGTGCCATTTTGGAACCGAGCGGTCATTTCATCGGGCCCTCGTTTTTCTGGTCTCCAGACGGAATGCGACTGTTTTACCGTGAACTGCTATCTAAGGGCGGAAGAACGGAATCACGAATCCGAGCTTGGGATATTGCTTTGGGCAAGAACATCGAGGTCGATTCGTTTGGTGGCCCCAGTGGATTTCTTTCGTTTGATCCACGCGACAATCGCATGCTGCTCATGCATAAGACCGGCATCAAGAGTAAAAAACTTGTCTTCCCAAATAATCGACTCGCGTTTTGGCAGTCCGCGGAGAGGAAAGATCTTGGTAAGTGGGTGATGGCGCAGAAGGGCGTGACGTTCGTTACGGATGCTGGATTTGCCATGCAAAAGCTGCCAGATGACAATTCCGGAATTGAGTCATTTGATATTTCACCCGATGGAACAACGGCTGCCTGGGCCACACGTTCTGGCAAATTGTATGTCAGCACGCACGGCGAAACGCCCAAGTTCCTCGACTTCGGCCGCGATCCGAAATGGCATCCAGAGCGCCCTTTACTGGTCTACGCGGGCGGACGAATGGTCGGCAATAAAGCCGCTGACTATGATATTAAGATCACCGCTCCCGATTCAAAAGGATCTTTTTTAACGGCCACCCAGCACATTGCCGAACGGTGGCCGGCCTGGTCGCCCGATGGCAAAACGATTTTCTTCACGCTGAAAGACTCTCAAGAGCTACGCTCGATGAGCTTTCCACAGCAGGGTCAGCTGGCAAAGCGCGACATCCAGGACGATCGCTCATCGAACTCGGAGGCGCAATCGATAAGCTCCAAAAACATCAGAGCGCTGGATAATAAACTATGACGCGACTAAGGTCCGGCGTGCTGTTCGCGGCGGCTCTATTTCCCGATAGTACCCCACTTGCAAAACGACTCGAACAACTAGAAAAACATTTCGAACCAAAACCAGGAAGCATGTCCCTCATCGACCCGGTGACCATTCGCGACCGACTGGTTATCGCCAAGAACGTTGGAAAATTCGGTGGTGCAATCAAAATAAAGCCACCCAAAGGCCTTTGTTTTTCAATCACAACGTCGCCTGATCGCGCTGACATCCAAGTATGCAAGGAGCGTTTCGTGTTTTGGTCCCTTGCGGATTTGAACCTTGAAAATGGTTCAATCCAATGGACCGTCAAAACTGGGGCTGGCGACTTCGGGACCCCTCTGACGTGGAAAACACCCTACGCTGTAGCAAAAGTCTTGCCGCCAGAAGCTGAGTTTTTCAAAGCAAACAGCACTCCAATTTACTTTAAGAGCTGCGTAGCGACGAGTGGCGACAACAAACTTGTTCCAAGGAAGGTGACCTTAACCAAGTTCGATAACACGAAATGGGTTATTCGTTTGCCCGAAAAAGACGAGCGAATCACTTCATTGAACATCTCAAGACCTGGCGAGGTCTGGGGTGAAAACGAGAAAATTAAAAAACCCATCGACGAGAAGGCCCCAGCGGTCAGTGCCACCCCTAATGAACACGCTGAACCTGCGGGCGAGGCTAAGCCATCAACTGCCACAGGGCCTGGCGAAGGTCATGGGGACACACCACCTCCTCCGCCGGAGCCCCCTAAGGAAGATCTTGAACCGTGGACCATCGACTCTGGTCGAGCATTTCAGATGCCGGTTGAAAACTTTATAAGCGACGTATCGATGCCCCCCGGACGAAAAGGTTATTGTCGTTATGTTTTTGACCATGTCCCCGGTAATTTAGAACGTGGGCGGATCGAGTGTCATGACACCGGACAGTACCGCTACGTATACGCATTTTTGCCATGCATCGGTACTTTAGCTCCACCCGATCTTCACGGTGAAACTAAACCACACACTCCGTGATCACGGTAATATCAGCGAACAAATAACTTGTAGAAATTTTTCTTACCTTTTCGAATAAGAACACTCGACCCGTCAACAAATCGGCCAACTGGCACGATCAGTTTAAGGTCTGTAATTTTCTCATCATCAATTGAAAGACCGCCTTGTTCGATGAGCCGTCTGGCCTCACTTTTAGACTCACAAATTTTTGCTGCCACGAGAAGATCCAACACCGACATTCCTTGTCCAAATGTAGAGCGGGAGACCTCGAGGACAGGCGCATCGTCACCACCTGATCCGCTAAACAAACTCTTGGCTTGATCACGAGCACGGGCAGCCTCTGACTCACCGTGAATCAACTTCGTAATTTCATAGGCCAGCACAATCTTTGCTTCATTGATCGCTGCATCTTTTAAAGCACCCAGGCGTCGAACGTCCTCGACGGGGAGGTCTGTGAAATAAAATAAACATTTTTCCACGGAGCTATCTTCCACATTCCTGAAATACTGAAATAGCTCATAAGGCGGCGTCATATTCGGGTCAAGCCAAACCGCACCTTGCTCGGTTTTACCCATTTTAAGGCCCGCGGAATTGACTAAAAGCGGCACGGTGCAAACAAACGCCTGTTTTTTCTCTCGACGTCGAATGAGCTCCATTCCGCCGATCATATTACTCCACTGATCGTCCCCACCAAGCTGCACAGTACAGTCCATGGCGCGTTGTAAATGCAAAAAGTCATAGCTCTGTAGGATCATATAATTGAATTCGAGAAAACTGAGTCCCTTCTCGTAGCGCTGTTTAAAGCACTCCGCCGCCAGCATGCGATTGACTGTGAAATCTGCGCCAATCTCCCTAAGAAGTGGCAGATACTTCATGTCACGAAACCAGTCGGCATTGTTAGTCATCGCAAAATTGGCGGGCGAGAGGTCCAGAAACCTCGAAAACTGCTTCTTTAGCATCTCGATTCGCTTGTCGATCACATCCACCGTCAACATCTGGCGCATCTCGGTCTTGCCCGACGGGTCACCAATCATCGCGGTCGCACCACCCATCAAGACGATGGCTTTATGTCCCGCCTGCTGCCACCGACGAAGCGCCATGATGGGCATAAGATTGCCCACATGCAAACTTTCAGCAGTTGGATCAAATCCAGCATAAGCCGAGCGCTTGCCTGTTGCCAAATGACTGACCAACTCTTCAGGGTGCGCCACCTGAGCGAGCATGGTTCGAGATTGCAAGAGTTCAATAAAATTAGAGGACATCACTCACCTTGAGACAGAATCAATTTTGTGCTTCGTTATGTTAATTCACGGTTGGCACTGGCTGCTAGAGTTTTGTTTACACACGAGCAAAATTAACTCACTTGACTTAAACATCCCGGTTCACTCGACTGGCTCGCCCTCATATTCCGGAAGCGGTAAAGGCGACTCGGCAGGTAAGCGAAAGCTCTTTGGTCGTCTCTTAACTCCCGCAATCGGCTCTCCTAGGATGCTGCGCACTGCCACAGATGCGCACGTCATCCCGAAACAACTTGTTACAAATGATGCCGTACCCATGATCGTTTTTCGTCGATCTTTTGAGACTGGGTCTAATTCTAGAATTTCAGCAGGTGTTATATCGTCGCAATCCACTGGAAATTTGGGATCTACAGGCTCTCGAATCGGCTCTAAGCTGACCACCGTGGGAACGTAAAAGGGACCTTTTCTCGGAAACTGATGGCGCTTACGCATATAAATGCGAACCATTCGAGCTAGCGTGTCGTCCCGGGTCTCTGACAGATCCATGACTCTGATCTGTGTGGGATCGAGCCGGCCACCTGCTCCCGCTGAGGTCACAACTTTTATGTTTTGGCGAACACAGTAGTTGATCAAAGCGCATTTGTTACCAAGTTGGTCAATGGCATCGATCACAAAATCAACCGGTCTGTCAAAAATATCTGCAATCTCGAATCGATTGACTTGCTGCTGCTTAACGATGATCTCGCAGTGACGATTTATCAGCTTAAGTCTTTCATATAAGGCCGTGACTTTATGTTGACCTACGGTGGACTCCAAAGCTGGCATTTGACGATTGAAGTTGTTGACCGAAACTTTATCGAAATCGATAATCGTTACCGTCCCGACGCCACTTCTTACAATCGCTTCTGCACACCATGATCCCACACCACCGAGCCCTACAATCATCACATGGGCCTCGCGCAACTTAACGATGCCCTCGTAATCCACCAGGCGCGCTAGACGCTCAAACCTGCGGTCTCGGCCATGGATTTTTTGACTTTTTTGTGCCGTTTTGTGTGCCATAACCTCGCCCGGGTCGTGGGAGCTCGCGGTCTCAACATGCCTAAGTAACAGCGTTCCAGGGCCCGCAGTCTTACACCATCTAGAGTGCCCCCGGCCATACTATTTATGTGTCGAGACGGGATGACTCGACAGCAGAGCCCCCGAAAGGGCAAAGTATTTAATAATACTGCGTATTTTCAACGAAAAACGCCCTCACTCATGAGACAAATTCCGATCGTCGTGGATACGCTTGACAGTGACTTGGATGCATTGATACCGAGACCGCCTTTGCGAGGGCGTTTGTGCTACCAAATGACTGGCATAGAAGATGGCAAGTGGAAGCTCATCTGAAATCTTCAGTCCACCAGTCGAGGCCAACTTCCTCGAACTGATCCGTAATGGGCCGTCAGCTTATTCTCGCTGAGCTTAGAAATGTCTTTCATGACTTGACCTTTTTTATCCAGGTAGAGACAGCCAATATATTTAGCTGGAATTTTTTTGAGCGTCGTCTTTGCTTTCTCAATAAGGCTGTTTTAATGAAACGGGATCAATTTTTTTTGTCAGAGATTCGGCTGCGAGCTCATCGGGTGTAAACGTCATGTGGCGCTGAATCATGTCGAGCATAAGCTCTGGTGTAAATCCTCGGTCATTTCCGCACGCTGCAGAAATCATCGCAGGAAATGAAATGACTTTGCGATCTAGTTCGATGATGTCTCGAGCGTCTCGCACCACAGATCTATTGGCAAGTGCGAAGCATATATTAATCGCTAGGTCGACGTCATGGAGACGATAGCCCAAATCCTCCTCTGTCACCACCGAAAAATACCGATAGGCTGTGTCGCGGACCCATTCAAGCTTTAAGTATTCACCGGATTTACCTATGGTGGCCCGATAAAAACTTGGTTGTGAGATTTGTGTGTCAAAACTATATCCGCCATCTATCAACGTGGTTCGATCACTTTGATACGAGTCCGTCACTGCCTTGTCCGCATCGTGAAAAAAATCGATGTCATAAGAAAATCGAAGAGAATCTGGATCCCTTTGAATGGCGTAACGGAAGACGAAATTGAGGAAATCTCGTTATCGAAATGAAAGCCAATAATCCTCGGTGGGGTGCACGCCGCATCGCCGGCGAACTGCGCAAACTTGGTATCCACTCATGATCCCAGGTTTCATACGTTCAATAGGCCTTTTTTGTTTTTTTATTCTAACCGTGGGGTGCCACGTGCTGGATAGCCAAACTATTGAATCACTTTTTTAAATCCACCCTTGGGAAGACCCAAGTTACGGGTTTCCCCTTGGCTTGAATAAGCGCATCACCACGGGGGCCGACGTAGGACATGCGAATAATCATGCCTGGCTCAACAACAAAGATCGCCGGTCGTGAAAACTCATGTTTAGGAATATCAATTCTTAACATCCCAAAAACTTCTTGGGACACGCTAGCCAGGGTAAAGCCAACTGAATTCTTGCGCAACCAACTTCTAAGATTGGCCGGGTTTTCGCTCGATAGGGTCAATAGCGCGACATTTTTATCTGGAAGACTAGCTCGCCACTTCATCACATTGCGCATGTGGGTCTGGCAAAATGGACACCATGTGCCCTTTATAAAATTGATAATCGCCGGTGCTCTCGCAACAAAGCTCGACACAGGGAGCAGCGAACCCTCGGGCAGAGTCATGTCAAAATCCGGAAAACGTTCGCCGGCAGCCAACGGCTGCTGTAGGCCTTCGGGCATAGGCTCATCGTTAAGCGCTTCCGTTTCAAGCTCTTCCAAGTTATCTTGCTTTCGGAATTGATCACTCATTTGAATTTCCCAACGATGTGCCAGCCTACTGGCGCTAGCTGATTGTTATTTTGCCACGGCGAGGGTTGTAGCACGTTTGCGTACGTTGCATTCTCCTGCAGGATCCGCTCAATCTGACTCATTTCCGGTACAACCTGGTCAGGTATTTCAACATGGCAAAACACGGCCTCGCTACAAATCGTAGCGAGCTTTGGCATGGCAGCTAAATGCACACCTGAGCCCACAAATCGACGCATTGACTTGGGATCCTGCCACAGTGTGATTGTCCAGAATCTCTTCGGGGGCTCAAAAACCGTCTGACCAACGATCAGACCAGCGGACTCAGTCGCCTGTTTCATCGCAGCATGCGATAATTTCAAAAAAAGAAATATGCGCCTCGCTTGCGCCAACTGAAGCCTAGTAATCGATAGGGTTGCCATACTTTTGCACTACCTCGACGAGCGCCTGCCACTAAAGACCGGCATTCATTCTAACTTTTTCATTCCGCCCATTACAAGCCTATTTGCCACAAGCATTTGCTTGAGCTCCGAACATTACTGCCGATGCTGCGAGTGCACCAGGGCCGAACTGGCCTAATTGGCTGGTACATTGAATTGACAGTAGAATGGATTTAACGCAGATCCATAGTATTTTCCGTAGTACTGTTCCCACCCTCTTAGGATCGGGTTGCACATGATTGGAAATCACCATCCTTCTATTCTGAGCGTTTATCATTCGTCCACCCGGTCTCTGCCTCTACTAAAAAAAACTATTTGCGTGAGAGCGTTCCAAGGCCCGCAGTCTTACATCATTTAGAGTGCTCCCGGTCATACTATTTATCTATCGAGACGGGATGGCTAGACAGCCGCGCTTTCAAAAGGGTAAAGTGTTGCATAATAAAGCATATTTTCATTGAAAGAAGCCCCCGACTCATGAACCCACGTTTCACACGTTTAATAGGCCTTTTCTGTTTTTTTATTCTAACCGTGGGGTGCCACGAGCTGGATAGGACGTCGTCTTCAGGACAAGAGATCTCCGTAATGGTGATTACAAAGTGGGATCAATCACCGTTTTATGCGCGGATTCCCACAAGGTATGACCGCGTTTTAGTGACGTCGGTAAGCGTTGGACTTTCCGGAACTCGGCTGGCTATCCCTAAAGACCAAGGACTCTATTTTGTCGAGGTTCACAATCCGAGAGCTGCCGGATTGCCAAATGAAATCTATCGATATGATACCGTTCGAATTTTTACTGCAGCGGATGCAAGAGAAGCGTACTTACTCAGCAGAGATTTTTCCTCTGACGCGCACCCAATAAATATCGATCTGCAAACTTTAACGTACCCACTAGGCCTTACCAAACAGCAACTGGCACTTGATAAACCTCATGACAAAGACACCCAAGATTTGATTCATGTCGACCCCACCCAGCTCCGCTTGGACCTAGAGTCTATTTCTGGAGCACGAGCCATAGACGTCGACGGACAGACAGTGACTCTGGCAAACCGAGCGACCGCAGAAAACAAGACGCTGGCTAGACGATGGCTTGAGCGAGAATTGACGGGTCTCGGTTACTCGGTGACGCTCCATAGTTATGGGACGGGCGTCAATCTCATCGCTGAAAAAAAATCTACCTTGTCGAGTGATGGCGACATCATCATGATCACAGCTCATCTGGATACAGTCATGACCGCTGGCGCCGATGATAATGGCTCTGGAATTACTACCGCACTAACCGCGGCGCGCGCTCTTTCCGAAAAACAACTGCGTCAGACCATCCGTATTGTGGCATTTGACGAAGAAGAGCGAGGACTCGTTGGTAGTGGCGCTTACGCGAAGCACCTGGCCAAAACAGGCGAGATTTCCAAAATACGCGTTATAAATCTTGAAATGACAGGCTATGACAGTGATGATAACGGAGACTTTCACGCAATTGATTGCAATGAGAACACGTCCAGTCAACTTACTCGGGCCGTATTAGCATCCATCAGTAGCGCTGGTCTGGCACTGCGGCGAGTTGAAGCCTGCACGACCCGTAGTGACCACTCTTCATTCTGGAACTACGACAGGCCTGCCATTGTTCTAAGTCAAAACTTTTTTGGCGGTGACGGAAACCCTTGCTACCACCGCTCCTGTGACACCACGACTAAAATCAATTTCGGCTACATGACGAAATTGGCTCAAGGTGTAGCAAATGCAATTTACCAGATAGCTCAATAGCATCTCGGCACTGTTCATGCATAAAGCCCCGACGCACAGGTCATCGGCAATGGCCTGCTGCGTCTTGAAAAACGCGCATGGGGAAAGGTATTTATGTTCATGGCAAGTGAAATTGGAAAAAAGTTTATGATCTTGGCAGCGCTTACGCTCTCGACCACGTCGAATGAGGGCAACGCAGCCTGCCTCACCGATCTAGGCCCCTTTGAGAACCACCAAGGTTGGACTATATTTCCCTTCAAAAACGACTGCTCTGACGACGCCACCGTTTCAATATGTGTCAAATCATGGCCACCTGGAAGTTCTGAACCGGTTTATAATTTTTACGGGGGCCGAGTGCCAGGCAATGATCGATTGGATATTACCGACGGTATGTGGAAATATTTTGATTCATACCGCTGGCAGGAAAACGGGCCGCAAATATGTCCGTTCGATTAGGTCGTTACAAAGGGCAGGTCAAACTGACTTGGAATTGGGGAATTCCATTGCCGAGCCCAGTGCTCACATAGTATGACAGGACCAGCCGGCTCGGACGAGTCTGGGCTCACCGCCAACTCAACAGCAGGGAGACTTTTCAATGATGCGCCAAACTATCGTCGCGGCCATGATGGTTATCTTGTCTTTTCAGACAGCCTTCCGCAGTGATGCTGCTCAGCCGGTTTCCTCTGTCTTGGATAGTCCGCAATTATTATCGTTTTTCAACGTCATCGGCGAGGTTGCTGCCGAGGGGCCAAGTCTCAGTTATTTCGGTTGGAGTGAGGACGAACGGGCCATCCCAGAGGACGCTAAGTGCTACCCCGCAGGTTTGCACGACGCTACGGAATATCTAGTCA
This sequence comes from uncultured Polynucleobacter sp., assembly GCA_964402975.1. Taxonomy (GTDB): domain Bacteria; phylum Bdellovibrionota_B; class Oligoflexia; order Oligoflexales; family RGVZ01; genus CAMDKS01. The sequence goes on from CAYOEM010000001.1 coordinate 78,631, forward strand.
AGCTTGTAGACCAACTAGAGTGGGCCACCAAGGAGCAACAAGAGAAAATCGACGACGTCATGTCCAAGGCCCTGGAGGACTATAGAGAGATTTTGGGAGAAAACACTTTAAATCAGTGTGAGTGGGACGTATCCGAACAAATGTCTCTAACTAGGGTCACACAATTTGTGACTCTAAATAACGGCTATAAAATCACTTTCAGCCTTGGATATGAGGACTAAGCCCTCGCTCTTTGCATAATTTTATGCAGATTTCGCTCAGACATCTCAAAAACCCGTTCTTGGCTGGTACCGAAAATATCGGCCAATTGCTGCGCTGACGATCTGAGCTCAGTAACCCACTTTTCTGCAATAAGTTCAGAATTGTGTTGGGGCCAAGCTTTTAATGGCGCATCAGTCTCCATGACAAAAGGCATATCTTTGAGCCAAGCGCACGCCTTCCCATGCCTTGAACTGAAAAATCGCCCACCAACCGAGATCATGAATCCGAGCTTTGAATAGTGCTCGGCAAGCTCCTGGCTACCGGCAAATGCATGTACGATTCCAAATAAGGTGCCGTGATTTCGCAAAAGCTGAAGCATCTGATCGTGACCTTTGACCACATGTAGCACGACCGGCTTAAGCAAGGAACTAGCCAGTTCCAACTGCTTTTCACACCAGTGCATCTGCTTTGCCTTCTGGTGTGCTGAGTGATCCTTGTGAAAGTCAAATCCGACCTCCCCAACCATGTCAAATTTAGCCACATGCTCTCTAAGTTGAAGAAACATGCGCTCTAAATGGTCGGGTTCATAGTCCCTCACTACCCATGGATGAATACCCGCTGAGGTAGTCAGAAAGTCCGCGTACCGACCGGCAAGCTCTAATTGCCGACCCCAATCGGCAGGATCGACCCCGCCGAGACCAATATGACGAACGCCTGCGACTCGAAGCTGGGTCACAAGGTCATCGACAATCGGGGCCAAGGAAGCGGCCGACAAATGAGCGTGGGCGTCTATCAAGGTTATCTCGGGTTAAAAACTAACAAAACCTATGCCTCAAGCTAAGCTCTGCAAATAAATTAAGCAAACCTTTTGATGGCTTTACCGCTAGAGATTCTGTTATTTTGTGAAGCTCACGCTCAAGTAAGGATTCCCGAACATGCGAGAAAAATTCGTCAAACAGTGGACTGACACCTACAGTGAACAAATTTCAGCCAGGTTGGACAAGCGCGCCAAAATGCAGGAGACCGGCGCAAACCCTTACAAGACTAATCTCCGTCCAAATGTCACGTCGATTGAACTCAGAAAAAATCATGATCATCAAACCAAGGAAGAACTATCAGGCCTCACGACGGATTACGTCTACGCCGGTCGAGCTATGCTTGTTCGTGATTTTGGTAAAGCGGCGTTCATTGACTGCGATGACGGACTCGGACGTATGCAGATTTATGTCAGCAAAAACGACCTTTCAGAATCTGATTTCGGTGAATATAAGCTGGTCGATTATGGTGATTTCATTTGGGCTCGTGGATTTATTTTTAGAACTGGAAAAGGTGAATTAGCCATTCACGCCAAAGAATTTAAACTTGTCACTAAATCGATTCGCCCGTTGCCAGAGAAATTCCACGGCCTGACTGATCCGGAACTTTGCTACCGGATGCGTTATGTCGATATGACCATGAACGCCGACAGCCGGAAAACCTTGCGCGCCCGTAGCGAAATCGTTCGTTATATTCGCGATTTTTTCTACGACCGGGACTATCTCGAGGTGGAAACACCCATGATGCATTCGGTAGCTGGTGGAGCAACTGCCAAGCCGTTTCTAACGCATCACAATGCTTTGGACATGGAGCTTTTTATGCGAATTGCTCCTGAGCTTCACTTAAAGCGTCTACTCGTGGGTGGTTTCCCAAAAGTGTTTGAAATGAACAGGTGCTTTCGAAACGAAGGTCTTTCGATCAAGCACAATCCAGAATTCACCTCGATTGAATTTTACGAAGCTTGGGCAACGTATGAAGATCATATGCGCTTGACTGAAGATTTGCTGAATGGTCTTGTGAGGCACCTCTACGGCAAGGAGACGGTGACGTTTGGCGAGCGCGAAATCAGTTTCGCCAAGCCATTCAAGCGCCTCACCATGCGTCAAGCTGTGATGTCGGCAACTGGACTTTCAGAGTCCGATACAAAGACAACGGCTCCCATGACAAAGCTACTTCGAGGCAAGGGACATGCCGAGAAGGACTTGGCCGGACTGTCGGCGAATAAGCTCATGGTGATGTGCTTTGAGGAATTTGCGGAAGGCGGACTTATTCAGCCGACCTTCATCACCGAATTCCCAACTGAAGTTTCTCCACTGGCAAGACGCAACGATACAAACCCTGACGTGGTCGATCGATTTGAATTAATGATTAATGGCTGGGAGATCGCTAATGCGTTTAACGAGCTGAATAATCCATCAGATCAGCTGGAGCGCTTTGCAGAGCAAGCTGAAGCCAAAGCTGGCGGGGACGAAGAAGCTTGCGATGTGGACTATGACTACGTCAGGGCTCTTGAATACGGCATGCCGCCCGCTGCAGGTCAGGGGATCGGAATTGATCGTCTGTGCATGCTTCTGACAAATAGCCCAAGTATCCGTGATGTGATTTTGTTTCCTCAGTTGAAGAAAGAGACGTTCTTCGAAGAATAGACTCGCCTGCTTTTTTAACTGATTGATTTTATAAGATTATTAAGCTCTTTAGCACAGCCAATTTCTGCCGATACCTATGACAAGTGTCATGGAAAACATAGGGTTTGGAGATTGGATGATCCGTTTTGCCACAAATTTCATTGTGTCCCTCTTTTTTTTTGCGGCCGGTTTGGCGTCAGTAGCAAGCGCAGCTAATGAAGACTCCGACACCGTATTAGACCCAGCCCCCTTTGCCACAGCCCGAGCCAACGCGATGGGCGGAGCCTTGAGCACCATCGCAAACGATTTGGATGCGCTATACTACAATCCCGCAGGCCTCGGCGGCATGGGCTTTGACAAAGCCGAAGCCAAAACACCATTTATCAAAAGCTTAGTGTTCCCCTATGCTGCCGTCACACTCAATGACACGGCCAATACTGTTCGTAAAGAATTCAACGCGAAGGGCGCCCAAAGTGACGCCAACACTGGATCTGCCATTTTGGATGCGAATTCAGGCCAGCGGCAGTATCTGCGCGCTACATTTATGCCGATTGGCCTCTTACAGGGGCGAACAGCTATAGTTCCGACACAAGACCATCAAATCGCAGCTGTTCCTGTGCCTGATTCACCCGGTGAAGTGAAACTTCGTTACAGGACCTTCTCGGGTGTCATGGTGGGTACATCGGTCGCTGACTACGCAAGCCGCATCTCCATCGGTATCTCCCAGTCCATTGGTACGATTCAAGAAACTTACGGAAACTTTCAGTATGTGGATGCTGTTGATGTCAACGCACGCAAAGAGATCTACAGCGCAAACAGGAAAACGTACAAAGCTGCGGCAACCAACATCGGTATGATTATTCGGCCCCAGAAGAAACTTTCACCGTCATTTTCTGTGGTAGCAAGAAACATGGGCAACACAAAAAACCGCTCGACAAACTCCGAGTATGACCACTTAATATTCGAAGAAGATCTCACCTTAGGGGCTTCTATTTCCCCTAGATATAAAAAGCTTCATTTTAACGCGCTCATCGAGGCCAGCCATCTGACCCAAAAGCACATCCCGGCTGCCAAAAAACTACACGCTGGACTTGAAGTTCTACTGGCGGGCGACACGAGCAAGGCCCCCCTTGGCCTCAGAGTTGGCGGAACAGAGGCCGGTATCAGTTATGGAGCCCATGTCAACCTCGGACTTATTGGCCTTGAAGCCGAATCGCACGCCACAAATATTGGCCTTAGCGGTAAGCGCGTGATCGAGCGCCGTAATAGCCTCGCTCTATTCATTGACGTCGGTAGCTTCTGACCTGCCTTCGTTATAATCTGTAGAACTTAATGGATGTCGTGCTATATACTCGAGCCTCTATGCTTGACGTCACTGACCTCACTTTTGGATTTGGGAAAAAGCCGCTGTTTAGGGGCCTTAGCTTTAGCGTGACTCCTGGGCAAATCATCCGAATTGATGGACATAATGGCGCTGGTAAAAGCACTCTTATATCTATTATATGCGGCCTGATTTCTGGTCACACCGGATCGATTCGATTCACTGATGACGACTTTAGAAAATGGACTAGCTGGGTTGCACCTGACGCCAATGGACTATTCCCTACGCTATCAGCCGTTGCAAATCTCGAATTTTGGCTACGATTGAGAAACCGGAATATCCCCATGCAAGTGCTCAGAGAATGCTTGAACTCATGGGGTATCTCGGGCGAATGGTTACAGGTTGGTTTGCCGGTTTCAAAGTTCTCCACGGGAATGAAACGTAGGCTTGCTCTCGCTCGACTACAGTTAGAAAATAGCAAACTCTGGCTTATCGATGAGCCGCTTTTTGGACTGGACGAGCGTGCATGCCTGAAATTCAAAAATCACATGACGGAGCACCTTCAAGCTAGCGGTGGGGTTGTCGTTGTCACGCATGATGCTCGGCTTCTCGATGGCATTAAGCACCAAACCGTTTTTCTCGGAGGCTCATAATGGCCTCGAATCACCCGGAGAAAAAAATTAGCTGGTTTGATACGGTGACCACGCTTCTAAGACAAAGTCTAAGGGTGGATTTATCCTACCCAGAGCGACTGATTACGCCGCTTTTTTTCGCAGCAATCGTTCTTCTGCTTTTTTCATTTGCCATCCCCGAGCAAGATCCGTCCATACAGCCTCGCATGGTCATAGCTCAAACTCAGCTTGCGATTTTTTTTGCGCTGCAACTAACGTTTTCAAGAGCTTTTGAATCAGAACGGTCAGACCGAGTCTTTGAACACCTGCGTTTAGCACCCATAGAGTCTTCCGCATTTACTGTAAGTAAAATTCTACACGTCCTGGTCATTGGCTCTCTCACCATGATTTGTACTGCCCTACTGTCCATAATCCTTCAGGGACAGGAACTCGCGATCGTGACAGATCCCATATTTGTTGGCGCATCTATTCTTGCGCTCGTGGGCTTAGCTGGCCTGGGAGTACTTCTAGCAGCGATTACTTTACGCGCAGATGGCCAGGCCATACTGTTCCCGCTGTTGTATTTCCCTTTGTCGGTCCCGGTACTTTTAAGTTCGACCGAGGCCCTGGCCACTTGGATGGAGCGGCGTGTCTGGACGGACTCTCTGCGCAGCTGGTCCACGATTTTGATCGCTTTTGATGCGATTTATCTGACCCTGGCTGTCTTGTTGGCCCCAGAGGGTGAATGAAATTAAAAAGTTTAATGAAAAGGCATTAAAATCACCTGACGCTGGCCTGAACCGTAAATCCAAGGTGCATGGCCGAGCAGTCTTGGCTATATTGTGGCGTCGCCGCTAAAGGACCATAGATATGACCAATCGAAAAGCTTTTATACCATTATGGATTGGCCTATCTGCCATGTGCATTCAATGGCTCTTGGCTTGGTACTGGGTGCCGGTAGATGACGCCCAAGGAGAGGTTTATAGAATTATTTACCTGCACGTTCCCGCCGCATTTTCAGCTTTCCTTTCAGCGGCTATCCTTTTACTGACAAGCTTATTAAGCCTGAAATCCTCCGACGATCGTTGGCTCTTGACCTCGCGCGCAGCAACCGAGATTGGTTTGATCTTCACGGTTCTGACTCTGGCCACAGGAAGCATTTGGGGCAAGCCAACCTGGGGCGTCTGGTGGACCTGGGATGCTCGTCTGACGACCACTCTGCTGCTTGCACTGTTATACGGTGGATGGATTCTTTTATTTCGAGCTCTATCCCCAGGAACTGCAAGACGCCGAAGCTGTGCCATCTTGGGCTTAATTATCGCTTTAGACGTTCCCATTATTTACAAGAGCGTCAACTGGTGGCGAACACTACACCAACCTCAAACCATCTTGAGAACCGGCGGATCAACTATGGACTCCGATATGCTTTTTGTACTAATTGGGGGCATACTGATTATGGCCTTGATTAGCATATCTATGATTCTCGTACGTTTCGGCACACTCAGCCTCGAGAAAGAGCTTGAGGAAAAATCCTTGGGAGAATTACGATGAATGATTTGACTGGTTCAACGGATCCTTTCCCATATATTTTTGCCGCTTACGCGATAGGAGCGCTCTGTACTCTCGGCGTCTCAATCTGGCTATACATGGCCAGACTGCGCGTCGAACAGCATCTAGTGATTCTCAAAGGAGAGCGCCAACCATGAAAAAAGTATCTAAATCTATGCGTTGGAGCCTCGGAATTGCCGTGATTGCAGGGGCCATCGGACTCATTGCAACCACGCAATTATCGTCAAACGTCGTTTACTTCTATACACCAGATGAAGCTTATGCCAAGGCTGCCGAGATCTCCGGGAAAAACATAAAAGTTGGAGGTATGGTTTTACCGGGAAGCGTCTCCTGGCAGCCAGAGAACCTAAGCCTTACATTTACGATCTCTGACCTTAAAGGGCACGAGATTAGAATCAGTCACAAAGGAACTCCCCCAGATATGTTTAAAGAGAACCAGGGGGTTGTGGTCGAAGGACAACTCTCCAACGATGGCAAATCCATGCTGTCTCGTCGCTTGATGGTTAAGCATTCAGAAGAGTATAAAAAACCTGGCGATCATGCCGCCGGACCAAACAAGGAACTACTTGAACAAAGTATTTTCAAGGACTAGTGCAGAACGGTGCCAACTCATAAACCAAAGAAAAATCAACGCCACCTTGCCATAACGACGACGCTCGTTTTGCTGTGTGCAGGGTTATTTTTAATTCTGTGGAAAGGTCTAGCGCTCAATCCTATGGCCATCCAGTCCTCGCAAATAGGAAAAATGGCTGCTGACTTTCAGGTTGAAGTCCTAGATGGCGCAGCTTGGCTACCCAAGACGCCGAAAGAAAAAATTTTTTTGAAAGATTTACGAGGACGATTCGTTGTGCTGAACTTCTGGGCCAGCTGGTGCGTTAGCTGCCGAGATGAAGCCCGTGAGCTGGAGACTTTCTGGCAGCGCGTTCGCGAACAAGGCACTATTGTCATAGGCGTTGCCATTCAAGACACGCCCGAGGCCGCGCGCGAGTTCGCGAAAAATCACGGCAAATCTTATCCTATTGCGATTGATAGTTCAGGTAAGACCAGCCTGGATTACGGTGTATCCGGAGTCCCAGAAACGTTTCTTATCGATAAGGACGGAGTGATTCGGCACAAAGAAACCGGGCCTGTGACCGCTGAACTTCTGCAAAATCTTAGCTTGAAGTATCTAGCCAACCCATCTGATCCAAAATAAAACCTAGTCCATAGGCGGCTAGAACTAACGGCGCGATCAGGGCAATAAATATAAAAACTGGAGCGAACTCCAAAAAATCTTCTGGATCCTGAATTTTTAAATCGCTTTTTTCAAACAGCATGTCAGACCCCTTAGTTTTGTCGACTATATTTAACTGCCTTAGTTACTAATCGTCACTTTTGCCGATCGCACAGCAGCGGCTGGCATTCCGGGCACCTTGTCTCGAGTCTGTGCCACGACTTCGTAGGTGTATGTTGAACCACTCTGAAGAATATTTGCGGGGATTGTTAGGGTTCTTGTCCCGCCCGTGATTGCTGCTGATTCGTATACCTTAAGTCCGTCTGAGTTGGTGAGCGTGACGCTCCAAGCAAAGTCCTGAAAACTCGCTCCAAAGGGATCGCCGGCTAGCGTGACAACTCGAGTCGCTGCGTTGTAGGACGAGGTGATAGCGCCGGTTGTCACACTCGGAAACATCCATGGATATTCAAGTGTAAACGCAGAATCGCCAGTGCCAAATGTCACTTGAGCAAAAATCACCTGATTGACCCGTGGAGTTTTACCCGTTGCAAGCTGAATTTTTCGTGCATAAAGTAAATCACCTTCAGCGCCATCAAAGTTTGATCCATTATCAGTTAACGCAAAGTCCCATGACGTGATTGTCCCATCACCAGTCACCGCAACTGCACCATCAGTGAGGCTACTCGCTGTTTTTATTTTTACGGACTCGGGCTTCAAACCATTTCTAACTTTAAGTACGAATTGAAAATAATTCACAGATTGACCCTGCTCATATCTGGCCGTGAAATACTCAATACCTTGACCATAGTAAGCATCGCCGATCGCCTCTTGAGAATCTGCCACTAAATTGCCGTTGGCATCTGAGTCAAAAATATCGTCGACTCCATCTCCATCGTCATCATTGTCAAATGCGTTTAGTAGCCCATCACCATCGATATCACCATCGGTGTCATTTGGAATGCCGTCCGAATCGGTATCGACGGTAATAAGGTCCAAATTTGAATCAGTCAGACCAAGCGCTCCGGTTCCGTTCGGACTTCCGTCGGCATCACTATCTGCAGCATATACATCAAGAACGGTGATCCCCGAGGAATTTTGAAATGCCATCGTCGGACCTTTTTGCACGAGCTGGGGCAACGCAGGATTTTGAATCGTAAAGTATTGCTTCACCGTGTTCACTTTAGTCGATGGCATCGCCATGACGGATTGCAGGAGGTAATCTGGAGACAGCAACACAGCAGTCTGAGCGGCATCTAAACTAACTTTATTCCATCGAAGGATGCCTGAAGGGTCTGCTGTAGTCGTTCGTGCCACTCGGCTGACTGCCTCCACCAAAGCAACGACCCAACTTTTCATCTGAGATGGATTTCCACTCTGACTAGTAATTGTTCCAGCCACGTTTTGCATATTTCCAGAAAATACCGCGCCGCCACCACCGCCGCCACCTTCATCATCGCTCGACGAGCTTCTGCCACAAGAACTCGTGTGCACAAGCGTGGTCGCAACCAGAACGGACAACAAAGTTTTTCTTGAACCTGACATGCGCATGACACTCTCCTCGGGGGACCGATCCCACCGCACAAGAGGTCTTCGGCAAGCCTGCATTAAACATAAGTGAAATCTCACCTAATAATTAAATACCCAAATAAATTCAGGCACTAAAAAGCGTTAGTTTGTTTGTCAAATCAGGTGGATAGGGCGAGACATATGGCCAACCCCCCTGAATTCATGGTAGAGCCCTCAACCAACGACCACAGGAGCTAAGTCATCCATGACGGGAAGATTCACCCACAAAAATGAGGCGTTTAGGTGTGAAAACTGCGCGGAGCATGTTCCGCCGGCATCATCAGGATGCCGAAACCACTGCCCTTTTTGCTTAACCAGTAAACATGTCGATGTGTTTCCGGGTGACCGGGCAAACCCCTGTCAGGGCCTTCTGCGCGCCATTTCATATCACTTGGATTCTAAAAAGGGTTTGATGCTCGACTTTAAGTGCGACTCTTGTGGGGCACTCACACGAAACATCGCCAATCGAAGTGACCCTGTATGCCCCGATAATTATGAGAAAATCTTGTCGCTCTCCCTTAACGCTGAGTCCATTTCAAAACTGGACTAATTTTATGGGATTTTATTATTGACTTTAAAAAAGTGCGGCTTTAAATTCGGCCCGCCAGAAGGCGCATGATTATTTTGGCACGTGTAGCGGGCGGTCACAGAACTATGGCTCCAAAGGCCTATGGGTTTTGAGGAAAGTCCGGACTCCACAGAGCAGGATGCTGGCTAACGGCCAGGCGGGGTGACCCGACGGAAAGTGCAACAGAGAGTAAACCGCCAACCTGACGTGCATGTCACGCCAGCGGCAAGGGTGAAACGGTGAGGTAAGAGCTCACCAGCAGTTTGGCGACAAGCTGGCTCGGTAAACCCCATCCGGAGCAAGACCAAACAGAGGAAGGCTCTGATTTAACGTCAGACGAACGTCGGCTCGACGTCTCCCGGGTAGGTCGCTTGAGTTAGTCGGTAACGGCTAACCCAGATGAATGGCAGCCCAAGGCCCCATCGGGGCTTGGACAGAATCCGGCTTATAGCTACTCGGACCAAGTACTGCGCCTTCTGGTGTTTTTTGCCCAAAGTGGGCCTTGAGTCTTTTATAAGGTAGGTTTTCGTCAACCCTTCCGAAGGATCCTCCCAATGCCTGTTCGTTCCCCTGATGTCTTTCTTGATGTCGCGGCAAAGTTTAATAAAAACAGTAATGCCTACGTTGGCAAGTTGCTGGATGCACAGACGACTGGATCCCTGCAAATTGCGACCGGAGCTGCCCTAAAAAGTTTTCCGGGCGCCTGGCGCGAGAAATTTAAGAACATCTCGCAAAACTCAGCGAAAAAATTGATCGTGGAAATTGGCTGTCACACTGGCCACACCATCTGTGATATGGCTGAAGCCCACCCGGAAGTACTATTCGTAGGTATTGATATAACATTCAAACGCGTTTATCAAACCGCAGAGCGTGCTGAGCAAAGACAACTAAAAAATGTGTTTTCTATCTTGGCAAACGCCAGCGGTCTCGGAGAATTATTTGCATCCGGTGAAGTTGACGGGATTGTGACATTCTTTCCAGACCCATGGAAAAAGAAGAAACATGCACACTACCGACTTTATTCCGATCAATTTTGCTCGACAGCTTGGAACATCCTCTCACCGGGAGGATTTCTTTGGCTCAAGACTGACCACTTCCCATACTTCACCGAAGCGTGCGAACTAGCGGCGAAGCAAGGCTTTCATCAAACGAATGCGCTTCCCATATTCCAGTCCAATGACTTTTCCAGTCTTTTTCTGCGTCGGTTTACACTTCAAGGGGTTGATTGGTACAATCAAAAATGGACGAAGTTTGATTCATAAAAATGAATGGTTGCGTCATTATCTGCCGTGCGCATCCATTACTGTTGACGTTGAGACATGGTAAAATTTTAGTCTGGACCACTTGACCAGAGGGCTCGAGAAACAATGGCATCCGATCCAAAATTAAAACAAATTGGCGCAAGAAAAGCTCCGGATTCCATATCCGTAAATGCCTTGCTTGCTTTTGCCGAGAAAGTTATCCAAACCGACAAAGAAGCCCTTCTCAAAGCTCAGTCGGCCGTTTCTGACTTGACGGCTCGTTCAAACGATACAGGCCACCAACCCAAAGTCAGTGGTCTGAGAGAGCTTTGCGGGTCGTCACGAGGAGTGAAACTTCAGTCATCCCCGAAGGATGATGAACCATCAGATAAACTTGTGGATTTAAACTCTTTGCGGCGAAAACCCTAGGTGACGGCGGCAGTGGCTCTTTCCATAAAACATGTAGCGTGCGTTCATGTTACCAATCATCACCGAAACTACCGGATCGATCGCAACAAAATTATAAAAATAGTCAGCGAAGTATCTCGCCGTCTCGGAGTTGCTCAGTACGAGATTTGTGTGCAATTTGTTTCCCCGAACAAAATGCGATCTCTCAACAAGACCTACCGACATCAAGACAAATCCACTGACGTGCTATCCTTCCCCCAATATGACTGGCGCCGCCCACCAAAGGTTCAGAAAACACCGTCTCCTGAGGTCAAGGTTCTTAATCCCCTACCCCTCGGCGACGTCGTCATATCCACAACCGACGCGGCTATGAATGCTGCTGAATCGGGACATGATCTTTCCAAAGAAATCTGCTTCCTACTCGTACACGGAATATTACACCTGGTTGGCCATGATCACATGAAGCCAGCAGAAAAGCGCAAAATGTTCTCAGAACAGTCTAAACTGATGCGTATTTTTTCTGGCAGACGATCCGAGTTTCCAGCATGGAGTGGATGCGCAAAAAAAACCGCCATGAAAAAACAAAGCACGAAAAGAAAAACCGCGCCTAATCGCAAAAAAGGCGCTCCCAAAAAAAAGAAGACGTAATGACAGGAGATTATGGACGAGTTATTTGCAAATGACAGTGCCGCGATTATTGGCTTCATCACCTGTGGAGTTTTCTCTGCTCTTTTTTCGTGTGCGGAAACCGCTATTACCGGTTTAGGATCTTTAAAAGCCAAACACATTCTTGACACCAAGGGAGACAGGGCGAAAGAGCTGAACCTTTGGCTACACCACCCAAGCCGCGTACTGACTACGATTTTACTTTTTAATACGGCAGTCAACATCCTGGCGTCCGCCATCGCAACCGAATACGCCAACAAATACTTCAACAACAAGGCTCTTGCTGTCGCCACGGGTTTCACAACCTTGGTAGTTTTAATTTTCTGCGAAATCGTCCCCAAGACGCTCGGCAAGATCTACACAGAAAATCTAGCCATTCCGGCCATGAAGTTTGTATATTTTTGGTACAAGGTTACACTGCCGCTTGTGATCGGACTGAGCTACTTCGCTTCGTCATTAATAGCAATGTTTGGCGGTGGCAAACACCAGCCAGGGCCGCAAATTACTGAAGAGGAGCTTGAATTTCTCGTCAACGTTGGCGAAAAGGCTGGCGTATTCGAAGAGACCAAGCAGGACATGATATCAGGCGTATTCGAGTTTGATGAAATCAAAGTGCGCGAGATTATGACTCCAAGAACTGACATGACGGCCATCGAATTAAAGTCCCCTTTAAGGGATGCGGTAAAAGTAGCTTATGAAAGCGGTCACGCGCGGATACCCGTCTATGACGAGCGCATCGATAACGTAGTCGGTATTTTGCTCGCAAAAGACCTTTTACAATTTGCTGCCAGCCCTGAGAAAATGCAAAATCTGCGGATCCAGCATCTTATGCGCAAACCCTATCAGGTGCCCGAATCCAAATTGATCATGGACGTATTCAAAGAGCTGAAAAGAACAAAAAACCACATGGCAATTGTGATCGACGAGTACGGCGGAACAGCCGGTCTCATCACGCTCGAGGACATGCTGGAAGAGATCGTGGGCGAGATTCAAGACGAACACGACGAGGAGCAAGCCAAGATCATCGAAGTTAGTCCGGGTATTTACGATGTTATGGGCCAAATGAATCTTGACGAATTTTTAGACTTCTTCGAAATCAATCCGGAGCAAATCCACAAAGAAGGTGTACAGGAAGCTGAAACTGTCGCTGGTTATATGATCCAAGTTACGGGTGATCTGCCTAAAGTCGGCCAGAGTACAGTTATCGGCCCGTTAACCTGCGAGGTGTCGCAAGTCGTCAGGCACCGCATTGAACGAGTTCGGGTCCGCAAAACATTTGAGATACCCGATGACTCTCAGGCCTAAATACCAAGACACCCGATACACAAAAAACGAAGGATCAAAGCCATTGACGTCGCAGTTTTGTGACTCGAGACGCTGCATCCTCAAGTCTTGATCTAAACGCTGAGCTTTTCGCGGACTCATTTCGTAAGGCCTCGAGGGCCATGACATAGCGCGGCAAATGTCTGCAAACGAGAAGCATGTCACATCCGGCGGCCAATGATTCAACCATGGCGGCCTTCCAATTGTCCACATCCTGAGGAAGAGCGCCCATATTCATGTCGTCACTCACAACAACGCCGGTGAAACCCAGACGAGTACGTAACCAATCCATGATAACAACCCGTGATCGGCTGGCTTCTCGCTCGCAGAGAGCAGGGAAAATTGAGTGGGAAATCATAACCATTTTCGCCTGGGCACACAGACGCTTGAACGGCTCTAGCTCCCTAGCCAGCAGGGTTTGTAAATTCACATCAATAATTGCCGTGCCCTCATGCGTATCGACTCGGGCATGGCCTTGCCCAGGAAAATGCTTGAGGCAACCTAAGACATGGCTCGACTGCATGCCATCGAGAAATGCGCCGGCTCGCAGCGTTACTTGCTCTGCCGTATGCCCAAAGCAACGGTCACCAATCGATATATTCGTTGGCTCCGTATGAATATCTGTGACCGGTGCAAAATTAACATTAACGCCAAGTTTTATCAGCTCGGAGCCAACAAGGGCGCCATATGCCCTTATGATCTCAAGACCGTTCTTATCAACTCGAGCACCAGCAATATTGAGGGCCGCGCCCTGGTTTGGAAATGGCGCACCAATTCTTGAGACCCTTCCGCCCTCCTGGTCAATGGCAATAATCATGGGTGGGTCTGCAGACGACCGAGATGATTGAAGGCGCATCGTCAATGCCGTCAGCTTATGATAATCGTCTTGGGGAATGTTACGCTTAAAAAGCGTTACCCCGGCCGGCGACTCTTCCTTAAAGAATCGCTCCTCGTCCGGGGTCAAATCCATGCCTTCGACGGCGGCAACTAGAACAGCGCTGGCCGCATCCCGCATGATCTACTCGTCAATAATATCAAGAATGTAACGCTTGCCTAATTTTACGCTGGCACAGCCTAAGATAGTACGAATAGCGTCGGCCGTTTTACCCTGCCGCCCAATAATCTTGCCAATATCTTCTTTGGCTACTTTCAACTCGATGACATTCGACTGACTGCCAACCAGTTCTTTGATTTGAATCTTACCAACTTCATCAACCAAGGCTTTGGCAACAAACTCAACCAAATCCTTCATCTGAGAATCATTTGACATATCCGCTCCCGCCGAATTCCAACATTTAGAGCCACTTCAAGTTCCAAAGCACAATCTGTACTTACCATCTATAAGTCTATACAATTATTGTTTTCAATGCAAAGGAGGATTTTTCCATGGCCGAGCTTGAAACAAAACATATCTTTCGAGGCGACATTAATAAAGTTTTTACGGCTCTTGGACAATTCGAGCGATATCCGGAGTTCATTCCGGGCGTTACAGCCGTCCAAGTCATGCCGCCAAAATCTGGCAGCAAAGCCAAGTGTCAGGTCAAAACTGAACTTAACATAGTGAAAACGTTTTTCTATACGATTGAAATCTACGAGCAAGCCCCAAATAAAATTTGGTGGACTCTGGTGGATAGCAACCTGATGAAGCAGAATACTGGAAGCTGGGATCTCAGCAAGGGCTCTGACAATGAAACCGCGGCTATATATAAACTTGATGTTTCTTTCCGCGGCCTCGTGCCCTCAATGGTAACGGACCAGATCGCTCGAGCAAATCTACCCCAGATGTTTGTGGGTTTCCAAAAATTAATCGATGCAGTTAGCTAGCGAAGTTCAGATCCGACCAGTCAATAATAAACGGAACTCCAGCTACTTCTCGCAGCTGCGGGTAGTCATCGAGCACCAATCCAGCACGACCAAGTGCTCGAGCCGTGTCTAAAATTTGGGATTCCAATTTGCGCTCTGCAAATTTAGACACTTCACTACCCTTGGGCATGATGACAGCGAGACAATCGCCTATACTCAGCACCTCCATGGGAGGTATTAGGTTTGCATTCTCCAGGGAGCGAGCAATACCCATTGCATCCTTCCAGCGCGCCACCTCGAGATCACCACGTCGTAAAAATGTCGACTTAGCCACATTCACGGCCATCATGAATTCGCCAACCCTGAATTCGAAGCTCTGGAAATGAGTGCCCTCACCCAAAAAACCGGCAAGACCCCGCCTTTCATCCTCTGACATACCGCGGATACGCGTTATAAATTGGTAGACGGCCACGGGGTCGTAGCATCGATAGAACTGCGCTCTTAGCTGATTTTCCTGGTTCATGATTGTCCAACTCGACTCGTGAAGATAGTTTTTGGTCCCCCCAAAGGGACCGACCGACACCTCTATTATCTCACGTGCGTCCTCATGTACTCAACGTGATGGCTAAATTCAATCGACCCGGCAGCGGTGTCAGAACCATTGACAGTTTGTCGGACTATGCGACAAGCCCCCGCCCTGAGGGGCACAGGAGTTCGCTATAAGATATTGTAATTATTACATTTTTATCGATTTTTGAAGATTGCACTCAGGCAACACTTGTGGCATGCAGCTTGCTTTGTGTAATTTAAGGGCGTCTGGTCGCCCGGGCTGTTGTTGTAACTTGCTGTCGTAGAGGAGAACTTATGCAAAATCAAATTGAGAAACCGACCTCAAATATTGTGTCACTATTCGGCACCAAAAAAAACGCGGTAGAAGCTGAGCAGATGGCTTCTCAACAGGAAGAAGCCCCAAAGGAAGGTTTTTTTGATGCTATCAAGAAAAATTTTGAAAACCAGGAGCGCCTGAGAAAAGAGCGCCTGAAGGCAAATCAGTCAGTCCTTAAATCTTATCGTATCAAAAACTAGATCTAACGACAGATCTGGTACGTTTCTTGTAAGAAGACTTTTTGTTCTAGTGTTATGAAACTGTTGTTGCTGTAGCTGATGCTGTTTTTGCTGAACCTCCACTTGTAGCTGTTAAGGAACCCAATATGTCGTCCATCCCATCGAACACCCCAGAAAGCACAAAGCCTTCGAAAATTCTAGACTTCTCCGCGTTCAAGAATAAACAGGACGTTAATAACGAGTTTTCGAGATCTCGCAAACCGCTCTTCATCAACTCAGACAAAGGACAGGTTTCAGGCTCTAGTGATGGCCTTAAGTCCACAGCTGCACGCGAAGATTTCGGTGATCGTTTACAAAAGATTCGCTCCAGCCTTGAACGCATCAATACGCTGATGGCTGACCTGAAAAAACTTTCCTCAAGTCGCGAAAAAGATCAGATCCAGTAAAAATCAGGTTTTAACTTGGGCGATGAACGAAAGCTCACGAAATCTTTGATCAAGATCTAATCCGTATCCTATGACAAACTCGTTGGAAATTGAAAAACCATGATAGTCCACGGACACCGGAACCTCGCGCGCACCAGGTTTATTGAGCAGAGCACATAGACGCAACGACCGCGGTCCGCGCTCGGAGAGAATACGCAAAAGATAATCCAACGTTCGTCCAGTATCTACGATATCCTCAACCAGCAATACATGTTTATCAGTGATATCAATCGATAGATCCTGGGTTATTTTGACCGTCCCGGTTGTTTTTGTCCCGCTGTAGCTAGCGCAACCGATAAAATCCACAACAACTGGAACCTTGATTTCTCTAACAAGGTCAGCCACAAACATGAACGCACCCTTAAGCACCGCAACGACTACAATCTCTTCGCCCTGAAAATCTTTTGTGATCTTGGCGCCAAGCTCCTTGATACGAGTCTTTATATCAGACTCATTATAAAGAGGTTTGTACTCGATAGAATTAGGGTCAATTGCCATAGCACAACCTCCAAAATATCCTCAAAAAATAACTAAACATAACGCCATATAAGAGCTTCTTCACTGCCTCGATCCGACAGTAAGTACGCGGATCTTACCCGCTCAGAAACTCGCTTTGCATCATCAGCTGAGTCTGCATGTATAACTGCAAGCACATCGCTTTTATTAATTTTGTCACCCACACGCTTTAACGCAGATAAACCCACCGCCGGATTGATGCGGTCCGACGCACGTCTTCGGCCTCCACCAAGTTCAACGATTGTTAACCCAAGCTCGCGTACATCACATGCACAGACATACCCACTCTCCTCAGCCCTGACTTCAAGGCGATGTTTGGCTCCGGGGAGCTTTCGCGTATCAATGAGCTGGTCGACATCACCACCCTGCGCGGCGACAACTTTTGAAAAAACCTCAAAAGCTCGACCCGAAGATAAATGGCCATCCAGCCTTGAAATAAGCTCGGTGCGCGACTCTTTAGGGCGCGCAAGAAGCACCATTTCTGCCGCCAATTCTATGGATAGCTCACGAGTGGACCTTGGTCCTTCACCCCGAAGAACCTCCACACACTCCTCAATTTCGAGACTATTTCCAGCCCGATCTCCCAAAGGACTTCCCATATCGCTCAGCGCACAA
The DNA here is from genome assembly GCA_964402975.1 of uncultured Polynucleobacter sp. GTDB lineage: Bacteria > Bdellovibrionota_B > Oligoflexia > Oligoflexales > RGVZ01 > CAMDKS01. Next base: position 96,243 of record CAYOEM010000001.1, read on the forward strand.
CGAATATTTAAACCACTGGCGGATCCAACAGCGACGATAGACTCTGCAAGCGCCAAAGCATCACTCTTTTCACGCATGAACGCACCAGAGCCAAACTTAACATCCATGATCAGGCCGCCAATTCCTTCGGCAAGTTTTTTACTGAGAATGGACGCAGTGATCAGAGGTACACTCTCCACAGTGTCAGTAACATCCCGCATCGCATAAAGCCGCTTATCAAGTGGGGCGATCTCTTCAGTCTGACCCATAAAAACTCCGCCATTCAGGGTCAGTAGTCGACTTGCTTCATCGGGACTAATGTAAACCTTCAGTCCGCTAATGGACTCTAGCTTGTCTAGTGTGCCTCCCGTGTGACCGAGCCCACGGCCTGCAATCATCGGCACGATCAGCCCCTCGAGGATGCACAGAGGAAGAATGATCAAACTTGTTTTGTCTCCAACACCACCCGTACTGTGCTTATCAACAATCCGGGTTTTATCCCCGGGCCAACTCAGCATCTGGCCTGAGTCCCTCATGGTCAGCGTCAAGGCGGCCGCCTCTTGACGCGACATCCCGCGCAGCACGATGGCCATCAGCATAGCGGCGACTTGGTAGTCCGCGACCTCGCCCTTTAGGAAACCGCCGAAAAAATTCCGAATATCGTCGGCTGAAAGCTCAAGCCCCCGCCTCTTTTTACGGATAATTTCCTGCGGCAACGTAACCATGGAAGTTCCTGAAATATATATAAAAATCTAATTAATTCTAAGGAATCTATTAAAATATTGACTTTTAATATCCAAGTGGTGTATCTTACGCCCCTATTTTGGGCTAGGGAACAAATATTTGACAGTTCCGCAAATATTTCAGTGGTTTTCTAATGCTCAATCTTTGCAAGGAGGTTCACGATGGAATTCGAAACGACCACCGATGCCAGCGGTAACAAGGTAAAAAAATTACCACCGTCAGTGGTTAAGGACATCGAGCTTAAAAATCACGCTCGTCGTCTCGCTAATCTATCTCCGATAAGAATCAAAGTGAGAGCATGTATCGCTTGCGGTATGTTATTTGAGTCCGCTGGTAATCGAACCTGTGGTTGTAACACTCGCAGCACTGGTTTCATTGCGGGTCGAGAAATTATATAAATCGTAACCCTCCGTGATCAAATCGGTTGCACCTAATTTTTGCAAAATGACAAAATCTTCCTAGGCAGTTTTTTCCTCATCTATCTTTTAGAAAATCCGAAAACCTCCAAGGCTTCATCAAGCCGTGGAGGTTTTTATCTGTGTCTAGTCCCATAAGATTTGACAGAAAACCATATACCGTCTCTTACGTAGATGCTGATGGAAAACAACAGCACATTAGGCGAGTACCACCCCCAAAGTTACATACGGCTATGCCGACAGATGTCGTAGAACTCAAGCGGCGAAAAAGCGATCATTTTATGGACGGTGATAAAGTCACCGTAAAACACATCAATCCTAGACACCCGAATGTCTTGAAAGTAGAAAACAGTAACGGCGACACGACTTTCATCTCCTATTACGAGATGGAAATAAAACAAAAAATTGCAAATACGATGGGCGTTCGCGACGCTTCCCCTGATTCCGAGGAATCGTCCGAAACTATCGATAATAGCTATCTGGATTGGCCGTAAGCGAGCCTTTGCCCCCCGCAAACGCCTCGTCGCTAGACTTCTTTAACGTCAAAAAATTGACATTATTTCGCCTCAATATTGGACGACCGCAGAAACTAACAACCTTGCGTGCAAAGCCATATAATAGAGAGTGGTGGACAAAGCAATTTCTCAAAGGGACGCGCACACTTATGCCCGAAAAAAAACCTGTCGCTGACTGGGCAGAAAAAAAGGCCGGCTTACTCTGCGACGAAAAAAGTCTTCCTGCATTACTAAGGGAACTACTTCGACAAAAATCATGGGACTCAATAACTACAGACAGCAATGTCCACGAACTTAAAGAATTACGCCTTAGCAATAAGATTGGCATGTTCATGATAGTTGACTCTCCAACCCTACCCGCCACTGAAACCTTGCGAGTACTCTTCAGAGACCCGCGTTGCCGATTGACGCCCACCATGATCTTTTCCGGCAGTGAATCTACCACAGACACTTTGATCTATGAGCGCATTTTCCAAGTCACGCCATGTCCAAAGCCAATAACTTTTGGATCGTTTAATGCGTGCTTCGATCGAGTAATAAAACAATGGAATCTGCCTTCCATGTTGGTGCTGCGGAAAATCGCGGCCATGAGTGATGAACATAATCTCGATAAAAAAATAGAGATACTGGATAAGCTGCTGGCGGACCCAACTGCGATGCCACTCGCGTTAGCCGCACGAACACAGCTTATGGTAGCAAAACATATGGTTAGGGAAGCCGAAGATAAGCTATTAAGTCTGTGCAAAATTCAGCCAGTCAATCCAGCCACGTTGGCTATATGCGCGTGGTTTTACTTATCAGCAAAAATGCCCGTGCATGCCATGCGATTTCTAGAAAAACTAAAAGCTATCGCACCATCATCTGTTCTTTTAAACCTCGATCTAGCCTCAGCTCAAATCGCTAGCGGCGAGTTAACCAAGGCGCTAAATACGACGTATGAGTGGGCACGTCGAAATCCCGGTAACGACGCCGTCGAAGAACGACTGGCAAGACTTCTTACTGCAGATGGCAAACATTCCCAGGCAGAAAGCCACGGGGTTAAACGGGCAACGATGCAAAACTGCACCGAAATCTGGGCGGCCCTTGAATTAAAAGATGCGGACCAAACACCTAACCTAAGACGAGAGAAAAACGCATCATGAATCAATCAAAATCGTCTAAAAGCGAAGCAATCGGTGCGTTGTTCTCACGAGCAACGATCGAGACTGAAATTCACCCTGAAGGATGGGACCAACAGATCAATGACATCATTGCTATTGCTAAATCAGCTAATACACTTCTGTGCGTTTATGCTGACGATGGCTCGGGAAAAACCACTTTTATTCGACAATTCAGCCGCAAATGTAGCCATGCTATGGATGTAATCACGATTAATCCAACATCATCATCCCTGACCCCGGGTTGGATATCGCACGCTCTTGCTGAGTGGGTCTCGAGCGATCCATCCACGGGTAAAATGCTGCAGCAAAAAATATCTGCGCTGAAAGATGGCGAACGTCCAATCCTCATCGCAATCGACTCAGGAGACCTCATAGACTTCCAGCAAATGAATGGCGATATAAGCGCGGTTTTAAATCTAGGTGATGCCGCAGAATTAAAGCTCTCGATTCTGGTAGTGTGCTCGGAAAGACGGGCTGATGGGATAGCAAGGGACCCCGTCATTGGTAATCGGCTCGTGTTCAAGAACGCTCTTCCTAAACTAGGCGCTGATGACTTGGTGAAAATAACCCTCACAAAACTTCGAAACGTGGGCACCTCGGCATCTATTCCCAGCGAATCTGCTCTTTTGGAGATGGCTAAAAAGTCAGACGGATCACCAATCAGAATGGCGCATCTTATTTGCGAACACCTAGGCTACGAAGTTCCCACGCCTCAACGCGGTAAGAGCGAGCCAAAACCATTATCGGCACGAAAATCAAAGAAAAGCCCAGAATCTAATATGATTTCGATTGATGACTTACTGGCACCACAAACCAAGGATTAGGCTCAGCCATAATGAAGCGTCGTCACAAAAAAAGTGTCATAGCCATCCTGGCCATTGCTGCCTTGCTATATATCGGAAATCTTCTGATCGATAATCCGTACACCCACAGTATGGTTAATTACTACTTGAACACCCGAATCTTAGACAAACTGCCGATACGTGCTGACTATCAAAGTATGAAACTACAGCTCTTACCACCGGCTATCACAATTTATGGAATCAAAATAACCAGTGAAACAAAAGACGCCGCGGCAGACGAACTAGTTTCCATGTCTACTTTCACATTCAAAATATCTCCTTGGGCTGTATTTATGGGTAGCCCGCAACTAGGCGATATTGAGCTAAAGGACTTAAAATTGACGTGGCCGCTCCCCCCTGATTTTATCGCTGCCCTGAATAAATTGAGGCCTGCCCAATCCGGCCCAGAACCACCGCCATCGTGGCCACCATCTTTTATGCCGCCTCTTTCATCAATACGTTTAACTAACGCGTCTGTCATAGCACAACTTGACGGCATTTCGATAAATAGTCTTCAGAACCCTCGCGAAAGCACACGAATCGTTTTAGATGGACTGAACGTGAACGCCAACATCTCTTCATGGAAGGCATTCAAAATTGATCTAAATGCAACTAATACTTCGCTGACCGACAAAACGTCATCATATATTGAAAATGGTAAAATTAATGTCCGAGCGGAAATGCGTGGAAAAAACCTCGTAGCCAGAAGAGTCGAAATCATATCACCACGCCTCTCATTCACTGGAAAATCCAATGTAGAAATAAAGACAAAAAAAAATAGTGACGTTATTGACTCAATCACAACCACAATTAATGGTGAAAATATCGAAGGTGACATGAGCGTTATCGGCTCCTTTCTGGATATACCTGGTAGTCGCGGGGACTTTCGAGCAAGCACCAAAACCTCGATCACGATACCCATCACATCTAAGCAGCCGTCGAGTTTTCTAACCACCGGATCCTTCAAAAGCAAGGACGCGCGTTTCGCCGACTTTCGACTTTATGAAACCGAGTCCGACTTTGAGGTTGACCTGAATAAGTTTAAAATGACCAACTTATCACTGAAGATCGGCGACTTGTCGGTCGCGAAAGGCGGCGGTCAGATAAATTTTGACAAGCAGGTCAGCTATCTTTTTACCTTGCAGCCAACAAACTTACCGTTCAGAAATTTGATGGATATTTTTAATGTCGATTTCGACGCCATGAATTTCGACTTGACGAGTAAAGAACTTAAAATCTCAGGAACGAGCTCTCCTTACCAGATGCAGGTGACATCTGAAGCGACTTTATCCAACTTCACAATGCCTTCAATTGAGTACGATCGCACAAAACATCCTACATCACCGGCCTGTGACGTAAACTTAAACTTAGAAATCAATTCTACGGCTCTCTTTTTCAAAAACTCGGGTGGATATTGCTATACGCCCGACAATTCAGGGCAAGTCGGTCGTTTCCCACTCAATATTTCTGGTTTCTCAACATTCGCAACAAGCACGGGCATGGACATCACCATGAGCTCACCTCAATTTAACCTAGGCCCGATATCTTACTTTGCACAGTCCAAGCTAGCCGGCAAAGGCACTATGGAAACCCGAATTTACGGACCTTACACAGGCGTTAAAATTGCGTCCAAAATGGATATTAAGGACGCAAGCGTCATGTCCAGCCAATTTGCTGCGATGAAAGCCTCCACAGAGGTCGCCCAAGGAAAATTATTCTGGAAAGACCTAACATTAATTACTCATCAAGGCGGCATCGCAGAAAGCTCATCTGGCTATCTTGAATTCAATGAATCTTTGGACACTGAATTCGAACTATCTGTGAAAATGCTGGATAAGTCGTTTATAGCAAATGTTGTACGAGACGTTACGGACGGGCAGACTCAGTTTGAGATGACGATCAATTCCCTACAGGCAAAAATGAGGGGGCCGGCGGCGAGACCCCTAATGTGGAACGGCGTCGCTGCCGTTAATCTGGAACAGATTCGTTTTGCCGGCGGTACGGTTGCTAAAAGCTTAGCAGGTACTATCAAGGGCACCGATTCAGGGTACACCACCGAAGACCTTGTAGTTGTATCTGCGGGCACTAAAGCTCAGATACGACTGAATCACACGAGAGACTCTAGGGCAAATCCAGGCAACTTCCTCGGAGGAATTGGACTTAACAAAAGCGATCAGTTAGAAATCAACGCAAACCTGCACGGAATACCCGGACAGGGTAACGACATCAGGCTGCTTCCTGCAGTCGGTCAAAGCCTAACCGATCTTGGGATATCCACCGAGGTCTCAGGCGAAATTAAGCTTGCTGGAACTTTTTCCAGTCTTACTGGATTAGCGAAAATACAGCTCTCTAAATCTAGAATTCTAGAGTCACCAGTCAGTGATATCATAAGCTCCATCGTAATCGATGGATCAAAGATAGACGTCATGGCTGAGCAAGGGGGGAGCGCTCTCAAGGCAAGAATTAGCTTGGATTTGGGAAGTCCTGATATTCCTTTCAATTGGTATATCGCCGCAAAAAACGCAGATTTTAGACCCTGGCTTCCTTCGATGATGAGTCAGGATGCCCGAAACTTCGCGTATCTGAGCGCAACTTGGAATCTCGAAGGAACGTTTAAAAATTGGTGGGATTCTGTTGGGGAGCTGGAGTTGCGTGATCTTCGCATTCGCTACTATTCGATGGTCTCGCGCAACGGCCAGCGAATGGATTTTAGAAGCGCTTATCCAACAAAGCTGTATTTTCAGCGAAGCGGATGGAAATTCGCCGATAACAAGCCTATTGTCATCAATAGCAGTTTGGGTGAATTGAGCTTTGGCCTCCACAACCACCGGCCGCCATCTAGTCTTGGCTTAACGACAAAAGGGCACATCGACCTAGAGACTTTGAGACTACTTCTGCCAGATGTGGAGATCGCAACTGGATCACTCAAGGTAGATGGAGGAATCTTCGGTTCGATTGATAAGCCAAACGTCGACATAACTGTAAGAGATGCACCTGATCGTAACGCAAATACCCCAGCAACCATCGGTCTGAACGGCTTCAGGCCATCGTTCCAAAATATTAAATTAGACGCGCGTGTCGGCACCAACGGAATAACCCTCAAAGCGTTGCGAGCAACGAAGGGTAACGGGGTCATCTCAGTGGTCGGGTATCTGGCACGGCCTGATTCTGGCGAAGAAACAGACATTACTGTCAACATGGATAATGCATCATTTCTCTACCCATTCCCGATTATCAAGTACTTTGATTCAACAATTGATGGACAGATTAAAATCACGGGTAGCGAGCGTCCTTGGACTGCTTCTGGCCGTGTCGACATAGTCAAAGCGCGATCTAATCGCGATATTGACCTTCGTGAAGCTATCCTGGAGAGCATTCGATCGCAGTCCGCTGCCGACTCCACAAGTTCTATCGTACCTTTGATTAATATGGACATTAGCATCAGTGCCGATAAGTCGATTAGCTTCAGCAGTAAAGCCGGGCAGGCGACACTATCATCGGACCTGCGCGTTAGCGGATCAAATATCATGCCAAGCATCATCGGCCTCGTCGATGTGTCTAAGGGGCGTTTTTTTTATAAGCGAGAATTTGAGATAAAGCGAGGTCTGATTAATTTCGACGACCCCATCAAGGTTGACCCTGCACTAGACATCTCAGCCAGCAGTGACGTTTCATCTTACAAGGTTGGTATCAACATCAGCGGTCGTGCCAGTGCACCAATTATTGACTTTACGGTAGAACCGCCGACTAGACCAGACGGGACCCCGCTATCAAAAATCGATATCATTGGTCTTTTGAACCGAGGTTCACTCCCCGATACGTCGTCAGGTATTGGCACAGCTGAGTCAACAGCCGCGTCAGAAGCATTAAACATTGCGGCGGGACAAGTTGAAGACACTGTTCAGAAGATATTCGATTTATCTGGTCAAAGTGTGATCAGGCAAGTCTACATTGACACTTACGCAGATCCAGAGGGAATGCCCATCGTTCGGTTTAACCTACCACTCAACATAACAGACGACTTTGATGTGATCCTCAAGGTCGACCAAAGCACTGTCAAGGTATCGTCAGAATACAGTCTCCATGATAGCATCTCGTTAACAGGCGGAATTGAAAGCAGCAATGAGCAAACGGGCACCAACAGTAAGACATCCGGCAGCCCCACCGACACCGGTGTCGACCTCAAATTCAAGTTTGCGTTTCCTTAAGCAAGCTCTTTTGAATTTGATGCTACTTATACCCATACTGACCTGGAGTCAGCCTGGGCTAGCTGCAGCGTGGTCTATTTCTCAGGACTTAAATATCCCTACTGCAGAAGACAAACGTCTGCACGTAAGAACTCCCGAAATTACCAACGGATCTGACCTTAGGACCGTGCTCACCGCGCTGGCCTTACGTCACCCTTTTGCAAGCTTGTGGGTCGAGATGCAAAACGGGGCGTATGTCGTGAAAGGCAAAACCGCGGTCCCAGTCGCACAAATTGATTTTAAACTGGCGCCTCTGGCGCTTTCGTCACAACTTCGGTCAATTATAACACCCTATATCGGACAGGTGCATTCGCCAAAACTTCAGGAAAAAATCTCGCAGGAGATTAAAGATGCCATCGTAAAGAGAGGTTACGTCAACGGAAACGTAATTAATTTGATCAGGGAAACCCCAGAGGACGTGACCTACATTTTTAAACTTGATATTGGACAACCATGCATCATCGCCGGGTATTTATGGGAACAAAAGCCACCAATTGAGACCGATCAGAGCATCCACGCGGGTGATATTTGTGATGTTGAGGATGCCTCGCGTTCGATTGCCGAAACTGAGAGCAAAGCGCGAGCACAAGGATATGCAGAAGCGAGCCTTACTTTTGAGGGGTTTCAATTCGACAAAAGTAAAACAGCAGCCTTAATCAAAGTAAGCGGCAAGTTTGGTCGCAAAATCGTGTACGAGTTTATCGACCAAACGACCGGAAGAAGCTTATCAAGTATTTTTACAAATACGGACATGCTGGCGTTTGACCCCTCTATTTTAAGCGTCGAGTCGGTTACGTTCGAACTTATCAGACAGCTGAGGGTCCGAGGGTATGGGGATGCGCAAGTTGTCAATACAGCTATGGTGGATGGATCGGGTGGTGAACTTATTCACCGATTTTATATTAAACTCGGGGAACCGACTGTCATTACCCGCATTCAAATCGAAGGTAATATCTCCTTTACAGAATCAGAGCTATTTAATCTTCTGGGTGTTGAAAGACCTACACAATCTGATGATGAAACGTCCGAAGTCATTTACAATCCAGATGCGATCTCATCGGGAATCGAAAGAATACGGGCCCAGTATATTAACAAAGGCTTCTGGGACGTTAAAATTGTAGATAGACAGATTCAAAGCGAGTCTCGGGAAGGTCAAAGCGGGCGTGTCATCATTGTTATCTCTATAGAGGAAGGCGATCAACGCATCTTCGAGCGACTATCGGTCAGCGGCAACCAGGCCGTATCTACAGATCAAATAAATGAGCTATCTGATTTCTCACCAGGAGATCCGATAGATCGAAGTAAAATAGTTGATTTGCAGCAAAAAATCAGGACTTTATACGCTAATGAGGGGTATTTCTACACCAGCGCCACAGGTGAAACATCATCGCGAAATCTTAAGAACGGGCAGCAGGAAACCATCATTATCATACGAATTGATGAAGGTCCCCGCGTTAAATTTGGAGATGTCTTTATAACGGGATTGGTCCGTACCGATCCAAAAGTCGTTATGCGAGAGCTTCATTTCAAAACGGGCGACTGGTATGACCCGGAACTTGTGGCTGCATCCAGACGAGCCCTGCTTCGCATCGGCGTCTTCTCAACAATCATGATTCGACCTCTAGATCCGGATCTCACTTTCACAAAACCCGCCATCGTAGATCTACTTGTTCAGGTCACCGAAAGCCCGTCACGGACTGTTAATTTTGGCCCGGGCTGGAGCTCTTATTATGGCATGCGTTACAACCTTGAGGGAGCACTCACAAATATCGCAGGCACAGGTCGACAGTTATATGGTCGGGCCAGTTTCAACGAGGAAGCTCACCAGAAAGCTATTGGGCCAAAAACGCTTATCGGGCGATCAATTTCAGCAGGCTATCTCGAACCTCATATTTTGGATTCTGTGATCGACGGAACAATCTCCGTCTCTCAAGCTGCACGAGCAACAGATTACGCCTGGTCCCTTACAAAAGGTTTTGAAGTCGAATTTTCTCATAGTCTACGCACACTCATACCCGGATCCAAGGTGGCCGTGTTCTATGCGAGAAAGCTGAACGATGAGGAAGGTGCCCGTGAGGATGTAGACGCATTTCTTGCAGATACGTTTGCCGTCGGAAGGGCTGGTCTAAGGCTTTTGGTTGATAAAAGAAATGACCAAACCTGGACGACTGCTGGATACACGGTTGACTCAGAGCTCACGTGGGCACGGTACGACTTTGGCGGCGATCTCCGGTACTTCAGGTGGGACGTCTCGTCAAACCGATATATTTCACCATCAGAAAATTTCGTTTTGGCTTTCGGATTAAATTTCACGAGCTTTGAAGACGTCGAGCGTCGCGGCAATCAGAACAGTGATATTCTTCCTGCAAGCGAGCGACTCCCGGCCGGAGGCGTTGATACCGTTCGAGGCTTCAAAGAAAGAAGTCTTGGGCCAATAGTTCGAAGGCCGAATCTCGGTGAAAATGATGTATGGGATTGTACGTTTACTGCATCGCCCACTGGTGGATCACGCAGGCTTATCTTGAAAGCGGAATCTCGCTACCGATTCGCGTCATCGGTGGCTGGCACTTTATTTATTGATTCAGGAACATCGAGTTTTAGCCAGTCCGAAAAGCAAAAATTTGAAAAGGCCTTCGCAGCAGACTCCTCAGTAGGCGACAACCCAGCTTGCACGGGTAGCCCAAAGCGAAGCATTGAGGATAATATCGGCTACGAAATTGAAGATGTTGCCGCAGAGCCGGAAATCATCTGGCTGCGAAATTTCACCTCAGTGGGAACCGCGGTCAACTTCTTAACACCAATTGGGTCAATCAATTTGGCGTATGGTATCCCTTGGCATGAGCCCGTAAGTGATAAGTGCAAAAAGGATAAAGCATTTTGCTTTCCAAGATCTGACCAAAAACTTCCGCTCTGGAAAAGAGGCGAATTCCATTTCAACGTTGGCGCCCGGTTTTAAAAGTAACTTTTGTTGAGATTTAAAGACCTTCCAGCGATCACCCCAACTGCCCAAGTCACTTGCAAGATTTGACTAATTTTATGAAAAAAACAAATGCTCGCACTTCTGCTGCGCAGGTCCTGTTCCGATAGCCTACCATCAGTGAATTCACGAGGGTATCCATGCAGCATCAACCGAAATACAGATTTGCGTCCCAACGAGAGATTGACCAATTTATCAGTCTGGAAACCGCTGCTGAAAGATTGCGCTTACTAGAATCCTGGGCAACATCGGGCATTAGCATAACGCCACTATTTATAAAAGGCCTTATGGAACTGCGCCTCTCGGACGAAGAGCTGGCAGCCGCCTTCGATGTTTGTTTCACAGAAAGCAAAGCAGATCTTGAACTGTGGATCATGTCAAATTTTCTTGGTTGGAATCAAAGTATCGCAGCTGCCGCCTTACGAGCCTGGGCAAGATGTACAGATAAAATTCTTTGGCATCGTTTAGTACCAATTTTGAGTATCCCAGATCTTCCGCAGCGTATACGATTCACAATTCTCGACCTGGCTCCGCTTTCTCACGGATACGAAATAACAAGGGCAAACTTAGCTGTAGCCAATTGGGAAGACTTCTCCGGTACATTTCACGCACTGCTCACAGAGAGAGCTTTGCAGTTTGAAATACACTCCGAACGCTTATTGACGCTTTCTAAAAAGGCGCTCAGCCGCGCAAATGATGCAAATTTTCCGGATCAAAAAAACCTTTTTGCCGCGTTCGCTTACCTGCTCAGGCATGCCGAAAAAGACTTGCCTAAAATCATGCCGAATGCTTCAAGACTGCTATGGTCTTCGATGTTAATATCTGCGGCGGAGCAGCATAAACGTCGTCATCAATTATTTTCCAAACTGGAAAAATTAATCGCGAAGGAGCCAGAAGGCGTTGAACTTACTGAGCAGCTACCCCCGATTTGGTCAAGATTTGACACCCCAGACATAATCCTTGAATCGATTTTGAAGTCGCAAAACCCGTCTGTCGAGCTCCTAGCTGGATTTTCCCGCAGGGCCATCAGCGATAACCTTTGTGCAAAGAGATTTGATCCTTCTTGGTCTGACACAATTCTATCGCACTCGCCGATTGCCTCGTTAAAGAACTTTGACACGATGGCCGGCGGATCTTTGACCAAAACCTACGACGAGTCGCGGTTTTCAGCACTCAACGCGGCAAGACATAGCGCGTCAACTGGCAAATTGAAAATCGCCGCTGACGGTATAAGTAAGGTTACAGATTTTGCGCTTAACGGCACACCCACGACCGATCTCTGCGATCATCCAATCGGCAAATTTTTTGATGCCCTTCTAGACTTGCCGCAATCACAGCAAAATAGTGACCAAATTTGGAATACCCTCACCGCTGCCTGGCAAACCCCTGAATCAGCTCAAATAGGGAATTTAAGTGCTGCATGCCGCAAGCACAAAGGACTTGTCCATCTCGCGTTTATTCGCCTTTTATCCCGTATGAGCGGCCGGGATGAGGCCGTTCTCAAGCTACTTGACTATATTCGGTCCGAAGATGAACTTTTACTCCGCTCGGTTGCCCGCGCCCTAGGGAAGATCAACACACCCCGAAGCCACCTCGAACTTATATCGATGCTCACCCGTCCAAACTCAACGATTATCGTTCAGCAAGAGATTACAGGCATTCTGGCACGGAAGGACCTCCAAGGTCTCCAAAAAGAACTTCGCAGCGCCATTCAAGATCTAAGACTCATTCCAAACTCTGATAATCCGCTCAACCAGATACGAGACGAGTTGACATCAATGCTATCCCCGACAGCCGCTCTAACTGAATCCAAAATGAATGCCGTGATATCACCCAGCACAACAGAATCCATGGATTTAGACGGGCATTTGTCATCGATCATACCCCACTACAAAAGTTTATCTAGCGAGGTAAAGCGCGCTCTGCGTACAGCGTTGTTTTTCAACCAAACCGCGTCCAGTAGTCAGCACGCCGATTCTATCGATCTGTCACCGCTCATCGATATGCAGTACAAAGCCATGGAACTGCTTTACAGAGAATTTTTCGAGGATATTGTCAGCCAGTCTCTACAAAACGGGTCCATACAAAGAAAGCTCGACGTGATTGGCTACGCTAGGCCGATAGTCAGGCAGATGGACGAATTCGAGGCGTACATTGCCTCACTGCCTGTTGTTCGAGAAATCCCGTTTTTTTCAAAGTTCAAACTTAGAAAAATGCTCCGCGCGATCTGTCAGTTTGAGCCGGGTCGTAGATTTACACTGGATGGTTTAAAGGCGTTTGGACTGTACTTCTTGGTTTTTGGTCGGCAGAGCTGTAAGGCTGGACTCAGCCAAACTCTTTATGCAGGGACCAAGGACGATGCCGAACTCGCAGAGTTCTGTAAAGAGCTCCATGTTTTCCAAGACTTCCGCAATAGAGCTGCTCACGAAGGATTTCATCCAGATGCTAGTAACGATATCGAGGGAATCTGGCGCACGACTGCGTCGGTAGTCCAGTGGGCGTTCAGAATAAAAGATGCTCAAAAATCAGCCACACAGATCGCTACAAAGCGCGCCTCATGATAACTACCGCTAATTTGGGAAATAAAGTGTGATTGTCCTGAGAATTACTGGGTGATATTCTCGGCGTCCGCCGTTTTATCACCAATAATTGGGGGACCAAATCATGAACGCGCCAAGCAGCAACGGAAACAAAGTCGCGCTCGTTACTGGCGCAAGCCGGGGCATTGGCGCGGCTTGTGCCACGGCCCTTGGTAGGCTTGGATTCAAAGTAGCTCTTCACTATCGGGGATCAGAAGATAAGGTTCAGGCGTTATCCAGAACGATCGAAGGCTCGAAAGCCTTCAAAGCTGACCTTTCTAGCCCGTCTGAGTGTCAAGAACTTATAAAGACGGTCACTGCCGATTTGGGTCCCATAACAGTACTAGTCAACAACGCAGGCATTTCAATCGATCAAATTCTGCCATTTGCCAAGCCTGAGGATTTTGAAACTCTTTTAAGCACAAATCTAAAACCCGTATTCCTGCTGAGCAAGCTTGCGGCGAAATCTATGATCAGGTCCAAGTCGGGCCGAATCATAAATATTGCTTCAGTTGTCGGATACACCGGCAATGCGGGTCAATCCATGTATGCGGCCACCAAGGGAGCCATTACAGCATTTACGAAAAGCATTGCTCAAGACTTGGCCCAGTTCGGGATTTTATGTAACTGCGTTGCCCCAGGATTTATCAAAACCGATATGACGGACGCCCTTCCAGACCAAGCCAAAGAAGCTATCATGAACAAAATTCCGCTAAAACGATTTGGCGAGCCAGAAGATATAGCTGCGGCCGTAGCTTTCCTATCCAGTGACAGCGCGAAATATATCACAGGCAGCACCATTCATGTGAATGGTGGCATGTATACAAACTAAATCGCGCGGAGATCTGACTCATGTTTATCTACGCTATCGGACACTACTTTCCGGATAATATTCTCGAGAACGCTTTTTTTGATAAGTTAGACATCGGATCTTCAGCAGATTGGATAAGAGACCGTGTCGGCATCGAGGCCCGTCGCTCTGTCCTCACAAAAGAGCACGTCGCAGACTTGCGCCACGGTAAAACAGATCGTCAAACCCTGAAGAACGCAGGACAAATTGAATCGATTGCAAGCATGAGCGAAAAGTCCTGGAAATTAGCTCTATCGAGAGCACACATCGTCTCTGAAGCTATCGATACAGTGATCGGTGGCACCTCGGTGCCAGACGACGACATACCAGCGAGCGCATGCGTTGTAGCCTCGCAGCTCGGCTTGGAACGAGTGCGGGCGTTTGATGTCAATTCCGCTTGTAGTACATTTGTAGTCCAGTGCCACGTCATGAGAGGCCTAATCGCGAGCGGATTAACGACAGAAGGCGCAATATTTTGCAGCGAGCGCTACACCACACGTATGAATTACGCAGACCGCAGAAACTCGATCCTATTTGGAGATGCCTCTATCGCAGCTGTTGTGAGTTCAACGACAAAGCCAGGTGCTATCAAAGTGATTGATAGCCTTGTAGAATCAGCCCCTAGTGGATGGGAACACATTCACCTGCCTGACGGACAGTTCTTCCATCAAAATGGGGCGGCCGTTCAGAAGTTTGCCGTCACCAAAACCATTGCAGCGGCTCAAGATATTCTTGCCCGGAATCATCTGAAAGTCTCCGAGGCCCACTGGTTCATAGGTCATCAAGCCAATTACCGAATGCTGACGTCTGCCATGGACAAGATGGGAGTGCCCGAGAGTCGCCATCTATACAACGTCGTCCAATATGGCAATCAGGGCGCTTGCGGCGCTCCAAGCGTACTCTCACAGAACTGGGACCGTTACCAGAAGGGCGACTACATTGTTATTGCAGTTGTAGGAGCAGGCCTGACTTGGGGCTCACTGCTCCTACAAAAACAATAAACAACAAGATTGAACCTTACTTCTTCTTTTTGTTAGCCTTATGACTCTTCTTGTGCTTGGCTTTTGAGGATTTCTTTTTCGCAGGGTTTGAAGAATCCAATGTTACATCACCCGCTTGGGATGCTGCCGGTGCCTCTGGCGCAGCCGACGCTGCTGGAGCCGCCGGGAGCTCTCCTGCTGGTTCTTCGGGCTTGACGGGCTCCGAAGCTTTCTTTTCCGTACAACCGGATACAATCAAGAGTGCGAGCCCGTTTACTGCAATGATCGACTTCACTAGTTTCATTCCAAAATCTCCTATTAATTCATTTGTTAACCTTAAAGATTCGGACCCCAACAAGGGGTCTGAGCCTCATAAAGACC
This sequence comes from uncultured Polynucleobacter sp., assembly GCA_964402975.1. Taxonomy (GTDB): domain Bacteria; phylum Bdellovibrionota_B; class Oligoflexia; order Oligoflexales; family RGVZ01; genus CAMDKS01. Next base: position 111,913 of record CAYOEM010000001.1, read on the forward strand.
TGTATTCAACTGGCGTTGATTGCTGCCATCCCTGTTCATGACGTAAAGCTGATGGACGCTCTTCACATTTTGTCCATTAGTCCTGTTGGACATAAAAACCAAGTTCTGACCATTCGGCGAAAACCAGGGGCGCTCGTTGTCCCCTGTCCTTAAAGTCAACCTCTCCAATTTTGTGCCGTCCGGATTCATCATAAATAAATCAAACCGGTCTATCTCTCGATCGTAACCAGCAAACGCAATTCTATCACCTTCCGGCGTCCAGGCAGGAGTCGCGTTATACCAACCAGCATACGTTAACCTTTTATCTTCCTTGACGCGCGGATCAGTGGGAGAGCGCCATTCGACAGATGCTACAAAAATATGGGGGTTGCCATAGCGTCCGCTAACAAATGCAATTTTGCTTCCATCAGGTGAGAACGAAGGATCCACATCAAGTCCATTTCCACTGATGAATAACTTGCGATTGCTACCGCCGGGCATCACAGTATAGATATCTGCGTCACCGTTAACAGAGCCGGTGAAGGCCAACAGCTTTCCAGATGGAGCAAAATTACCACCACTATTGATACCTTTATGCCCTGAAAGCTTACGAGTCGTACCAGCTGCAATGTCGTAAAGATAAAGATCTGGGTTACCAGCCTCGTAGGATGTGTAAGTCACAAACTTTCCATCTGGACTGAAACTTGGAGAAAGATGCGGGTAGTTGCCCTTAGAAATCTGCACGGGGTTTGATCCGTCAAAATCTGAAATATAAATCTGCTTGGCCGAAGATTGGGACGTACGACCCACAAAAACAAGTTTCGAGTTAAAAATTCCGGACTTACCAGTATACGTTCGCATCATCTCATCGCCATATCGACGGATGACGCCAATCAACTGCTTTTTCGATATCTCACTATATTTTTTCCCGACCAGAACCTCACGACGAGCCACATCAATAGTGCGGATCATCAAAGACCAAGAGGCACTTTTTTCTCGGGAGAGCTCTGCAACAGTTAAAGACTCAACACCGATGTTCTTCCACTCTGGTAAACTTGATTCGCCTGCGCCTTGATCCCTGTACCATGCAGGTTTCGCCTTGGCCGTAAGATCCTTGAACGCCGAATCCGACATCACCTTAAAAATCCCAGTAAATGTGAGTAGTCTCTGGAGTTCTGAAGAGGCTAGATCTGCCATTTCACGGGTCTCACTGTCCGCCTGGTCTTCTCCTATAGAAAACGCCGGCACTGCCGCTACAACCTCTCGAAATTGGGGGCTATCAATATTCACGACAATCCCTGCGGCGTTCGCAGTATTGAGCGCGGAAAATAGGAGCGCCGTGAGCATCGCGAGCAAACGTACATCAATCATCATAAAATCCCGCCCTCATTATTTGGAGAGGTTAAACGTAATCGACTGACCGGCAATCTCTGCAGGGGGCTGCGGTAAGGGCACAGAGTTCTGCAACGCCGCTATAGCAGCCTGGTCGTAAGCCCCGTTACCACTGGACCTCGCCAGCTTGACCTCGACTAATTCACCTTTTGCATTAATTACAACACTTAACTGGGTGACCAGTTGCGCACGATCATACTCAAAGTTTTTCGGAAGATACAGGTTTCGTTTAACCGCAGACTTCAGAATATCCGCATAGTTTTTAGCTCGGATTCCGCTAACTCCCGCGCTAGAGCCCAATGTGCTATTTGCTCTTGCATCCTTGGCTAACAGCTCCTCTTTGAGCTTCGCAAGCGCGTCCTTTTGCGCCTTCATCTGCTTATCAACTTTGTTCTCTCGTTTCAGACGCTCGACGGCAAGACGTTTAAGAAGATCTTCTTTAGTAACCTTATTTGGATCATCTTTGGTTTTGGGCGACTCCAACTGATCCGCCACATCATCAACTTTCTTTGCAAGCTGGTCCTCTGATTTTTTGTCTTTTTCCTCTGCCACAGGCTTCTCATCAGTCTTAACGCTTTGCTCTACTTCAAATTTCTTGGGCAATTGCGGTAGCAGATTAGAGGGCACGGCTACCTCTTCGGATTTCTTCGCGTTAGGCATGGCGTTTTCCTGCGGCGATCCGACGCTCACCTCAGGCATAAAGTCCGCGTCCACGGCAATACTTTCCTCAAGACTAACAATCGGCATTGAAAAAAACCAATCCGGGTTCAATGATAGCAAAATCACGTGAGAGAGCAGCGTAATCAGAAGGGTTTTGATAAAAAAGCGTCGATCATTCGGCGCCTGTGCCGTTTCGACACGCGGCGAAAAAGCAGGGTCAATATCGTAATGAAAAGCGCTTTTTGCTAACGTCGCCGACATCATTCTTAAGCTTTCGGTGGCTGGGTCAACATGGATATTTTGTTGACTCCGGCCATCTTAGCCGCAGTCATCGCGTCAATAACCCGACTATAGATGACACCCTTATCGGCGCGAATAAAAATCTCTTTTCGTTCACGAAATTGGTAAATAGCTTTTAACTTCTCCGGAAGCGCTGAGGCCGGAATCTGGGATTTGTCCATCCAAAACTCGCCCTCCTTATTAATTGTCACAATGACGCGCTGCTCGTCAGAAAGAGCGCCTCTTGCCTTGCTGACAGGTAGATCTATATTGATGCCACCGATACTTATAGGCGCAGCCACCATGAATATAATTAACAGCACGAGCAGCACATCAACTAATGGGATGACGTTGATATCGGCAAAATCTCCGCTGGGATCGTCACCATGACCATGATTCAATCTGCCTAGCGCCATAAGCGAGCTCCTTTAGATATGCTTGGCCGAAAACTAAACTTTTTCGGGAGCCTTACTTTTTTCAGTCACCAGATAGCGTTCAACAATGTTCAGAAAGTCTGAACAGAATCCATCGATGGCCATCATCTGAAAACGAAGTCTACCATTGAAGAGGTTGTAGCCGATGACTGCTGGAATTGCCGCGCCCAGACCGAAGGCCGTAGCCGTCAGAGCCTCTGCAATCCCTGGGGCCACTGCTGCCAAGCTTGCGCTACCTGAACGCGCAATACCCTCAAATGAATTCATAATCCCCCAAACCGTTCCGAATAGTCCTACGAACGGCGAGACTGAAGCAATAATCGCTAACCAATTCATATTTCGTTCGAGAGTTTTTCGCTCAAGTAATTTTGCCTTTTGTAATGACCGATTTAAATTATCCATGGCGGCACTGATCGCCAATTCAGTTGACGGCGTGTTCTCCCGCATCTGATTACTTCTGGCGAGCTCAGCGTAACCACTCCTAAATACTTCCCTGGCTGGACTGTATGGATACTCCTGCAACCGACCATTTAAATCGTTCAATGATCTTGAGTCCCAGAATGATTTGATGAAGGAATCCGTGGCCGATTGAATCGTACCCAGCTCCTTCCATTTCGTGATGATAATGACCCAACATCCAACCGAAGCCCCGATCAACATGAGCAATGTCAGAAAAGCTACGAACCCTGCGTCCCACGCCCGCGAAAAAATACCGGACTGCCCAAAATCGGCACTTTGAACCTCGGTTGCTCCGGTCACAGCAGGCTGGGTTTGAGCCGCTCCGCGAGCCGGATCTCTGTCTGCCTCGGCGGTCACCGCTACGGGCGCATTAAGTTTGGACTCAACGGACATCGACACGCCAGCCCAGCTGAACGCTAAAATAATTAATAATAACAGTGATTTGCGATGCAGAAGTCGCTTCATTGGGACCGCCTCAAGCTTAACGTTAAGAGATGCGCCGACGTTAAAGTTAATTCACAGGCCGAAGCCTAACAAAAACAACAATAAACGCCGGATTTCCCAATAATATAACCCCCGGGCGCCTCCCCGTCAAAAATAACGAAAGTCCCTATAAGATATTTCAAGATCCCCAGCATAAATTCATAGACAGACTCATAGAATACTGATAACTCCCGCCTCGTAATTCTATGTTTTTTAAAAATATATGCACTTTATGAGGGGGTTCTAAGATGATTGTTCGTCGACGGTTTCTAGGCTCTGTGCTCACGATAAATCTATTAGCCCTCTCTTTTACAGCCGCCTGCGACGATCGAAAAAATTCATCACTCATCAAAGTATCGGACGTCGTGCACACGCCAGTCAAACGACAGTCGATCGGAAACTGCTGGCTATACGCAACCTCAACTTGGGCAGAATCACTTCACCTCAGCGCCACCAACACCGTCGTCAATCTCTCAGAATCATATTGGACCTACTGGGATTGGTACTACAAGCTTGTGTCCAGTAAACGAACTGAGATCAATACTGGCGGCGGCTGGAAACTAGCCAGCTCGATCATTGCAAAACACGGTTACATGCTTGAAAACGAATTCATCGCCGAGGAAGCTGACAGCGAAATGTCTAGTCGACAGCATGAAGCAGAAGAAGCTATTAACCTTGCTATAACTGAAGGTTCATTGAAAGACCCAGATAGTCGCACGCCAGAAAATGTTATGAACGCTCTCGATAAAGCCTTTGGCATCAAAATGACCGAAGCACGGACCAAGGCTCATCTCGCTTCTGAGCTTGTCACAGGCACCTATAGTGACGGAACTAAGCGGTTTCTTGCCGACGAAATCGCGGGTGGTAGACATCAGTGGCGCGTGCTCGACTATCCACAATTAATTGGAACCAATCCTCGCGAGACTTTTTTGATTCGCAGGCAACGAGCTAAGGTGCTCGATCGCGTGCTACGCGCGGTTAATGACAAGAAACCGGTGATCATGAGCACTATGATCGAATTTTCGGCCCTCAACACAGAGTCCAATGCGACGTTTGAATATGATCTTTATATCAACCGTGGATACTCCAGTGGCCAAGGCGGTCACCTCGTGGTTTTGGAGGACTATGTTGTCGACAACGTCCCGGGTGTGGGAACCATAGGAGAAGGTGATGTCAGTCCTGAGTTGAAAGAAGCCGCTCTACGGGGAGAGGTTCGCTACTTGGTCACAAAAAACAGCTGGGGTACAGATCGAGAAGAAAGAGGGCTGTCGGATGGTTACACGCGTTTTACGATGAAGTATCTCAATAATCCATTACCATTCGGACTTGAAGATGACGATTCAGATATCAGCCACGCTTCTTGGTTCAGCGCTTTGAGTGATTTTATAGTCCCACCAGAGTACTGAGACACTACCGTCTAAAACTATAATTCCGTATATTTTTTGGCCGACCCCCGCGACTTGTCCACGGGGTATTTTGCCTCATTTTTTTTAAGTTTTTCGAAAGCAGCGTCCAGCGCATCGATTTTGACGCTTCTGCAAAAATTTAAAAGACAGATCAGCACATCACCAACCTCGTCAGCTAACTTTGCCCGAAGCGAAGGCTCGGGGTTCGCGCTTTCCTCCGGAGTCAGCCACATCAAGAGCTCTTGTAGCTCGGCCGCCTCAACGGTCAAACACATGGACAAATTTTTTGGCGTGTGAAAAACCGCCCATTCGCGATCTTGTGCAAACTTATCAAGCGCCAACTTCAAGTCTTCAATCTTATTCATAACCACCCTATAAATCCAAGTTACTGACGATAGATCTTAGTTTTAAGATTTTTTGTCATTTTTATGTTTTCTGAAATTCACCGGAGATTTTGATTTTTTGAATGATTTTTTTGCGTCTTTTCGTACGAGTTTCTGATCAAGAGCGACTTTGTCTTTTCTTATAGCCTCAGCTAAAACATCCGGTGTCACGACGGCGTGCCCTCCCGAACGAGCTACTTGTCGAAAATAAAATGACAAAGAACCAACGTCGTCATGCTTCAGCCGAGACGTATCTCCATTGGAGTTTTTGCGAAAGACAAACAGATAGTTGAATCCCCTTAGAAAAAAGTTGCCCTCAATAGCTGACGTGTGCCAATGGTTTCTTTTCAACTTTTTATTATGTCGCGTAACACACACAATATCGACAGGCTGAAACATTGAAGACAAACGTAAAAAAAGCTCAAACCCTATTGGAGCAAAATCCTTACCCTTGGAAAAAGAATCCTGCACATAAACAGCTAAGTACGCGCCATCTTTAATGACACGGTAGAGCTCGGCAAAAACTTTTTCCATGGCTGAATAATAGTCCGGCTGGCGGGCATCGAGTTCACCAATACAAGCGGGATCACCGCTGTACTTGATATGATTGCTGTAGGGCGGATCTATAAAGACGAAATCCACACTTCTATCAGCGAGCGGAAGTTTTCTGGCATCTGCCTTTGAAATGTCACGACGCGACGGCGAAAGGTCAAAACCAATACCAACCCGGTCCACATCCTTACACACGTCTAAGGTCGTCCCGCTACCGCACATTGGATCGAGAACTTTAAACCCTGGCTTTGTATATCGTTGTAATAGATTCCAGATAACATAACTTGGGGTCACACCGGCATATTCACCGTCACCTTGAGGCGCATCCCCATAATGCTGGCTCGGAAAATCCCAAAGCGTAGTGGTTTGAATGAGAGGCTTCGGTTGTTTGAAATTATCACCGGTTTTTCCAGCAAACCGTGACTCCGACTGAAATCGTTTTCTTTTATCAAAACTCATCTCTTAAACCTCCTTATTGGAGCGCGCTTAAATTTTGCAATTCTAAAACGCGACCAGGCCAAATTTCGCACCAGTATTCTGGAATCTTCGCGGATAATGTCATCGGCTTCGATCCTACCGGATGAGTAAAATTCAACTTCAAGGCATGAAGTGCCACGCGTCCATCCCAGGCGCATTCGGCGCCGTATTTTGTATCACCCACGAGTGGACAGCCAATTGCCGCAAGCTGGGCCCTGATCTGATGGCTACGCCCTGTAACCGGGTTTACTTCCAACAAAGTCACCGAATCCGCCACCGCAAGCGTGGAATAATGTAACACACATTTTTTTCCATCGGGATCTTTGTCATTCACCACATACGAATAGTTTTCGTCATGGTCTTTACTTAACCAATGCTCAAGTTTGTCACTTTGCTTTAAGAGACGCCCCTTGGTGGCCGCGATGTAAGTCTTTTTTATGGTTCGCTGACGAAACTGTTCGTTCAAACGAGTCGCGGCTTTACTACTAACAGCGAATAAAACAACTCCACTGACCGGCCTATCCAAAAAGTGGATGGGCACACAGTAGCCCTTTTTGCCGTTAATCTGTCGATCCGAGTTCCATCGACGGACCCTCTCGAGAAGACTTTCATCCCCGCTTTTTTCGCTGGCCGTCGGCACCCGCGCCGGCTTATTCACGGCGACAATGTGATGATCTTCGTAAATGATTTCGAGATCTTGCATCAAAAGACGGTCCTGCTGTTAAACGGTGCACGGCGCGCACCCTATCCCCCACTCCGAATCTTTGTCAAGACGGGATTGTCAGCTGCCGCGACGGCGTGGTAGGAGCGCCCTACGCGAGCGGAGTTTGAATAATGCCATCAACCCAAAAGCTAATCGTTTCGATTTCAACCGTCTTCATGGTTGTCTGTCCGTTCATTATGAACTCGAAAAAGAGCCAAGGCGCCCAAGGCACACTCTCCTACACGATTCCTGCCGGGACGTCGCCGCGAGATAAATACTTTCGAGATCTTGCTTGCTATGTATTTGACGGAATTTCGGGAGCTTATGATAAAGCCTGCAGAAGTGAACTCAGCGGTACGCTCGACACATCACAGATACCCCCAGCTGCGGCGGATAGCCTAGATAGCTTGTTTAAACCCGTTCAAAGCGGCACGGAATTAGCCGACCTTCGTTCGTGGTGGAACCAGTGGTCCTCGCCTCTGCGATCCCTGCGTGGACAGGATACTTTGATTCCGACAAGCCTGACGGACTTTGAGCGCCTGCACCAATATAAAAATTGGCCCCGGGAAATTGTCATAAAAAGTCGAGTCAAAAGCAGAACCAGGGTTATTTACCGCTCACCGGGAACCTCCCAGGCCATCTCGATCTCAGAAACGCGCGATAGTGTGACCGGAGATCTAGATTCAAAAGTCATTGAAACCGAAGTCGTGATCGAGCGTTTAGACCAATCTGGCAATTTTGACTTCTTTGCCTACGATGCCACCGGCCAACTGTCATCAACCGCTTGGTTTCCAAGCGGAGAGAAAACCTTGCCTGGCATTTGCTTGAGCTGCCACCACTCGCCGAGAAGTGGCACATTTAAACGGTCGGGTCGCTAAACTTTGGTGATTTAAAATAACCCTGATCCGGGAACCAAGATTGGAAGGCGGGTCACAGGGGTACCGGGTGCCCCTCTAGACAGCTGAAAACTGATGCCCTCAGGCGTGTCGCCCATCGCTGTGGGTTTAAGATTTCGTCTCATCCAATCAGCCAAAAGATCATCCATGAGCCGATCACTTTGCTTAAAAACTTCCGGACTTTGTGGCTCGTTATGCTCAGTGCCCACCCATGCTGTGACCACCACGTCGGTGCGGGGTATGACCCACCATGCATTCCAACCTTTTACAGATTTTAGCAATGGCTGCCCTGCCAACACCTCGGAATCGACGCGAGACCCAATCGACATCCATTGTCTCATGACCCACGCTAAACTATCCGGCAAGGACTCTGCTGCCTCCGATAACGATCGAGAGTAGAGAACCTCACCATTGGCTTTAACATTCGAGATCAAACCACTAGACATGGCAAGCTCCTGTTTAGAACCAGCAATCCCAAGATAGGCTCTAGCTAAAGAAACAGGACTTCCCCTTAATTCGTCAATGGCCGCAGCTTCAGCGACACGAAAACCCAGATCGGCCAACTTTTCTCGCACGACACCGTAACCTATCTCTGGTGCAAGTTGCTCGGCCTCAGCAAAGCGACTCTTCACCGCGGCCTCAGCTATTGATGAATATCCGTCAACACTCATCAGCCCTTTTTCGACACCCCATACAAACATCAGGGGATAAATCGCTGCGCCTAGTGGTCGATCCAAATCAATCGCCTTATTAAACTGACTCTGCTTGAAATTAGCGCCACCAATGAGAGACCTGATCTCTCCAGTTGTGGAGTCCATCACCACAATCGCAATCTCAAGACCACTTTTAGGCAACGCACTTGCCTTCTGATCAACAAGACGCTGTAAGTCTAATTGCCATTCCTTGTTGATTGACGTGTTAACAAGAAGCCCCGAGCTTGGAAGGTTTTTCTGCTCGAGCCTCTTCCAGAGCTCCACACGGGCAGTTTCTGTAACCCAGGGAATCTGATCGACAATTAAATCTCTTTTTGGCTGAACCGTGACTTTCACTCGGCGGGCAGCTGCATAATCATCAGTTCTCAGCCAACCTAGTTTCTTCATGCGCTGCAGAACATACAGCTGACGTTTACGCGCCAGATTGGGTCTAAGGTGAGGAGCGTAAAGTGAGGGGGCCTGCGGAAGACCCGCTATTAGGGCAGACTCAGCGACACTTAATTGATATACGTGCTTGTTAAAATAATGTCTGGATGCGGCCTCGACGCCCCATGATTTATTCCCGAGATAAACACTGTTAAGCCATAGACCAAGAATCTCTTTTTTGGACATTTGACGTTCAAGAGTGATGGCCAGCACGATCTCACGTAACTTTCGGATCATAGTTTTTTCACGTGGCAACAATAACTGACGAACCAGTTGCTGCGTTATAGTACTACCGCCCTGGGCAAATCGATCGCGTTTAACATTGGCGATCGCAGCTCGCATCACGCCTTTTAGACTTATGCCTTTATGCTTCCAAAATTGATCGTCCTCAGCTGCTATAAAAGCCCTTTGGACACGCGCTGGTACAGATTCCAACGGAACAACGTACCGAGTTTCATCAACATAAGACCCTAGATCCTGGCCACGAAAATCTTTGATTTGGGATGATACCTGCAGGGATCGAGACGCCTGTCGCACGGCTCCCGCTACGTCCCCTGACAACGGCACCACGACCCAAATAGACGCAAAAAAAACTACGGCTAGTGTCAGCAGGCTTACCAACAAAAACAGCGGCAGCCGCACGGCAGTCAATGTCGTTCGATTTAAAAAAATCTGGGGCATACCACTATGGTAGCCCAGAATGAATCAGCCCTTCAATACGCTTCTGAATTTAGCCGCTTTTTCGCGGATCTGCTGCGCGGTCATAGTCCTGTGATAGAGGTTTTTGTCGCTATCTGGATTTTTTTCTTTTTGATCTGCCACGCGTTCAAGGGCCATGGCGGCCTTCTCGAGAGCCTCTTGTGTCATGTCTTTTTGGTCAGGAAACTTGTCCAAAAGCTCGGTGTAACGATAGGCGCAGGAATGATAAATCTCCATCTTGCAGTAGAATCTAGCAACGAACTGGATGCTGGCGGCAAGCCTACGGCGTCCACGAGTCATCATTTCCTTGGCCTTCGGCGCAAATTCAGATGCTGGGAACTTCTCAACAACCTCTTTCCACTGATCTATGGCTTTTTCTGTGTATTCCTGCTCTCGGCTGGGCTCATCGGGAGAATCTTCCCAGTAGCTCTCTCCCACCCGATATAAAGCGTATACGGCTTTAGGGTGTTTAGGGTGCAGCTTTACAAAGGTATCGTAGGCTCCAGCGGCCTCGCCGAAATGATCTAGGTTAAAATGGGCATCAGCGATGAGTAACTCAGCCTCTGTGGCAAACTGACTATATGGAAATCGCGCCCTGAATTCACCTAATCGACGCAAAGACTCGTCGTAATAGCCATCGTCAAAAGGCTCTTTTGCAATAAGAAAAGACTTCTTGGGATCATTGGGATCAAACTCTTTTTCAGCGCAGCCCGGGCCCAAAAAAGCCACCACCCCAAGAAGAATAAATCTAAATAAATACAAGCTGTTAGTCATCAATATCCCCACTAGCTCAAACAACTGGAGGTTAGAGTCACACAGGCTTGACCAAGCTGTCAACCACGAGAAACCCGAAACGGGAGATTTTAGCTTGCAATATGGACGGGGTTGGGTAGAAGGGGTGCCTCAGCCACACTGACGGAGGCATGCATGTCGAAATCAATCTCAAGATTCCTGCTGACGTCGGCGATCGTTTTGGCGTCCCTTGTTGGCTGTGGACGGACCGAACTAAGTCATCTTAAAGGGCAATTAAATCAGCGCTTTTGGACTGTCGATGAGCCGGGTGATTCATCATTGAATCAATCTCACCCTCTCCGTCGTTACATGCAAGCAGCTGCTGGCAGAGAACTGCCCCTTCGATTCTTCAGGGAGCTCATTAGAGCGAATGCCTCCGTCACAGTTGTTGAAGGCGAATGGCCGTCCTATCAACCAGGCATCCTTTACGGTGGAACCATCTCAATACCATCTGCTAACCGACCAGAATCCTGGACAGGGCCAGAGTGGTCGTCATTTTATAATGAGCTATTCCACGCTTGGTTTGGATTAGTATTCAATCGAGAGTCTGCCTACGGAAGTGCTCGTTCAAAATTGCTAACACCTGACCGAATGGATCGCTACCGAAAAGCATATCCATCCAATCCCGCCTTAGCCCAAGAAGAAGCCTGGTCTGAAACGGTTGCCACCGTCATGATCCAGCTTGCTCCCATCAAAATTGATGGACAGTTCAGGTACGCTACATACGATTCCTTCGTTTATCAAATTGGTCGAACGGTGGCGCCTGTATCCCACTCAGATCGTCCAGGATACACTCCAGAAGCTGAAAATATTTACCCTGACACCACAGAGTATCAGCATCTATTTGAATTCCTGGTGTCAATGACACCACCTGCAAAACCTTGAAACGTTAGCCGCAATCACCCAGTTCAGCCTCTATAACAAGCGCCTTTTCGCCCCCCAAATCGACGGTGGCGGCAATCGATGAACCTTGGCCGCGACTAACGATCCAAGAATAATCAAATCCGATGATTTTGGGCTCGCCACAACCAAGTTGGGGTAGCGGCGTTGAGTAACCCTGACCCGCTTCTAGCCTAATGGGCCGAATACTTGATTTTCTCGTATCACTTGTCCCGATCTTCTGGCTGTCTCGCCCCAGAGATTCTGCTCCCAGTTTAAGTTCCGCCAAAAGATCAAGTGAGTGACCTGGACTTTTATTTACAGACACTGTGGTTTGAGCGCGAATGGCTATAATACGCTTTCCTTGGGGCGGATTAATATTCAATCTTACCGCGCACTCGCGCCCAACTTGTTTTAGTTTTTCCGGGAATCGCTCGTCTTCGATTCTAAAGTTATTAAATTGAAACTTGGCTGTATAAACGCCTTTTGAACGAGCAGTCTCTGACAATCGCTTCATGTCAACGTTGCCCGGCAGATCTGAGCGCGCCCGGCAACCAGACCCCAGAGCAAACCAGTCATTTAAAACTGGCCGCTCAGAGGCCACGGCTACCGACGAGCCCAGCGCAACAAACATCAAAACAAAACTCTTCACATTCACCAACAACCGCATGTCGTCCTCGATTTTGCTATGACTCATGGAGATCACTAGTTAGAAACGCTCATCAATAATGTCGCACTCCCGTCGAAACGAGAATTTCACAATTGACATCGCACGAGTGACGCACCGACTTCATACTTTAGATCGAGTCCATCGACAAACATAATCAGATCTTCATACTGATGTGCCTTTTGCCCTGACACAGCGATATTTGCCTGATAAAAACCCCGGGGAGCTCTGCTGCGTGAGCACCATCCCTGATACCAGGTTGGCGTTGTACTTACACTAAAACGATCAACCCGCTGCTGAGTCAAAAGAGGTCGATTGATGGCATAACCGTAAGGCAGGTTAACGGTGTACGGACTAACATCGAATCCAAAAAACGTACTCCGCGTTGACAGAGCCCCCGTCGCATTTGCCGTTTTGATCACCCCGTAGCTTAAACGCTGTGTCAACTGCCCGATATAGACGCCGGGAGCAATCATCGCTGGGACTCTGATTGAACAGTTCTTGCGATCAGCTAAAGATGGCGTTCCACCTCCCGGAAGATCAACGCCAAGCCTCGTAAAAACAACCGCCATATCATTCCCATTGGCCGAAGCAAACGCATCTACATCCTTCTGGCAACCGGACCCGGCAATGATTGTCTGTGGTGATGACACATCCCACTGCACCGATTGTTGAGCATAGACTGATCCCTGTATCGCGAGATACATGACTCCACCCAATAAAAACCAAAATTGCATAAACCCCTCCCCGTCTCAATGAAGACGACTTGACTCACGTCATTGTGAGTATTTATGCCATTTATTTGCATTATGCATGCCACGTGTTTTTCAGCCAAAATGCGGCATTTTCCCGCCAAACTGACTCACTCCAGCAATTAATACTTCAACCATTCAAGCCAAATTGGCCAAATTGGTGTAAACAATGTTTTCATAATAGCGATCGTGCGCATGGGCCCTTGGTCTTTTTAAACTGCATGATTTTTTGGTTTTTAGATAAAAACCGCGGTTTAATCGATGATATCCGGAGGATCGTTCAGGGCGTACTTGGACATTTTGGAATTTTACCGATAACCAAGTGGCCGAGTTTTATGAAAGATGGCAGGAGTGTCAGCGATTTGAGCGGATTTAGAATAAAAATTGTTGTCACAAGAAACGAGCGGAGTTGGCACAATCTGCCCACCGTTCATCCTAAGATTTTGCTCGTGACTTTACTGGTGTCATTTCTTATTCACCTGGGAAGTTGGATGGGGGCCGCGTTCATAAAAACTCCAGTCGTGAACACAGCCAATGACGCCATCAAAATAAGATCGATGACTGCTCAAGAACGTAACATTCTGGACGCTGATCAAAAGAAAATCGCAAAAGCTAAACGTGTGGTTGAAACCAAACAAATCCCGACCGCGAGGCCCAAAATCCCCACATCCTTGGGGTCTCAGGATCATATTGCTCCAAAGGAAACTCGCATCGCCGATCAGCAACTTGACCGGTCGAAAGCTCTGGATCCGGCCCCGACTCCAGGCACCAGCGGCGGCATCGAAACGCCGTCTAAGGAGAAGCCGAAAGACCCATCTCAAGCTCGAAAAGTTGTTCCCAGGGTCATGGCCGGGCCGGGGCAAATGGCCGTCGATCAGGATAAAAAAGATCGGTCAAAACTTTACGACAAATTGATTCCAAACAATGTCGCCGATGTCTTTAGTCAACCCAAAGGCGGGTTTGTAGAGCCAATTGACAAGATTGTTGCTGAAGGCGACCGCGTTGATATGAACACAACGAATTTTCGCTACATTTCCTATTTCACAGGACTGCGTAAACAAATTGAGATGGTTTGGATTTATCCAGGTGAAGCAATTCGCCGAGGACTTCAAGGTGCCGTGCAGCTAGAAATGGTCATTGAGAAAGATGGTCGTGTTAGCAAAGTGAGAGTGGTCCAATCATCCGGATACACGACTCTCGACGAAAACATGCTGAAAACCATTAGACTAGCCTCACCTTTTGCACCCTTACCAAAAAGCTGGGGAAAAGAGCGTCTAGTGGTGACGGGCTCTTTCCATTACATTTTATCTTTTGCATCGCATTAAGTTGATTGGCAGAAATTTCAGCAAGGTACAACGCCGCAAGCGTTCTCCCGTCGGGACTTTGCTGGCTCTTTGGACTATCAATATCCACTTTTAAACGCTATCATGTTAAGAGGCCTGATTAAAATTTACGCGCACTGAACGGTTAGCAGGAGAGCATATTGCCTGTGATGGGAACCTTCGCCCCACTCAAATTGTCATTAGTCGCGCTTATGTTGCTGACTGCCTCAGGATGTGTATCCAGTCGCTCCAGAGGTCTGTCCTCCGTACAAATGTCAAATAGTCAAAATAGCGACCCGTTGGACTCAAAATCGACAGACGATGAGAGCCTAGGAGACGCGGACTCGTCAAGTAACTCTGATGGAAATACGGATGACGATACCGCTCAGGAAGACCTCATCTCCAATCTAGATGATGCGGAATTTTGTAAAGACAACATTTATGCTCAGCACCTAAAAAACTCGTATCTCAAGCAAAACCCGAAAGCTCAAAGACCAGAAAAAGCCTTTAAATTTGCAAAGAAAACTCGCAGACGACGCTATCCAACCCGCTCTCCATACGATCAACGTGACGTTGAGGCCCTGTATTTCGCACGAACCAGAATGGTTGGCGAAACGGTGCCCTATTTCGGTGCGATTCCGGTCGTGACAAACCCTAGGGTTGAGCATTGGATTCGATACTTCAAAAATAACGGCCGCAATTCATTTCTAAAATGGCTCGTCAGGGGTGAGTCCGTGCGAGACGTAGTTGTTCCTATTCTAAAGGCGGAGGGTTTGCCTCCCGAGTTCATTTTCCTCAGCATGGTGGAAAGTGGTTTTTCAAACCAGGCTTATAGCCATGCCAAAGCGACGGGACCTTGGCAATTCATGCCTGGTACCGCCCGTCTCTACGGGCTTCAGATGAATATGTTCATTGATGAGAGACGCGATCCCGCAAAATCAACTCTAGCAGCGGCCAGACACTTGCGAGACCTCTACGAGGAGTTTGGTGATTGGTATCTTGCCATGGCTGCTTATAACGCAGGTCCAGGCCGGGTTCGTAAGGCCATCAGAATGACTCAAAGCAATGATTTCTGGAAACTGGCAGATTCAGCTTATCTGCCGGTCGAGACGAAAAACTACGTTCCCAAGGTTTTG
The DNA here is from genome assembly GCA_964402975.1 of uncultured Polynucleobacter sp. Classification (GTDB taxonomy): domain Bacteria; phylum Bdellovibrionota_B; class Oligoflexia; order Oligoflexales; family RGVZ01; genus CAMDKS01. The sequence goes on from CAYOEM010000001.1 coordinate 127,402, forward strand.
GCGGCCCTGCAATTAGCGTCTAACCCTTCAGGCCATGGTTTCGCTGTGACTGCGGACCCACTCGACTCGCTGCCAGCAAGCACAGTTTTCGTGAAGGCTCCGTCCCAGCTGACTGAGATTGCGTCGAAGTTGAATATTCCAGAAAAACTACTGCGGCATTGGAACCCTGAATTGGTTAACTCCATCACGCCCCCAGTAAAATCAGGGTCTAATGGTTACCCCATGCGCCTTTCCTCTAATCTCGCCGATCGATGGAGTCAGATAGAACCATCTCTCGAGGTCCTCGAGGTCAAGGACGTGCTCGTGCACAAGATCAGGCGTGGGGAAACCATCGCAGCGATAGCGGCCCGCTACAGAGTCGACTCAAAACGAATTCTCGCACTGAATCCGGGTTTGCGGGCCTCTCGCCTGAAAATAGGCGCCGAGGTAGCAGTACCGACGACTTCCATTGTGCCTAAAGAGAGCTCGATTAAAAAACAGGCAAAAACACAGGGTCGTTCACAAGGCTAACCGCTCGAACACGAATCCCCCCAACTTAGTCTAACCCTTGCGCCCGCTATAGGGTCTTGTTACTCTCATGTCCCAATATCTGGAAAAGCGTGATCGAAGAGATCTGCAAATCAATCCACCGACTCGGGGGGAAACGAATATGAAAATCTTGGTTTTAATCAAGCAAACTCCGGACACGGAAACGAAGATTCGTCTGTCATCTGACGGCAAATCGATTGAGCAAGGCGACATGAAATACATCATCAATCCCTACGATGAGTTCGCCATTGAAGAGGCCCTACTTCTAAAAGCTAAATTAGGTAGCGGAGAAGTTGTGATCGCAAGTTTTGGTAGTGATTCCGCCAAAGAGCTGATCATAAAAGGCCTGGCAACAGGTGGAGATCGCGGACTACTGATTAGCAATGCAGGTCTCGAGTCCACCGACTCCCTAGGTGCAGCTAAAGTCTTGGCGGCTGCCATTAAACAAGAGAATGCTGATATCGTATTTTGCGGCAAGCAAGCGATCGATGACGACAATATGCACGTTGGCACAATGACTGCGGAAATTCTCGGGTGGCCACACGTCAACGTCGTTACAAAATTTGAACTAAACGGTAAAACAGCGCGCGTTGAGCGCGAGGTTGAAGGCGGACAAGTCGAGGTTTACGACGTTCAGTTGCCAGCGGTCTTCGGAGCGCACAAATCCTTGAATAAACCACGCTATGCGTCGCTACCCGGAATCATGAATGCTAAAAAGAAGCCTTTTGGTGTTAAATCGGCAGCAGATCTAGGCTTAGACGTCTCATCACTTAAAGCTCAGACTGTCATCAAGGGTTACAAGTACCCACCTGAAAAACCTAAAGGAAAAGTTTTTGCAGGGGAACCTGTCGAGGCGATGGTGGAAAAAGTTGTTAAACTTCTTCGCGACGAAGCGAAAGTCATATAAGCCGGAGGCGTAGTCATGAAAGTTTTAGTTTTTTTAGAACAGCGCGATGGCAAAATAAAATCTTCTGCATTTGAAGCCCTAACGGCGGCGTCCAAGATCGCGGGAAGTGCCTCGAGCGTGGCGGCCGTAGTTGTAGGTAATGGCGTCGCAGGCCAGACATCTCAACTGGCAGGATGGGGAGCTGATACTGTGTATGTGGCTGACGCTGCAGAGAATGCGCTTTACAACATACAAAATTACGCGAACGGCGTTGAGGCCGCTATTAAGGCATTTTCTCCTGAGCTTGTTCTTGGCGTTGCGTCACCCATGGGACGAGACATTTTCCCTCGTCTTGCAGCCAGAATGAACGGCGCCATCCTTACGGACGTGGTATCGCTTGAGGGCCATGGGAGTGGAGTTAGTGGCGTCAAACCAATGTACGCGGGTAAATGCTTGGCTGACGTTGCCACCGAAGGCGCAAAAATATCCTTCGTCACGATCAGGCAGAACGTGTTTGCTGCGCAAAAATCAGGGAATGGGTCAGCCAACCCATCACCCATTAATGCTGCGGCAGGCGATGGAAAAATCAAGACCATTGAAATTCGGAAAGGCAAAAGCGCAAAGCCTGATTTGACTGAAGCTGCTTTAATCATTTCTGGCGGCCGCGCGATGGCTAATGCCGATAATTTCAAAATTCTTCACGAATGCGCAGACGTGATTGGCGCGACCGTGGGAGCTTCCCGTGCAGCTGTGGACTCTCAGTACGCAACACACGACATGCAGGTGGGCCAAACAGGGAAAACGGTGAACCCAAATCTCTATATTGCCTGCGGCATTTCAGGTTCGATTCAGCACATGGCAGGGATGAGGACCTCGAAAGTGATTGTCGCTGTGAACACTGACAAAGACGCCCCTATTTTCAGCGTGGCATCCTACGGTATCGTGGGCGACCTATTTCAAGTCGTGCCTCTTTTGACGAGCCGATTTAAAGAACTTTTAAAGTAATAGGAACGAATAAACCAGGATTTAAAAAACCGGACCCGACCTTGGCGTCCGGTTTTTTAGTATAGATCTTTTGATGACCTTCGATAGGTGAAGTCCGACGTCACAGCCATGGATCTAAAGTTGCTCAGATTCAGAGCCGTTAAGTCCCTCCCGTATACAGCGCCTGTATCGATTTGTACGGCACCAATTTTTATCTCACGCCTTACCTTGAGAATAGGGGTGTGCCCAGATATATGTCTTTTGTACGAGTCAATCCTTGCACTCGGAAACTCACGCTCCCACAAACAGCGGTGCAGGGCCTCTAAGACTCGACGATCGGGAGCATCCGATGGATTTTTATCAAAGGCAGTCAAGACCTCTAGATCACCCTCGTGCATCACGGCATGACTAATAATCGCCTTGGGAGTCAGTAGAACCAAAGGGGCACTAAAAAGAAACTGCAGGTGGGTTTTAGGGATGCGACCCCATGTATTAACGTCGTCAATTTCTGCGTCATAACTTCGAAATACACTATCGCCGCCGTTCAGACGCCAGCTCTCGACTTGATTCATGATTGATTTATAAATCCCCGATAAAGCACGATGAAACCAAGACAGCTCGATCCCTGCTTCCTTCAGGAGATCCGGCCTAAGACCGATAAAAGCCAGTAAAAAAAACATCTCGTGATTTCCGATGACAATCTCATGAGTATCGGCTTGCTTGCCTCTCATAAAATGCTCAATGACTTTACTGGTATCGGGTCCACGATCACACAAGTCACCAACTGACAAAATTTTATAGCACCTATGACCACCAGATTTCATCGATTTTTTTATCTTACCCTCAAGTGCAATCAACGCATCGTAGCAACCATGAACGTCGCCAACGGCATAAATTCGGCCATTAGACGGTGCTTCAACATTGACTACAGCGTTCACCATATACCCTTAAATCTCCCCATAACTAAACAAATACAGACCTAAACTCATGACTCGCCATCACTTCCGCACGCGGCCCCACTCGCAAAACTCTTCCGCCATCCATGACAATAACATCGTCTGCAAAGTCCACAGCCGCTGGCCGGTGTGCGATCATAACAACGACGGATCCGTCCTTCGCCAACTCACGTGCTCTATTTAATACCAATTTTTCCAATCCTGGATCCAACGCACTAGTCCCCTCATCAATGAGAATAAATGGCGACCGGTGATACATAAGTCTGGCCAACTGCAACCGCTGAGCTTCTCCACCAGACAACTGGAGCTCACCGGGACCCACAAGGGTTTCAACCCCTCGGATCAAGCGATAGCTATCGAGACGAAATCCAACGGCGTCTAGCGCCTTTTCAACTTTTAACACGTCTATTTTTGAATCGGGATACGCTACATTTTCAGCGATACTACCAGGAAACGTCGTCACAGACTGCGGCATATAAGAAATGTCCAGGCCGCCCGCAAATGAGTGATCCACCTTGTAACTTATCCGACCAGATCCAGGCGAAACCAGACCAAGAATCGCCGCAAAAAGACTGCTCTTTCCTGCCCCAGAAGACCCAACAATGCAGTAAACTCTACCCGTCTCGAAAGTCAAATTCACACGATCAACTGCAACACCATCGCCATAATTAACTGAAACATCAGTCAAATCCAGGCAGATCCGATCGAACGTCTCGATCGCGTCGATCGGACGAACGATATCCAACGATAATTTTCGAAACTCATCGGTCGCAGAAAAAATTCTCGTCGCGGCTGCAACACCCTCACGATTACTATTGAAATATCTACCAAGCTTAGCGGCAGATTGAGCAAATAAAGCGAGACTTGCAAAGAACGACATCGCTACAGCCCCCGATATGCGACCAGCCGATATTTCTGCAAATGCCACCCCCAAGGCAACACACATCGCCGTCACACCGAGAACCTCGATCAACGGACCTGTTCTAGCTTTTGAACGCGCCGCTTTCATGAAACCGTTAAATAAATTTTCACTGGCAGATTTCATGGCCATGATCTCAGAGTCTTCTGTTCCATATTGCTTGATTGTTTCAATACCCAATAGTCTTTGCTGAATCCATTCACCCAGCACTGAGTTATCCTCTAGGGCCCGAGTTGCGCGTCGTCTGATTTTTCGACCCAAACGTCCCAGCAACGCAACCACCGGGGCAAGGCAGACTGCGAAAACAAAAAAAAGTTTTGGGCTAAGCGCAGCAATTGAAATAGCCATGAATATCGCCTGACAACCCTCCCGAGGCAGGCCTCCAAAAAAGTGGACGACGTAGTCACGACAGGTCCGAATATCCTGGGTCATCAGTCCGCCAAGTCCCTCCTCGGTTCTAGCTATGACTGACTGATCACGGAGCTCTGGCTTGACTGCAACAAAGGCAGCTACAAGATCTTGTCTCCACCGAAAAGCTATCTGTTCGCCTAGCCACTCCCACGTATACCATTGCCAAATAGTCAAAAGAGATTTCAACGTTGCAACAATCACCAGCGCAACTGGTAGGTAAAAGTAAACGACTTCAACTTGAATTCCATCTGTTCCCAAGGACTCCCGAAACCAGCCCGACCACACCGGGCCAAGAACCTCGCTCCAAAGTAAGCGATCACGATTTGGCACGATCAGCACTTGCAGCGCCGGGCCTATTACCATACCAAGTAATGCCGCGACTAAGCCGAGGGCGAACGCCGCGACATTTGCCGCATACACCCGTCCACGCCAAGCACTGAGAGCCTGTATGATACGAGAGTTAACTTGCGTATTTTGAGATTTGCGTGTTTGCACTTTAGACTTCGTGGTGCGAAGAGGGGGACTTGAACCCCCAAGCCTCTCAGCACTGGCTTCTGAGACCAGCGTGTCTACCAATTCCACCATCTTCGCACGGCGCTTTGAGTCGACTTTTTACCGCACGTCAGAGATGTTTTCTATTATTTTCGTAACCAGTCCATATTCCAACGCTTCGCCTGCATTCATCCAGTAATCCCTAGTCGTATCTTTTTCGACCTTCGATATCGGCTGACTGCACTCCTTGGAAAGTAACTCGTTGATTTTTTGGCGCGTTTTTAAGATCTCGCGGGCGTGAATTTCGATATCTGACGCCTGTCCGTAAATCTGCCCTGGAATGAGGGGCTGATGGATTAGAAACTTACAATTGGGCATTGAGAATCGATGCTGCTTTTTGGCTGCAATGTTGATGATTGTCGCTATCGATGCACACAGACCCGTGTTGATGATTCTGACGTCAGAGCTCACGAAGCGAATCGTGTCGTAAATTGCAAAGCCACTGTTCACCTCACCACCCGGGCTGTTCAGATAAAGATTAATGGGCGTGTTTGGCTTTTCGTACTCGAGCGCGAGTATCTGGTTAATAATGCGTTTAGCTACGGCGGCATTAATGCCCTCGCTAACAAATATTGTACGTTTATCGAGAAGTCTTTGCTCGGTAAGATGCTGGGCCATCGCATCTAAGCCCAGTTGATTCATCAGCTCCAGCGGTTGTTGGCCGTTTTCCATTGCGCATCTCCTGTATTCCGACGTTCTCGACTCATAATGACCACGAGCTGAAATGCTAGCATTTCCTTGCAAATTCGTCCACGTGACGGGGGCATCGCGAGTGGGTTGGGACCTCAGCCAAACGTCTTTGTCGAATTCCCAAATTTTAAGCTCCCTCGGATGGCAACAAACCAGCGCCCCAGGCCGATGGGAATAAACTGTGGACACTTTTTTTTTAGACCGTTGAATGCCCCGTGAATTGGACGTTCTAGGCCTCAGTGATTAAATCAACAACACTACCTGTAGCGTCTTCTGTTGACAGGGGAACACTACGTCGCGTAGTGTCCCAATCAGAGCAAAGAAGCATCTCGTCGCTAAAACCGGCGATTCAAAACAAACCATGATTAAACTTTGGGCTGTCCAGAGGTGGGGATTTTTTATGCAAAATTTAGAACAAAACATTCCATTAGTCGCGGCTCGTGCGAGCGCAAGCCAAAGCCAACCCCCTCACAACACAGGGGCTAGTCAAGCCGAATACAAGATGGCTCGCGAACAGATCATGGTTGACATCAGCAACGATGCAGGAAGAATTTTCGAAGATCCGGAATACAGTAAAAAAGCCTCGAGAAAACTCGCAGGCTTAATCTATGCAGAAGTCGAAAAACAACAAATATATTCATTCACCGATAGCGTCGAGCAGGGCGTGCGCCACGGATTAATCAATCAACGACTGCACGCGTTTGTAGTCAACAATCAAAACATTTTGAATGCCGCCGTTAATAAACAGCAAGACGAGCGTTTTGAGTATTTTGGAATTAGAACGATATACGATCGATATCTTCTAAAAAACCCGCTCTCGCGCGAGGTCATTGAGACACCGCAGTATTTTTTCATGCGCGTTGCTTGTGCTTTATCTGAAACCATAGAAGAGGCTATTGAGCTGTACGGCATGTATTCAACTTTTGAATTCATGTCGAGCTCACCCACCCTTTTTAACGCCGGAACGAGGCACGAACAACTCTCCTCATGCTTCCTTCTGGACTCACCCTCAGACAGCCTTGTCGGTATTTACGACAAGTACAAAGATGCTGCCCTACTTAGCAAATTTTCTGGCGGCATTGGCTTATCATTCAGTCGCGTAAGAAGTCGAGGATCCTTGATCAAGGGTACAAATGGGTTTAGTAACGGCGTCGTTCCGTGGCTGAAGACACTAGATTCAAGTGTCAACGCAGTGAACCAAGGCGGTAAACGCAAGGGCGCTTGCTGCGTTTACTTAGAAACATGGCATGCAGATATCGAAGAATTTCTCGAACTGAGGGACAACACGGGCGATGAGGCGCGCCGGACTCACAACCTTAACCTTGCCAACTGGATACCTGATCTATTCATGCAGCGAGTTGAGCAAGATGCTTTATGGAGCCTCTTTGATCCATCTGTGACACCAGAGCTAGTCGACCTTTACGGAGACGCTTTTACAAAACGCTATGAACAGCTGGAGCTAGACGGTTGCTTTACTCGGCAGGTCAAAGCGCGTGATCTTTACGCAAGAATGATGAAAACTCTCGCCCAGACCGGCAACGGATGGATCACATTCAAAGACAGTAGTAACAAAAAGTGCAATCAAACCGCCGAATCGAATCGAACCGTCCACTTATCCAATCTTTGTACCGAAATCATCGAAGTTACAACGGACCAAGAAACTGCCGTTTGCAATCTTGGCTCCATTAACCTACCTGCTTATATAAAGGCAGATAACTCGTTCGACTGGGAATTGTTACGTCGAAATGTGAAATATGCCGTACGTCATCTGGACCGGGTCATCGATCTTAATTTCTACCCTATTCAAACTACGGAGAACTCGAATTTAAAATGGCGCCCCGTCGGGCTTGGGATCATGGGACTTCAAGATGTATTTTTCATGAAACGCTGGGCGTTTGACTCTTCCGAAGCTCGCGACTTTAACAAAAGAGTCATGGAGGAAATTTATCTATCAGCTCTGACTGCAAGCGCGGATTTAGCAGTCAAATCTGGTCCTCACCCTTCATTCCGGGAGACTAGAGCAGCTCAGGGACAACTCCAATTTGACCTTTGGGGAGTGCTGCCATCCGAGGAAAACCGCCAGAACTGGGAGACCCTGCGAGCAAAGATAAAACAAACTGGATTACGCAATAGCCTATTGCTAGCCATCGCGCCAACCGCCACTATTGGATCAATTTGTGGAAGCTATGAATGCGTGGAACCACAGGTGAGCAACCTATTCAAGCGGGAGACACTGTCTGGTGAATTTCTACAGGTAAACAGATTTCTAGTGGCTGAACTTAAAAAATTGGGCCTTTGGACTGACGCAATCCGGCAGCAAATTAAAATGAACGAAGGATCAATCCAGAGTATACAAGACATTCCTGAATCAATCCGATTGATTTATCGCACTGCTTGGGAACTACCCATGCGCAGCCTTATCGATATGGCCGCTGAACGCGGAGCATTTATAGACCAGAGTCAATCGCTCAATCTTTTTGTCGAAAATCCGAATATAGGAGTGCTTTCGTCCATGTACATGCACGCCTGGAGGAAAGGGCTCAAAACAACATATTACTTGCGCTCAAGACCGGCCACCAAGATCGCGAAAGTCGGCGTTGACAACAAAAGCTCCGCTACGCCGTCAAGTTACTCTGCAGAGCAGGCTGTTGCATGCTCCCTAGAAAACCCAGAATCATGTGAGGCTTGCCAATGACAAATCTGACTTCAGGTGCACAGCTATTAAATCCTGGCTTCAATCTAACACTGCGTCCCATGCGCTATCCTGTATTTTATGACATGTATAAAAACGCCATCAAAAACACATGGACTGTCGACGAAGTAGATTTTTCCACGGATGTCACAGACCTTTCTCAAAAGATGGGCCCAGGCGATCGTCATCTGATTCAAAGACTTGTGGCATTTTTTGCTACTGGAGACTCCATTGTTTCCAATAATTTAGTTTTGAATCTTTATAAGCACATCAATGCCCCCGAGGCACGCATGTATCTGTCGCGTCAACTGTATGAGGAGGCGCTGCATGTTCAGTTTTACTTAACCCTCCTCGACACTTACGTACCCGACCTTGAGGAGCGAGCCAAAGCTTTCTCGGCCATAGAAAACATACCCTCCATTAAAGCCAAGGCGGAGTTCTGCCAAAAATGGATCGACTCCATTAACAATCTCCATGAACTGCGCTCTCTCGACGAACGGAAGAGTTTTTTGTTAAATCTAATTTGTTTTGCCGCCTGTATAGAGGGTCTCTTTTTCTTCGCCGCTTTTGCTTATGTCTACTACCTTCGCAACCGAGGTCTATTGCACGGTTTAGCCGCGGGTACAAACTGGGTTTTCCGAGATGAAAGTGGACATATGGCGTTTGCATTTGAAGTCATTCGGCAGATCCGCCAAGAAGAGCCCGAACTTTTTGATCACGACTTGGAACTCAAAATTCGCCAAATGCTTAATGAAGCTGTCGAATGTGAAACCCAGTTCGCGGACGATGTCTTAGGCAAGAGTGTTCCAGGACTGACCTCCGAACTTATGCGGGAGTATCTCGAGTTCATCGCTGATCAGAGACTTCTAGCCCTCGGCATGACCCCACAATATGGTCGAAAAAACCCTTTCCCATTCATGGAGCTCCAGGATGTACAGGAACTCACCAACTTTTTTGAGAGACGATCAAGCAGTTATCAGGTTGGCGTCACAGGTGAAGTGGCATTCGACCTGAATTTTTAGGGCTTTATTAATAACGGCGCCAGACCACCGCCCGTGCCAATATTTACAATTGGGTTTTTAGCCATCCGACTGACGCCTCCACCGCAAAGTTGTTGGCCATTCGTGTTTAGAAATATGGATGCATCGAACCATGCGTCCCAGCACTCGAGGCCCGCGCTAGTCAGAACGTTAGTTTGTCGTCTCGCTCCCGACATACGCTCTTGCGCAACCCAGAGAGATTGATCCGAATTTATCCATGTTAAGAAAGACTTGAGATCTGTGGGACCAGAAACTTCCGTCATCTCATTCAGTTTGCGTTGCGTATCACTTGAATACCATGAATCTCCAAGAATAACTTGGTGGCCTCCATAACCGACACTTCTCTTCAAAACCACGTCTTCAAGGCGGCGTTCAACAGTTTCAGCCGACACTGATGCCATACTTCCCCCAATAATCCGACTCCAAGGAATGCGACGCTCGATTGCGAGAGATTCATCGCTAGTGAGTCCAGCCAATTTGCTCAAAGCAGGGTCGGCAGCAACGTGACTGAGAACTGCAAGAAACGCCTTGCATTCGTAGTGTGCGCTGACTGGGTTATAAATGTGGAATTGACCGGCTTTCTCTAGCCTTTCAATAAACGGCTCGTTTAGAAGACGAGAAGCAAAAATATGCCGATACACAATATCACACGGCTGGCCATGAGCTAGCCAAATATCTCCACGGCACGTCAGGGAATCCGGGGTGACGAGCACGGTCTCAGACCCACACACCGACCAGCGCGTTTTCAACCATTGAAGCTCGGCCATCTGACTATCTCCTGCCCGATGCAAAATGGCGATTCTTGGACGCGAGCAAATCCCCCCGTTCATGCGGTAAATTCCGAGCAAACTTTTAAGCAAGTCATCTACATTACTTCCAGTTTGGTCACGATTGGCGCTAGCAATTTGCCAGGCCGCCAAAACATTATCACTATATGCTTGCATCGCTGGTATGGTGCAGTTGACCTCAATAATTTTTAAGTCGCCATGATGCCAAAAAAGATCGAGCCGAACGGTTACATGCCCCCATGATTCAAACGGTGGACGTTGAGCCATTTTCGACTCAAACGGGGATAGACCCGCTAGCATTTTATCCAAAAATGTACGAGCGACTTGGTCGGTGTGAGAACGTAACAGCAGCCATGACATCACTTTCGGGAACGCATTCAAAACGAGGATTGCGTCCCTGGTCAGGTTAGACCAAGCATCCCTACTCACGGTCGTGGGCGTTAAAGCCACCGGAATCGCTGACCATGAAGCATCACTGGACCGCCAAACAGCAACGTTTCGCTGTTTAAGCTCATTTGAAAAGTCTTCCAGTGAAAATTTATTCATACTCGACATCTCAGTAGATTTGGTCATCCCGCATATTAGTTCTTAAAATTTGTTCGAAATTCTCCTTTGCCGTGTTGTTTCATGCTACCATAAACACATCACAAACAAGGACAGGATACCTTCGCTATGCTTAGCCTCCATCCCCACGTGCAAAATGTTCTGGGGTGCATTGTTTTACTATTAATCGTTGCAACCATCGTGACAACGGTTTTAAGCAAACTAAAGGGTACAGAGAAGTATCGTGAACTCGTGCTTCGCGTTCAGACTTGGTGGATTTTAGTCGGCGTTTTCAGCGTCGCCATGATGGCACCCACCAAAGTTGCCGTAGGTTTTTTTGGTTTCGTTAGCTTCTTGGCATTGAAAGAATATTTCTCAATGATCCCAACCCGACGGGCCGATCGGCGGGTCATTTTCTGGGCATACTTGAGCATCCCGCTTCAGTACTATTGGGTCGCCGACGCTTGGTATGGCTTATTTATCATCTTCATACCTGTCTACATGTTCCTCTTCATTCCGATGCGAGTCATTCTGATCGGGGACACGAAAGGTTATCTTCAGGCAATTGGAACAATCCATTGGGGTTTAATGACCACGGTGTTCTGCATTAGTCACTTAGCTTATCTTTTGGTTTTGCCCGAATCTGTCAATCCAAATGGAGGAGGAGTTGGCCTTGTTTTGTGCGTAACGTTTCTCTCACAGTTCAACGACGTAGCCCAATATTTTTGGGGTAAACTTTTCGGCAAGCACAAGGTTGTCCCCACCGTAAGCCCGAATAAAACATATCAGGGGCTCATCGGAGGCGTTCTGACTACCGTAACGACAGCCTACTTTCTTGGACCCTACCTCACTCCACTCGATTCATACTACTCAGCCATCGGGGGCCTTATCATTGGATTGTTCGGTTTCATCGGTGACGTCACAATCTCTGCGCTAAAGCGTGACTTAGGCCTTAAGGACAGTAGCCAGTTACTACCTGGACACGGTGGAATTCTAGACCGGGTGGATAGTCTATACTTTACCGTTCCTCTGTTCTTTCACTATCTCTATTACTTAAAATACTAAAATTTGGATCAGCGCAAATGGCCCGCCCTCTGCAATTTCTATTTTTTTCATTAATTATTCGACCCATCGTTCTCATCATTATTGGATTGAACGTAAGGCGTCACCAAGAGCTGCCCGAGAAAGGACCAGCTATTATAGTCGCCAATCACAATAGCCACCTTGACACCGTGGTATTGATGACACTGCTACCCTTAAAATGTCTCAAAAAAATTCGTCCTGTGGCAGCAGCGGATTACTTTCTGAAAAACAGGCTGCTCGCATGGTTTTCTCGCGAGATCATGCGCATCATACCTCTTTCAAGAACTGCAAATGGTGCAACTCTAGAGGAGCGCCTGTCGGGAGTGTTTGACGCCTTGAACCAAGAGGACATTTTGATTTTATTTCCCGAGGGTAGTCGCGGAGAACCCGAGAAACTGAACAAATTCAAATCTGGAGTTGCTTACATCGCGGAAAAATATCCCAACGTTCCAGTCTACCCTGTTTACTTGCATGGACTCGGTAAATCCCTACCCAAGGGCGAAGCTATTCTCGTCCCATTTTTCTGCGACGTCATGATCGGGGAAAAGCTATTTTGGAACGGCAGTGCCACCGCGTTTATGGACAAGCTCGAGGCTACAATGACCGACCTTGCCTCATCCGGAGGCTTCCCCAGCTGGACTTAAGATAGACATTGTCAAAATTCTTGACACCCCTAACCCCAACTAATACTTTAAATAACAGTAGTTTATAGCGCTCACGGTTGGCACATCTCTTGCTCCCTCAAGGATACAAGGAGAATTTACCATGAGCACTACGAAGTATGTTTTCATGCGTTTTACCCTCATCGGCGTAGCGACAGTCACTTTTTCGGCTACCGCGGCTTTGGCGTCGAAGGATTTTAGCTGCAGCCCCAAAAATAACGTCTGTATCGTGAACGATCGAAGCGTTGTAACTGGTGACGAGGTTGGGTTCTTCACCGACCGCGGGGAACTTATTGCGACTGGAAAAGTCACAAAAATGAATGGACCGCGAAGGTCAGTTCAATTGACTCAAGTCATGGGTCAGGTTGACTCGCAAGCGGAATCTTATGCGACCATTGACACCGAAAGTCAGAACGTCAAGCCATTCCGAACGTATCGTCGGCCAGCACAACTAATCGTTGGTTCCTCTTTGGGCATGAGCACATTCGGCGCAGGCTCTGATGCTGCTGGATACGAGGCGAGTGCCGTAGCCATCAGAAGCAGATTCCTCGGCCAGCTTGACGGCTATGTCCGCGGTAGTATCTATATGATCAGCGGCACATCTCACGCCGTTTATGCTGATCAAGACGCGGGAGAATTCAAAGCCAACGCGCTCGCAGGTTCAGCTGGACTGGCATATAATCTTTTTTCTCGTGATGACTTTGTACTAAGAACTGAAGCCGGCATCGGGCTTGCTTACACGATGGCTAGTATTAACGGTAGTGCAAGCGCAGCTAAATCTGATGAATGGGGATACGCAGTTAGCTCAGGCTTTGGGCTTCATGCCAGAGGACTTTTAGCCGCTGGTTATCGCTTTGACACGTTCCAGCTTGAGGCGGGAGTGTCACCTGCGATGCTTGCTGGACGTCCCACAACGACGTTGGGAGTTGGTATACTGATGAATTTGAAGTGAGGGCCCACATTAAGTTAGCCTCGTCACTGATTACTTGATCAAGGAGTTGTGGATATGCTTCACAGCTCCTTCTAATTTTTCTTCCTCAACGGCTACCGTGATACATCCGTTCTTCACGTCGATCAGAATCCGTCCCGCCGTTACCCGCTCGACAGTTTCGACAACCTCTGGACTTTGCCAAAAACCGCTCCCAATTATTGAGATGATCCCACATTTTGAAATAGTGGGGGATTTTATAGTCGCACCCCTCTCTGCAACTCTCTGACAAAGCGCTTGACTCAACTTCTCAGGCAAAGACCAGCAGAACTCCAGGCCCCTCTCCGTATCCATTTGGAGTTGAATTTGCGGACTCTCACCCTGTTGCCATAACCACAAACGCAGGTCATCCAAATGCTGATCCGCCTGCCCTGTCAATACACCTCGGATCAGACTCATGCCTTGCTTATGCGTAACAGCGCGAACAACGACTTGCTCCATTTTGTCTCTCCCGCTTATAAAACTACCCTGCCGCTCCAAATTAAAACTACTTCGAATCTCCAGGGGAATACTATATTTGGATGCCAAATGAGCTCCCCGCGGGTGCAATACGGAGGCACCCGCCCAAGCCATTTCCGTCATCGAATCCCAATCTAGCTGACTGATCACTCGTGCAGAGTCAACGAGCCGCGGATCAGCAGTACAAACTCCATCCACGTCTTTGTAAAGCTGGCAACTCTTTGCACGGAGCGTCGACGCCAAAGCAATAGCACTCAGGTCACTACCACCCCTGCCCAATGTCGTAATTTCTTTGGTATCGGCACTGACACCCTGAAATCCGGCAACAATCACCACGTGATCTTGCGCAAGATTTTCCTGGATCCTAAAAGCACCTATGCGACTGATCCGAGCATTCCCATGGACAGTATCGGTAATAATCCCGCTTTGCGATCCAGTAAGAGAGACAGCTTTTTGACCGAGTTCATTCAAAGCAATGCTAACTAAGGCCATTGAAATCCGCTCACCGGCCGTCAGCAGCATATCCAATTCCCGCCTTGGCGGACGACTTGAAATAGAGTGCGCCATCGAGAGAAGCTCATCAGTTTGATCACCCATCGCACTAATGACTGCAACGACCCGGTCACCTCCACTTACAGTCTTGGCGATATGGCGAGCGACGTGCTTAATTCGCTCAATAGAACCTACGGAGGTTCCGCCGTACTTTTGAACAATAAGACCTGGCTGAGATCCGAATTTGGAAATCTCTGCGTCCAATGCACCCCTCCTGGCATTTTTATCCCCATGAAATTTATGGGGAAATGAAAAATATTACCAGATTTTCGAAAAAACCCGTTACACTATTATATATGACCATGGACTTCAATGCAGCTGGCAGTCCCGTCCTAGATAACGGGTTTAATGCCGACAGTTCCGGATGTTCCGCCATCGAACACGGCGTACTTGAGCGCCTGATCGACGCATCCGCAAAGATACCAGGACTAACCCTAGTCTCACCCGAAAATTTGGAAGTTCTGGAGCACCTTGGTAAAGGGCTGGATCTTATCATTTCAGGACCCGAACGTCTCGCATCCCTAACCTGTGCAGCAATGCCCGCCATAGCAGACTGCGGACTAGTTGTGGTTGTCACCCACTCAATAACAAACATCCGTCGGTTAAAAGCGCGGTTTGGGGCGCTAACGATACGCACCGAATCATTTGATCTAGCCCCTTCGAAGTCGGAAAAACGCTCGATTTGGGAGGCCTTGGATCGCGGTGAGATACAAATTTTAATCATCACACCAGGACGAATCGCTAGCAGACGCTTTCGAGAGCGCCTGAAGCGCCGCTCTATCGGCCTCATTATTATTGATCAGGCTCAACTTATGAGTCCTTGGTCCCATAAATTCTCGCCAAACTACCGGTTTGCAGGGTCCTTCTTGGGATCAATAGGCGAAGATGGGCGCTCACCACAGAAGATTGCGCTCGTCTGGAACACGTCGCCCAAAATAAACCACGACCTGAGCCGAGTGCTTGCGCTGAAATCCCCTCATCATGGCAGATTGACTGCTGACGCACGACCCGGCATTGGATTGGAGTCAAGATTCGTTACAACTGACGCGGACCGCACAACCACCATTGCGCAAGAGCTGGAAATATCGGGCGGCCAAGGCGTTATATACTGTAATAATATAAAGCAGCTGTTTGATACCGAGAAACTTTTGTCGAATCGTGGTGAGTTATTTGCAGTTATTCGGCCCGGTGTCGATGAGTTTCACGCCACAAAGATTAGACAAGCCTTCGAGTCCGGCGACATAAGAATTGTGATAACGATCGGTCCGTTTTTAAGCGACATTGAGACCGCGCCAGGTCTAGAGTTTGTTATTTTTAACGGTCTCCCCGATAGCACGGAAACGGTCGCTCGAGAACTATTTGGCGTCGACGACACTGGCTTCATCCGGTCTATCATCGTGGTTGGAGAAAAAGACTATTTTCAGCACCGTTTCCTGATTGATAAGAATTTTCCAGATGCTTTGGTCATGCGAGCGTGCGTTGAGGGCGTGCGGGATGTGTTCGGCAGCAAGGCGGCCGTCACTGAGGAAACTTTGGCTGCTCACGTAAAAATGGCTACCCCCTACTCAGCAGAGGACGTGGAGCATTGTATTCAAGTTTTATTTCGCGAGGGCGTACTAGAACGCGCTTTTGATAACGACACGCAAACGATGTATGTGACGTTTTCGTTATCGGCTGAAGAAGAGGCGAGTTTTTGGCATGAATATCCACTGAGAAAGATTGATCACGTTGCAAGACTTGATCAGATTCGCGATTTCGCAGCAAAGGACGGCGACAAATCGCGCCAGTTACTTAATCTGATTCGTCCATAAAAAATAAAACTTCATTAAAGCACAGTTCAAATAATGAGTATCAAAGTTGACATCCTTGGTTGCGGAACGTCCACCGGAGTGCCGGTGCTCGGCTGTTCGTGCAAAGTATGCACCAGCTCTAACTTGAAAAATCAGCGCTGGCGGACGTCAATCGCAGTAACTCCTTCCTCGGGAGAATCTATCGTTATCGATACAGGACCGGAGTTTAGATTGCAGGCACTACGGGCCGGCATCGCTCAATTAAAGTACGTTCTCTACACCCACATTCACGCAGATCACGTTCACGGATTTGATGATCTTCGGGGCCTGTATTTCAACAGCCAACAGCCCATAAATTGCTGGCTACACCCTGAATACGTTAAGGAACTAAAACATCGGTTTTACTACGCCTTTGAGGACACAGGCTACCTTGGGGGAAGGCCTGAGATTCGATTGATTGATCTTCCAAGGGATCATGGCGTATTCGAAGTTGCTGGTATTGAGGTGGAAACCCATCTGGTCCCGCACGGCAACGCTATGACGAATGTGTTCCGTTTTGGAAAATTCGCCTATGCCACAGATTTCAAAATGTTTACGGAAAACGCTATAAGCGCTTGGCGAGGTAAGATTCACACTATGGTGGCGAGTGGACTTCGTTGGAAAGAACACAAAACTCACTCGACCATCCCCGAAACCATTGAACTATTCAGGAAATTGGACGTAGAACGAGGCATCATAACTCATATGAGCCACGACATCGATTATTTGGAGGACTCCCCGAAGCTACCTTCTGGCGTTGAGTTCGCATACGATGGCATGCAACTAACTGTACCTGATTGACGATCAACCCATGATGTGACACAAGGGGGATGCACGCCTTTTAGGTTTGCTTTCTAAGGAGAAAAAATCATGGCACGCACTCCCTCGTACATGCTTGAACTTGGTACAAAACTACCGCCGTTCTCGCTCCCCGACACCGACGGCAAGATTGTTACTAACAAGGATTTTGCTGGAAAGCCGATTCTCGTGATGTTCATATGCAACCACTGCCCCTTCGTCATTCACGTTCGAGATCAACTCGCGTCGATTGGACGAGATTACCCCGAAAAAGGCTTGGCGATTGTCGCAATAAACAGCAACGACGTTAAAACTCACCCCGACGATTCCCCGGAAAAAATGAGGGTCGAGCGTCAAAGTGCTGGCTATGCGTTTCCCTACCTTTTTGACGAAACGCAAGAAGTCGCCAAAGCATTCAAGGCCGCCTGCACACCAGATCTTTTTCTATTCGACCGGGAACACCGATTAGCCTACCGAGGTCAACTAGACGATAGTCGACCATCAAATAACATTCCCGTTACCGGACGAGATTTAAGGGCCGCGCTCGACTGCGTATTATCGGGCGCCAGAATTCCATCAGAACAAAAACCTAGCTTAGGCTGTAATATAAAATGGAAGCCGGGCAACGAGCCCAGATATTGAATTTGGATTAGGATGCTGTTTTAGAGGTGACGCTCTGCTGCTTTTCAGCGATCTTTCGATCGACAAACTCTTTGAGTTTAAGTTCAGTCTTTGAATCCATCTGAACAATTCGCACGGCGATACCGGGGCCGGTTATCTCTGCTCCCGAGTCTCCGGGCATAACTTTTCTAACCATCTTACCATTGAAGAAAATACGCTCGCCATTATCGAGCTCGATCCAAATCTCCATAATAGACGCCGCCGTAAACGGAAATCGGCCAGGCTTCTCGAAATCAAGGAAAAATCCGGTGTAGGAGACATTCCTCGTCTGCAATTCGTAGCGCACGTCCGCGCCTAAAGATGAAATGGAAACTGTCAGCGGTCGATCCAGGATCAACCGAACCATTTTCCGGTTCTCGCGACGTGCCTCTGACATAATAAAAAACCCTCCAACGGGACCGGGCCTAGCCCGCGTCTTGGGAGGGATTCGGCCCAAATACTTCAGGCCTTTAGAAAAATTGTATAAAAACCATTAATTACAGAGCGTTACCCCCTTTTGCGTCGGGAGAGCTCCTCGTCGATTATACGCTTATACTCTTCATAAGGCACGGCCCCGCTCAATCGACGCCCGTTAATAAAGAAGGCTGGAGTACCAGTGACACCAACTCTCATACCACTTTCCATGTTTGACTGAATGACCGAGTCCTTGGCGGTGGGATTTTTGAAGCATTCCTCCCATTTTGCCTTGTCAGGAACAGCCTTCGCGGCGTATTTCCTAAGGTGCTCATCCATCAACTCCGATTGGTTGTCGAAAATTTCCTGATACATGGTCCAGAATTTACCCTGATCACCGGCACAGTGTGCTGCGACTGCCGCTGGTCGCGCACGATCATGAAAACTGAGCGGGAAGTCTCTGACTGTCCAGCTGATCTTACCGCGGTACTCGCGCAAAATTCTTTTGATGGCTGGTACTGCTTTTGAGCAGTAAGGGCACTGGAATTCACTGTATTCGACCACGGTGATTGGACATGACTTACGATCACAGCCCATGGGCTTAATATCATCTACTCCTGGGCCGAACCTTGTATGATCAGAGTCTGCTAGTGAAATGTCAAAAACAGGCTCTTTGGGCTGGGGGTAATTGACAACCAGATCACCGCTCTTTTTAGCCTGTTTTAAAAGATTGCGCTCAGCATTACGCATTCCATTCTCTCTCAAGAAATCCCGAACCTGCCTCTGCTGCTCGTCTTTACTCAGTCTAGAAAATTGCGGGTTGTCTTTATACTTGTCGACAATCTCTCTCACTTCTTTGTCAGAAACCTTAACATTTTTATCCATGTAAGCTTTCCTGGCCGCTTCAATCGACGTCTTGGCGTCAGTGGCTTTCTTCTCCCAGTAAGCCTTCAGGTACGCTTCGCTGGCCATGCCATCAATGAGCTCATATTTCTTTTGCTCGATTTCATAAAATTCACCCTGTTTTTCCTTGGACACTTCGTCCATTGAAACAACGCGGTCAAAAACCTTAAAAGCAGGCTCACCCGCCGCAAACCCGGACGTCGAGACCAGGGCCAGTAAACAGACGCCTGAACGCAAAAGCAGCTTTTTCATGAACTGAATTTCTCCCTTAATTTATAGGCTGGCCAACATCAGACCATGTCTAAGCCGCCGAGGCAACCCCAATCCAGCCGACCCCATTGGAAAAAACGACGTATTTTTGGACAGTTCCATGGTTTTTTTTATGGTTTACCAAAAATAACTTCATTTTTTACCAACCGATCCGAAGCCCCTAGTGATCCCGAGCCGTTGCGGATCCTGGAGGTCTCATGCTTTTTAAAGTGCCATACGCCCTGATTACCTACCTGTTCCTGACGGCGGTGATGCTTAGCAGTGAGGTTGTTTTGGGGGCGTGTGTGAAGTTTCCAAGAGACGCAGAAATACCTGCTGTTGAAGTCTGCGAACACGATAACAGCTACTCGTTTCAAATTGGGGACGTCATGCGCCGTTTTGACAAGGCCGCCTTTGCCAATCGTGCAAAAACCGCGGCATCAGAGTGGCTCGCTAACGTTGACGAGTCGGTGTCCATGGACTTGTCGGCCTCCATTCAAATCTGGATGACGGTTCCGATGGCCAATCCTGAGGCAGCACAACCACGCATGATCATACCAACATCGAAGGGCAACGTTTCCTTTTGGCTTGATCTTGAATCCAATGACTGGATTTTTCAGGATCGCGAATCCGCCATCTTGGGGAAAATGCATTACCCCGACACGTTCGGTCACCGCCCAGGAATGATACTCGTAGAGGCAAAACCAGGAATCGACCGTTATGAGCTGGAACAGCGCCTTATTGAGCATGGAGCCACAAACGTCATCGAAACAAGACCTGGCTCGTTCGAGGTTCAGTGCAAAACATTCGGCGAGAGGTCTCTTGTTAATAGCGCAGGCAAAATAAGCTCGATGGTAAAATACGCGCAAGTAAACTCTGTCATGGAATGGATCGCTGACAGGCAAATGGCGTTCGAAATCCAAACAAACCAATAAATCAAAACAGGAATTCGGTCGTGAACGGAACAAAAGTAGTAAGCAAGCAAAAGAATGATGCGCCGACGAAACTGGTCTGGATGGATCTTGAAATGACGGGCCTTGACTCCGAGCGAGACGTGATTATCGAGATGGCAACATTGATCACTGACATTAATCTAAACGTGATCGCAGAGGGGCCGGAAATCGTCATTCAAAGACCTCAAGAGTTGTTTGAAAAAATGGATTCGTGGAATCGCGAGCATCACACGAAAAGTGGACTTTGGGCTAAAGTTATTAGTTCGCAAGTGTCGGAAACCGAGGCTGAGCAAAGAACTTTGGAGTTTTTGAAGCAGCACATTGGCCCTCGCGAAAGCCCATTGTGTGGAAACAGCATCTGGCAAGACCGACGTTTTATCGCCAAGTATATGAAAAATTTGGACGCATTTCTTCATTACAGATTAATTGATGTCAGCACCGTCAAAATGCTGGGCAAAATCTGGTATCCTCAAGACGCAGAAAAAACACCAGAAAAGCAAACATCACACCGAGCGATGGACGATATAAAAGAGTCAGTCGAAGAGTTAAAATCCTACAGGCAACTACTCTTTAAAATGCCTTGATAGTTGAGCCTCGGCCTTACGTGGGAATTCAGATCGTCTTAACCCATCCGAGAACACCCACTGACATCACAAACCATAAAATGATTCCTAGGGACATGGCCCTAAAGCCGACGCTTCTGAGCATGTCTCTTGTCAACTGAGCTCCAATCAGAAATATCGCTATCTTTAAAACAGCTTTACCAGAGGCGTTAATAGCGTCGTAAACTAGCGGCATTTCTGGCAACAACGCATGCAAAAAAACAGCGGCGATAAATAACAAGATAAAAATTGGCACTCCTGCCTTGCCATCACCACGCTCAACACCACGCCATTTGAGAACCATAGCCGTAAGAAAAACCATGGGCACGATCCATAACGCTCTAGTCAGTTTGGTTGTGACCGCCACAGCAACACTATCGGGATGGAACTGAGTCGCAGCGCCGACTACGGAACTTGTGTCATGAATAGCAATGGCAGCCCACCAGCCAAACTGCTCGGGCGTAAGACTGATGAGCTTACCAAGCGGTGGAAATATAAAAAGAGCAACAGCATTGAGAGAAAATACAGTGGCCATCGCTACCGCTGTTTCCGCTGATGTCGCGCCCACCACTGGAGACATCGCAGCGATCGCACTGCCCCCACAAATGCCTGTTCCTGCCGCGATCAAAGAACCAGTGGTGCTTTTAACGCGCAGCAAATTAGAGGCGACATAAGCCGTGAGCATAATCCCCACAAGACTAACAAATGTAACAACAATAGACTGCATCCCGGCTTTTTTTACCGCATTGGGATCCAACGCAAAACCAAGACCTACAATAGAGATTTGCATACAAATTTTGCCGGCGTTTCTAAGCTTAAGCGGCAATTTCCATTGTAATATGAGGCTTAATGACATTCCTAATGCCAAGGCTACGGCGGAGCTACACCACGGCGTTGCAGCAAATAGAACAAAAGGAAAAAATGGGGCATAACTCATCTGCAAAGTTATAGCATGAGTAGTAAAAAGGGCAACCCGCCAATTGCTGGTTGCCCCTTGAAAATGGTTTGATTCCTTGTTCTTGTTAAACCCTATAAATTACCAGCTGTAGCCACATCCGATATTGACTTCGGGCATCGGTCTTGTGGCCATGCGGGTATCAGGCAACTTATGATTGATCAGATCTTCGTAGTCGCTTTTCGCCATGGCATCGGAGCTATCAATTGACAAGGTTCTTTTAAAGTTGTGGGTAATGCTGGCGCCAACGCTCGCAATAAAGCTATCGGCCAAAATCCAGCGATTTCCAAATGCGAAGGTCGCGCCGTGCCGCATATCGGTGATCAGATCGGTCTCATCACTAGGTTGGTCAACGACAGTCGCTGACGTCAAGCCGTTGGCTGTCGACATATCTTCTGTAAAGCGATTAGCCCTACTGTTGATTCTCATCCAGCTGTAAGCACCCTTGAGATACCAGCCACGCATGGACTGACCCTGCTCGAACACACCAAATGACCAACGAAAACGCATAGCATCTAGCTTATGTCGCTCACCAGGCCAAAGATCTTCCCGTCGATAAGCTGCACCGCTGTCATCACCGCGAGCGAGGAATGTCCCCGTCCACAGCTCCGGCCCCGTGGTCATGAACGCGCCCACGTTGAAATCAACAGATGCACCATACTTACTAGTGGTGACGCCGTTGACGCTCTGCTCGTAAACCGAAGACACTGGAGCGATGGGGTCTGCTTCAAGCACCAAACGCCTAACGACATCACCTGCCTCTAGACGCTGGGTTTGCAGCACCGAAACGAGCGCTGAAACCGCTATAACTATTTTCGAGATCTTCAAGGTACACCTCCTGACAAAAAGTCAAACCATGACATACATAAATTTCGAACCTTCGATATTTTCACCATGAGAAAATATCCAAAGTTATGCCTCGCCTATCGGACGATCTTTTGGTAACTGAATAGGCAAATTCTGCCGCCCGCCGGGGGTCCCTAGGTACTACCGACTTAGATTTGGACGGCGGGATATAGCCTCAAAAGCGGGACTGACTGCCCATGAATAACTTGGCGAATAATTCAAAAATTTGGTCAAACATCTGCGAAATCTGTGAATCTAAAGATCAATTGTCGGATATTCGTCCATGGCTATCAGCCCTGACCGCAGACCGTTCGATGTGGCCAACGGCGGAGAGTTTGAATTCCATAATCCAAACTAGGTATCAGCATGTGCCCTGGCAATTCGTAAAACAGGCGCCAGTGCCCCGCCGGGCTAAGTCACGAGGTTCGGCATCTCTAAGTGGTTACCTGAACTTGGTGCTGGAACAACAAAAGGTACCTCTCCGCGAGGGTACCCTCCACGATGTGCTTAACGCCCTGACTTTCATCATGTTCCCCGAGTCTAAGGCCGCTTTGGCAAAGCGACACTTCGATGAGTCCCCTGCTGGGATCCCGCGCGGGCAAAACCGCACCAGGACGCAGGATCTCCTCACAATACTTGACGAAGGCGCCGTTTTGCGACTTTTTGATTCAACGGGAGTCTCGAGAGATCTCATCTTTGGGCACGCCATTTACGAGCATATTATTGAGGGCAGACCCTTACGTGCGGCCCGCCTGGACCTCCATGTAAATGATGAAATATTCGGCAAACCAATCCAGCAAGTTACGGAGCTGGCGGACCAATCCCTGGCGAGGTGGCTAAGCATCGATAGCCACTGCCGATCGGCCCATGAGTTTTCAAGCCTTGATATCCAATAAGAAGTTGTGACTTCTTGCCGTAATTGGCAGGATTTGCTACTTTTAGTGCCCTCCCAATCTCTGGTTGGAGGCTGTATCGATTGCGTTTTAAAACTCGTCAATCATGAAGGACACATGACCATGCTAATCGGCGTTCCAAAGGAAATTAAAAATCGCGAAAACCGTGTAGGCGTGGTGCCAGGTGGCGTTGCGCAGTTAATAGCTGCCGGACATAAAGTCATCATTCAAAAAGGCGCAGGCCTGGGCGCTGGGATACCAGACGAAAAGTTTATGGCGGCCGGTGCGAAGATCGTCGAAACCAAGGAAGACGTCTGGGGTCAGGCCGACATGGTCATGAAAGTTAAAGAGCCGATCGAGCCTGAATATAAACTCATGAGAGACGGCCAAATTCTTTACACCTATCTTCACCTTGCTGCAGTTCCTGAATTGGCTCGCGAACTCGTGAAAAGAAAGGTGTCAGCAGTCGCTTACGAAACCATTGAACTGGCTAATGGCTCTCTCCCACTTCTCACTCCAATGTCAGAGGTCGCAGGCCGTATGGCAGTTCAAGTTGGCGCCCAATGTCTACAGAAGCACAATGGCGGAAAAGGGCTGCTTCTAGGTGGCGTCCCTGGTGTGAAACGTGGTCGCGTCGTGATTATTGGCGGCGGCGTGGTTGGAATAAATTCCGCTAAAATGGCGGTTGGTCTCGGCGCCAGCGTCACCATCATGGACGTCAACGCAGCTAGACTCGCTTATCTAGATGACGTGTTTGGCAATAACGTGACGACGCTAATGTCTAATCCAGAAAACATCTCGACAGCGGTGCGTGAGGCTGATCTGGTGGTTGGAGCTGTGCTTATCACAGGAGCCAAAGCACCGATGCTGGTTGGCCGAAAAGATATCGCCAACATGGAGCCTGATTCAGTGGTCGTGGACGTTGCCATTGATCAAGGTGGCTGCATCGAAACCATAAAACCAACGACCCATGACGATCCAGTATACAAGGCTGAAGGTGTTCTCCATTATGGCGTGACAAACATCCCAGGCGACGTTCCGAAAACGTCGACTTATGCGCTAACAAACGTGACGCTGCGCTATGCGCTTGACTTAGCAAACAAGGGACTTACCCGTGCACTTGAGCAAAATGAAGCGCTACGCAAAGGGCTCAACACTCATGCCGGAAAAGTGACACATAAAGCTGTTGCAGAAGCGCTGGACATGCCATTTTCTGCATTTTAGGCCCTGATGCGAGACGTTAACCTCAAGCGCGATGTTTTGAACCTGACGGTCATCGTGTCGGCGCTGGGGTACTTCGTCGATATTTACGATCTTGTACTTTTCAGCATCGTTCGAGTCGCCAGCCTTAGAGATCTTGGCGTGCCTGAAGGCGAACTTCTCACAGTTGGCGTTCGTCTTCTCAACATGCAGATGGCAGGCATGCTGATCGGCGGCATCATCTGGGGAATTTTGGGAGACAAGCTGGGGCGTGTATCTGTGCTTTTTGGTTCGATACTGATGTACTCTCTCGCAAATATTGCCAATGGGCTCGTTCATAATGTCGATGCGTATGCGTGGCTTAGACTTGTAGCCGGAATCGGACTCGCGGGGGAGCTGGGCGCCGCCATAACGCTCGTCAGTGAGAGCCTTCCGAAAGAGAGCCGGGGAATTGGCACATCAGTGGTAGCAGGCATTGGAGTCTCAGGCGCGCTCCTGGCGGCCACCATCGGCAAACACTTCCCTTGGCAATTTGCTTATATGGCTGGTGGTACACTTGGCCTCTTACTTCTGATTCTGCGCGTCAAAATGCTTGAAAGCGGGATGTTCAGTCAAATGCGCGACGATAGAGATGTCAGCCGCGGCGATATATCCATGCTATTTACAAATTTGGAGCGCTTTGGTCGCTACATGGATTGCATTTTAATCGGCATACCGTTGTGGTTTGTTATTGGGATACTGGTGACTTTCAGCCCAGAAATCTGTCGCGCACTCGGCGCCACCGAGACCGTCAGTGCCGG
Source organism: uncultured Polynucleobacter sp. (assembly GCA_964402975.1). Classification (GTDB taxonomy): domain Bacteria; phylum Bdellovibrionota_B; class Oligoflexia; order Oligoflexales; family RGVZ01; genus CAMDKS01. The sequence goes on from CAYOEM010000001.1 coordinate 153,237, forward strand.
TGATGGAATTTTTTGGGCCTACACGGGCCTCGTTATTGGCGACATCGGTAGTGGCGTTATAAGTCAGTGGCTAAAATCAAGAAAAGCCACCTTGTGGATCTTTCAAACTGCCAGTGCAGCGTTGATTCTTCTATTTCTTTTCTCGCGGGGCATGCCTGCGAACTACTATTATCTCCTCTGCTTCCTGCTTGGGTGTTCAGTTGGCTACTGGGCTATTTTCGTCACGGTCGCTGCAGAACAGTTTGGAACAAATTTGCGTGCAACCGTAGCCACAACCGTCCCTAACTTCGTTCGCGGGAGCGTCGTGCTAGTGACAACAGCATTCACGCTTTTGCAGCACCGCGTTGGTATTGTGCAAGGTGCTCTGACGGTGGGAATCGTTTGTGTGCTGATTGGCATGTTCGCCCTAAGGCGCCTTAGAGAGAGCTTTGGTAAGGATCTTAACTGGCTGGAGATTTAACGTTTGGACTGACCCGTGTTACACTAGGACATGGGAAGTCGTAACTATTAAGTCGAGATCGTCAAATCATGAACCCCGTATCAACGATTAAAAAAATAACCGGTTTCATCTGCTGGGCCCTTGTTTTTACTGGATTAACATTATCTACGAGCCAATTTATCTACGCAGCAGATCTCGACCACCAGTTTGCTCAAGGCGGGAATCAAGTGATGCTCGCTGCAACAAAAACGAAGAAAGCTCACCAGAGCAAATCCAAAACCAAAAGTAAGAAAAAGTCAGATCCTTCGCCCGAGGAACCGTCGCAGAGCGAGTCAAGCGCCACATCAGGAGACTTGGCCTCCGCAAAAGCCTACCGTGGACTGTTGGGATTTTTTATGGGAAAGGGCATGGCCATGACGTTTGGCGCTGCTTTTAGTATGCCTTACTCGAAAAAAATCGGGCTGGACGGCGGCTTTGATTACGTGAAAGCTGGCAATGCGACATCAAGCATTTCCATGATGAGATTTGGGGGCGGCGGAATGTACATTGTAAGCACGTCTCCCGCATCCAGCATGAAAGCAGGCGGACGACTCGGATTAGCCAGAATTTCCGCGACAGCCCAGGTTGAACCGGAGATTGAAGGCGATGATCCGACAATAGTTAGTAAAAGCCTCATGTCTCTCTACGCCGAAGCTCGAGCATCCTACGAGAAGAAAATGGGTTCTTTTATTGTTGGGGGCGAAGTTCAACTACCCTTATTTTTCACATCTAAAGCCGAAGGTTCTGGCGGGCTAGCGATCTACGGAAGCGTTGGAAAAACTTTGTAAGGATCTTACGAAGGGCTGGGAACTATGAAACAGTGGCTTAACTACCATCATCTTTATTACTTTCGCACCATTGCCCTGGAGGGTAGCGTCGTTAAAGCCGCTAAACGCCTTCGACTTGGGCAGCCAACCCTCAGCACACAACTTAAAATTTTCGAAGATCATATCGGACAAAGGCTGTTCGACCGCGAAGCGCGAACACTAAAGCTAACGGAAGCTGGTCAGATGGTTCTCGACTACGCTAACGAAATTTTCAAACTGGGCGATGAAATGGTTGAAGCCATCAACGACCGCCTCACGTCAAGCCGTATCGATGTTACGATTGGAGCCTTGGATAGCGTACCAAAATACGTTCTCATGATGATTGCTTCGTTCGCTCAGAAAACAGCAGGTTGCCGTGTGTCATTTCTGGAGGGTCGCTACGAGGAGCTGCTTCGGGAAGCCAAGGCACACCGCATCGATATCATCGTTGCCAATCATGGTCCCACACCAGCGGAATCGGTCGGTCTCAGGGCCCGAAGGGTGGCACGCATGCCCTGTGTGATCTGTGGAGATCAAAAGTACGCCCATCTAAAAAAAGGTTTTCCGAACTCCCTCTCAGGTCAACCCTTTATTCTACCGACGCCTCACAGCAAGCTTCGCCTCGACATGGACCACTGGCTTAAAACCAAAAAAATTGCTGCCGATGTCGTATTTGAGACCCAAGACACTAGTCTTCAAAAACTCCTCGTCACCCACCACCTGGGAATTGCCCCGCTACCAGAGCCAGCTGCTGCCGAGCTCATCACCCAAAAAACCATGGTCATCCTAGGCTCGGTGGATGATGTTTATGAGGAACTGTGGCTCACGGCCGGTGAACGCCGCTTCCAAAACCCGGTGGCATCTCAAATATTTAAATTATTCTCGCTAGATACGGAAAAATAGCGTATATTCATTTATACAATAATTAAAATCCGTATTATTGATTTTAAAATAGTCGTACGCTTCCGACATAATACTACTTCGCCAATTTGGCCGACTTGGAGACAACCGTGGAGCAATTAGCTGATAATGTCGTACAAAATTTAGGTCCCTTCATTACCGTCTCCGATCACTGGTGGGCCTATTTGGCACTTCTTGGCGTTATCGGTTTTATGCTGGTATTGGATCTTGGGGTCTTCCATAGAAAGCCGCACACGGTCTCGTTTAAAGAAGCCACCGTCTGGAGCATTATCTGGGTGATGGTGTCCCTGCTTTTCAACCTAGGACTCTACATCTGGGTCAAGCAGCAGTTTACGGAATATCCTGAACTGGCAAAAAGATTTGCTGGAGAGTTTTTAGCTGGTTACGTCGTTGAAAAGTCACTGGCCGTAGACAACATCTTCGTCATCGCTGTTATTTTTAGCTACTTTGCCATACCCGCACACTTGCAGCACCGAGTTCTGTTTTATGGCATCTTAGGTGCAATATTCTTCAGAGCACTATTTATCGCCCTCGGCAGCTGGCTAATGCAGTACCACTGGGTCATGTATGTGTTTGGCGCTTTCTTAATAATTACGGGTATCAAACTCTTTAAACAGCCCGATGAGAGCAAGTCTCCAGGTGACAACTTCTTCGTCAAATGGGTGACAAAACGTTTTCCCGCCACCCCGGACCTCCAAGGCTCTAAGTTTTTTGTAAAATCTGAATCTGGAAAGTGGCTCGTGACTCCGTTATTTTTAGCGCTCATTGTGGTCGAGTTCACAGATATAGTCTTTGCCGTGGACTCAGTACCGGCCATTTTTGCCATCACGAAAGAGCCGTTTATCGTATTTTCATCCAATATGTTTGCCATATTGGGTCTTAGATCGATGTATTTCATGCTAGGTGGTCTAATGCCTATGTTCACCTATTTGAAGTATGGTCTTGGTCTTATTTTGATTTTCGTAGGCCTAAAGATGGCTTGGCTAAATAACGCCTTCGGAGGTAAGTTCCCGATCTCTTGGTCACTGGCAATTATTGGGACCATTCTTCTTCTTTCAATGCTTGCATCCGTTGTATTCAAGCCCAAACAAAAGAATTAATCGGGGAGACAAGCACCTAGGATGAATGACTCTAACAATCAAAGCGTTTTAACCTCAATTCCTCGAAACCTGACTAGCTCCCTCGTTGTCTTTCTTGTTGCCCTCCCCCTCTGTATCGGAATTGCCACTGCCTGCGGCCTGACACCTGACAAGGGGCTAGTCGCCGGAGCTATTGGTGGCATTGTGGTCGGGTTATTTGGAGGATCGCCGCTTCAAGTTAGCGGACCTGCTAACGGACTCATTCCAGTTATTGCTGAACTGGCCTCTGAACACGGAATCATTATTTTGGGAGCAGCTGTTATGCTCGCCGGAGTCATGCAAGCGCTTGCAGGTATTTTTCGGCTTGGTGTCTTCTTTCGAGCCCTGTGCCCGAGCGTCATCTACGGCCTCATGGCTGGTTTTGGGCTCGTTATTTTCAGCAGCCAGCTCATGACCGCCCTTAACAGCACGCCCAAAGCGACTTTCTTTGCAAACGTAGGCGCGATCCCTGGTGAATTTTCCAAAATATTCACATCGACTGGTTCATTGCATGCCCTGATCGTCACAACAGTAACCCTTAGCGGCATCTTAATTTGGAATTTTTTGATTGAGCAAATGAATCGACGCAAAACATGGACAAGTCGTTGGATTATCTTGCTAAAGAAGACCCCGGCGTATCTCATTGGAATCTTGTCTGGTACCGCTATTCATTTCTGTCTTGGACTACAATCATCAACAGTGGCCCTTCCGGAAACCCTCAGCCAAGACTTGAATGAAGGTTTTGCAAGTATTTATGCCCTGATTGCAAAGGATACCGCAGCACTCACTGTCATCTTAGAGTTTGCGATAACAATCGCAATTCTAGCAAGTATCGAGACCATGGTTTCCACGGCCTCTCTTGATAAAATTACGGCCGACGGTCGCTCCTCAAATTACAACAAAGAACTCATCGCCCAGGGTTTTGGTAACTTTTTATGCGGGCTTTTTTCTGCACCACCGATCACCGGGGTCATGATTCGCAGTACTGCAAATCTACAATCTGGCGCGACAAACAATACATCAACTATTTTTCATGGCTTACTGTTACTGGGCGCGCTGCTTGTTTTTGGACAGTCGTTACACTTTATACCATCCGCTGCATTAGCCGCTATTTTGGTCCATGCAGCCCTCAAGCTAATCAATATTAAGTCAGTTCGCGCGTTGGCGGCGGAAGACAAGAGACATGCAATAACTTTCGCAGCCACCACTATTTCCGTCGTAGGATTTGGAGTCTTGACCGGAGTTGCAGTCGGCTTTACGCTGAGTGCCTTTTGGCTTCTTCGACGGTTTGTTTCACTCGAAATTAGGCGTAGCGATTCACGAGTTGAATTGCATGGAATTGCCACGTTTATGGACCTGCCCCGCATCTTGAAGTTCCTAGAAAGTCTGCCCAGGGATGTCACTTTTGACATCTGCACAAAGGGCCTCAGGTATGTGGATCCATCCGCACGAGATGCGATTGAAAACCTAAGGTCTCGTGCTCAAAACTAGTCTTTGTATATGGGGCCCTTGGCGAGAGACTTCCTCACACCTTCAACAACCAGATCGACCTCGTCTGAGGTAATTCCGAAATGTGGAGTGAAGCGCAGGGCGTTTTTACCGCCATGGATCACTCCTATTCCGCTCAGTCGCATATCAAGTTCTACGCACTTTTTACCAAGAACAGTGTAGCCATCCTGGGACAATTCCACTGAGAAAAGTAGCCCCGTTCCCTGCACTTTAGTGATCACACCAGGAAAATCTTTCATGAGAGCCCTAAATTTCTGCAAAAACTCGTGCCCCTTATCGACGATGTTTTTACGAAGCTCAGGAGTCAGCGAATCTAAAACCGCGCACGCAACTTCCAACGCGCGCGGATTGGTCGTCATGGTATTGCCGTAAACACCTTTTTTATAGAAAGACGCTGTTTCAGCGGTCATAGCAAGAACTGACAGGGGGTACTGACCAGCATTGATCGCCTTGGAATAAGTTTCCATATCGGGTGGCTCACACGTTTCAAAACCTGGATAATCACAGATACTCAAGTTACCTGTGGTCCGAAGTCCAGACTGAATCGCATCCATAACAAGCATGGAACCATGTTCTTTGGTCAGGCGTCTTGCCTCATCATAAAACTCCCGGGTCGTAGCAACACCGGGATTTCCCTCACCCATGACTGGCTCAATGAACATGGCCTCATAGTAGATACCGTCTTTTTCAGCCCTTGCAAAGGCTGCACGAAGTTGCTCCACATTGCCGGGCTCAATGACATCAAGCTTTGTGTCTTCTCGGTAGCTTGCCAAAACATCGTATGACTTGCGAGACGAGTGCGACATCTTGGCAGGACTCTCTGTTCGCCCGTGAAAACTTCCAATTTGAGATAAAAATCTGATTTTACGACCCGCATAACGGCCACCGGGATCTGTCATCATTTTGGCTTTGATATCACTGATACGACAAGCCACTGTCATCGACTCCGACCCAGAATTCAGGCAAAGGAATTTGGCAAATGGTTTACGAAGGTTGTCCGGCCTATTGTGTCCAACCTCTTTAAACATTCGATCGATAAAACGCTTCTGCGAGAAATTGGCCGTCATTACATTTGCCATCACCAGGTCCTGCGACATTGCGCGAATAACTTTTTCGGGGCCGTGCCCTAGACCTAGCATACCGTAACCGCCATTGTCATGGACCACCGCACCGTGACTCGTAATAATCCACGGTCCCTTAGCTGTAAAAGCTACATAAGGGTTCACTGCGACGTCTTTGTAAAAATTGACGAATCCGTCCTGTAGAAACGCAATAAGATCTTTCTCCGCCTTTTTAAACCAGTCGGGGTATTCGTTCTTAAGACAAGACCACCATTGATAAGCGTCATCAATGGCCTGCACAAGTTGAGGGAATTTCGGAAGAAATTTCTCGATTACTGCATCATCTAAACCGACGGTTTGACGAGGCCCAGAAAAACTCCGAATCTCTTTCAATTTTTGCATCGACGACATGACATCACCCCTCTGCGTGGCTCTCCGCACAAACAATTTTAATCCAGCACGTTTGCAATCTTGATACCTTTTGCAATAAGTTCGTTACGCTCAGCATTTTTAGAGTCCTGGCCACTAACTAAAAGCTCAAATACTTTATTAGATAAAGCAGAAGACATTTTAGCATTTTGACCAATTTCCCAGACTTCAAGGGCTAGTAGCCATTCATCGCGAAAATCCGCCAAAATAGTTTTAACTACATTTTCATAGGCGTCAGGGTTTATACTGCGACGTATCTCACGGACTTTAGCATAACAGTCAAAAATTTTGAGTTCGTCGGCAGTATAAGGACTTTGCCGCCCCGGCTGAGTCGAAACACCACCCATTTGATAATCACCATATGACGCGCGATCTGCTGGGCCACCAAAAACACTCGTGACTCCCTCCCCCACTGGCATATCGAACTCGCCCCAATCTGGCTCAAAATAAATTTGACCGCCGCGTGACACTGTACAATCAGACCACGTCAGATATAGGAATTTTTCTTGCTGGCGAACAATATTCGTTACGATGCCTTGAACTCTAAAACCATTTATAAAATCGAGATTGGCTCTCTTCCCTTGAACAATCCCAAGTTCAGAAAGATCTCGCTCCGATAAATTGACTGGGGATCGGTTGGGCATCGATGCCCAACGCCCAAGCGGCGTTGAAAATCCTTGCGGGTGACGAGGTCGACCTTGCCCGGCTAGCTCTCGGCTATTAACACAAAGCTGAGTTGGGCCATCGAATTTTATATAGTGAGGCTCACCTTGATCACCGTAGACTGCCGCCTCGTATCTAGACAGGACACCACTGATTTGGACACCAGAATCCAGTTGAACAGTGTTGACCGTTTTGGATTTTCGCGCCTGCTCTAAACCCCAAACGCCACCAACCCTAAATGACAATTTACCCTCGAGATCGTTAAGCACATCCGTCAGCTGCGCCAAGGACTCCGCCACAAAAAGCTGCGGCTGAGGCTCTGTTATGTCGTAAGATACGTCTACACACTTCACAGTGAGTGGGATCTTTCGAACCTTGGGATGAAGACAAGCCTGACTTTCGCCAACACTTGACAATAATCCCGCACCGTAAATCTTCGGTGATTTGAGATCACCAACTAACCCGTATTCAACCGTCCACCACGCCATCCTTGAGACCATAGCGGCTTCGGAAACATACGATACGTTTTGTACGGCCCTATCGAGAGCTTTCTGTGCTGCAGCAATTTCTCCTGCCTTGGTATCGGGATTTTCCTTGATATCCGATAAGACTCTGATCGCCTCATATAAAGCGAGGTCTTCGCTACTCATAATAGTTTTTTCCGCCATCTTAGCGTACTGCCGAAGATACTCGCGGTAATTGGGATCTGCAATAATCGGAGCGTGCCCTGCTGCCTCATGAACGATATCGGGTGCGGGAGTATATGCAATGTGATCGATTGACCTCATATCAGTGGCAATCGGTAAAATTCCGCGAGCTTGCAAATCAAGGAACGCGATTGGAGGGATGAATCCGCAAACTGGCACGGCTCCCCAACCAAATTCTTTTAGAGCCTGATCCATATCCGAAACTCTCGGAATACGATCAAGCGGGATTGCTGTTTTCTTCAGACCGTCGAGATAAACGCCCACGGCATGATCTCGAAAATACTCGCGCGATTGCCTCATGATATAACGCCAGGCCGCATGATCCCGACTGGTATACTTTTCGTAATCCTGCACGGAGCAATAACGACGAAGGTACGGCGGCAATGATTCCAAACTCGTTTGGGGCATTTTTAAAACCTCTGCGCTCCTTCAAGTTTGACGGACTATCATAAAATGAACGCCCCGCAACCGCGGGGCTTCTGTAACATACCAAAATTATGGGTTTTAGTAATCGTCTTTGTCGTCGTCGTCTTCGTCCTCATCCTCATCGTCGTCTTCATCCTCATCGTCGAGGTCATCGCCGTAGTCATCATCATCGTCATCAGTGGCCCCAGGTGAGCCAAAGTCCTCGTCGTCATCTTGGTCCTCATCATTTGCCCTTGACCAAGTACGAGGGGTATCGTCCTCTTCTTCCTCTTCTTCAAGAGCCTCTTCTTCTTCTTCGTCCATCTCTTCGACAATGTAATCTTCAATGTCGAGGTCTCGTCGATTTTCCAACCATTCTTTCGCGATCTCTTCCTCGTCGAAACCTGCCTTGATTGTTTTGCCCGTGTGAATGTTATAGACCTTCCAGCTCACAGTAACCCCTCAGTCAAATTCCATTTTTTTGCAGCCCGAGGAGCCCTAACCAAACAACGACTTCCTCAGTAACCTTCCAAAATTGTACGTGTGTACCCACGTGTCAATCAAGAGACGAACACGCGGTTATGGTGAGATAGGGACGGGATATCTTTTTGGTATTTTACTAAATCGAAGGCAGCCCGATTGATCCAACCGGACTGCCACTTTCAATAACAGAAACTACTTGTTCAATCCGAGAGCCAGACCCTTCGCCGAATCCCCGGTCCAGGCCAAGCGCTGCCTTTAAACGCCTTGTTTCAGCCCCAAGTGGCTTTAATTGTCTTGTATTCCTTTTCAGTGACCGGCTGGATACTAAGACGTTGGCCCTTTCGAAGCAGCAGCATCGTTTGCAGCGCCTTGTTACTTCTAATTTCCGAAAGGCTGGCCGGGCGCTTGAACCGCTGAACTGGTTCAATATCGACCATAAACCACCGAGAGGCCCCTGCCTTAGCGCTTGCGGGGTCATAATAATCACTTTTTGGGTCTAGGGCTGTTGGGTCCGGATAAGCTTCTTTGACAACTCTGGCAATTCCGACGATCCCTGGTTCGGCGCAAGACGAATGATAAAACAGTACGAAATCCCCAAGGCGAAATTGATCCCGCATAAAGTTTCTAGCTTGAAAGTTACGTACACCGTCCCATGAGGCCCGACGCTTCTTTTCCAGGTCACCCCAGCTAAAAACGTCAGGCTCGGACTTCATCAGCCAATAATTCATGTCCAACTCTGCTCTCAGCGATTATTTACGCTGATCCATGGGAACGTAGGAGCGGATAGTTTCACCCATATAAATCTGTCGGGGGCGTCCTATACGACCATCCCCGTCACGATGCATCTCGATCCAGTGGGCAATCCAGCCTGGCAAACGTCCCAGCGCAAACATGACGGTGAACATATCAGTCGGAATTCCCATGGCCCGATAAATCACCCCGGAATAGAAGTCCACGTTTGGATACAGCTTACGCTCTTTAAAGAAATCATCCTGAAGTGCGGCCTCTTCAAGCTCTTTCGCAATATCAAGAAGCGGGTCAGACATACCTTTTTTGGCCAAAAGCTTGTCGCAGTAAGCCTTGATAACCTTCGCGCGCGGATCAAAATTCTTATAAACGCGGTGTCCAAAACCCATCAATCTGAAACCGCTATTTTTGTCTTTTGCACGTCGAACAATCTCTTTCACGGGTAACTTCTCACGATGGATCAACTCAAGCATCTCTACAACTTCCTGGTTTGCACCACCATGCTTTGGTCCCCAGAGAGCGCAGATACCGGCCGCAATCGAGGCGAAAAGGTTGGCGTCGGAAGATCCGACTAGACGCACTGTTGAAGTGGAACAGTTTTGCTCGTGATCGGCATGTAGAATCAAGAGCACATTCAAAGCCTTCACCATATCTGGGTCGATCTGGTATTCCTCTGCCGGAGTTGCAAACATCATGCGCAGAAAGTTAGAGCAGTAGTCTAGGTCAGACTTTGGATAAATAACCGGCTGCCCTTTAGACTTCTTGAAGGAATACGCAGCAATCGTGCGCATCTTTGACAATAACCGCGGCACCAAATGGTTAACCTGGGTCATGTCATTTGGATCCAAGTGCTCAGGATAGTAGCTTGACAGGGAACACACCATCGCTGAAAGAATCGCCATCGGATGGGCTGTATTGGGGTATCCATCAAAGAATTTGATCATGCCCTCATGAATCATCGCGTGACTGCTGAGGAGATTACGGAACTCTTCTCTTTGAGCACGGTTGGGCAGGTGGCCGTAGATGAGCAGGTACGAAGTCTCAACGAAATCACTCTTGTCAGCGAGCTCTTCGATGGGAATGCCTCTGTATCTTAGAATACCCAAGTCACCGTCGATGAACGTAATAGCTGACTTGCAGGCACCTGTGTTGCCGTAACCAGAATCAATAGTGATGTAGCCGCTATCCTGGCGTAGCTTCGATATATCAACCGCCTTTTCCTTTTCGGTGCCTTCGATAGTCGGAAGCTTATAGGATTTACCTTCGAGAATAATTTCGCCAGACCCACCCATGATCAACCTCTAACTTGCAATTTAAATGATTATGGAAATAACTTTTTCTTCTTTTATTTAAATAACTTCACCAGCATTATGCCGGGTGAATAGCTCGACGTCTAGGCTAATGGAAATCAAAGTCAGGGGCAAATAAATGAACGCTCTGCTGAAAAAAAAAGCAGAGTTTATTTAATAACAATGGTTTCCAAAATAATAATTAGAATCCCCATGATCGACCCACCTGCAATAACGCCGGCACATGCCGTCTCCTGATTATTGATAAAAACTTTTGCAGCTAAACTTTCAGGCTTTTTAATCGTACGACCCAAAACCCAGAATAGAAGGCTACCGGTCGCCATGGCCCAGCAGTCGGAAAACTTGAGCACAAACGACAAACCAAGCCCCATAGCTGAGACGGGAAAACGGCCGTGTGACTTTCGATTCAAGAACTCAATGAGAACGCCAACAACGCCACCGATCATGACGGCGGTACGAGTCGACATCGGCAGTACGCTCAAACCTGACGATAGAACCTGCGCAACAGCGATCCATATTTGGGCTCCCGGCATGGGGAGATCTTCAGACGTAATTCGCGAAATGTCGTTTTTGATCAGTAAATAAAAAACCGGTACGGCTACGAGAGCTCCCGCTAAAATACCCAAACAGTGGCCGACAGCCTGATGACGGGGCTTGCCGCCTAACATGTAGCCCGGTTTTATATCCATCAAAAGATTGGACGCGTTGAGAGCGACTTCACCGTTGATGCCCGCGGTCATCACGTTGGTACCCATGTCACCTGGCTTTATGATTGCAAACGTAAGCTGCGTCAGTTTTCCGAGCGCTCCCCCGGGAGTAATCGCCGTTAGTCCCGTTGACGTCACCGCAATCAAGGTAAATACGAACACTAGAGGAATCGCAATAAGTGTTACCCACCATTCAATGTTGAACCAAGCATGTCCAAAAAACATCAGGAGTAGCCCAGTCGCGGGAATCCCAATCATGGATACCCAAAGCGGCAACTCGATATGCGCCAGAATGTCCGAAGTTTTTTTTCCAGACACACGCTTGAACGCCGCAAAGATAATATCGGGCTTGGAAAAAAACGAGTAGAGGGATGACGTCGTCATCATGGCGACCCCACCCCAAAGAAGCCACATATTAATGGCCTTCCAGCTCGCGCTAGCAATCACTCCAGAAGAAATCGCCCAAGGCACCAGGAAACAATAGTTAAAAATGGCGCCAACAAGCAGGCTACATCCCACCTTGATGCCCATCAATCCACCAGTGGCCATCATGACAACAGAGCTATCCCATCGAATGCTCAAATCCTTCAAAGGAGTTCCCATAATAGACGGAGTAAACCATCGATAAATGATCTCATCCCAATGTTCGGGCAACACATATGATTTCAAACTTAGCCGTCCGAGTACCTTCTCACTTCTAAATAGCTCAACCACAGAACTAAGAGCCGCTCCCGCGGTGAGTATTTTGGCTTTCAAGATGCCATCTCCACCGCCGTCGTCTGCGTGGAGATTATCCATCACGACCCCAGCAGCACGCCCCTCGGGGAACGGGAGTTGCTCATCATTGATGAACCTTTTTTTGAGCGGAAAAGCGAAGAACACACCCATCAATGCAAGAAGCGAGATCCAGATCATTGTCTGATATTGAGGGACCATGTGGCCTGTGACTACCATGTAAGCGGCCATGGACGACACGAGTGGAGCGGTCATATAGCCAGCCGAAGTCGCAATCGATTGCATAGCATTATTTTCTAGAATACTGATCTCACGGCCGACGCCAAACCTAGACAACAACTTAAAAAAGGCGAACGCCAGTACTACAGATGTAATACCCACGCCAAGAGTCCACCCAGTTTTTATCCCTACATATAGGTTCGTAATACTAAGTACACCGCCAATAATCATTCCCGTAAGGGCTGATCTCATCGTCAGCTGCGGCATATCTCCCTTAAAACAGTTTTCCAGCCACCAGCGGTCCTTCTCTTCAAGAGACATGGAACGAATCTGCTCATCAGACAACTGCTTTAGACTCATTGTGTACCTTGCTCGCGATATGAATTTTTGGAAAGAGCGTCACCACGCTCAATCATTTAGATGATTTAAAGCTTTTGAATATTGAATCGATGCTCGCCGCACAAAAACGGCCATTTGGGTTGACGACCGACGAATGGCTTGGGTTCAATGAGAAGCCACGACGCCTTAGCCACCTTGGCGTCGCTCGTTTTTAGTTCGTCCGGCGTCAATCGTCTGCTCAAAGACAAGCCAATTCCATTAAACTCATAGCTTGGCTGAGACTTCTCACACGGTGTCTTTCCACAACCTAAACAATCACGAAGAGACTGCGGGATCACGCCCTTAAATGTGACTAAGCCGATCTTGGAGTTCTCGCGCTCAGGATTAAAGTCAACTACCACATCGCCTTCTTTCGTTGGCAAACGCTGCGCTGTTTTAACCCATTCATCGATCCATGTTCGATAATCCGTATCAAAAATAAGGTCACTCTTGCCGGGCTTTCCAACCCATGCATCGATTGTCGTCACAAGCGTTAGTAAACCGCCTGATTCTTTGAGTACTTGATCGTAGGCCGCCTTCGCGGCCGCCGGTGTTTTGAAGAGGTCACCCATTTCAAAAGAGCTGTCCCAAGGGTGCGCACAACCGGACAAGTCGCCCTTAAATTGACACCACTGAATACTCGGCTTTTTCCCTCGAGGCTCCTCGACAATGTAGCGAAGGGGTAAGGATTTTTTGCTCTGAACGAAGACAATATCAAATATCCACTTCGAATCTCCAGTCGCCACACCGCTGATAACACACTGAGGTTTTTTGAGTGTCCAGCCGGGAACCTGCTTCGGCACCGCAGCTTTGAAAAACTCAAGTAAACCCTCACATTTTTTATCCGCACTAATGTCAGACCACGTCGGGGCGACGGCAGCAAATACAGACGTTGCCTTGGTGTTAAAACCAATGAGAGCCCCAAGCGCAAAAACCCTGAACAGATGGGAGCTTAAGCCGGCCATGTCATCAACCCCACGTGATTATTAATTAAACACCATGAAACAGATCTGCATTAAAACCAAATAAGACCTCAACTGTCAAATTTAGGTTGTCGGTTTATGAAAAAAGGTTGGTTTTTTGAGTGGACAAAGCAAGGCTTTAGAGCATTTACTCCTGGGGCACTTCAAAGTGAGCTTCCCATTGTATTCATGATCTCGACTCTGAGGACGATCTCTAAAAATGACACACGAGCAAAAGCTGACAAGCCCTCTAGCGAATTACTCACACCTCCGTCGCGCCGGTGATCTTCTATTCCTAGCTGGTCAGGGTTGTCGCGATCCAGAGACAAACGTATGGGCCGGTGTTTCCTTTGATGCGACGGGTCAATTGATTGGGGTCGACTTCGAGGCACAAGTCCGCGGTGTTTTTAAAAATATTGATGCTGTACTCCAGTCTGAAGGCTACTCTCGCCGCAATGTGATCGACGTTCAGGTGTTCCTGACAGACATGGCAAAACAATTCCCAACGGTCAACAGGGTCTGGGATGAATATTTTCACGGTGTAAATCCGCCGCCGACCAGAACAACAATTGGCGTTCGCGAACTGCCGGGTTTGAATCAGGTGGAAATGAAAGTGATAGCGTCGACGAAGGTATCCTTAACTTAAAATAACTCAATTGTAACGAGCTGTATGAACAAACCTAAAAGACTTTTCATCATAGATGCGATGGCTATGGCGTTTCGGAATTATCACGCATTTGGTCAGCGCCCACTTATGACTTCGTCAGGTATCCCGACCTCTGCTGTTTTTGGTAGCGCCATGTTCATGACAAAACTGATCGAAGACGAAAAGCCCGATCTGATTATTGTTGCCACCGACAGCAAAGAGAAGACGTTTCGACACGAACTTTACCCTGAGTACAAAGCTAACAGAACGGAAATGCCGCAGGACCTTGCCGAGCAACTTCCCTATTTTTTTGAATTATTTTCCGCAATGGGAATACCTGTTCTAAGACAGCCCGGCGTCGAGGCCGACGATCTCATTGGCTCCATATGCAAGAAGTTCGCATCACCTGACGTCCATTGTTTTATCGTATCAGGTGACAAGGACTTCATGCAGCTCATCGGTCCCATGGTTTATATGTATGCACCAAAAAAGAATGAGCCTGCCCTTATCGTAGATGAGTCGGGGGTTTTCGAGAAATTTGGATGCCGACCGAATCAGGTCATCGATGTCCTAGCACTTATCGGCGACTCGTCTGACAATGTCCCAGGAGTGCATGGAATTGGCGATAAAGGTGCAGCAAAGCTCATAGCTGAATATGATAGTCTCGACGGTGTCTATCAGCATGTTGACTCGATCTCTAACATTAAACTGAAAAATGCTCTGCTGGCTGATCGTAAAAATGCTTTTTTGTCGCGTGACCTTGTGACGATTAAGACCGATATAAATCTTGATGTCGGGCCTGACGAATTACGCCTAACTCCTGAGTCTTTAGCCAACCAGCAATTACTCGATCTTTTTACAAAGCTGGAATTTCGGGGTCTAACGACAAAGACAAAAGATCGCATGACTGGCAGCCGTGGACTCGAATCGGGTAACACGCCCTTTACAACTGAGGGTAACAGCCCTGACGTGACGCAAAAGCCGGATTCTGGCGAAACCACCTCTGAGGCAAGTTTAAAAAAACTGGGTGCGGACTATATTCTTGCCAACACACCAGAGCTTCTCATCCGCCTAACTCAGGAATTGCGTGATTCATCACTACTAAGTTTTGATACGGAAACGACGGGACTGGACCGCATCTCAGACATGCCGATAGGATTCAGCTTTAGCACCAAGCCTGGACGCGGGTGGTACGTTCCATTTATTCAAAAGCACTTGACTGGCTGGCTAACCCCTGACGTCATAAAAAGTCAACTCCAACCTTTTTTTGAGGATCCAAGCAAAACCAAGGTCGCTCATAACCTCAAATTTGACATTCAGATGCTGACCAATGCCGGGATCAACGTCACAGGCCCTTTCGGCGACACCATGCTTGCTAGTTATGTATTAAATCCGATTGCCAGAGACCACAGCCTGGACTTCTGCGCATTGGAGCAGCTCAGAATGAAGAAAACCCCAACAACTGCTCTCATGGGTGACAAATTTGAACGGCCCATGGCGGATGCCCCCTTAGACCAACTAACAGCTTATGCGTGTGAAGATGCAGACGCTGTCCTACAGCTTCATCATGTGTTCAAAGACCTTCTTGCCGCCGCTGGACTAACAGACGTCTACACCAATATCGAGGTGCCGCTGGTGCCTATTCTAGCCCGCATGGAACAGGCTGGGATTTATGTGGACGCGGACGCTTTAGGCGAGATCTCCACGAAACTTGACTTGCGCGCCAAACACCTCGAAAAAGTTATTCATGAAGCAGCTGGAGAGTCTTTCAATATTAATAGCCCCAAGCAACTTCAACAGATTCTTTTTGAAAAGTTAGCCATACATACACAATTGGGTTTAACCCGACTGAAAAAAACAAAATCGGGATTTTCAACGGATGTCTCGGTGCTTGAGAGCATGTCAGCGCACCCGCTGCCGCAAGCAATCCTGGAGTATAGAACGGTCACAAAATTAAAAAATACGTACGTAGATGCACTACCACAACTGATGAATCACAAGACTGGACGAGTTCATACTAATTTTCATCAGACGGGCACATCTACAGGCAGGCTTAGCTCCAGTGACCCTAACCTCCAAAATATACCCATTCGCAAGGAAGAGGGCCGCGAAATCCGAAAAGCTTTCTGCGCCTCAAGCCCTGACCGCAAAATTATATCGGCTGATTACTCCCAGATTGAATTAAGACTCCTAGCCCATATTTCAAAAGACAAAGGCCTTGAACAAGCTTTTGCTTCCGGGATGGATATTCACACCGCAACAGCGAGTAAAATCTTCGCGATACCACCAGAGCAGGTTACAGGGGATTTGCGCGCTAACGCTAAAGCCATCAATTTCGGCATCATATACGGCATGGGAGCTCAGAGACTCGCCAGGGAAACCGGCGTTTCGATGAGTGAGGCCAAGACATTCATCGAGAAGTACTTTGCGGGATTCCCTAAAATCCGGGACTACATCGAAACGGCAAAATCGTCAGCCAGAGCATTAGGATATAGCGTAACAATGACTGGTAGAAAACGCCCCATTCCCGAGATTCATTCAAAGGAGAGGGCCGTAATGATCAATGGGGAGAATATGGCAGTCAATAGCCCCATCCAAGGTAGTGCGGCCGACTTGGTAAAAATTGCGATGATTGAAACCCAAAAACGGCTTGATGTCTCTGGCCTGGACGTAAAAATGTTGTTACAAGTGCATGATGAACTCGTTTTTGAGTGTAAAGATTCTGACGTCAACAAAGCCATTGCACTGGTAAAAGAGGCGATGGAAGGTGCCATGAAACTGTCGGTTCCATTAAGGGTCGAGGTCGGCAGTGGCACAAACTGGCTTGAGGCTCATATATGACCAGTCTTAATGCATCAAAGCAAGGTTTACAGGGTTCAAACCAGAGTGAAGCCATCATGGGTCTTTGGAATCATCTCGATGAACTAAGAACGCGACTGATCCGCTCGGTCCTGACCGTGCTTGTGCTATTCGTATTCGCTTTAGCTTTTAGTAAAGCCATACTCAATTTAATGAAAGCTCCGTTAGAAAAGATACTTCCAAACCATGCGACAGCACTTCACTTCACGGGCCCCATGGATGTCTTCATGGTCAATATCCAAATTGCGATACTGGCCGCGCTGATTTTTGGGGCTCCTGCTTGGCTTTATCACTTTTGGAAATTCCTCGAACCAGCTCTCAATGAACGCGAAAGAAAGTACGTCCTACCTTTCATAACCGCGACAATCGTTTGCTTTTTCATGGGCGTTGCGTTCAGTTATTTTTTCATGCTCCCCCTAGCTCTTAGTTATCTTATCGGTCTTGGAATGGAAGTGGCCGCTCCTATCATCACAATCACGGACTATGTTTCGTTAACAACTGTCCTTCTATTAAGCTTCGGTTTGGTATTTGAAACCCCAGTGCTGTTGGTTCTACTTGCAGTGCTTGGGATTGTCTCCGCTGAGTCTTTAGCAGCTCAGCGCCGAATCACCTTTGTACTGATATTAGTTGTCGCTGCTGTTATCACGCCGCCAGATCCAATTTCTATGCTTGGAATGGCTATTCCATGCTATCTTATGTATGAGCTGTCAATTTTAGTTATTAAGTGGATAAGACCAGGAGAGCCGTCTTCTGTGACAGCGCAAACTTCTGCCCTGGCAGGATCGTCTAGTGTACAAAAATCTACCGAAAATGCTCCATACCATGAACCCAAAATTGGCCTCTAAAAAGAATGTAACCTCATTGCGAAGCTGCTTTGTGGTTATTTTTATTTTTTTGCTGGCTCCGCATGAAGTCATGGCTGAAAATGAAAGTCGTGATCGATATTCGTCACGGCCAGCCCGTGAGGTCATTTGGTCTTTTGAATCGAATATTTTGAATTTCGACATGACCCTTCCAGATACGTCAAAACTAGATGGTACAGCTGGCGCTTTCACGGTTGGATACGGACGAACCCGCGAAAACGCCTGGCTTCTTTCTCGACTTCACGTGATTTCAGGCCCCTGGGGATCAGCGCGGGATGGAAAATTTGATAGTGATTATTCAGGAACGATGTTTGACATCGAGTATGGGGCAGCATTTCCAAGATTGAGCTTACGATCGGGATCTTGTCCCACTCTCAGCCTCGCTGGTGGTTACCTCGACATGAGCGGTCGCAATATTGGAGGTAACAAAAAATCACAATATGGTTTGAAAGCCAACTCGTCGGAGAGTCTTGAGCAGGATTTCAAAACAGGACTAAGCCAGATAACAATAAGCCCATCAATTGGCTGGTCTTGGACCCGTCCACCCCGTCCGACTGGAAATGAGGAAGAACTTCTCCAGACTAGAGTAGAGTCATCAAGTGTCAAATTGGGGGCTGTCTTGCCGCTTTACGCCAAGTCACGCGTTACGGTTAAAAGAACGCGCGAGTCGGCCAAACCAAGTGAAGTCGCAGAGCGCTTCAGCATCTCTGGACCGGCAAGGGGATTTGCCGTCTTTTCTTCACTCACTATCTGGCTGGGCATATAACTAGGCGGAGCGCGCGAATACTAGTGATAAATTTTCCAAAAATGACGCAGAAAAAGGTTTCCATCAAGGCCCATGTAGCGTCCGCGTTATTGATGCTTTTTCTTTCAGCCGAAAGCACTTGTTTTGCGCAACGGTTGATCATCGAGACCCCCAGCGCGGGGCCCGTCGCTCGGATATTCTACGGACAAATCACTCTCCAAGATGTGATTCTTTTTGAAAAGAAGTATGCCTTCGAACTTGATAGTGACGCAATTGGGAACGAGCAACCCGTCCAGCCTGATACCAGCGAATCCAACACAACAAAGCCATTAACTCTGGCAACATACTATCTAAAACCTGACGAGTTGAAACGCTGCGTTAAATCCACTCGATTTAAATCATTTTTGGCGCTCGTATCAGCCCTTAAAGGTCGAATAAATAGTGCTAAAATTCAAGTTGGAACCGACACCGAGGAATGCGCAGAACTTGTTAAAGATGAGCTGAAAAAATCCCTCGGTGACATCCGCACGGTGAGCGAATCCATGTATGACGACGGAATCGAAATCGAGCTTAGCTTGATCAGTGATCCTGTTAAAACCAAACCAAAAAATGCCACAACGGCCAATGCTCCAACCACTCTAACCTTAGAGCAGCTTTTGAGTAAAACTCAGATTAAGGTAAGTGGCACCCCAATAAAGGTGCTAGCTAACGGCTGGTTCGTCTTTGAAGTCGCAGGCGCATCCGAGCAGTCTATCGAAATAAAATCCCCGGGACGAAAACCGCTCACTATTCAGTCCATACCGATGTTAGTGTCCGCAGAGATCAAGCCAGTCACAGGCAGTGCGGGTTACAAGGCACGTATGGCCATGTTTCAAAAACCGCAGTTATCAATCTACATCTCCGAAACCCCACTATTTTCGGAAAAGACATCAATCGACGGTGGGGCCGGTGGAGGCCTGGGCTATGGGCGCCAAGTCCCTGGGGAACGCAAAGGTGAGCGAATAGTCTCTATGCTTGGTATAGAACAACGTGAGATATTCCGAAATTTCGGTATTCGTGCCAGTTTATTCTATACAAACGCCGGTCGAACGGTCGTCCCAAACACCGTCACAACCCGTGGCCTTGGTTTCTATGATTTCGACTTGTATGACGATTCTTGGGCTGTCCGAGCTACAACTGGTATGGAGATTTTTTACTCTCAAATTACGCCGCCCAAAAATCGGAAGCCGGAGGATAGCAACAAGTCCGCACTGATACCGTCTCAAGTCTCGAGCCCGATCATAGGAATATCCGTCCACAAGCTCATTAGGAATAAATTAACTTTGGGTTCATCCCTCTTCATAACGCCGCTGTATGTAAGTGAGGCGGGCTTTTACCCCTCTATTAGCCCTCAAATTGAGCTCGGCTATAAATTTCAAAAAAACCTTGCCGTTTTGCTGACCGCGGGCTCCGAAGTACATCGTTTTCCGAGCGTTCTGGGGGAAACGAAGCTCCAACTTGATTATCTTCTGCTAAACCTCAAACGCGGCCTGTTTTGATTGCTCTATTCATCTATTCTTTTCGAATTTTAGCGCCCTTAATAACGCTCTGTATTTGATTTTTAATGACTTCTAATTCGTTAACAAATGCTTGCTTATTCTCTTCTAATTTCAAGATCGACCCTTTTGTCTCCAAAATTTTTACGTCGATCTCGCGCAATTCTCGCGCCTTAGACTCCACGCCCCGATTCATTTCCACAAGCGCCAGGTCCGTCTGTGTTTCTTCGTACCCAGACAAACCAGGATTTTCTGCAAAACGACTTTGGCTGGGTGGCGCAGAACCTGCTATTTGATAAAGAAAAATCGGGACCAACCCAAACGCCAAGATCAAGACTGTTCTCACGTACATAATCATAGGCACCCCCTTTACCACCGAGGTTATCGGATCAACGTCCGTCTGACATGATGATCTATCGGAATCGGGTTGCGAAGCTTAAACAGTCCAAAATCTCAGGCAGGATGGTCTTTGGGTTTTTGCAAAGTTCTCAATAAATATTATACATAACGCCGAGGTTAAAACTCACGGTCGAAATTCCAAAATTTCCGGCACTCGCCAACGCATAACTAAAGCCACCAGACATTGCCCAACTGTCCCTCAGGAACCGATACAAAGACGCCCCTAGTTTAACTCCCACTGGAGATGCTTTGACCGGAACTAAGTTCCTACTCCCCAAGGACCTGTCATTGCTTTTTAATATGTCAACCAGTCTAAAGACCCCAATACCCAAATGATACCTAGTCAACCAAATTGGCATTTTTGAAATCTCTGGCGTCCCATCCCCGGAAATCAGTCCACCCTTCGTTCGGAGATCTTCGGAATCATATGAGATACCAAGAATGCCCGCTGAAAGCGTGCTGTCCAAAGTGTTTCGATACTCGGCAAAACCTGACCAACGGCCCATAATCTGGCGACCGTAAATAAGCGCGAACGACGTGGAACTAGACGAGGCTTTTTGATAGGACGAACTCACCACTTCCGTGCGCTCGCTCCCGATCTTTAGGTCAATCGTTTCAGCTTGCGCAGGCATACTCAAACTAAACCAAACTAGGATAGCAGCCCTAACTTTTTTTTGATTATGCAGCGCCACGATCAGACCCAGCGACAGACGCACTATTATTTTCAGAGTCAGCCTGAGACGACTCTTCAGCGCGCCGAATCGTAAATGCTAATTCTGGCACGGAAATCAAGCCTGCAGAAATTAAATCCATCAGAACCACTTTTACTCGCCGCCACGCTTCATTTACTACCGCAACCTCACTCCGACGAGCCTGTGCATCCCGGAAAACAGACTGATAAGGACCAGGCAGGTCATCTAGTAGCGCATCAAACGGTATCTGAAATCCACTTAACGCGACTCCCAGCGTGTCTGCATCAATTGACTGCGCCAACAACGACTTCACACGAGCTGGTAAAAACCTTAAATCAGATGGCAAAAGAATTGTGGGTCGGACTTTCTCGTATACACGCGGGTTTTCTACTTTTAGCGAATTTGCCAACTCATATTGCAGAGTCGGCGACGCTAAAGCTGTAATCGTCGACTGAATAGAGACCATGAGCTCTTTTTCATTGACGAGATTATTCGAAAGCATCTGAATTTTATTATTGAGCAAAGCCTGAAGCGACTCAAAATCTCGTACGGACGCACTTTTCAGACTAGACAGCTTTGACACGATTGCTTTAACAGATTCTGGAGGAACACTATCATAGAATTTTTGCAGCCTATGAGCCGGCAACTGTGATGCCACCAAGGCTACAGTTTCTTCTGTCTCACCGTCTAGAAGATTTCTAATTTCGTCATCACTCAATCTGCGAAGGAAATTCAGCGGATCCGGACGATCCCGCAGAACAACTTCTGATGCTAGTACAGCCAAATCTGACCGCATACGCTCAATGACTCTTTGATTTTCAGCGCCGAATGGTTCGAAATCTTCTATCTTATTAGTCGTTATTTTTTCCAGGTCTGAAGGATGCATCGCTTGGCACACCAACTCGACAGTTTTGATATCGCAGTTACGCAAATAGACTGCGGCCGCCCGAGACAAATCACCCCCCTGGCTAACCCATCGGGACAGTATCCTCGCTGCCTTCTGAGGGTGAGTTTTTGAATCCTCCGTAATTTCCTTGATCAAGTTCAGGAGCGCCTCATCCTTTGAGTAAAGCTCTTCGCGGGTTTTCTCACCTTTGCCTCCACCTTTAACCACATCGGGAGGCAGGCTAGGAGCCGGCGATGTATTGGCACTTGCATTTTGCCCTGAGTTTAATTGACTCTCAGGAGAGTCAGACCTAAGCAAGAATCTACGCAGCATGAAATAAACAGCCATCAATGATACGAGACCACCCCAGAACACCAGAAGCACTCGCGAGAGAAACTCCTTTTCCTGAATCAACCGGTCGAAAAGAGACGGCTCTCGAGGTGGAGGTGGTGGCACCGGCGGATCTTGCGTCTTTTTTATGTCTCGCTGCTGGGATGAGAATTTTACGCTATTCTTCAAACCCTCTGCCTCAATTGTCCTTGCAACTATGTCCCTAGCAACACGTGCGCGTTCTGCGGAAACCTTCTTGTCAAGAATGAGCAGAAGGTCAACGCGACCACCGAGAATAATCGATCCGCCTGCGGACTCACCCTTCTCCATGACAGGCCCTAAAACCTGCAAGCCTGGTAAAAATTTATCCGGTGACGCGTCGGCAGCAGAAGTGTCAGACGCAACGCGGAGATCCAACAGATACTCTTCACTATTTAGAATACGGTCCAGCTTCGTTTGCAGTCTTTGCTCAAGAAGCTCTTTTCCACCCAGCTGCGCTATGGCTGTGCCTGCGCTCATCCAAAAAGTAACCATCATTGTCAGCACAATGGAAATAATATGTTTTTTAGGGAGTCGCGACATCACAAGCCACCCCCACCGACGTCAGTGTCAATTTTTAACACAACCCGACGGTTCATCACAGACTCGCGATCAGCGTCAATTGGTTTTGTGTCAGCATATCCTATGGCACGCATTCGCTCTGGCGCCACACCAGCATTTTGCAATGTGCGAACGACGGCGCCAGCTCGGGCAGAGGACAGCTCCCAATTCGACGGGTATACGCCAGACGAAACAGGACGAGAGTCGGCGTGACCCTCAACCACTAGATAGTATCTCTTAGGCAGAGCTGCCACGATTGGAGCTATTTGACTAAGCACATCCACACTTTCGGGCAGAAGCTTGGCGGTGCCGGTATCAAATACGATCGCACTCTCAAACGTCAATTCAATTCCGGTCGGGTTCCTGGTGAGAGACACCTGACCACTCAATTCACTTTTCTGAATCGCAACGGCAATCATCTGTCGGAATTCGTCTAGCTCGCTTTGTCCGCTGCCCAGCCTACCAGTTGCATACTGTTTTTCTTTCACGTAGTCCTCAAGTCCTCTGATAAAATCTGCGCGTGACTTTGAGGAACTATTTGTCAGAACAAAAAGCATCACAAACAGCGCCAGCAAATTAGTCACAAGATCGGCGTAGGAGTAGATCCACGTCTCGATCTCCCGCTTCTTGATGACATTAATCTTTGTTTGTGAGTATGAACGTTTCATTTGCTACGCAGCAGATCTACCGCTATCCCCCTTTTTGTTTCCTAGACTCTCTTTCCCAAGAAGCTCGGATTGCATAATACGATCGACCTCGGGATAATCTTCTCGAGGCATGTACGACTTCAAGGCCTGAAGCAAATACACTGGGTGACGACGTTCTTTGATCTGAACCACTGCTTCAATCACCATGCTGTCTTGCATCGCGCAGTGCTCAGAATTGTATTGGAGGTAGTCGGCCAGCGGAGAAAGGATCAAGTTTGCAATGCCTACGCCATATAGCGTGGCTGTTAGGGCAATACCCATTGAACTTGCGATTTTTTCCATATTCCCTGAGCCCATATGATAGTAAAGCATGATGATCAATCCAATGAGTGTGCCCAAAAGACCAAATGCTGGGCCCATTTTTGCCATGCTGTAATAAAACACCGCGCACTCACCGAGCGCAGCTTCGTTCTGTTCCTTTTTGATCTCCAGCAGACGTCTTATATCGTCGGATTTGTAGCCCATCGATATCAGGGCAACTCCGTCTCGGAGCATGGCATTTTGGATTTTAGGGCCATGAATTTCCAAGAATTGAGAGTCCTTATTCAACCCAATTGAGACTTGTAGTGCTTCGCGTAAATTGGGAAGAAAGTTGTTTCTGGGGAACCGAATAACGTACCAGGTTCTCTGAAACATTCGCCATAGTTGATGAGACGGTGCAGATATTAGTGCCGTTGATAATATGCCGCCAAAGACTGCCGCGATACCCACCGGATGCAAAAAGACTTTTGCACTCATACCATCGATCTCAAAGAATATGGCCGATGCGATGATGGCAATTCCAAACATGAGTCCAAATATTAGAGATCTATTCATTCGCCTCATGGATTACCTGCCTTTGCTGAAGCCGGGAGATTTTTTATTCTCGCCCTGAGTTGATCCATCGTTGGATCAATCTTCAAAGCTTTCTCCCACTGAGCTTTCGTCTGTGAGACGTCGTTCAGCATTAAGTAAATGCTTCCCTTCATGGCGTAAATTTCAGCGACATTTGGCTCGGACTCCTCCAGTTTATTAAGCGCTGAAAGTGCGTCAACAAACCTTTGCCTTGATGTCATTTCCTGTATGTCAAAAATCTTCCGCAACACATCCCGTAGGCGCTTGGTCGCCGCGTCCGCAAATGGTTCCTTACTCGCTTTTAGCACGGTGCTAATTGTAGTTTGACTGTTATCAGTCGGGGATACGGAAATCTCTCGAGCCTCATAACCTTGTTTTTCAAACAGCAACGTGAATGGAACATCAGACGGAAGGGCGGCTTTTGTGTAGTCGATGGGTGTCACCCCTATCAGCATTTTGTCGTTACCATTAATGTAATATACGGACGCCTCCGAGGGCTGACTTTGAAACTTGTAAATACTCGTTGAGAAGCAACCCGAGAGCGCATGGAGACTTAACAATAGAGCCAGACCACGCCAGGTTGAACGTGAGAGAATAGAAACCGGATTTGTTAATTCTTTTAGCACGCGGACACCCCTTTTCAGAGTTAGTATCGGTCGATAAAATTTGGTCTTTAGACTTTTCACAAGGGGAAGGCCGGCAACACGACAAGAATCGGCTGCAAATCGAGGAAATATCATTATGAATAATAGATTTTTTTATTTTTTTTCGGTTTCTACCAAATTTTAGTACCTCTTTCAAACGCTCAGAAGCCTGCGCTACGCGCGTTTATCGGTATATAATAAAAGATAGATTCTATGACTTTGAATATGGATGACACACGCCGTGACAACCGGTGCAAAAAAAAATTTATTTGTAAAAATTCAGATTGGCTCGTCAGGCAAGACGCCTCCGAGGGAGCTCGGGCTCACGAGGTTTCAGTTTGAAGTATTTATTTTTTTGCTGCCCGTCGTTTTTCTATGGGGACTGGGCAGCACCGCACTATTAATCAAAACCCTTTATTTCGAGCGCTCAAAACCCTTCTATCTGTCGGAGACTCCAAAAACCGTTGTAAAGGAATCAGTGCCGCTGTTGGAGACCGGTACCGATGAATTGCCGGTGAATGAAAGTTCCCCATCTCAAATTGTTCAAAAATCAGTGGATCAGCTCGAGGATGGCGGCGAGAAGGTCTCTACCCCCGCAGTTGAGAAGCCCCTTAAGGCGAGCGCATCAATCGTTGCATCCCGATCATTCAAAGTGGATGATATTTTTAACGTAGATTTTTCCGTTGCTAGAAATTCGGCAAGAAACAGCTACTCGGCAACGCTTGCCATGACGAATCTTAAAAATAAAACCGAGTCGGGTCGCTACTGGTTTTCGGTGCTCGTTCTTACAAAAACAAACAAATGGGTTTGGTTGACGTCAATGCCGGAGGTGCGCATAAACGCATCTGGCCAGGCGCAGGATCCAAAACGGGGACGCCTTTATTCGTTCCAAAACTTTAGGAAAAGCGAGCTTGAGTTACCCAAGTATAGCAGTGACATTGTTCGGTTCGAAAAGGTGATCATTGGCTTTGAAAGGGATAACAACACGCCTGCAATCGCCAAAGTACAGCTGATGTCCAAGTAAAGGACGGTTAGATGAAAAAATTCTTTAATCTCAGTTTCTTCATTATACTAACGCTGACGTCATGCTCGAAAGCTAAACCAAGTAGCTCTGCGCTATCTATTCCTGCTTATATCGATATTACCCGTATTTCCGGGGATTGGCACATTCCAGCGCGTATCCCAACGATTATCGACCAAGACGCCTTGCAAATGAAACTAACTATTGCGCCGATCGCGAACCAATCAATGAAATTTGAGTGGAAATTCAGGAAGAACTCTAAAAATGATCACGATACATCATGGAATCTAACCGCCAATCTAGATGATCCAAAGAAAAACACCTCCTGGACAGTTTCACCCTTTTGGCCATTAAAAATGCGCTATGAAGTCATCGAGTATTCCGGCGATTACAACTGGCTGATAGTTGGTTCGCGTGACAGGAAATATTTATGGCTGTTGTCCAGAAGCCCCGACATGAATCCGGAGCTTCTCGATGCACTGATGGACCGACTTAAATCATCTGAATTTGATGTCGCGGCAATCGTTACGGATTCGCAAAAAAAACTAAAATAACGATCTCTTTTTCTACGGTTGTGAGAATGATGGCCCAACTTGGGTGAGCCTGGCGGTGGTATGCCTGCCATCACCAATCTCACTAAAGAATAATACGTTTGCGCCGATCTAAAATTGGGTCATTTTGGAGGCGTTCCTATGAAGTGGGCCGGCCTGACATTATTTGTATTAATATTCCCTCTGACGGTGTGGATTTTCCAGGGATATAGCTTGGTTCGAAATACTCAGGCAAGAACCTCGTCAACGACCGCTATCTCAAAGCCTCAGAAAGGTCTGGAAAAGAAACCTTCCATATCCAAAACTGCCGAGATCGACCTGGCTGAAGCATCTGCCACTACCATGCGAAAGATTAAAGACATTGATAACAAAATTGACGCGGCTAGAACCGAACTGCGGCAGACCGAGACCGCTCGGCAGACCGTCATCCGGGACTTGATTAAAATTCAGGCAAAAATCGACTCTATAGTAAAAGCTGATCCTCAGCTCTAGTTAACCACGATAACCAAGGCTTAGGTATATTTCATGCTCCGTCTTGGGTGCCTCTGCGAACTTGTAATTAATTGCCCAAATTGCTAGTTTTATTGTCCGTTTTTCACCATTTCAACGGACACTAAGCCCGGAGGCTCAACTTGACTCAATACGTTTTTAACATGGTCAATCTTCGTAAGGTCTATGGCACCAAAGAGGTGCTGAAGGGCATTTATTTATCATTTCTACCCGGCGCCAAAATCGGCGTTTTAGGTTTAAATGGGTCCGGCAAATCAACACTGCTAAAAATCATGGCTGGAGTCGATAAGAACTTCCAAGGCGAAGCTTTTCCAGCGCCAGGGCTGAAAATTGGATATCTAGCTCAAGAACCAGAACTCGACAAATCGAAGACTGTGCTCGGTAACGTGGAAATGGCCGTGGCAGACCAAAAAGCTTTGTTAAAAAAATTTGAAGATCTTTCCATGAAGCTCTGTGAGCCTCTTTCTGACGATGAAATGAATAAGGTCATTGAAGAACAGGGCAAAGTACAGGCCGAAATTGACGCTAAAAATCTTTGGGAACTGGATCGACACCTAGAAATTGCCATGGATGCGCTCAGGCTCCCACCTCCTGATGCTGACGTCAGTGTGTTGAGCGGGGGAGAAAAAAGACGGGTGGCGTTATGCCGTCTACTCCTTGAGAAACCCGATATGCTGATATTGGACGAGCCAACAAACCACTTGGACGCTGAGAGTGTGGCGTGGTTGGAGAGATTTCTGCATGACTATCCTGGCACAGTTGTCGCCGTGACTCACGACAGGTACTTCCTAGACAATGTCGCCGGATGGATTCTTGAACTTGATCGTGGTTCAGGTATCCCTTGGCAAGGCAATTATTCAAGCTGGCTAGACCAAAAACAAAAGCGTCTCGCGGTGGAAGAAAAACAAGAATCCGCCAGGAGAAAAGCTCTGGCAAAAGAGCTTGAGTGGGTCCGACAATCCGCAAAAGCCCGTCAGGCCAAGAGCAAGGCTCGTCTCGCCGCGTACGAGCAGATGGCCGCCCAAGAGGCCGAAACTTATGAAACCATCAACGAAATCAAAATGCCACCCGCGCCACGCCTGGGTGATTTGGTTGTGGAAGCTAAAAACATCACAAAAGCATTTGGCGACAAACTACTTTTTGAAAAGCTTAATTTCAATTTCCCGAAAGGAGCGATAGTCGGCATCATCGGCCCCAACGGAGCCGGGAAGTCGACCCTTTTCAAAATGATTGCCGGCGTAGAAAAACCCGATTCTGGCGAGCTTCGCATCGGCGACACCGTAAAAACTGCATACGTCGATCAGACGAGAGACACGCTAGAGGGTGAAAAAACGGTATTCGATGACGTTTCCGAAGGTGAAGAAGTATTCGAGTGGGGACGCCAAAAAATTCAGGCTCGCTCCTACGTCGCTAGCTTTGGGTTCAAGGGTACAGACCAAAATAAAAAAGTTGGATGGCTATCGGGGGGCGAGCGAAACCGCTTGAACCTTGCAAAGTGCATAAAGCGTGGCGGAAACCTCTTGCTTCTGGATGAACCGACGAATGACTTGGATGTTGACACGTTGCGGGCTCTGGAGGAATCGATACTCAATTTCTCCGGATGTGTTTGTGTTATCAGTCACGACAGGTGGTTCTTAGATAGAATCGCTACACATATTCTTGCTTTTGAAGGCGACTCCCAGGTCGTTTGGTTCGAGGGCAACTATCAAGACTATGAAGCTGATCGGAAAAGACGCTTGGGTATTGCGGCCGATCAACCACACAGAATCAAGTTTAAGCCTCTGACCCGCAACTAGACTTGTAAAGAGTTGACATGAGCTACAGTCAGGACCCAAAAAAAAAATCAGCTAAACCCGTAGCTGTTGGCCCAAATCAACTCATGATGCGTCGCATCCTGAAAAATGGCGACTTTTACACTTGTGGCATTTGCCGGTCGAACCACACGTCTCAGGCACACGCAATGAGTTGTTTACAGACGTGCTGGCGCCTGCTACTGGAACGCGCCCCATGGGTCGTCGACGTTCGAAGTATCGGTAAGCAGCCATACGCATGTAGCTACTGCCAACGCGGCTATGCCACCGCGGAGCAGGCGCACTCCTGCGCGCAGGACTGTGTTGCTAAAATCATGAAATCGAGCTCCGGCGTGATATCTACCACAAATCCTAAAGCTAATCGGCCCGTTAGCAAGCCGAACACAAAAGCCTCTATTAAGCTTGCTTTCAAAAATCTCATCGCCCGCCGAAAACTTGCCGATGCGGCCGTTGAAGCACGACTAGAAAAGGAAAAGGCAGAACAAAACCCGAAAGCCCCGGCTCCAGAGCCTCAAAAGCAAGTGACTGAGTACTCATGCGAAAACTGTAAAAAGACTTACGCAACCAAAGAGAAGGCCGACGAATGCCTAGCATCCCACGCCCAAAGTTCGGCAACAAAACCCTAGAAAAACCTGCTATCAGGCTTCAGAGTGCTCAGATGCGTCTATAATTGTAGCGGCGACAAGATCACCGCTGACATTAAGAACCGTTCGGCACATGTCCAGGAAACGATCGACCCCCAGAACAATGCCTATTCCCTCCGCTGGAATACCGACGGACTGAAGAACAATCACGATGAGTGGAAGACTGCCGCCGGGCACGCCCGCGGTTCCAACCCCCGCCATGACCGACATGAGCATGACGGTAATCTGCTGTGAAGCAGTTAGATCAATATTAAAAACCTGGGCAAGGAAAAGTACGGTGACTCCCTCGAAAAGAGCTGTACCATTCTGGTTGGCTGTGGCACCTACTGTCAAAACAAAACTCGAAACCTTTTTACTTAAACGTAGCTTTTGCTCGGCAACTCGCAGCGAGACTGGCAACGTCACATTACTGGAAGCGGTGGAGAATGCAGTAACAATAACCTCACGAATATCAACGACAAAGGACCAGACACTTTTCTTTGCGAAAATGGCTAAGAGAGCGCCAAATACAATAAACTGCTGAATACTGAGCCCCAAAAGAACAACCAAAACATACTTACCTAGACTTAAAAGTAAGCCCCAACCAAAACGACTACATAGTGAAAACGTTAAAGCTCCAACAGCTAGCGGAGCGAGCCTCATTGCAAAGTCCACGATTTTCATGGAAACGTCTCTAACACT
Organism: uncultured Polynucleobacter sp.; assembly: GCA_964402975.1. Lineage (GTDB taxonomy): Bacteria > Bdellovibrionota_B > Oligoflexia > Oligoflexales > RGVZ01 > CAMDKS01. Next base: position 183,833 of record CAYOEM010000001.1, read on the forward strand.
CTCCATAACACGCACCAGGGGATCACCAGAACGCCCCCCACGAACGGATAAAAGAGCCGCTCCAAATATGAGTGCAAATACCATCAATGCCAGCATCTCGCCTTCTAAAGCGCGGGTAGCTGCCTCAAATGGGTTTCGCGGAATTAGCTCCACAAGACTTTGAATCCAAGGCTTGGCACGACCTGCGTTGGAAATGATTTCGTCCCTCTGTGACGATGTCGTTAATCCACCCAAGACAGATGCATCAAAACCAACACCTGGCTTCAACCAGGAAACCAAAGCTAAACCGATACCGACCGATGCCAAACTAGCAAATATAGTATAGACGAGCGTCTTTAATGAAATTCGACCGAGTGCTTTGAAATCTCCCATTTCGTAAACGCCCAAAACGATGGACGTAAACACGAGCGGGACTACAGCCGAAAAGATAATTCTTAAGAAAATTTGACCGATGGGCTGCAAAATATAGGTTGTCAAAGGCTCCAACCAAGTAACGCCCGAAAAAAACCGGTACGCGACCAGCCCCAAAATAGCCCCAAGAAAAAATCCCGCCAACATTTTAATCGGTCTAGACACGTCGAAACTCCGCTAAAAAAGGGAGCCGAACGCTATACAAAAATATGAAATTTTGACAGTAAAAAAAGCCTGACCAAATTAAGGCCAGGCTCTCTTTGCTTAGAAAAAATCACTAATTACAGCCTATTGGCATCTTTATCAGAGTGGCGCAACAAGCGACACGTTTCTAATTTGAACACCATCACGACTGATTGACGAGTCGGACTCCAATCTAAACCTTAGGCTTAAACGATCTCCCGCGTTTAATTCAGGCAGCGCGTACAGCTTGCGAACAAAACCACCGCTGACACCAGTTAAGCGATCAACAGCCCGCCACGTTGCTCCCCCATCCCGGGATACTTCGATATTGAAGAAGTCGAATGAACTTTCCACGTCATACTTGAAGTCCAAAGACAAAGAAATATCGCTCGAAGGTACCGTGACCGCATCTGACGTCAAGGCCAGGTTGACATCGTCCCTATAAAGACCGCCGGGACTGTCAGATAGAACCGCCAATCCACCCGAAAGCTGCTCCACGCCCCAAGGAACATCACCCCGAAATCCTTCCATGCTGGATCCATTGCGATCAAAGAAACGGTTTACTGCTCTCGTAGCAAATTCAACGGATGCACCGCCTCGACTAGAATTACCAACATTGTCTACAGCCCGAACCGCCACATAGCCATTCTGACCAAAGTCATCAAAACTTATGACTGAAGTAACGACATCATCGGTCTGAGAAAATGTGGCATTTGCTCGTGTAGCTCTGCTCCAATCTTCATCACTAACGATTGGCTGATTACTGAGTCGAACTTCGTACGCACTAGCCTCTCCTGCTGTGTCGTCATCCCCCACGGCAGTCCAAGCCAATGAAACCGACATAGTTCCCGAGTCAACAACTCGAACATCACCTATAGCCGCAGGAGGAACATTATCTGTCTCAAGCGAATTAAGAGCATTGATTCGACCACCAGATGAGACTCTTGTCGCCCAATATGGTGAACGATCAACACCATTCAAAATTCTCGCACGCACTTGCTCGTGAGTTGCGTCTGGAATGGCTCCCTTTATTAGTGCTGCCAGACCTGCTACATGAGGCGTTGCCATCGATGTGCCACTCATTTTTTGGTAACGAGCACCGGGTACCGATGACCAAACATCTACGCCTGGCGCTGCTACATGAACCGTCCTGATGCCATTGTTAGAAAAATAGGCCATTTGATCTTTGTTATCTGACGCTGCGACAGCGATAACATTCGGCACCTGATAAGTGGCCGGATAAGATGGCCTCGAATCGTTATTGTTACTGTCGTTACCAGCTGCTGCAACGAACAGAATTCCGTGCGAATGAGCTGCTGTTATAGCATCAAACATCGTAGGACTGTAACCACCGCCACCCCAGCTGTTACTGGTCAAACTCACGCCAACTGAAGTGCCGTACTCGATGGCTTTAACCGCGTCTTCGAGGGTGCCACTGCCAGATCCCGATAAGAATTTGATACCCACCAACGACACGTCCCAGTTTACTCCCGCAACACCAACACCATCGTTACCTTTAGCTCCGATAACACCGGCACAGTGGGTTCCGTGAGCATGATCATCCATGGGGTCATTATCGTTATTCACAAAATCCCAACCGCGAAAATCATCGACATAACCATTGCCGTCGTCATCAACACCATTGGAAGACTTGTCGCGACCTTGAGCGTCCAAGCCAGACTCTGCAGGGTTGGTCCAGTAGTTAGGCGAAATATCCGGGTGTGAATAATCAATGCCCGTATCAATAACACCGACAACAACATTCTTGGAACCTGTTGAGATATCCCAAGCTCGCAAAGCATCAATGTCTGCTCCGGCTATACCACCGCCGTCACCCGTATTGTGCATACCATATTGCTTCGAAAAATCGACATCATTGGGAGTCTTATTGATTCTTATTATGGTATTCGCTTCAACGTACTCGATGTCTGCCCTAGCATTTAATATCTTTGCTTTGACCAACAGATCCGAATCCCGGGTCACCCCTCTAAATTTAACGACAGCTGCCCCACGCGATTTGAATTGATGCTTAACGACTCCACCCATCGCAGCCAACGCGGCAAAATTCGAACCCTGACGCGAATTTTTAAACTTAACGATGAGCTCTCCAGGGACATGCTCGTAATTCAAGTTGAATGCACTCGCAAAAACCGAACTACTAAACAAAAGACTGGAAAACAGGAACGCGCTTTGCCATCGATTCATAGTCCCCTCCCTGGGATGCAGACATTTCCGGCTGAACTTCAGACGAAACGTTTGAAGTGATAGATAGCTTCAAGATTACCATGAAGTTGGCCAGCCGACCTAAAGCACCCATCTGACAGGGTCTTTTACCAATTTAAATACCCTTTGGATCTCCATTATAAGACTCTGTAATTATTGATTTAATAGCGGGTATTGGTGGTTGTTTAAAGCTGTCAGAGGCGGTCACCGATAAGAGTTAAGAGAGGGAACTGCCCGTGAGTGTGACAACTGGAAATTTTAAAAACTTCTGCCTGCGAATTCTCGGGGTCTGTAGCGCTATCCTCATGGCCAGTTGCTCCATGGAGTCAGGATTCGATGCCATGTCTGGCGTAAGCAGTACAAAACGCAGCGGTGACGGCGCAAGAGATTTTGGTGTTTTTGACTTTACCAAGGAATGCGGGATCCCCGCAGACAAACTTGATGATGACAATGCCGTCATGTTCGAACAATCCTTAACAAGTTTGCCCATAGCAATATCAGGAACCCAAATGGGTGCTAATTTTGAAGTGGTCACCCAAGCGAAGATTAATATTTCTTCAACCTCAAAACGCGCAACCCAAGCAGTTAAGATTGATGTTTTAAAAACATCTGCAAACGCTCCGGGCATCATAGGTTGGTTTGCGCCGGGAGTTGTGAAAAACAAGGCTCAACAACAAGCCGCTCAGAACTCAGGAACCAGGACCTCTGATGCGCTGCCTCAGAAGGAATGGTTGCACTTGGTGGACGGAGGAAACCCAGAGTACAAGGGTCTTTTATGTGCCGGTCAAGGTGGACGAACCGTTACCATCCAGGAAGGTCAAGATAACGCCGTCATTCAGTACTCGCCAGCGGTGATCGGTAGTGTCAGCCCCATAGCCCCAATTGAGAGGCTACGTAAAGAGCTCGGTAAAAGTCGAACCTTTAAGGTTACGGCAAATGTTCAGAGTTCCAGTCCAGGATACGCAACAGGGACAGTTCAGGGTACGACGACTGTCCGCGAGGTCAGCCCTGCTTTTGAGTGTCAGGGCCAAACCAAGCAAGCTGATATTGCTTACGAATTTTTGAATGACTTCCCTGGAGGCGCCTACAAGGTGGGCCTTCCCAAGCGCCAAGTGATGTATATCGATTCCAAGAACAAGAAATTTGTTGCTATAATCAACGAGGACGACAAAGTGGATCCCCAATTAAAAAAGACATTACCACCTGTTTGTTTAGTAAGTGACTAAATGCAGATGCAACAAAAGATACTCTTTAAAAGCCCTAAAGGATGCGGGATTATCCTGGTAGCTTTGGCATTAGCGCTTGTCGGATGCGCCATCAAACAGAAAAATGACGGTAAGCAAGGTCGGCAATCTCCGTGGAGTCCAGGCGAAGGAAGCTCTACCGCCTTCGATTTCTATAAGAATTGTGGACTAGACACCAACGCTGCTGAAGATGCCGTCGTATTCTCTCAAAATCTCAAGAGCCAAAACTTTATTGTTGAAGCAGGTTTGGGCGCCTTCAAGGCGCGTGTGGAAGCTGAAGCAACTTTGGCTATAAACTCCAAAGCGAGTACAGGATCTCAAAAAATTGAGGTTAAAGTTAACAAGGTTTCAGATCTTTCCAACAATCCTACCGGAATGAAAACATTAATTACCAGAATTGGAGCCCGGATTGTCGCGAGGTCTCGAGGTGGCACGATGACATCCAGCGCTGTACCTTTTAAGGAATGGCTACGACTAGTGGACGGCGGCAATCCAGAGTTCAAAGGTCTCCTTTGCGCTGTTACCGGCGAAGCTAACTCGAAAAAAGAGGAAGATAAAAGTAAACTTTTTGAATTTTCGCCCGCTCTTGTGGCGAGCATCAATCCTAAAGCGTCTCCCGAACAACGTGAAAAGGAAATAGGTAAGGGGCGCAAGTTTAACATCAAGGCAACCTTAACAAATCCCATCAGCAAGAAAACGGTCACAACATCCAATGGAACCGTGGAAATTAAGCCAGTCAGTTCTCAGCTAAAAGCCACGGATCCCCTGACAAAGCAGTCCGTTAGTATTCAAGCCGATTCTGCTTATGAAGTACTTTCGAATTTTCCCGCAAATAACGGTGAATTTGATGAATTCTGCTACAAAATAACTTTTTATATAAGTCACAAGGATAAAAAATTTCTGGCGATAACCCAGGAAACGATTCCAAAACCCGGGGATACAGAATTTAAGATGCCAACAATAGTCATGCTGCCGCAGTAATCGACTTCACTGACGACTCATCGCTAAAAATAATAGCTACCGCCGCCGCCAATGGAAAATACTGTAAGCGTGTACTTACCACTGCCCGGGTAATCTGCCGGGACGTTGCGTGTTCCATTGATAACATTAAACCCAGCCGTCAAATCCATTTTTTTCTTTGCTAGGCGATAGGCAGCTGAAAACATGGTCCGATCTAAGGCATCGAATTCTCCAAATCCAACACCACTGGCAGCCTCTGGAGACGAAATATCCTCTTTTGATGATCCCAATCCAACATTGCGCGGATAAACACCGACAGAAACGCTCCCAGAATGGCCGCCAGGCATACGTATTCGCCCCCCTGCGACGACAATAAACAAGTCGTTCAGCGCTGTTCTCTTTGTTGCACCAGGTAACCCTGAGCTATTTTTGTCTTTACCCTGAGACCACGCCTCATATCGAATCTCACCAAAAGCGATTGGGGCTCCAAGTTTATACTCAGAACCGAGAGCTAAAACGGCGGGGCTGAAAGTCTTTTTTCGTATCGAATTGTCCTTATCCCCCTGAATGATCTCCGATCCTTTGTAAGAGCGGGTGACAGGCGTCTTAATGCTTCCGGCAAAAATCGTACTTGAATTCTGGACGTGCCTAAATCCTAGCAAGACCTGTGTCGATATACCTCTATATCTCATACCCACGAGTGCGTCCTCATCAGACGTTGTGCCTTCTCGTCGAACGATGATTTGAGAATCCTCTGCATTTTCTAAAAACGCAAGACCCACCGAGGTACTTTTGTTCACTTTAAGTCCCCCGCCAAGAGCCGTAAAAAACGTGGAACTCTTCTGCTCGATATCCACAGGCAAAACGACTGAGTCCATGTCGAAAGGAATGCCTTTTATTTTTAAAGCATCCATTCCAGGCCTCGGAGTAAAAAAGAGACCGAATGCAATATTCGACTTCGGTTTAAAAGTGGCGCCGAAATTAACCGGTGGAGCAGTCAGCGCAATCTTTGCGGGAGCGCGTCCCGGCATTTGATACGTGTAAGAAAAATTCACTATTGTTAGATCTGCATATGCTTCTATTCGCTTTGTGATCAGGGCGTTGGCCGGGTTTGATGCTAGGGCTACCGACCCCCTCGTGTTGGTTTGCGACAGCCCCGACTCGAAAGCTGTGGACGCACCAGGAAAAAGAAAAGACTGAGCAAGACCCTTATTGGCCATACCGAACCATGAAAAAATAAATAGCCAACAAAAATAAAATTTAAGTCTACTATTTAATGTATAGAGGGATTTCAATAGTGAGGCCTCCACGATCTACTAATAATAGTTTACCGCGGCATTTTGATATAAATGCTGGGAAATTCTTGCCCACTGGATTGCTCACGATGATACGAAGCCGACCTTAGTCTTCCACAGGATAGGCAAAATTGGGTGGCAACTCTTTTTTATCAGCCGGGTTCAGCTGCCCTGAATCATCCAGGGCGCCTACCAAACGACGCTCTGAGGTATTAAGAAAAAACACCTGCCGACGAGATAACCCGAACTTTTTTGCGTCATGCCCTTCAACAACTGTGGTCGCCTCGTAGGCTACATCGGGGCTAATGGCCGGCGCGGTACTCGGCATTCCATTAACGGATTTTGGGTTGGGGCTGATCTTTTTGAACGTAACCGTCACTTTTGCCGTCGTACCGGCCGCAGCCCAATCTTTCGCGGCTTGTTTAATGGTTGCTGTTGCAGAAAAACTACGGCTATCACCGAGCTCAGACGCGAGAGTTGCTGCAGATGCCTTTGGGTTCACCGATGTAGGCAAACCTGGTTCGAACATGATCAGACCATTTCCGGTGATTGATTCCAGTTTTTGCTTGGCCGTAAAACCAACGGAACACAGAACATTCTTAAAGTTTGGATCTGTCTTCTGAAGCAGTAGCAATAAACCAGAACTCATCCCCCAGGACGTAAGGCGCTGACTATTTTCGGCGGCAGCCTTCTCAGCCTCGGCTTTAGAAAACAGGCCTTCAGGATGGTCTGGCGTTTGATCATCTGCCACAAGTTTGACGACTTTTACATTAGTCTCCTGAGTCGACAAACCTGCTGTCGCTCGAACTTGTATGGTTCCCTGAAGGGTCACCTCTACATTTATTCCACCTCGACCGGTCTTCACAACGATTGGTGAAGACCGTAGTTTTTGATCAACTACGACAAAACTTGGATCCGACAATTGCGATGCCTTAGCACCGCACCTTTCGGCAAAAGAAGTACCGTCACCAGTCGCATTCAAACCTTCTATATCAGTGCCACTGCCCGAAACCATCATGAGCGCGATGTTCCCACAAGACGATAGTGTCAGGATCGAAGTCACAAGCAAAAATTTTGCTATCAAGCAGCCGTTCACGATCCTGCCCTCCCTCCATCCTATCGGATATTCCTGAGTTTTCTTGAGGTTATGGCTATTTTGGCTATTTTTATCAGTATTATCAGACGCTTAGATTTGGCTCTTCAGGCGTCTTTAAAACGACTATCCAGCGGTGATGGCGGCCGGACCGGGAGATCCGTTCAGGTTGATTAAAACCCAATTTGACCCAAAAAATTACCCCCAACTAAATTGATTTTGGTTGGGGGAGTGTGATTACCAGGTTATTAAGTTAGCCGCCGGAAACTTTTCTTTTTGCAGCTTCGTACTTAAGTATATCTGCAGCATCTATTTCCGCGTTATCGAAAGTACGCTCAACCACGTTGACGAGGTCCCTCTTGGATTTATGTCCTTTGTGGTGTTTTATTTTTTCCTTTTGCTTTCTAAGCTGTGTTTCGAGTTTATCGACCACATGATCAACGCTGCCATACATATCCGTGCATGTGTGATCTACCTGAAACAAAAATCCATCACCACCATTGAACGACAGGTGTGTCGTATGATTGTGACGGTCAACGGCAAATGTCAGGTGACATTCAACTGGCTTCGTTGCGAATTTCTGAATCTCCTGGCGAAGCTTACCTTCTGCATAGTTTTTTAGAGCTTCGGATGAATCCATGTGTTTGAATGAAAACTGAAATCGCATTCTAAGTCCTCCCACAAGCTAGCTTTTAGTTAACGTCCGCAGGCATCATCCAAGACTCGTTTTATGGACAGTCACTTGCCGACCTCCAGTTCTTCGGCCTGTAGTGAAAACTCTTAAAAATCGACCTTTTTGTATTATTTAACCAGCTGTAATTGCTTGTTTTTTTGGTCAAATTCAAGACTTAATAAAAGGCTGTGGTCAAAGTCATCCACATGCTAGACTCTCTGCCGCTATGGATTTAAACACAAACCAATCAACACCGGCTCGAAACCCAACGGCAGGAATACCCTCCGGCAAAGAACAGATTCAGGCCGAAGTCCAACGGATCACGTTCCGCAACGATGAGAATGGTTGGACAGTGCTCAAAGTGCGTAACATCGACGATCATAATATGGTCACCGTCACGGGATGTTTGCCACCCCTTCAGGAAGGGGAGCATGTTCAGCTTGTTGGTTCATGGTCCAGTCATCAAACCTATGGTCGGCAGTTCAAGGCAGAACGCGCCGTGCCAACCCGCCCCACGACTCGGGCAGCTATTTTGCGCTACTTGGCGTCCGGAATTATCAAAGGAATAGGTGAGAAGACGGCTACGAAAATCGTTGAACATTTTGGCTTAGATACGTTCAAAGTTCTGGACGAAAATCCTGGATGCCTCCTTCAAGTTCCCAAACTAGGGCGAAAAAAAGCGGGAGAAATCATCGAATCATGGAAGGCGCAAAAATCCATTGCCGATGTTATGATGTTTCTGAACACTCATGGAATCTCCCTAGCTTATTCACAAAAGATCCTCAAGTTGTATGGAGATAATGCTATCGAGTTGGTTTCGGCCAACCCTTACCAACTGGCCGTGGATATCGCAGGCATCGGATTTATCAAAGCCGACGGCATCGCGAAAAGTATCGGAATAGCGCCGGACTCTCCGGAGCGAGTCCGCGCCGCGATTATATATCAAATGCAACAGAGTGAAGATCGGGGACATTGCTATCTAACTTCAACACAGCTTTGTGATCAGCTCCTCACCACACTTGGACTCCCGCTGGAAAAGATTGAAGCACTGATACCCACGCAGTTGAACACACTTTGCGAGGCTGGGTCTCTGTTATCTGAGTGCATCACTGCTGACTCGGGAAAAGAAATGACATTCTGGCGACCAGATATTTTAACTGCCGAAATTGATATATCGCGCGCGCTGGCAAAGCTTATGGAACAGAAACTTGAAATTGACGAGTCGCGAATAGATCACTGGCTCGAAAAGTACAATTTGGCGTCAAGCACACCTCTATCTGACTCCCAGTTTCAAGCGGTACGACGAGCCGCCTCCAGCAAAGTTTTCATTCTCACAGGCGGACCAGGAGTTGGGAAAACAACTACAGCTAACGCGATCATCCGCCTTTTTAAAGCCATGGGGAAATCCGTATTGCTGGCTGCCCCTACGGGGCGTGCCGCTCAGCGTCTCAGCGAAGTTAGCGCCGAACCCGCAAAAACGATTCATCGTCTTTTAGAGTGGCAACCCGCCGATGCAGCCTTCACGCGAAATGAACTGAATCCGCTAAAGTCCGACGTTGTTATTTGTGATGAAGCATCCATGCTGGACGTTCGACTAGCCGCTCATCTAGTAAACGCCATTTCCCAGCACGCCCAGTTAGTTCTTATTGGTGATGTAGACCAGCTGCCCTCGGTGGGCCCTGGAAACGTTTTGCGCGACCTTATCAACTCACGAAGAATTCCATGCGCGCGATTAAACGAAATATTTAGACAAGCCTCGGCAAGCAATATCGTTAGGTATGCGCACGAAATAAATCAAGGCGTGACCCCTAGTTTCCCAAAAGATAGCGCAACGGATTGCCAATTTATAGACGTCGATTCATCGGACGAAATCCGTAGCGTCATTCATAGACTTGTGACTGAAATTTTGCCTGAAAAATACAATTTTGATGCCGCACGGGATGTTCAAATTTTGTCACCCATGAACCGGGGAGACCTTGGCACAATCAACATAAACATAGAACTGCAAAAAATACTAAATCCAGATCCGAGAGAACACATAAGGGAGTCAAATCAAAAAGCTGCCGACGGCGAGCTCCGCGACGGAGATAAAGTTATCCAAACCGCCAACAACTACGAATTACAGGTCTTCAACGGCGATATTGGCTTTGTCTTGGCGTCGAATGTGGAGGGCGGAAAAACAAAAGTGGTTTTCGGCGACGATAGAGTCGTAACTTACGACCGCGAACAGGCCAACGACCTTAAACTTGCATACGGCATCACCATACACAAGTCCCAGGGTAGCGAGTTTCCCGTGGTGATACTACCCATGTCGATGCAGCATTACGTGATGCTCCAAAGAAACTTGGTATACACCGGCCTTACGCGCGCAAGAAAACTAGCGATTTTTATCGGCTCTCGCAAAGCCCTTAATTTCGCAATAAAAAACAACATTAGTACCGCCCGGCAAACGAATCTTAGCGCCCGTATTCAACAGGATATCGTTTAATGATCAGACGACAATGCAAATGCGATCTTGCACTTAAGGTCGCTCTGGCATCGCTGACATTCTCCTTACTCCTGGCCGCCAGCTTTCCGATGGTTACGGATGAAGCATATTATATTGATTGGGCCCGCTCCAAAGACTGGCCAAGCCTTGGTTTTTTTGATCACCCACCAGTGGTTAGTTGGATTGGCGCTTTGAGCCGATTTTTAAATCACATTTTTGCAGCACGTTTAGGCCCATGGTTTTGCGCTATTTTAACAGCTTTCTTCACGTGGCGATTAACAAAGAAAATACGACCTGCCGGCGCATCCACAGCCACGGCTCTATTTACATCGTCCATCGGGGGACTCGCCAGCGGTTTCCTTTTAACACCGGACACCGGTCTCATGCTCGCCTGGAGCTTGGCTCTGCACGAGGGGTTTTGCGCGCTTCACAAGAACCCGAAACGCTGGCTAACAGCCGGATTAGTTACTGGCTTCGGTATTTTAAGTAAATACACGATGGTACTAATCGGACCGGTATTTTTGATTGCGCTTCTAAAAGACCCCCGCAAGCAACTTAGAAGCATGTGGCCATACTTAGGGGGGGCAGCGTGTTTCTTAGTCATAATGCCGCACTTATGGTGGCAGCATCACAACGGCTGGATCACCTTTCGGTTTCAACTTAGACACGGCTTGTCTATTAACCACGAAAGTTACTCTCGGTCAGAACTTCCGCGAGCATATGAAGCCATCGCTGGATCTAGTGCCTACGAAGCCAAGGATCGACTCCTAAAGGCGATGCACGATGTCCAGGGTTTTGCAGAAACGATCAAAAAGCCGAAGCCTGAGATTTCTCGGCTTGAGCGAGCGTGGCAATACGCAGGAGACTACCTTGGAGGCGTTACCGCTCTGTGGGGCGGCTACGCACTAATAACCTTGCTGTATCTTGTTAAAAGAAAAATTCGCCTTCAACCTCTCAACCATTCACAGGCAAACGCAGCATTATCAGCGCTCATAAAATCAAGCGTCCTCGTGCCTCTTGTTTTTTTTGGACTCCTGAGCCCCTTCACAAAAATTGAAGCAAATTGGCCCGCTATGCACATGATGGGGCTCGCAATATGGATCGGCGCAAGCAGACAAATCAGCCCAAAACTAATTTTTGGTGTATTCACGTTCCATATCGCTCTTTTTTTGGGTTTAGGCCTCATCCTCTATAAGCCAGACATACTGCAAAAGAGCAGAAACAACCGATTACTACTTGAATCACGTGGGTTTCAGGCACTCGCGAATTGGGCTCAATCGAACTCGTTGAGCGAAGCTATCGCTGTCGATAGCTACCAGTTAAAATCAACACTGCGATTTCATGCGCCTAATCTGGATGTCGTGCAATGGCCTGGATTTACGCGGGACTCCGAATACACCCGCGGGCGTGATGACGATCTGAATCTTGAACGAAAAATTCGCAATCAAAATAAATTTTTAGCTATTTCAACGAGCGACACACCAATGACAATACCAGGATTTGATGCGACATCATTCCGCGGCATTCGAGTCTGCCCAGACGGCTCAATTGGAATTTTCTCGGAGATGTCGACGAAACTTCCATGCGAAAAAGGGCTTCGAGAGTGGTGGATCACCGAGTACAAGACTCAGAAGCCGTGATAAATATTTTGCTGTGGGCCATTGAATGGGACTTTGGTTAATCCCTTGTCAGCAAGGTATTGATGTATTGCGTAGCGAGCAAATCTTATGTTGTATAATTTAACAATTTCATAGGCAGCAAACATCATCTCATCAGCTGCTGCGAATCGCTTCGCTGGATTGAATGCTAGAGCTTTTTCCAAGAACAATCTAATTCGTTTTGTCATCTTTTGATCGTTTGTCTGAATGATCGCAAAGTTGATTTTTTTCATAGCAGCCAAATTCTTTGCTCCGTCTTTAGTTGCGGCGACAGCTTTTTGTCCGACCAACAATTCATAAAGGATGAGACCTGCGCAATACAGATCGGTCTCAGGCGTTATGCCAGATCCAGTGATGTGCTCGGGCGCATAGTAACCTGGAGTGCCCAGCGAATAATTCTTGTAATCTTCCACTTCCTGCTTGATCGACAGACCGAAATCCGTAAGCGCGACTCTGCCATTCATATCTACTAAATAGTTTGCGGCGGACAGGTCTGAATGAATCGTGTTGTGCAGATGAAGATAATCAATGCCTTTCAAGATGTCTATCAGCATGCAAAGAGCCACGATCGCCGGCATGCGACCTGTTTTTTTATAGAGATTGTAACCCGACCAACCCTCAATAAACTCAGTCACGATGTAGCAGTTTGGGGGATCAAAGTAGGAGTCTAGATAACTAACTATATGACGATGACTAAAACTAGCCATAATCAGTAATTCACGATGAAAATGCCCTAGCCGTTTTGGGTCTCTTAGTAGCGAGTCGTGCAGAAGTTTTACGGCCACAGTTCTACCACTACGTTCATCGATCGCACGGAAAACCCGGCCCACACCACCAGCACCAACCTCTTGAATAAGGCGATACGGCCCGAGCTGAATTGGCAATTCTACGGCTTGATTAGACTGAGACACGTTGCAGGTTGCTCCATTAAAAAGCCAGAAAACACCGGTTGATGCCAATCTTATCGGCCCACTGCCAGCGAAACTCTAGTGAGACTCATTATTTTTTCTGCAAAATATGGATAAAAAGGCAGAGTTTTCATACTATTGAGTAGATTAAAGGGAGTCAAAACTGTCTATTTTTCAACGACATACTTTTGCTGCTAAGTTCAGAGAGTTCCTGGAACAAAACGAATTTGAGTTCGCTCCGGGGCGACTTCCTCGATCTGATGGTTTTACCAACGTGCTTGAAATGGGAACCCGCTCCACTCATGGGAGACCCACTGTTCTGTTCTTGCACGGGCTCGGCAACGATCTCTTCTTTCCCAATATTGGTTTTTACAGGCAGATTCTGCAGGCCGGATTTAACATCTTAACGGCCGACTTGGATGGGCACGGCCGCGAAGGCACATCTACCTTTTCGGAGCAAAACTTGACATCACTGGTCGAGGACCTAATCCGCAACAGCCAATGGATACGTGCTAGCAGCTGCAACATACACTTGTGTGGCTTTAGTCTTGGGGGAGTTTTAGTACTTGATTATGCGTCACGTCGCCCTGAGCGGATAAAAAGCGTATCGACTATCGGTATGCCACTGATATTAAAAAGCGATCTTGGCATGATCAGTGAGGTCTTCACACCCTGGCTTAAATCCTTCCGCTCCGCTTTACAAGACTACGGCCTACCAGGAATTCAGCCTGCTTTCGGCCCGATCCTGCGAGGGCGCTACCCGGTCCGCCTGCAAGCGGCCGAGACAGCAAATTACCTTCAAATTGCGGGCCGTCTTATCCGGCGCATCGACCCGAAAAGCCGCCTGCAAAAGGTTCAAGCACCTATTCATTACCTTGCTGGAAGCCTCGATTTTATCGGGTATCAGCGCGGCACTGCCGATTTTCTGGACGCTCTGCAGGGAAAACCGGGATTTACTCGACACATAATTCCCAGAGAGAACCATTTCTCCATCATGCTAAGCCCAAAAACACCGGCTATCATCGCAGACTTGTTGCGAAAAGTACCTTGAAAAGGGTATAAGATTGGTCCTGCTTTCATCAATTTTCTGCACAGAGGGTGCCATGTCAAACGGTATATTTTCAACTCCGCAGCCAATAAACGAGCCCGTCAAAGCATTCGCGCCAAAATCCGCTGAAAAGCTTGAAGTCAAAAAAGCTCTGTCTGAATTGAAAAGTCAGAACACAAAAATACCTTTAGTCATTGGTGGAGAACACATCTTTACTTCCGCCGCAGAACCAATCATTTGCCCACACAACAAGTCTTTGATTCTTGGACAAACCGCTCGAGCAACAGCCAAAGAAGCCACACTTGCTATCGAGGCCTCGAGTAAAGCAAGAAAAAGTTGGGCAGATCTTCCCTGGGAGGACCGCGCAGCGGTTTTCCTTAAAGCCGGGGACCTACTCGCCACAAAATACCGGGCTAAGATGAATGCTGCGACTATGTTGTGTCAGAGCAAGACCATATATCAGGCAGAAATCGATAGTGCCTGTGAACTGATCGACTTTTTCCGATTTAATGTTCACTTTGCGGAACAAATCTATCGCCAACAACCCCATTCTCCCGCAGGCCAGTGGAACCGCCTGACCGCGAGGGGACTCGAAGGATTCGTATACGCCGTCGCACCTTTCAACTTCACGTCCATTTCGGTTAACCTGGCGGCCGCACCCGCAATCATGGGTTGTTCAGTTCTCTGGAAGCCTGCGGCTACGGCGACCTTGTCATCCTGGATAGGGATGCAGGTTCTCGAGGAGGCAGGTCTACCTCCAGGGGTCATCAATTTTGTTCCAGGAAATTCCTCAGAAATTTCAAAGGTGGCCATTAGTCACAAAGAATTGGCCGGGATCCATTTCACTGGTTCCACAGCAACATTTAACATGCTTTGGCAGACCGTCGGATCAAATCTCTCAAGCTACGCAGCTTACCCACGATTGGTTGGCGAAACAGGCGGAAAAGACTTCGTTTTTGCCCACCACTCTGCCGATGTTGACATGCTCGTAGTCGCACTAGTAAGAGGCGCGTTTGAATATCAAGGGCAAAAATGCTCAGCGGCTTCGAGGGCCTACATTCCAAAGTCCATCTGGCCAAAAGTGAAAGAAAAGTTGGTCGCGATGACTGAAGAGCTGAAAATGGGAGATGTCGAGGACTTTACAAATTTCGTCGGCGCCGTAATTGATGAGCGCTCTTTCAACAAAATTAAAGGCTATATTGATCACGCGAAAGCGGACAACTCGTGTAAAATCATCGCTGGCGGTCAGTGTGACTCATCCAAAGGATTTTTCATTAGACCGACCGTCATTGAGACCAGTGATCCAAAGTCAAAAACTATGGTTGAAGAAATTTTTGGCCCGGTTCTTACCGTATTCGTTTACGACGACAAAGATTTTGATCATGCTTTGAAGCTGTGCGACAGCGCCACACCGTACGCCCTAACTGGCGCCATTTTTGCCAAGGATCGCCATACAATTAGCAACATGAGTCTTGCCCTCGAGAACGCCGCCGGCAACTTCTATATCAACGACAAACCAACTGGCGCAGTAGTTGGCCAGCAACCATTTGGCGGCGCAAGGGCTTCGGGTACTAACGATAAGGCTGGATCGGTTTATAATCTACTTCGGTGGGTCAACCACAGAACTATCAAAGAAAACTTCCTACCTATTGTCGACTATCGTTACCCTTTTATGGCTGAACCGTGAACGCAGTATTTCTCCATGTTCGCCAGGGTTTCGAAGGCGAAGCCCATCAGGAGCTCAACGTCCATATTCAAGCGCTGGACCTCAATTCAAAAGCGATCACGCAAAAATCTCAGGCTGATAGCGGCTACGTCATAGCCCTGATAGACGACATCCCTGACGAAAAAACTCGAAGATCCCTAGCCTTTGATTCTCTCATATTTGCCAGGCAGCTGATGTGGGTTGTGTCAAAGGTGCATCTTCCCGATGGAGACCGCGTCACACCCTTAACAGAAGTCATCTCTCAAAGACTTATCCACCTGACTGGTGCAAACGCTCTATCTGCTCTGTTTGTCGAAACACCGGATACAGATAAATCGAAAGAACTCAGCCGTTTCTGCAAATCCTTGGCGAGACCGTTGGAAAATGCGTTAAACCGTTTGCGTATCTTACCCAAGGGCAAAGGAGCCGCCCACCTGCCCCGAGCTCACGTCATTTTGCTGTCAAACTCCGAAGCTTTGGTAGCTTTTTCTGATGTTGGCAATTCAAGCCCATGGATCATGGGCATACCCCGCTTGAAATTCCCAAGCGACGCACCTAGTCGAAGCACTCTGAAGCTAGAAGAAGCTTTTCATGTTTTGATACCGGAATCGCAAAACTCTAGCCTACTCAGGGCCGGCATGATCGCCGTCGATTTAGGCGCGTGCCCGGGCGGTTGGACCTACCAGTTTGTGAAACGGAAAATCCGCACTATTGCGGTTGATAATGGCACCATAGCACCATCGTTGATGCAAACCGGCCTTGTCACTCATTTAACAGAAGATGCATTCAAATTTCGCCCGCAAGGACCGGTCGACTGGCTTGTTTGCGATGTGGTTGAGCAACCATCAAGAATCTCCGATCTGATTGCAATGTGGTTTGTACGTGGCTACTGCAGATATGCAATTTTCAATTTAAAACTGCCCATGAAGAAACGCTTCGAAGAGGTTTATGATTGTATTGATCACCTTCGCAAAACTTGTGCACAAGAAGGTCTAACCCTTCATGTTAAAGCTAAACAGCTCTATCACGACCGCAAAGAAGTGACCGTATTCGCTCATTTGAGCCTTAAGAGTTGACGATCTGGCCCTTATGTGTTTCCATCTATGTCCCAGAACTTAGCTTCCAGGAGGGGTACAATGGGTGTTTTAGTCGGTAAAAAGGCTCCAGATTTTAAAGCGACAGCAGTCGTCAATGGTAATGATTTCAAAGAAGTCAAACTCAGTGATTATCAAGGCAAGTACGTTGTGATGTTCTTTTACCCTTTGGACTTCACATTTGTATGTCCAACAGAACTTCACGCATTTCAGGAAAAGTTAGATACGTTTAAAAAACTGAACTGTGAAGTTTTAGGCGTATCCATCGATAGCCACTTCTCACATCTTGCTTGGCTCAATACACCGCGGACGGAGGGTGGAATCAAAGGTGTGACTTATCCGGTTATTGCGGACATTCACAAAACAATTAGTCGCGATTACGACGTTCTGATCCCTGAGGCTGGCGTTGCGCTTCGTGGCACATTCCTCATCGATAAAAATGGCGTCGTCCAACAGCAGACAATTAACAATTTGCCATTGGGCAGAAGTGTTGACGAAATGATCCGACTTCTGGAAGCCCTTCAGTACACTGAAAGTCACGGAGAGGTCTGTCCTGCAAACTGGAAAAAAGGCGAAACTGCTATGAAGGCGACGCAAGAAGGTCTTAAGTCCTACTTCAAAAAGTAATATCTAAAATTTGACGATAAACTGAAAACCCGCGGGACGAAATCACCGCGGGTTTTTTGTCATCACCAATGGACTCAGGGCAGATAATTCTTTAATACGCCATCGCCAAAGTCTACCTGAACAAGCTTGAACGACCTCGTCGCTGTGTCAATGTACCACGTGACAGACTTCGGCAGCCCCATTGCATGGTTAGCCGTCTCGCCGCCGAAATCGTAAGCCATTTTAACTGCCATTTCCGCGTTTATGGTTGTCTTCCCGTTAGCCCCCATAATTGCAATCGAGCTCGCTACCGGCTGTGATGTCACGGCCCCAGTCCAGCTGGATCCATTCGGCACGTTAGGGTCGGTTGAATCGGTGACCTTCGCTGTAATCTGCTTCCAAACTCTCTTCACACCAATCTCCGATTGCAGGCGACTGAGATCCGCCCTTAGCACGGGCGCAAGCGGCAAGGGCTTATCAAGACTAATTGATACTTTTTCAGTGGACCCGCGATTAATTTCGATTGCGGGTTGGAAGCTACAAAAAACACCTCGCCAGTCGGGGTAGATTTCCCCAACCTTTGCCCTCTCGGCGGGAGGTAGAAGATCTGCCGCAAAACCAGCAGAATGTTTAGCAAGGACCGCGCTTGCCTGCGATGATTGAACTGTCGGCGAAAACTGGGCCGAATATGTGCCCACACTCCGTGTCAAAGACTCTTCGAAAACACTATTACCGGTCAGAGTCGTCTGAACCTGCCAAGTAAAAATTTCTCCTGTTGTCATTGTCATGGGCATGGGTACCATACTTAGACGCCGAGACTCAAACACTGTACTGGGCTTACTCATATCGAAGCCACACTTTGAAAGCTCAAATACTGTCTCGTCCGAGGCTACAACAGCCTTGCCGTCATCGCCTCGCTTTGATCCACCCAAGTCAGGCATGTCCGAACCACAGCCAGTCACGTTAAGTGATACGTAGCAAATAGATAAAAGCCTCTTAAACATGACCCGGTTCCTCCAAGTATTGTAAGCACCGCACAGGGCCCACACACGCCTGGGTCTTCGGCATCTGTTTGAGACTAATTCAACTAAATATTACAACATCATGATTTTATTGATATAAATTTTTAAATTTTCCGAAGAAGAAACCCCTTGAGGTAAAGGGACTCGGGGAATGTCAGTAATGTGGGATGACATTCTGCTTGGCTAAGATGCCTGATGATTTGCATTTGAGACCCTGCGTCGACACTAGCCCCAAACACAACTTTTTGAAATAAGTCACGACTGATCAGACCGCTACAAGAAAACGTAGCCAGCATACCGCCTTCGCGTAGGAGCTGCATGGCTATTAGATTAAGATCTTTATAACCCCTGCAAGCTCGGTCCACTTGAGCATTTGACGAGGCAAACTTCGGCGGATCGAGCACAATGAGATCAAAAGATTGGCCCCTGGATTTGAGATCTCGTAGAAATTGAAAAACATCCGCTTTTATAAAGCTATCCTTCGGGACGTTGAACCCATTATTGGATAAATTTTTTACTGCTATATCGAGGGCAGGAGCACTTTCATCAACGCTTACAATATTTTTTGCACCACCCATCATTGCAGCCACAGAAAATCCGCCCGTAAATGAAAAGCAATTGAGTACAGTCAAATCCTTACTATAACCTCTAATCAGAGCGCGGTTATCCCTTTGATCTAGATAGAAACCGGTTTTGTGACCCTGCTTAACATCTACAAGTAAACTCATACCATTTTCCATTACGGGAATCAGGGAGCGATCTTCCTCACCAAAAACGAGCTCGCTGCGCATCACAAGCCCCTCCTTCTCCCTCACCGCATCATCACTTCTCTCGTATACGCCGGTGGGCTTACATATATCGATCAGTGATTCGATAATCTCCTTGCGCCAAACCTCCATACCAGCCGTTACAATCTGAAAAACAATCCAATCACCATATCTATCGACAATCAAACCAGGCAACAGATCTGACTCGTGAGCTACCAACCTCGCACAATTAGTTTGACCACCTTCAAATATTCGGGCTCGACGCTCAATTGAGCTCCTAATTCTATTTTTTATAAACTTAGAATCGATCATCTGCGTCTGATCTGTGGTCAAAATACGAACGCGAATCTGCGAGAGCGGATTGAAATAGCCCCTAGCTAAAAATGTCTTTTTAGAATCCAAAATATCGACTAAGAGGCCGCGAGCATTTCCAGCAGGCTCCTTGGCAATAGCCCCACTAAAGATCCAAGGATGGCCCAGCCGAACCGCACGCTCTTTTCCGGGTTTTAATACGACCACTCCATGATTCATTCTTAGCCTCCGCGCACCACGAAACCAGGTTGCACCGCTTGTTGGACATTCGTTTGCATAATTTAAACAAACGTTTGAATAATTCCTGATTCGGGTTAAAATATTGGTTATTGTAGCCCGACCACGCAAGGTAAACCATGCCAGCCCGCAAAATAAAGCGACCCACCCAAGAAAAAAAATTCTTGGCTCGACCACGCAAGGAATCCAGTGACAGTCGCAGTACACTCCTAAGCTCTGCGCAAAAGTTATTTGGCCAAAACGGCTACAAGGCCACAAGCGTGCACGACATCGCACGAGATGCTGATTTGAACGTGAGCCTCGTCAGCTATCACTTCGGTGGCAAGGAGGGACTATTCCGAGAGTGTTTCGCTCAAGCCGGATTACATCGACTAGAAATGGCCGAAAGGATTTTAAACTGCAAACCTGGCTCATTGGATGAGGTTCGCATCCGACTCAGCATGTTTATTGATGAGATTATGCTCGATGGAATCCGCAATCCGGAAGTCTTCTCAATCATCCAGCGCGAGCTAACGGCGGAATTCGACATTTTAGGCGACACATTTAAGAGCACATTTCTAAAGACATTTGAACTTCTGACAAAATTTCTATCCACAGCGAAAGATCGCGGAATTTTGAGTCCCTGGACAGATCCAAACCTTACAGCAGTCCATTTGATCGGATCAGCCATGCACACGATTCGCACGGATGAAATTCGCTCACAAATTTTCAAAAAATCGATCAGAGATCAATCCGTGAGATCCCTAACACGAGACTATCTTGTCCGAATATTTTTGGAAGGAGTAGCTAATCGTTAAGCATTAAAGCTGGTTTACACTATTTTTATTTTCGTTCTCTAGAACTGGAGTCATGCATGCGTAAAAACCATAAATTTACTTTAAAATTAGCGGGTACAGCTGTCATAGTTTCTTGTTGCTTGTGCGACCAAGCCTTTGCCGCTGCGCTCACACTGGACGGTTTTCTTGACCAGGTAAAAGCCGGCAACGACGCCTACAAAGCTGGTAAGCTCATCGAAGACGCTGCCGAAGACAAGGCCGTCGACGCAGAGATGGCCTATGCGCCAAATTTATTCGCTAATGCACAGAGCATTGTGGATAAAAAAGACGTGCAACCTGCTGCTCAGCGCGGCAATGAGACCGATCACATGATCGGTCAAATAGGTGTTAGCAAAATGTCGTCTTTCGGAACAGCGTTCAAGCTGTCCTATGGAACATCACACACAAAAATATCGGGTGCTTCGCCCCAGTTTGTACCAGAACCCGAGTGGAGAGAGGCGGCACCGACCCTCGAGATAACACACCCACTTTGGAAGAATGCATTAGGCAGAGATGTTGCCAAAAGCGTTGAAGTACAAAAGGGCCAAGCCGAAATCACTAAGCTAAATGAAACACTAAAAAGGAAAATAACTCTTGCAGAGGCCGAAGGCTCGTACTGGAGATTGGTCCTTGCGCGCGAGAGTCTGCGCGTATCAAAAGACAACCTCGAGCGAGTCAAAAAGATTGTTGAATGGACTAAGCGCCGAGTTGGAAAAGAGCTAGCTGACGATGCGGATCTTATCCAAGCAGAAGCTCTCCAGGAGCTTAGGCAAATTGAAATGACCATGGCAATTGACGAAGAGCGATCAGCCGCCTTTGCATTCAACACCATACGTGGAAACCCCCAGCCTCACGTTTCAGAGGAGCTAACAAAGCTAACTCCCGAGCTTCTTTCGAATTTGCAGGTCCCAAAGCGAAGTAGCGACCGCGAAGACGTCAAAGCGGCAGAAAAAGCCTCTCAACTAGGTGGACTGATCGCTGACTTGTCGAACGCAAAATATCAGCCATCTATTGACATATTCGCTTCGGGCACTCTAAATGGCCGCGATACCGATTCCAGTTCAAAGGCGAATTCTACAGCCCTCAAGGCCAAACACCCCACGTATGCTCTTGGACTGAAGGTTTCGGCGGTTCTTGGCGGTGAGTCGTTTTCCAGAATGCGCGCGGGAGTCAGCAGAGAGCGCGAGGCTTCGACACGTACGGCAGCAAGACGACGTTACGAAAACGACAGGGAGTGGGTTGATCTTAATCTCAAACTTCAGGAAAGTCGCTCTCGCCTCGGTTTGACACAAAAAATCGAGAGCACCCAACTAAAGAAGCTTAATGCTGAACGAAACAGACAAAGTCGAGGACGCTCAACCATGTTCCAAGTTATGCAAGCCGAGACGGACTACGCTTCAGCACAGCTAAATGTCATACGCAACAAGGCAGAGATCCTGGGCATTCTTGCCCGCATAAAGACCTTTGGGGGTGAGGGATGAAGTTAGCAGAACTGTCAATCAAACGGCCGGTGTTCTTGACTTGCGTGGTCCTCATGATGCTCGCCATTGGTCTTCTATCAATTCGAAAACTGCCAGTTGATCTGTTCCCGGATATCAACTTCCCTATTGTCACGATCACGACGGTTTATCCCGGTGCTGGCCCTAACGAAGTTGAGGTCAACATATCAAAGGTCATCGAGGAGGAAGTAACCACGGTTTCGGGTATAAAAAAAGTCAGCAGCATGAGTCGCGAAGGTGCAAGTGTCGTTATTGTCGAGTTCACACTGGAGACCGATGTCAAGTACGCCGAACAACAGGTCAGAGACCGAATCTCGAGTGTAAAACGAAAACTTCCATCCGATGTAAAAGAACCAACCATCAGGCGAATATCCCCGTCTGACCAACCAATTGCAGTGATTTCACTGAGCGCTGACTTACCCATGGCGAAACTTTATGATCTAGCCGATCAGCGCATTAAACCAAAGCTGGAGCAGGTCGCTCAAATTGGTCTTGTTTCAATTACGGGAGGTAGAAAACGGGAGGTTCACGTCAATCTCGATCGCGGAAAACTAAAGGAGTATGAGCTTCCTGCAACCCTTATTAGCCAGAGGATTGAAGCTAGCGGTCAAAACATCCCAGTTGGCAGAAAGGACATCGGAGAAAAGGAGTTTTCACTGCGAACGGTCGGAGAATTTAAGTCTCTGGATGACCTGAAAAATGTCGTGATTAACTTTATTGGTAACGACGTGCCGGTGACCCTCGGCAATATTGCTAGTGTCGAGGACTCTTTAACCGATGAAACTGGCCGCACTTATTTTAACGGAACTTCGACACTCGCTCTAATGGTCTATAAGCAATCGGGATCTAACACGATAGCCGTGACTCAAGGCCTCGAAAAACAGTTGGCCGGCATTCAAGAGTCACTAAAAACCGCAGAAGGTAGTCCCAAGCTTCAATTAGTTCGCAAAACCGCGCTTCAAATTGATGCCAATGTTAAAGACGTCGAAGAGTCTATTATCATCGGAATTATTTTGACGATTATCGTCGTGTTTTTCTTTCTTGGCAGTGGGCGATCCACATTGATTACTGGACTAGCCCTACCAAACTCGCTGCTCGGTGCCTTTATACTCATGAGCTGGGCTGGGTTTTCAATCAACGTGATGTCGCTACTAGCATTGAGTCTTTCTGTGGGTCTTCTTGTCGATGACGCCATCGTGGTTCGCGAAAATATTTTCAGACACCGTGCCATGGGTAAATCTGCTACAAGGGCTGCCATAGAGGGCACGTCGGAGGTGTCGTTGGCAGTCATTGCGACAACGCTTACTGTTATAGCCGTCTTTGGTCCGATTGGATTTCTACAGGGTATTGTCGGTCAATTCTTCAAGCAATTCGGTCTTACGATTTGCTTTGCTATGGCCATTTCTCTATTTGACGCTCTCACCATCGCACCCATGATGTCTGCCTATTTTGGCGGCTCCCACAGCCAGGTCAAATCAGGTGTCTATGGCGCTATCGTGTCTCCACTGTTAAATGCCTTTGAAAGATTTCAACAAGGTCTTGATTCAGGCTATGAGCGACTTTTGGGCTTTACGATGCGACGACCTATAACGATTATCATGCTAGCGGTCGGATTGTTTGCCGCCAGTATTTACTCAACCAAGTGGGTAGCTAAGACATTTCTCCCTCCGCAAGATACAGGTGAATTTGCAGTTAGTCTTGATCTCCCCGCAGGCACAAGCTTGACGAAGATGGACGAAGTCGCAAGATCGGTCGACGAGGTCATTCGTCGACACCCTGAAGTAGAGGTCAGTCTTTTGAATGTGGGTACAAGTGACGGTCGATCCAACGTTGCTGAGTTCTATATTCATTTAGTCTCTGCTAAGAAACGCTCAAAAAACACCTCGCAGATGAAAGAGACGATCCGGGAGGATTTAAAGCCTTTCGCCTATGCCAACCCATTGGTCAAAGACTTCGACCAAGTGGGAGCTGGAATGCGGCCTTTCAACGTCAATATCGTTGGAGATAATCTTGATGAAGTCGGCAAGGTAGCAAAAGAGCTCTTTGCAAAAATAAAAGACCACCCAGCTCTTAAAGACGTCGATATTAGTGATCGACCAGGTAAACCCGAAGTCCAGTTTGTTATCGATCGTAGTGCTGCTGAAAAAGTAGGTGTCGCCCCAAATATTGCTGGCCTTGAACTACGCACCTTAGTTGAGGGAGCAACACCTGCCGTCTTCAGAGAGGACGGAAAGGAGTATGACATTCGAGTCAGACTGCAAGAGGACCAGCGCGACCTAAAGTCCGCATACAATGAAACCTACGTACCTAACATAAACTTTAGAACCGTAAAGCTTTCAAATGTGGCGAACATGGTGGACGCGGTTAGTCCGAATACGATTAATAGACAAGACCGCGGACGATACGTGCAAATTGCCGCCGACGTGGCGCCGGGCGGACCTGGTCTAAGCCAAGCTATGGCTGATATACGGCAGTTGTTTGATGAGGGAACCATAAAATTGGGCTCCGGCATGCGCTACCAGTTCGTGGGCCAAGCCGAAAGTTTTCAAGAACTCATCGTTAACATGACCATTGCTGTTTTGTTATCGATCATTTTTATCTATTTCGTCTTAGCATCACTTTATGAATCCTTTGTGACGCCATTTACTATCATGCTGGTTTTGCCATTGGCTATAAGTGGTGCCATCTTCGCGCTTCTCATCACAAAAGCACCTCTCGATCTATTCGCCATGATTGGATGTATTCTTCTTTTGGGTATAGCGACGAAAAACTCGATCTTGCTGGTCGATTATGCGGCCCAGAAAGTCGCAGACGGGGCCCCCCTAGATCAAGCGATGATTCAGGCAGGCAAGACGAGACTACGTCCTATTTTGATGACGTCTGTGGCATTGATTGCGGGCATGATCCCTGTGGCGTACGGACTCAATGAAGCCTCAAAGCAACGCACTGGCATGGGCATCGCCGTTATAGGCGGCCTGATATCTTCCACGCTACTTAGTCTAGTCGTTGTTCCGGCTGCTTTTGCCTATGTTGAGCGCTTCAGGATTTGGTCTGGCAGGGCGCTGGGACGCGTCTTCCTCAGTAAGGAATAATAAAAGAGGGATCTTCGTTTCCGAAGATCCCTTCATAATGTCAAAACCTGCACAAAGCAGGCCTGAAATTACTTAGCAGCTGGAGCAGCGGCTGGAGCAGCTTCTGCTGGAGCAGCTTCTGCTGGAGCAGCAGCTTCTGTAGCAGCAGTTTCAAGCCATGTGCCTTTTTTCTTTTCACAAGCAGCTTGGCTCTTAACGTGAACTTTTTTGCCTTTTACTTCGCAGTTTGGTGTTCCGGCATGTTTTTTCTCGCTGGCTAAAGCAGCAGATGCAGCCAATGCAGAAATAGCGACAAGTACGCGAACTAGTTTCATAGGATACTCCAATTCATTAACTTTTGGTTACGTGCACACACTATGTGCGCCCCTCAGTTATTGCATAAACCGGACCAAGTGCCAAGTCTCAAACAAATAGCTAAACCGCTGAAAACTATAAGTTTAATAGACTCTCTCGACGCCCATTTTCTAGCACCTGAGAAAATGACATTCAACTTTCTCGAATTCGGGAATATTTTCTAAAAGATCAATTCTGGTTTACAGGAATCCTAATTATGAACTCAACGCCCTGTGCAACAGCTCGTCCAGAGGTTGTCCAGACAGGGGTTCTAGTCTCAATCTTGCCCCCATGGGCTGTAATAATTTTATGCACTTCAGATAGACCGAGTCCGGTCCCTTGCTCTTTGGTTGTAAAAAATGGGCTAAATAGTTTCTTCATGATTTCAGGGGCAATTCCTGGGCCATTATCTGCGACTACAAATTGGGCAACACCATCTTCTCGGGTACAAGATAAACGAACAACGCCAACCTGGTCTAAAACATCAAAAGAATTTTTTACGAGATTAACCAAACACTGCTTGAGCTTGTCTCGGTCACAACGAATGCTAACTGAGGGGGACTGGACTACTTCGATGGAGATCCCCTTAGATTCACCAAGCGACCTAAATAGATCTGCTACCGAGTTTAGGATTTCTCTGAGATCAACCGGCGACAGATTTAATTGCACAGGCCTAGCATAATCTAAAATACTGGATACCAGCCGGTCTAATCGAGCAACCTCGCCAAAAAGATCCCGGAATAGGTTTGTTTTTTTTGCCTCGTCCCCCAAACCTTGCAGTCTGGTCAGCAGCAGGGACATGGCATTTAAAGGATTTCGAATTTCGTGAGCCAGACTCGCGGCCAATGATCCAATTGCAGCAAGACGCTCCCCTTCAATCCGCAATTGCTCACTTTCGCTCAGACGCTCCCTCAGCTGAGCTTCCGATGTGGCAACTTGGCGACGCATACGGTCCAATTCTTGACCGATGAAGTTTAATTCTTCAATGTCGCCTGACGCCTGGACGGGCTCGTTATACAAACCTTGAGCGATTTTTCTGGTCGATTCTACTAGTTGTGAAATCGGTTTGGTGATGGATCTGCTTAATCCGAGCGACACCACTATAAACACTAACAATAACCCGATTGTGATCAGCACAACCCAATGCCGAAGTGCTGCCACCTGCTGCATGACATCCCTATAATCCCGCTCAACAACAACGTACCAACTATAGCCAGGTATCTTTAGCGCAGTGCCCAGTACATCCCGTCGGTTTGCACCGATATATTGACCAACCCAGAACTCATCCCTGATGTGTGACGCTAGCGCTGTCGACGCCAAATGGCTCTCGACCAACCCCTTTATTCCCGACCGACCTGCGGTAATGAATTGCAAATCACGATCCAAAAGAAATGCATCCGTAGTCTCCGAAAGTCCTATTTTCCGACCCATAAGCTCATAGATCCGCTCTAGGTCAATAATGGCGACGACAACACCCATAGGATCTTCTCCGTCACCAATTATTGGTGACGACACAAGCTGAACGCGACCCAAACTCTCCGTCGCATAAATTGATGGAAAGTTGAAACCCTCCAACCCCTTGGTGAAGAAACTCCAAGAATGGCCTCCAATTTTATACCAATCCGGATCGGTGCTTCCAACACAGCGCCCCTCCAAGTCATAGATCATGACGTCAAGCAATTGGGGGTATTGCTTAAGACTATTTTTTAAATATGCTTCGAACCATCGCCGTTTCGGGTCGCCAGAGGTTAACTGACCAAGCATGGTTTCATTCATAACGATGTTATCAAGACTCTCCTCAAGATCACTAAATTGGTCCTGGATGAGTTGACTGAGAACAACGCTTAGAACACGTAATTCATTGGCTGAGGACTTAACAATGAGATCGGAACCATAGCGGGTCGTAAATAGACCAAACGATACGGAGAGCAGAGCCATCGAGATCGCAAATGATCGGAATATTCGTCCGCTTAACCGTTTAGCCAGTAAGAATTTGATCACGGATTGTCCTGCTAATGATTGCGGCGACCAATACTCAGGTCATCTAACTTGCGATAGAGGCTGCTTAGACCTAGACCCAGCACTTTAGCAGCCTCTTTTTTATCGTTATTGACTGCCATTAAAACTCGCTCGATGTGCTGCTTCGTAAACGCATCGATTGCGGCTTGTAGGTTAAGCAAGGACGGATCTGATTGATCTCCTAAATCGCCATCGTCCTTAGATACGTGCAAGTTTTCCGGAAGATCCGCCAACTCCAAAACAGAGTCGGAGGAGCTCAAAATGATAGCTCTCTCCACGGCATTCTCAAGCTCTCGAACATTGCCAGGCCAATGATATTCCATCAGCCTTCGAGCCGCTGAGTTTCCAAGTCGACGCGGCCTCTTGGAAAACTCTTTGGTATATTTATCTATAAAATGCTGCGCCAAAACTGGAATATCTTCGGCGTGTTCTCGAAGAGCCGGCATCCTTATATGCACAACATTAATTCGGTAGAATAAATCCTGGCGAAAGTTACCTTTTTCCACTGCTGCATTCAGGTCCATATTGGTTGCTGCAATCAAGCGGACATCTATTTTAATCGGCTTTGTATCTCCGACTGGTGTCATTTCGCGTTCCTGCAGCACTCGAAGTAATTTAGCCTGCATGCCTTTCGGCAGCTCGCCAATTTCGTCTAGAAATACGGTTCCACCGCTGGCCACCTTGAAAAGTCCTTCTTTATCCGAAACAGCCCCTGTAAAAGACCCTTTTTTATGCCCGAAGAGTTCGCTCTCAATAAGATTTTCCGGAATCGCCGCGCAGTTTACTGCCACAAATTTTTTACCACACTCGGCACTACTGGTGTGAATGAGTCGCGCAACAACTTCTTTACCCGTGCCACTCTCTCCGGTGATGAGCACCGTTCCCTTAGTTTTTGAGACTTGCCCGATCATCTCTCTGACTTTTACCATCGATCTTGATTCGCCAAGCAAGGTCATGTTAGCTGATTTGCTTAACCTGGCGCGCAAATCGGTCACTTCAGCAAGTAAATTTTTATGCTCTGTTAATATGCGGATTTTTTTAAGAAGTAATTCGACGTTTAAGGGCTTAAGAAAGTAATCAACGACCCCGACTCGCATGGCTTCAATCACGCTCGATACATCTGCATAGGCCGTCATAATAAATACAGCAGCGTCAGGCGTAAGCTGCCTGACTTTTGCCGCCACATCGAGGCCAGTACCATCGGGCATCTTAAAATCGGTCAGCACCAAATCAAACGCTGATCGACTTAAGGCAACACATGCCTCCTCAAAATTAGCCGCCGTCACTGTCTCATGACCAAGATCCGTCAAAATTGCGGACAAAGTCTCACGCTGAACACGCTCATCGTCAGTGATTAGTATTTTCATCGGATAAACTCGAAGCGTCTGTGCCTACCGGCTCAAACAACATTGCCAAAACTTTATCAATACGATTTCCATCCATATCAATTACTTCAAAAATCCAATTCTTAAATTGAACTTTTTGACCTTCTTTTGGGATGTCTTTGGCAAGATGCATGACCAAACCACTCAATGTTTGTCCTACATCTTCAACATCGGACACTTCAAGCTCCAGCTTCTCACTCAACTCAAAAAGGGACACCATCCCGTCCACCAAAAATGATCCATCGTCGCGCTTAACAAATTTATTAGAACTCTCGCCGTTATCCTGGGGCACATCCCCCATGACGGCGCGAATGATATCTGTGGCCGTCACCACACCCGCTGTACCGCCAAATTCATCAATGAGAATGGCTATATGTGTTCCTTTTTGCTTCATTGCCTCGAGTACTTTATCTGCACGGGCAGAATTGGGCAAAAATAGTGCTTCTGTCATACAGGTTGAAATATCAATCGAACCCTCTCGGTGGAGTTGTTCGAAAAGCTTCTTGGCCGATACGACACCCACTAAGTTATCAACCGAACCACGATAAACCGGAAACGTGGAATGAGCGCTTTCAAAAATTCTCTCGATATTAGTGCCGACTGGGTCCTCTAAATTGATACCTACGATTTTTGTCCTCGGAGTCATCAGATCCTGGGCTTGCATTTCCCCAAACTGCAATACACGTTTAATCATGGTCTCTTCGTTACGATCCAGCATCCCCTCTTCTGCACCCTGCTCAACGATCATTTTAAGCTCATCTTCAGTAACAGTGTGCTCATCCTCCGCTTTGGCTAAAGCTGGCAATCTCGACAGCACTGTATCTGTCATGCGACCCAATATATCCGCGATCGGTGACAGTGTTTGGCCGAGTCTGTGCATCACCGGAGCTACCCTAACGGCTATCGCCTCCGGCGCAATCAAAGCAAGACGTTTAGGTAGAAGCTCTCCAAAAAAGACCATGACGAACGTTTCAAAGGCTACCACACCGGTCATTCCGATTGGGTGCGCCCAAGGAGCAAGGCTCGGAACGGCTCGAACCAGCCAAGTCTCGATGCTGTCAGCGAGAGTAGCCCCCCCGTGAACACCTGCCATAATTCCCAGAACGGTTAAACAAATCTGCATGGACGCCAGAAACCTGGTTGGGGACTCGGCCAAAGCCAGGGCCACACCTGCACCCTCGTGCCCTTGGTCCGCCATTCGCTGAAGACGAAGCTTTTTAGACGTCGCAATCGCCATCTCTGACAATGCCAGAAAACCGTTGAAACAAACGATTGAGATGAGAACTAAGCTTTGCATGTTTTCTTAGCCTCAACACGAGCCTTCCAAAACTCGATCACGATGGGCATCACCGACAGAACGATGATTCCAAATATGACATAATGAAAGTTCTTCTGAACGGTCGGCAGGTTACCGAAGAAATATCCGAGCATGATGAACGGGAAAACCCAGAAAAAAGCGCCCACGATATTATAGCTGGCAAAACGCAGATAATTCATATGACCAATGCCGGCCACAAAGGGCGCGAATGTTCGAACAATGGGAATAAACCGAGCAATAATGATCGTCTTGCCACCATGACGGTCATAAAACGTTTTTGTGCGCATCAAGTGGTCTTTGTTAAAGAAGAGCCCCGACTCCTTCTTAAAGACTCGAGGACCAACATAACGACCCACGGCGTAATTAACTGCATCCCCCAAAACTGCCGCAATAAAGAGCAGCCCAATCATAAACCATACGTTGAGCCCCGTACCTTCAATGGCCAGAACAGCTCCGGTTGCGAATAGAAGTGAATCACCAGGAAGAAAAGGCAAAATGACCAAGCCAGTTTCCGCAAAAATTACAAAGAAGAGCAGTGCGTAGGTCCAAGGACCCAAAGCCTGCACCATATCGCGCAGATGCTGATCTAAATGCAGAAAAATATCGACGACTTGCCGAACCAGATCCACCGGCAACAACCTCCCAAAACCAGTCACAGCTTTGACTCCGCGGCATTATCTAACGGACAGGCCTAGTTTTCAATGGCTTTTAATCTCCAAATAAACTAGTTATATCATCTGGTTAAGACTCACCTAAATGCATTCACCCAAAATGAACCTGCCCCAGTCGGTTCAGAACAAAGTCAAAGACCTGGAAGGAACTAAGATGAACGAGTTTGGAATTCATTGGTTTAGGCGTGATCTTCGCATCGCTGGCAACGGGGCGCTTCGAACCCAAACGCAAAATTTCAAGGGTCGAGTCCTCGGTCTTTTTACTTTTGATGATAAATTTCTCTCCAGACCAGACTTCAGCGTTAATCGCTTTCAGTTCTTTCTACACTCATTGCGCGCCCTTCGGGAAGATCTTCGCGCGATGGGCGGAGACTTACTCGTATTACCTCACGGACCAGATCAGGCATTCATCAGCTTAAAAAATATTTTCGAAGCAAATAAAATCAAACCAGCCGCAGTGTCTTGGTCAAAAGATTATGAGCCATTTGCCAGGGAACGTGATGACCGCATAAAAAAACTTTTGGACTCGTGGGGATGGCCGACTCTCATCGAGCGCGATCACCTTTTAATAGAGCCAGAAGAGCTTTCATCCAATCAAGGAACACCCTACAAAGTCTATACGCCGTTTTCGCGGCGTTGGTTTGAACTTTTTGCAGGTCGCACATTTCAAGAGCGTGTGGCGATCCAAAAACCAGGGCTAAAGCTCCTCCAGCAACTTGATCGCGGCGAGGTCAATAAAATATTTGATCTAACTTGGAAAAAGCTGCTGGGAGGCGACACCCCCCAAGATCAACTGGACAGATTTATCGATGAGAATAAAAAGCGGGTCACGGTTCCAATCCCAGAGGCCGGCAGCCTTGCCGCTTGGCGCCGCGCCAAGGCTTTCAAGCAAAAAATAGATGCCTACGGCGAAACCAGAGACTTGCTTGATCAAGACGGAACGTCGGGTCTTTCTGTGTTCTTCAAAAATGGTTCCATCACCGTACCTCAAGTCATCGCGATACACGGCCTTCAAGAGCAAAACTTCAAGTCAAAAGGTGGAGCATCCAAGTACATACGAGAGTTGATTTGGAGGGAGTTTTATTACCACATCATGTGGCACTTCCCGAATGCGGAGCGAGAATCCTTCAATCCAAAATACCGTGACCTCGCGTGGGACAACGATCCGAAGCTATTTGAAGCCTGGAAGAACGGCATGACCGGCTTTCCAGTTGTAGATGCTGCCATGCGCCAACTGAAAACCACTGGTTGGATGCACAATCGAGCCCGGATGATTGTGGCAAGCTTTATGACCAAGGATCTTCTGATCGACTGGCGATGGGGAGAAGCGTGGTTTATGAATCAACTCCTTGACGGCGATCTTGCGCCCAACAACGGCGGCTGGCAATGGGCGGCCTCAACTGGTTGTGACGCACAGCCGTACTTCAGAATTTTTAACCCCACGCTACAAAGCGAGCGATTTGACACATCAGGTAACTACATCAGACACTATGTTCCAGAGTTGCGGGAGCTGAAGAATGCTGACATTCATTGCCCGGACGATAACACTCGAAAAAGGCTGGGCTACCCCGTACCGATCGTTAAACATCGCGAGCAAGCGATTAGGGCCCAAATGCTTTTCAAATTAGCCGGGACACCAAACGAATAAGTCCGACAAAAAAATTAAGGCGCTGCTGCGAAAACAGCAACGCCTTAATCGATAGACTCAACCCTTAAAAACGAGCGAATGCCTTGGCGGTATATGTCGTTTTGGTTGCTGCAATCGGTGCATTTTTACCGCGATTTGGCATCTCATATTCTACGTCGAACTGAAGAGGCACTTTGCTGGTTAGGAAGCTATAGCCCAAAGACGCATAGTTCCAAATCATCTCAGATCGGGGCGACGTGGTTTCAACACCGCCGATCGTTGTCTTTTCAGCGGAGTCAAAATCATAAGTGACCCCAACACTAGCACGCAACGACTCAAGTCCGGGTGCTAAGGCTTCAAGTGACGGTTTAAGATATACAAAACCCACGTTACGCACGCCGTCATGTTTAGTTTCAACAGACACGCCGCTTTTTTTCCGGGTTGTACCAGCTACTCCAACTTCTGACTGGTTCTGCCAAGAAACCATGAACCAATCAAGCGGCAGCATGTCGACATTTATACGACCACCCACTTCCCAAGCGCCACGAGTTGTATCGAGTTCATTACTGGCTAAATCCCGAGTTCCCGTTGGGATACGTACACCACCTGCTAGAGCGACGAATAATGCGCCTGAGTCATAGGCTTCGTATAGCACTCCCAGAGTCGTATCGCCCATGCCGCTTCCGCCTTTGGACTCAGCTATCGTCGCGATGCCAGAGCTTATTTTGGCCTCAGTTACGGCGGCCGCTTTCGAAGCATAATCTTTTGCTGGGACCGAAGAACTTCCCGGTCCAAAAGTGGTGGCGAGATTCAGATCACTTGCTTTATCCGATTTTAAAGCCCCGCTTTGGTATGCGGACGCACATGCCTCTGGGGTTCCTCCGCCTGTCTTGACACACCCACCAATAAACGCCGTCGCAATAGCGCTTGATAGCGATGACTCACTTGTAATCGCAGTGCCGGTAGCCGTGGCGAGGGCTGCCGTATTTGATTTATAAGCTGCACCTTTAGCGTCCGAGTATGCCTTGGAGGTTTTATTAACTTCCGTCTTTTGACTACGTGTAAAGTCTGTTCGCCACTGCAAGGACACTTTATCGGTCAAGCCGTATTCGGCGATAAAAGCACCGCCAGCGGCACTGAACTTAACGATCGAGTCTGACTTCTTGCCGTCCTTATCATAGGACTCTGAACCAGTGGCTACCTGATACGGCAAACGAAACCGAGCGACTCCAGTGGGAAGAGTCTTACCCTCTGGCAGCAGAGCATAAGATAATTTTTTTGTGGATACGTCCTCTTGGGCCATTGCTTTTACACTCAAACAAAGCGCAAATGACGCCGCCAAAAGATAGCTTAGTCGCATAATGAATTGTCTCCTCGGCAATTTTAAAACAAAAAATGAATGACCAAACGGGTTATGATGAAATCATCATAAGTCGCACGGCACGAGTCCGCAATAATTTAAATCTGAAATGGTAATCGTCCAGAGATCGTTACTGAACTGTTGGCAGGGGGCTTTTGAGACTATCGACGAAGCTGGCGCCCTTCAATAGATCTAACTTAGGAGAATCCGTGATCGTCATGGTCTGTTTTAAAGGCAGAGCAGGGTATTGAGGAGAAACCCACAATTTAACATCAGCCGAAATCTGATAACCACTGTATGAGACGTTGTTTAGTTGCATATCGAAACGCTGAGTCGGAAGCGATTTACCCTGCAGCATGATTGTTTCGTTCGACTTACTTTTTACAAGAAGCTGTCCGCCCAATGTAGCGATTGCTATCGGTTGCGGAATTTCTTTCTGGCAAGCTTCAAGAAACTTGGATTTTTGCAGTGTCACCGTCTGCTGCTTGAGATTAGAAACATGCTGCTCAATCAGCTTACTGGTTACCGAAATGGACTGTGAAATACCGTCTTGTGTAGATGACGTGATTACAACATTACGATCGAAGCGATCGTTAAATATAAAGGCGGATAACGTTGTGTCGTATACAAACTGAGCACCTTGAGACTGCTGACGCAAAGCCCTAGCCCATTGTGATTCACAATCGAGATTTCCATTGCCACCGTCAGAGCCACTCTGATCGGCCCCAGTTTGTGGACCGGGCGTCTTTGTTGGAGCGGCTGTTCTTTTAGATGCATCTGAACAAGCTACAGACATAGCCAACAGCGGCGGCATCAATAATATTAAGCCCCTCATACGGCACTCCCCCAAAATTCAGCTTTGCGATCGGCATCTTAGCGAGGGAACTTGAATCGTGAGGTAAATGCTAGGTAGGACCGACGGTTATGTCGCTCTAATTCTGGGTTCTTTTGGGGCCCATGAAGGTGCGGCGCGCAAGATAATTACCCAAATATTGGTCGAAAGCCGTCTTGCTGATAACTCGACCAAGACGGTTAAAATCAAGTTGGCTATCCAGTGTCTCCATGGCAGCAAATTGCAAAATATTATCAACCAAGACGAGAGTCGGCTGATCGATGTCAACAGATGCCGGTAGAATCGTACCCGACTGAGCTGTCTCCGGAAACCGACGCCAGCGTCCGTCGACACTCACACTGGCTGCGCCTTCTCCGACAACCAAAAGATTGAGAGGATTCTTTTCCTCGGTCCATTTAGGCTCTAACGAATCTCGAACCCACGACACGATTTTTGGCAGTTGTTCTTTCGCCAACGAGCAACGATCCGGGCCCACGCATTGGGACGGCCAATTGACCACGATAGTGACTGACCGTCGCAACTGATCTCGCGTCAACGGTCGACCATTTTCATCGCGCATGACGAATTCCCCAACCACTCCGAGCGTCACAGATTCGACTGCGCCGTTGAAGTGCAGCCAGACCCGCGCCGCCAACGGCACCATGCAAACCAGTAGAGCTAAACCGGCCCAAATTAGGGCTCTTTTATGAGCAGTAACTCGCATGATGAGACTCTCCAACCAACTGAAATAACAATCGTTTAGATGGAGAGCTATAACCCGCCCAGTCCTTAAACTCACGTTAAATCGTTAAAATAGCGGTCTTCCTTAAAAAAAGACTGCAATTGATTCTTTTTGTGGCATTTTTAAAAGCCAGCTGTTATAAATTCTTATAGAGCACACTATTTGGTTTTTAGGGTGCAGTATCAACAGCGTCACCGGAAAAGTGGGAAGTCCGCTTGTAAAGGTGAGCAAAAATTATGAGTAGGTTTTGGGACATGGGAAAGAAGCTTTACATTGGTGGACTACCTTACAGCACATCGCAAGAGGCGCTTGCTAGCCTTTTCAGCGAAGTAGGGACAGTCGAGTCAGCACGCATCATCACAGATCGTGAAACAGGTCGCAGCAAAGGTTTTGCGTTCGTTGAAATGAGTTCCGATGGTGAAGCTCAAGCAGCTATCGACAAATTCAACGGTCAAAACTTCGAAGGCCGTCGCTTGACCGTCAACGAAGCTCGTCCTCAACCTCCTCGTGAGAATCGTGGACCACGTCCAAGCCGCTACTAAAGCGCTTTGGTTGATAAAATAGAAGATTAATTCACCCGCCAAGAGACAGTCTTGGCGGGTGTTTTTTATACTGCGACAAGTCTCATACCTGGGCGGCCTTACGCCTAGCCCACAGACGTTTGGCAATAAAAACGACAACGATCACACCAATAATGGTGAGCAACGCGATTTTTATGTCTTTAAGCAGGCTTAAAACCTGGTCTCCAAAATAAGCCATCAGCAAAACCTGTGTAGGTACGGTTAACAGCGCGGCAGTGCCATCAACCAAAATAAACGTCGAGTATTTTATCCCAGTAGCCCCGCATGCGAAGTGCCCGGGAAACCTGAGTGCTGGCGTAAATCGAAAGACGCCGCATGCCAGAGGTCCGAATTTTTTGGTCCAGTCGGCAATTTTTTCATAACCCTGCGGCGAAATAAGTTTTTGCGCCCAACGATGATTGAGCATCCGCGTCCCATAACGCCGCCCGAGCCAGAAAACTAAAAAGTCACTCAAAAAAACCGCAAAAAAACAAACCATCGCTGTAGCGGGTATGCTGACGCCTACAGCATCCGGAGTCGGCGGCGGATAGATGTGCGGGTTTGATCCGATGTGAGCAAGAAGACCAGCACTGAGCAGAACAATCTCTTCTGGAAATGGAAGTCCAAAACTACTAGCCGTTAACAGCACTATAATCAGCGAGTACACGGTATATGGCTCGTAAGCATACTGAAGCAGTAATGCGGCCGTGGGATTATCAGTTAAAGGCATAAGAATTCTCGGAAAATTGCAGATCCGTAGATGCTAGGAGATTTTATCACGATAGGCTCCCTGCACTACAGAGACACGCCATAAAGGACTCCTAGCCAACACTTACATCATTGACTTCACAGGGCGAATCGATTGGATTTTCGATTCGATCCAAGTCCGGCTCCACGGTCTTCCCTAAAGGTCATACCCGCAAAACCGATTCCATCCCATCAAGCAGTTTGAGTATTAACAAATTTGGAGCAAACGAGGTCCATCGTGGTTTACAGATGTAATTATAAACTAGTCAAACTGGTTCTTTTATCAGCACTATTGGCTTGCTCAACAGGCTGCATGAAAAAATCTGCAAACTCGGGGGCAGCTGGGACGTCTTCGTCTGACCCAACGGTGGATGAAACATCTGGCAAGAAAGTTTTTAAAATCGACCCATCTAAAGGAGGCACCCTTTCCGCCTCAGGCATCAATAGTAAAGATCCTAATTTTTCTAAATCAACGGTGGCCATACCTCCCGGCGCTCTTTCTATCCCGGTCGACGTGGCACTATTTGAATCAACACCCATCGTCAATACGGCGACTCAAACCTCCCTTGGAGTCAGTGGCGCAGCCCCGGCTGGACCAGCTGTCGCGATTATTCCTAGCGCTTCCGTCGCCATCACTGGAAGTCTGGTCATCTCTCTTCCCTATACGCAATCGATGAGCCTTACCGGTGATAGCCAATTTGTCGTCTTTGGAATGTATCCAAATGGAAGTAAATTTGACGTCGAAACTTTCGTTGGAGATGAACTGACTTTTGATGCCAGTGGCGTTATTAAAATCAGTATAAAACGCTTCGGGGCGTTTCAAGTGGCTCGCGTAGCCGCTGCAATCCCAAAGAAAACGGCCGAATCTACCACTGGTTTCACATCACAGAAAGAAGCGGAAAGCAGTGGAGCTGCTAACTACATGGCATTTTATGTCGCAAATGCAAGCGAAATGCCTGCGTGCGATGCAACCCGCGTATCGCACCTTTATTACGTTCTAGCCACAAAGCAATTTCAGGCTTGTAACGGCTCATCTTGGTCGGTCTTGGACATGTCGCCACCAAAAGTTGTCCTTGTCAGTGATCTGTTCGCCAATCCATCAGAATCATCGGAAGAGACCGTCAACAAT
>CAYOEM010000001.1:221988-271961 GCA_964402975.1 uncultured Polynucleobacter sp.
GTAAGAGGTTGTGAGCAACCAGTCACCTGTGGCACCGACCAAAAAGTCGTAGCTAACCAGTGTGTCAATATTGTCTGGCAGCAGGTCTCGGGAGACCTTCTCGGTAATTATTCGGACCCCATAAAAATTACACCGGGCGTGCACAAGGTTTTGGACAATGTACAATTTAACAATGTCGTCAAATTTGAGCCTGATGCAATCCTGGAGTTTACAGGAAACTTCGGAATCTCGGCAAATTCTCTTGTTTATGCACTTGGCACAGAATCTCAACCAGTTATTTTCCGCGGCGAGACGAACTCCGACGGACAACCGGTTATTTGGAGAGGATTTAGACTAGGCAGCGCATTTTCATACGACTCTCCGAGATCCATATTTTCTGTAAGAGGAAACTATTTCTCTGGCAGTAAATTTAGCTATTTTGAAATTCAAGACTCAGCCTGTGGGAGTGCAGTGACGAATCAAGGCAGTGGTTCCGAGTTGTCAGGTTTTAACGAGAATCTTAAGATCACTTGCGCAAATACAGATCAATGGCTCTACCTTTCTGGCTACTTTCACAGCTCCGAAATAAACCATAGAATTGTGGAGTTTCGAACGGATAATAGTGGCTCCACAAATGTCGTAAATAATACATCAATTGGCTTTGACCAAAATAGTTCTGCTTTTATACGAAACACGTTTGTTCTAGCCTCGACGATCAAGGGTTATTTGTACCCTCAGGAAGGTTCTTATGTGGCATTCAGTGATGTAAATCGAGTAGGTTCAGTTCCGCCAAGTGCTATCTTCATAGGCAATCAGATTCAGTACGGAACAGTGCCCACGCCTCGCGGTCTTGAGGTCACAGAAAACTCCACGGCACAGATCTCCGATGCTACGGCTGTCATTGCGATGACGAGACATCCAGATGCGGCCCCCTCGGCCGGCGTTCCGAATGGAAAGGTCAACTCACCATTTGAAGTCTATGCTCTGGTATTCAATAAAGACGGCATCATTAACGACGCATCAGTAACCTGGCAAACATCCGCTATTGGCTCTACTGGCAGCGGAAGTAGCTCGGGTGGGTCTGGAAACCCGTTGACCTGGACGCCAACTTCTGAAGGCTTGTACGAGATCACTGCGACCAGCGTGACCCCTAATCTTGAAGGTAGCTTGCCCATCACTAATCTCATTGGCAGTCCATCGATTAGAACGCAAATCATGCCGAATTCTTCGGCAGGAGCGAACTAAAGGCTCAGATCACAGCCTATTATTGGCTAAAACTACAGCTGGCGGCCCATCGGCGACGATGGTGCCGCCGCGAATTTTAATAATTCGGTCACAGGATCTCAAAGTCTCAGTACGGTGGGCGATAATCACACAGGTGCGTTTTCTTTGGCCCATGAGGACTAAAATCGCACGCTGGATGGCTGACTCCCAACGAGCGTCCAAGCACGATGTCGCCTCATCCATCAATAATATCGGCCGATCCTCCCGGATCATTCGCATGAAGGAAATCATTTGTTTCTCACCGCTGCTGAGATTTGAGCCGCTCTCACGCACGTCGTAATCCAGCCCACCTGGAAAACGGCTGACCACCTCTGTCAGACCGCACGCAGCAACAGCGTCCATAAAATCCTTGGTTTTCTTGGGATCGTCTTTCCAACCAAGTCCCAAAAGATTGTCACCCAGACTTCCTTTCAACAAAAAAGGCTCTTGGGCCACGTACCCAATTTGGCTTCGCAATGCCGCAAGATCCCAATCTATCACATCAACGCCGTCCACAAGAACTGATCCTTTGTGAGGCCGATAGAGCACGGGAATTAAATTGATGACGGAGCTCTTGCCTGCGCCGGTAGCGCCGATAATTCCTAGCTTTTGTCCTGCGGGAATCTTCAGATTAAATTCAGAGAGCACGTCTCGGCCTGCTTTGTAGGCCAGATTTACATTTTTGAACTCGATCGCACCAGATGCGGCTGCGCCATATTTATCGACCACTGATGATTTGTCAGCCTCTTCCGACGTTTCAGCCAGCATCTCGGCAACACGTGCTGCACTAGCCGTGGCATCTTGAATAACCTGAATTTCCTGTGTGAGCGTCCGTACCGGATTACTAAATCTTTCCGTCAGTCGGATGACTGCAACAATGGCTGCAAGCTCCACGTGTCCGTTTATAAGCAAAATTCCGCCCAGAATAACCGCCACCACGGTTGGCATCACGCTTAGAAACACGGTCACTGGACGAATAAAACTATTCCAAGAAAGAACTTTAATGCTTGATTCGTAGTGGTGACGAGTATCCTTACCGAATTCTTCGACCGACCATGTCTCTAGTCCAAGCACCCTGAGAACGGGCAAGCCCTGAATAAATTCCGCCAAAGTGGAGTTAACATGTGCATTGCGAATTTTGTTCTCGCTGAGCCAATACCGCACGGGCTTTCTTGTAAACCAGCTAAATACAAGAGACGGCAAGGCGGAAGCCACGACCCAGGCGCCGTAGGAGGGCGCAATAAAAAATATACCAAGCAACACCGAAATAATTTGCACGGAGGCCGTTAAAATTCTGGCCAGTCCGCCTCCAAAAAAGCCCTCCACACCTTCAACGTCATTTGTAACTCTCGTGATAATTCGACCGAGAGGCTGCGTGTCAAAGTAACTCATGGGCAGAGTATTGAGTTTTGTAAATAAAGCCTTTCGTAGATCTAAAAGGACTTGATTGGTACCCGCGGCCAAAAATTTTCGGCCAATAAACTGGGCTAAAATACTAATCACTTCCAAAAGTAGAAATCCCACAATCAGAGTGAGCCCACTGCGGAATTCAAACGTTTTTGAGCCCATTTGTGCGCACAAGTTACCTAACAGTATAGACGCCCATACTACAAATAACGTACTTGCGATCAAAGCCGTCAATCCTAAAACAACTGGTTTATAGGATGCTCGGAGAAAAGGAAGGAATACTTGCCAATTTAACCGAGTCGATAAATTTTTTTCGGCGGATTCGAAATGAACCGCAGCGTTAGACATGCAGTTCCTCCATCATCTTTCCAGTAACAAAAGCTTCCGACCCCTCGATAAACTCCAAACCGCGCGCAGTCAGTCGCCCAACACGATCACAGCAAGTCAAAGTGGACGGCTTATTAGACGCCCAAATAACCGAGTGACTGGACCAAAACTGCTTCAAATTTGAAATGATCTTTGACTCTGTTTCTCCGTCTACGGCGCTGAGCGGATCATCAAGCAGCACAACACCTGAGGCGCGAAGCACGATCCTTGCGAGTGCGAGGCGCTGTCTTTGACCACCGGACAGGGAGACTCCACCCTCTCCGACAACGCCGTCCAGACCTCGGGGCATGCTTCGCACCTCAGCATCAAGCCCGACAATTTCAAGGGCGCGCCAAAGCTGCCCATCTGAATAAGAGTGATTAAGAGCTAAGTTGTGGCGAATCGTTCCCGCGAAAACAAAAGGCTTTTCCGGCGCATAAGCAACTTTGCACAAGCCATCTGACACGGTTTGCCCCTGACAATCAGCTGGATGGTGTTGTCCGAAAAATTTGATCCGACCTTCATTTGGTGGCAATAGCCCGGCAAAATTCTGCAACAAGGTAGACTTGCCAGAGCCGACGTCTCCCGAAATACCAAGCCATTCCGAGCGGCGCAATTTCAGGGAGACTCCTTCAAATAAAACTCGTCCGCCGCGGACTGTCTTCAGACCAGAAACGTCCAATGCGCAGCGGTTAACCGTCCATGCGTCTTGCCAAGCATCCACCGACTTCGGCTCATCCATGATGGATTTTAGCCGCACGCTATGAGGTGTCATTTCAGACGGCGTTTTTTGGTTAGGAAGATGTGTTATCTCGGCGATGCGGTTCACCGATGCAAATCCCTTCTGCCACTCTGCCACGAGCTCCCCAACATCCGCCACTGGACCTTGAAGCAAATAGACATAGGATGCCATAGCGGCAAATTCACCGACCGTAATCACATCTGATGTGACCAGCTGTGGGCCCCAAAGAAACAATATGACATAGGACACCATCGTGGGAATGCTGCAGACGGGAAAACTGTTGATAGCAATTGTTTGCGCCTTAAATCGTAATTTTGCATACCGCGCGGCTGAATCAGTGAGGCAGGTAACCCACGACCCAAAGGCATTACTGGCCCTCTGGGACCTGACGCCCCGAATAGCTTGGCTGACATACTCAGATAATGTGGTGAGTTCGTTTTGGGCCGATTCATGAGCCAAATATTCACGTGTTGCTAACTTCATGATGATCGGTGGAAAAATGACAAAAGTGGATAGACAGGCGAGCGCGAGGCCAGGGTGAATCAGCAACATCGAAATCGCACCAAGTACTGTAAAGAAAATCACATCGCAAGTCAGCACGAGCGTAAATCCATAAATCCAGCGTGCTGAATTTACATCCCCGATAGCCCGATTCATGAGATCACCTAGCGTGAAACGCTGAACGTTTTCAAGAGATGAGGATCGCAACGCGCTCCAAATATTTTGTTTCATGGAAGCACCGGCGACATGGGTCATTCTAGCGAGCGTGAATCGCCAGAAGATCCGGCCTGCCAGGCCAACGAGGGCGACCAGGGCAAAGAGTGCCGCGGCGTTCAGAATATTTTGAAAAGCGAGCGCGCCAGACTGCGAATTTGAACTCTGGTTGGAGGCTGCAATGAGAGCGTCAATCATCCACTGAATGGTCTTCGGCGCCAAAACCTCAGTACCATTGGTGACGAACATGGCTACCAGTCCCACCAAATAGACGGGCCAGCGCTGAAATACATCACGCCACCAAATAAGCCTTGGGTTCGCCACCGAACGCCCCAGGTTCATGACTTGCCTCAGTAGTAATCAAATTTTCGAAGAAATATGCTGCAAACGAATCATGTTAGCACAGACTTCGAGGGCGGCGCCATCGCCATTTAAGTAACTGAAATTATTAATTTAAATATTTGAATTTAGATAGTCCTTAAAGAGTCCTGTCGAAGCCTCCGAAGCCTTATAATGGGGTGCTGGGAATGGCCAAAACAAACCTCGGTCAAAAAATTAATGACTTCCTCGGTTCACGACAGATTCTAGTGGTTGAGCCGTCGTTAGCTTATCGGTCGACACTACGGAATTTTTTCAATGCTCTGAAGATAAAGAATGTAAAAATTGAATTGTCCATCGAAGACGCCGAACGCCGGATGCTCGTGGATCAGGTCGGGTTTTTTATTGTTGAATGGCAACTTACGAAAAGAAATGGGTTGGAGTTTTGTAGAGACCTACGAAAAAAGTCCGAATACAAATTCATCCCATTCTTGTTGATGACATCCGACGCTTTGCGCCATGATGTTGTCTTAGCCAGTGAGGGCGGCATAGACAGCTACCTAGTCAAGCCATTTTCATTTGAAGATTTCTCTCGCCAATTGAATAGTCTCGTCAACTACGCCAAAAATCCATCAAACTTGCACTCCATGCTTGAGAGAGCCGAGGAGCACCTTGAGGCTGGAGAATTATGGATAGCCGAATCGTTTTTCTTCGAGGCACAAAACATAAAAAGCAACTCAGCGAGAGCCATGTGTGGTTTGGGCCGGATTGATCTGAAGAGCGGGAATTATTCAGGCGCTAGAGACAAGTTTCGAACAGCTATGGTCATGAATCCCGATTATGTTGATACATACAAGTATCTTTTTGATCTAGCAGAACAAATGGACGATCACGCCAGCTTGCTTGACAGTGCAAAACAGCTTCACAAGCTCAGCCCCGAAAACCCAAGGTATCCGCTTATCGTAGCCAATCTCCTCCTCAGCGCCGGAGACGTGGACGGTTCGGAGGAATTTTTCAAGACTACCATTAAGCTGTCACCCAAGATGGCGTCGGCTCACCGCGGATTGGGACACGTGTACTTAAAGAAGCATGACTACGATAACGCTCAAAAGAGTTTGGAGAAGGCCCTTGATCTCGAAAGTCACGACATTTCAACTTTGAATTCACTCGGCCTAACGTATGTGAAAATGCGACTCATCGAGCGCGGTATTGAAAAATACCGCATGGCTCTTTCAATCAATCCCCGTGATGCTAGGGTTTTATTTAATCTTGCTTTAGCATTCGAAGAAAAAGGTGATGAAGCATCCATGCGTGAATCGTTACTAAGAGCTGCGGCCGTCGATCCGAGCTTTGAAAAGGCAAAAAGGAAATTGGCCAATATCGGCAACGTCGCGACAAAGGATGAACCCGCCCCTTTCCTTATCCAGTCAGATGAAGACGACTTACTGACTGAAAGCCAAAAAAAAGGAGCCTAAATATCTCCTAGAGCTTGCAGCGAGACCCTCGGATGGGATACAACTAAACTATCTGATCTGTGCATTAATTAATCTGATTAATATATCGGCAGGCTGGTATGGCAGTTGAACCAATCGTATTAAATCGTCAAAGTTCCCGCTCAGACACCAAGACAACGGGATCCGATAACAACGGCCCTGAGCTT
This sequence comes from uncultured Polynucleobacter sp., assembly GCA_964402975.1. Classification (GTDB taxonomy): domain Bacteria; phylum Bdellovibrionota_B; class Oligoflexia; order Oligoflexales; family RGVZ01; genus CAMDKS01. The sequence goes on from CAYOEM010000001.1 coordinate 228,438, forward strand.
TTCGTAGGGCGCGCCTCGGATGACGACATTGATGGTATGGAGCTTTCCAAAGCAGCACGCCACTTAGGTGTTTCAATCGATGAGATTTGGCGGCGTGTTCGAAACGGTAAACTCGTGGCCCGGACCGATCGAGGACAGGTCATGGTTTACACCGATGCGTCCACCGTCGTCACCATGGAAGGTCTTCCGCCACTGCCTCATGTGGCCGAGCCGGAATGGATGAAATCGACGAGTAACGCCCAAGAGTCAAAAACAATCCGAACGGATCACAACCAAATTTCAGTGATTAGCGACCGGGTCAGTTCATCTGATCGGCAAGAGATCGCCCTGTTGATTGATCATTTGAGTCTTGCGAAAGAGGAAAACCGTGAGATCCTGCGTCTCACCCAGGAGTCCATGAGCCGTCTGTCGGAGATGACCGACAAGATGTTAGACATGAAGGACTCGATCATCTCTTCAAAAGACGAGCAAATGCAGATACTAAAGCAGCGTCTTGCCGAGCAGACGGAGCAGCTGCGCCAAGTATTACGAGAAAAAGAGGATTTAGAGACCTTAACCGAGGCTCTTCAAAAGTCCTGAAGAGGGCCTTACCCCTCAATTTTAGTCCGCTTACTAAGCTCTCTTCTTGCCAATGTCGACTGATTGCATCATGATGATCTTAGATCAATCAACAGAATAAGCATGTTATGAATTTAAGGTCCCATAAAAGTCTCGGGAAATTCCTGACAAATACGGCTCTAGTCGCAGCGATGGGCTTAGTCCATGGCGGTAACGCTTTAGCAGAAGTTCCTGAAGGATATCCCACCCCGAGACCCATGGGTCTGGGAGGTGCTTTTACGGCGGTCGCCAACGACGAGTCAGCGTTCTGGACCAACCCGGCTGGAATTGCGAGAGTTAGAAAAGCCAGAAGTCGAAAAACTGTTCATATTCTAAAGCTACCGAATGTGACCGTTGGTTTAAATGCAGCTAGTCGTTCCTTTTATGGTGCGATTGCCGGAACGACCAGTGGCGGCGTGGCCGATGTGATTGCAGAGTCTGACTTTGACGCAGAAAAGCCATTCTACGCCAGAGCTGCCGCATTCCCATCGATTCTTTTTGATATGGGCAAGAATCGGCCAGCGGGGTTTGGAATTTTTCAGAACTCCTCCATGCGCGTATACATAGACAAGGATACCCCCACAGATGCGAGAGTTAGCTCAGTGTCGGACCTTGGAGCAAGTTTTGGCTATGCAATGACAGATGCCTCTAATCGGATCACCCTAGGATTGACTCTGCGTCCCACCTACCGTTACGCATTCGAGGACACAATCCCAAGCAGCGACCTAAAGAGCCGCACTGGGCTTTATAAAAGAATAAAGTCAGATAATAACCGTGGGGTCGGGATGGGAGCTGATGTGGGGTTACTCTACACCTTGGCCGACTACTGGTTTCCCACATTGGGGCTGACCCTTCGAAATTTACCAACCGGTTGTAAGAAAGACTATCTCAACCCATTTACTGAAAAACGTCAGAACATTTGCGGCACCAAGTTTATCGGCTCTGAGGGCAACTCAGAAGCATTATCAATTGTTGACCCAACAGATGCCAGAGTCGGAATGTCCATAAGCCCTCGAGTCTCCTCGGATTACGGTATACGTTTTAGTGCTGATGTACAAAATATCTATTTAGGCCGCAATTCTACTTATTATGGTCTTCCTGGCATTGACCTAGCCAAAATGCTTCATGGCGGCATGGAAATTTTCAGTGGTAACCCCCTTGAACAAAGCTCGTTTGCGCTACAAGTCGGAGCCAACCAGGGGTTCATCTCTTGGGGCTTTACGATCAACTCGGCACTTGGTAGCCTTGAATTTGCAAGTTATGCTGCTGACGTCAGCAGTACGCTTAAGCGAGTTGAGGATCGTCGCTACTTGACGTCCTTCAGCATGTCGCTGTAAGTCTTGTGAGTTAAGTCCATAGTAGGAAGATTTCCAGATGAGAAAAAACTATCTCACGTTTGCCACTCTGGCCGCGGTCACACTCCCTATCTCATGTTCAACCGCAACAAAGAAAAGCATCGTCGAACCGCATAAAACGCAGTCGCGGCAGATCCATGTTACCGAGACCAAAGCGCCTGTCCTGACGAAAGCCGGAGCTAAACGCCCATCATCGGTTTCCGTCGACGCGGAGTATGCTGCATTTTTTTCAAGAATGGTCGTCACTGAGAATGACTATACTGAAAATGACCGACAAATTTTCAACAGTATCCCAGCGAGTCCCAGCGGCGGTACAATCCACGAAGCAGCTCTTGTGATTGGAGTTCTTCGGGATGTATTGACACCCATAGGCGCTCAGCGTGAACTCCCACATGCTTCTGGTGGAGCCAGTGTATCGCGTAACTCCTTACAGTCAAAAACGCAGGAAAAGGGCCTTGATCTTATGGAAGCCCTTTCAAGCAATCCGTATCTCAAAGGTCGCGCTGTTTACCTCATGGCTCACGACGCACTACAAAAGGGTGGAAACAGCTCAAATTTCGTCCAGAACCTTTACGCTGTGCTTCGGAAAGAAACCTCTGATTGGGAGCAGTTCGCAACGAAACTAGCTGGCACGACCCAGTCACCCAACTCGGCAACAACCGCAACGTTACCCACATCCGCATCTAGTGCTCTTGTCGATGCCAAACCGCCGATTCCGGCACCTGCTGTGACCTCGCCAAACCTGAGCTCAGATCAAATTAATACGAGCTCTGGCGGATTAACTGAACCTAGTGCTGAGGATGCTCAGATACTGGCAAAAGCCCAAGAACTCGCCGCAAAAGAGCAAATTGAACAAGCAATCCTTGCTGCGAAAAAGATCCCTCAGAATTCCGAAAGTTATTCAGCGGCCCGTCAAAACATCAAGATTTGGTCGGATCGAGCAACGCAGGATCTGAGAAAGCAGGCCGCCTACCAATACCGTGCCAGCTCAGCCACAAACGACCCAAGCGGCAAACGAGTATACCTGGGCAAAGCCAGAAGTCTTCTGGAAGAAGCTATAGCGCGTTATCCTGAGTCTTCAAACCTGGAGACCATTAAAGAGAATCTGGAAATTATCAACGGCGAACTAAATCGTCTCGATTAAAAAAACCGGTCCTAACAACGGACCGGTCTGCTCAATCTCAACTAGTTCATACACCTAGAAGAATTGATTTTAGTCCTCATCTTCAGCCGGCATCTCGCCGTCTTCCTCGCCTGGTTTACCGTTCAAGCGGCTACGAACCATCTCGATGGGTGAGCCAAAAACAATTCCGTCGTGGGATACCATAAGAAGACTTGGATATTTGGACTCAAGATAGGAGACGGCCTCTTCAATCGACGCGAAGATCGGAAACTTCGAGGTATAATCATAAGACTTCAGCAAGGCCCGGGGACGATCCATAACCCCTGTAAAGAGGAACGGTATTCTAACTCGCTTCATGAGCTGCATGAGCTCTTCGACGAAGTCCGCGGGAACTTCCTTCTCATCCTGGAAGTCAAAAATCACATAACGAAGCTGAGTACCAATCAGCCAGTTATGGACCGCAACTACAAAATCAGCGCCTACAAAACTATCGACCACCGAAGCCGCCGTCAGCGCGCCGGCTGCCGGTTGCTGGTTTTGAAACACGTTCATCACCACTGCCCGGTCAATTTTCTCTGGAACAAATTCTAACATCGCCAAAAACTCCCCATCATTCACAATGGACGCAATGAACCGTCCGTTTTAGTGAAACCTAAGGTCCGAGTCAAGGGGCCTCATCATCATTCCTTGGAGTTTGATACTGAAAAATTAGTCAATTGCGGATCAAATCCAGCGTCTAACTCCCCCTTGCCGAATACCATTCGACCCTCGAGCCAGCGCCCCGCCAAGGTCCGTTTTACGGCATGCAAGGAAGTTTTCCTAAAATTTTCACGCAGTTCTGGCAAAACCTGTGCCATCGTGTCACGCATGGCATTTTCACTCGTGGCTTCGTATTGAATTTTCCGCATACGCAAAGGTATTAAGTCCTCGCCCACTAACTCAATAATACGCGCGTCATCGTCCTTATCAAATGTCCCAGTTTCAATAAGTGCGCTCATAGAAACATTAAGGGCCACTTCCACCGTGGCAACCCATCGCCCAGCTCGACGATCAAGGTTACTTGGTAGTTGCTCAAAACTCATTTTGACCGACCAATCGAGGCCATCGGCATCGCGAAGGTATTCAAAACTGTTCTGATAAAGCCAATTTTCCCACTCAGCTTGTGCACTTACGGAGTTTTTGACGACGGGCCTGGACGGGGGACTATCAAATTCCATGGCAGCCTCTCTATGTTCAGGTTATGTTGGTATTTATGCTCATTATGACCACAAAATTGCCAGAGTCCAGAAAAAAATCATTCCGCCTAGTCGCCTGGTTTTTACTGACGGCCAGCCTGCATTTTTTGAGCTCAAGCTGTAGTTACCGGCTTACAAACCTCCACACTGCCGCCCCCAACGGTATCAAGACGGTCTTTGTCGAGGCCGTGTATGATACTGGGTCTGAGGTCCTGCCCCATGAGCTTCTTTGGGACGAACTACAACGAGCTATTGCTGCCAACGGACAATTACACTTGGCTCGGCCCTCAGGTGCTGACGCGATACTGCGAGCTCAACTAATTTCTTCCCAGACGGGAAAGGCCGGCGAGCGGCGTGTCAGTCAAAACAATCGAAAAACAAGAGAACCAGATTACTTTGTGGGCCAGTCATCCCCGCCAACCAAAGGCAAGGTTAGAAATCTAAGCGTCGCAGATGATTATTACCTCAAAACGCGCTGGCAGAGCTTCGTCAGAGTAGAACTATGGGACCTCCGCAATCAAAAGCTAATCTTGCAAAGAGAATATCCCATGTCGGGAGAAGTGCTGGCCAATCGCGGAGACGTTAGTGCGCAGCTACATCATCTTAGGCATGAAGAATCCTTCAATGCATCCTTTGGAAATTCTGCACGATCTGTCGCAGAAAAAGTCGTTACCGACATTTTGACCAGGTAAAAATAGACCAAGTTAGTCAATTTGGCAGCCAAAATCACTTGGCACAGTCTTTGCTCACCCTTTCACGCGAATCACAATGTCAAAGCAATCTGGAGCAGACTAGAAATGATGCCCACTGAAATTGTGCTAATAGACGATGACGAATCTGTACGAGATTACTGGGAGCGCCGTTGCCAAACACTAAGCAAATCAATACTAACTTTCGGTAAACGCTCTGAGCTTATGCGTTCGATTGCAAAGATACAGCAATCTGCAAATTTATTTATTGATAAGAACTTCAGTGGCAAAGCAACAGGGGTAAATCTTTCGAAGTTTCTTTTCCGATCGGGGTTTAAAAATCTTTATCTATGCACGGCTGAACCGGCAGAAGATCAAGGCAGCGTCAAATGGGTCAAAGGAATTGTGGGCAAAGTGCCTCCTGACTGGCTATTCAAAGAGATTCTTACAAAGCCGCTGTCATTCTCAGAACGAGAACAACTGATATCGGCCATGAGCCCCACGCAACTAAAAGTCTACAAAGCAAGGATGGAAGACTTTCTAAACACCCTGCACGGAATGGACACCGGCCTTTTCGCGGGGCCAGACCTAAACGGATTCAATATGCCCGCGTGCGTATTAAATGCATGGGAACGAGCCATCACCTTGAGCGCCGATGAAAATGAATTAAGAGTCACTGTAGAGAATGCTTGGCGACTGGCATAATTGTGGAGGTCATAAGTGCGAGGCGGCACGATCGAGGATATTCTTTATGACCATCTTAGGTTTTCACCAAGCAATGGTCTTATCGAACTATCTGGCAGTCGAATGCTCATGTTTAATCACGCTGCCGTTAGCCTACTTCGTAAAGCGACAATCGAGCAGGTTGGACAATCTGTAGCTCAAATGATTTTCGCTCGATTCGGCTACGAAAGTGCCATCAACGATTACAGGGCCATTGATCGCATTTTTCCCGGCCTGACGGATCAACAAAAGTTGGAAGTTGGACCCATCATGCATGGGTGGTGCGGCCTAGTAAAAGTCGTGCCCGAGGCTTTCCAGTCTGATCGCAGTAAAAGATTATTTGTCTTTAGTGGTCGTTGGCTTAACAGCTATGAAGCGATATCCCATAAATCTCTTTTTGGCTTGAGCAAGCATCCCGTCTGCTACTCGTTGACGGGATATGGAAGCGCCTGGTGTAGCCAATTTTTTGGAATGGACCTACTCGAAATCGAAACAAAATGCGTCGCATGCGGAGACCCCTACTGCGAATGGGAAATACGACCTTGGAATGAGTGGGGACCAGAGGCCGACCCCTGGAAGCAAAGTCTCACCACCACGGACCGATCGATTATTGCCGATCTAAAACGCCATGAAAATGAAATCACAAGGCTAAAGCGCGACGTTGACAAAGTCGTACAGCAACAAGTTAGCGAGCATCAAATAAAACTCAGAGCGCTATGCCACGATCTGAATACGCCACTTCAACTTGCAATGGCGAACTTGCAAAGATCCAGGGGCGTCAAAGATGAGAACATAACAAAATCACTTGCGTGGTCGTTGAACCAAGCGCAAAAAATGGTCCGCCGATTTCATCGCACCGAACGTGAAAGCGAGTCCGAAAGCAACATCAGACGAAGGCCTGCTAAAACATCAGACATGATCTACGCATCTGTCTCGCTGGTCCAGGAACAACTCTTGTCAAAAAATATTTCGATTAATTTTGACCTTTGTCCCAACGCATTTTGTTTTACAGACCCTGATATCGTCCGCGATCACGTCATCGTTAACATTCTTACGAACTCCATAAAGTTTTCCCACATAGGGTCGAGCATTTCAATATCCTCTGAATCGATAAATCCTGGGCAATCTTTAATAAAAATAACTGACCACGGCATCGGAATCCCAAAGAAAATTCTCGAGCGCATACGACGGCAAAAGAGCCAATCGGCACGGAACGGAACTTTGGGCGAACAAGGATCCGGCCACGGATTATCTGTTGCAAAGTTTTTCACTGAAAAACTCGGCGGAAAGCTCGACGTCCAGTCCGTTTGTAGCTCAACCCAACCAAAAAATCCGGGCACTGTCAGTAAAATTATTTTTTAGACTAACCCTAGCCAAAAATCCTAAATCGTCAGCTTTTTTTGATCTGACGTTCCAACGGAGGCGACATGTTTGGTAGATCTCGCGTTTGACCCATAAATGTGACGTTTAACTCGAGCAAATAAGTCGCTGCTTTTTCTTCCGAGCCATAGGGCTTTTCGCGAACAAAGCTGGCGCCCCAGCACCCACTCGGAGAAGCATATGATAAACCAAGCTTTTGGCGATAATCCTTAGAATCATCGTCTGCGGACTCTAAGTCCTTGTTGGAATAACTCCAGCTTGCCGCAAATGGTCTCATCAGCGAGGTTACAATCGTCGTTGTTCTCTCGCGAGTTGACGAAAATGAAATATCCCCCATCGATGTCTGGTAAGGATTTCGCTCAATTGTATATCCCAGGGTTAAATTAGTATCCCAAAGTGTCGGCGGTACCAAATTAGAAGCAAATCGAGTTTGAAGTTTGTCATAGATGTTGTACTTGGAACTGCCCGTGATGGACCAACCTGAAACTGAAAGCCCCAGGGCAGAGTCTAACTCACTCCAAGGGCGATTTTCGCGAGTGCTCCCCTCTTTTCGTCTCCGGACATCATTAAGTCGGTCGTAGGAAATCGACGCTCCAAAAGAGACTGGTTCAATGTAGTCAGTTTCAAGAAGCTGATATCTGTTTGCAAACCACTTAGACTGATCATTTGAAAACAGGTCGCCCGCGTCTCGTACCGGTCGATCCATTGAGTAAAGCAACTCTCTTCTAGCTTTTTCTTGAAATGAAATTTTGGAGTTTTCCGCTAATTTTTCTGCCGCCTGCTCGCCATAGAGAGTCTTCCAGATCTCGCTAAATATCTTCCAACGATGCGACGTTGAAAATGTAACGATCTCATACTGCTTCATAAAATCCATTGGCTGGATGTTGTCATCTAGGCCTGGCCGATCCGAAGCAAACCAGGTAGACGGCGCACCCGGAGCTGTGACCCCCGGCTCACCATAAGAACCTCGCCTGAAAACCACGGGACGCGCAGCAAGCGTCATAGACCAATTCATCACATGCTGAATCAGTCGCTTACCACTCTCGTCATCAAAACCCCCAAGCCACTTCGGTACTGGCCCCCTACCATCTAGTGGCAAATTAAATCGAACACCTGTTCGCCACGACTGCAATGTGCTTTGATTCTGTTTATTGCGGTCTGACATCACATCAAATGTCACAAATCTTGCATCAAAATCTGTGAACTGATCCACTTGAACGGCAGTCCGCGTCGTTAATGGAGCCACAAAAGACCCCTGAGCGCGATGCCAAAAACCGCCAGGCAGCCCGACAGGAGCATCATCCAGCTCCGACTTCGACCCTGAGTCAAAACTAATTCTGTAATTGTCCATTGTGGCTCGGCCATAAATAGGAAGACCATCAGGCTTCAAAAGAAACCACCGCGTCTTAAGATGAGTGGCCACCGGTGTCTGATAGCCCTCAAACCTCTCGTTTAACATAGTCGAATCACCAATGTACGAGCCAAGCCCAAGAAAGTACCCGGCCCCATCATAGTTCAGCCTTGAACGAATTGGGTTTATGGACCACTCACCATTGCCGGTGTCAAAACCAGGTTGAGTTGCATCTGATATATAAACGTCAGAATTATATTGCCGATCTGAATAAAGCTCACCAGTTGTGATAAAAGAAAGTCGTTCGCTAAGGCGGTCAGATGCGCGCCATCGAGCGAGTCCCCGATTGGAGTTTGAAGGGGGGCGAAGACTACTCAAGACGTCCATCTCGCAGGCTCGACGTTGGACGAGATCGCTTGATAAACATTCAGGCGCGTTTGCCTCCCACCAATCGCGCTGCGCCAATCTGCTGGCCGTATATTCGCGACCACTTAAAGACCCAAGATCTGTGGCGGGAGTTCCAGGATCCTGTTTTCGAGCCGCAGCAAGACCGTCAGTAAACATTTTTGAGAGTTCATCGCGAGAGGAACGCTGCCTTAGCCAAACTTTGTCCCGCATTCCCTCGACGTTTAACTGCAGACCACTATATTCTGACTTCTTCCACCTGACTTCCGCGCCCGCGCGAAGACCGCGCCGCTCAAATATATCACCTTTCAAGGTCATATCTTTATCTCGACCTAGATCTATAAAGAGCGGTTGACTGTAGCCACTCCCCGAAACAACATCGTCTGTGAACGATGGCATTAATAATCCAGACTGACGGCGATCCTTGATAGGAAGCATCATCCATGGCAAATAAAGTACTGGCACACCTTTAACCTCAAGCATCGCGTCGTAAAAGGTCGCGTATCCACCCATCTGGGCGAATGTAGATGACGCTCTAAACCCCCAAGCTGGGGACTCATCTTTGTCGCACTTGCAAGGGGTCCATAGTGCATGTTTGGCTTCGAAGTCATTACCGTTGGTTTTTACCAACTCGTCGCCCTCAAGTCTAAAATAAGACTGCCTCGAGGAATCAAGCCGTACACGCTCCGACACCCTTGACGTTTCCCAAAAATCTCTTCGCTTTCGTAAATTGTTACGACGCGATTCGGTCATTTGGGCAAAAGCGGGATTCTCCTGTAAACGGATCATGTCTTCTTGCTGTAGTAGTCGCGAGTAATCGCTAACATCATCATCACTGGCCCCAAGACCAAGTTTAGCCTTTCTCCGCACAGACTCTTTAACGACATCTTTGCGTTGGCCCACCTCATCAAGCCGCGCCTTTCGTTCCGCTTCAAAACTTAGCTCGGGAGCTGAAAAGCCTAAGACATCCTTTGCGATTCGGTCAGCTTCTGCCTTATCGTTTACAATCATCCTAGCACCGGTGATCCTAAAGTCTCCCGTCTCGGTAGCCAGTTCAATTCGATCGCCAGTTAAAATCTGCTCGGCAGCCAATACGACCACGTGTCCCTCTGCAATGAGGGCCCGCTTCTCCTGATCGACCACAACCCGGTCAGCCGTAATAATGCTCTTGGGACCTATGGCAATCACGTCGCCATCAAAAATCTGCTGCTTGCCGTCCCGGGTGAACCCTGTGGTTCTGGCGTCGAAAAATAACTGAGGTATTCCGTTCGATGATTCGGGGACAATCTGACCCGGCACAGGAACAGTTACATTTGAGACTTGGGCTTGAACAGGGCAAAAACCAACGCCGCCTGCAAGTGTCACCACCCAAGCACTGCGTTTGACGCCAAAAAAAGACCGCAAAACATTCATGTTAATCCGGCAACACTCTCTTAACCATCCAACCATGCTCGCGCCAATACCCGAGAACCTCTCCGACGGCAGCCACCGAGCCGCAAATCAGCCACGGCGCGTCCCCGCGCCATGAGTTACGAGCTACGGCATCACTCCACGCCACCGCAAAATTTTCGCAAAGCGACCCAATTTCCGGACCCTCCATCTCGCCTGGCAAAACTTGCCAGGAGCGCGGCGAACTGCTTCGAAACGGAATTACTTCGTCGATATTACCCTTTAAAGCGGTCCAGATGCCAGCGGCGTCTTTATCGGAAAGCACGCTAATGAGGCACTTCAGACCGCCTTTTTTTCCAAAGCCACTGGAAAGCTCGCTTGCCAAAGCTGCAGCCCCGTGGGGATTATGACAAACATCTAGAAGGATTCGGACAGATATGTCTCCCTTCGCTACGGTCACCAAATCAAAACGACCCACAAACGTTACAGGCCAAGGCGCACCATCTCGATCAAACAACTCTACAAAATCAATGTCACCATGGTGCTCGGGAGTCTTAGATCCTCTAGCCGCAAAAAACTCCAGTAGAGCGGCCTTAGCCAACTGAAAGTTTTTGTGAAAGTATAGCGGGCGACTCCTGAGCGAGCGTGGAAGCAGCTCATCAGAAGGATGCTCTGCTCGGACTACCCTAGCCTTCAAATCGCGGGCAAACGACATAATTGCATTGTCCGCTTCTTCATCAGCCCAACCTCTGGCACACCACACAACGGGCCGTCCTGGACGCATAATACCCGCTTTTTCGCGAGCTATTTCCGTGAGCGTATGACCCAAAAACTCCATATGATCAAACCCGATACTCGTAATAACAGCAACATCTGGGTCGTAGACGTTCACGCAATCCAAGCGGCCGCCCATGCCAATTTCAAGGACGTTGACGTCAGTTTTCGTTTGTTCGAAAAGCAAAAACGCGAGGATGGTGTTTATTTCAAAAAATGTTAAATCAGACCAAAGAGCAGGCGATAGTTGATCTTTCAATTTAAGAATCAGGTCCACGATCTGGTCATTGCCGATCGTTAGACCAGAGACGGAAAATCTCTCTCGAAATTCAACTAAATGCGGGGATGTGAATAGACCAGCGCGCATACCCATAGAACTCAACATGCGCCAAATCATCCCGCTGGTTGTACCCTTGCCATTGGTTCCAGCAATCACGATCCGAGGGGTCTTTTCTGCAGGACTGCCTAATAACGAAAGAGCCGACTTGATCCTGTCCAAACCAGGACGGATCACCGTCGGCCGCTTGTCAAACAGCGACAATATTTCTTCAGGTTCCGAATCAGGCCTTAACGACATTTGACGCAAGAATGTCCAAAACTCTCGACAAGGTCATACGAAGAGAGTCGCGGTGCGAGATCAAATCAAGCATACCGTGTTCTAGAAGATATTCTGACCGCTGAAATCCTTCGGGCAATTGTGCTCTAATCGTCTGCTCAATGACCCGTGGCCCTGCAAATCCGATAAGAGCATTTGGCTCACCAATATTGATATCACCAAGCATTGCAAAGCTAGCGGCCACACCACCAGTGGTCGGATGACATAAAACAGACACATACGGAACTCCCGCATCGCGAAGCTTAGATACCGCGGCGCAAGTTTTGGCCATTTGCATAAGGCTAATCAGCCCCTCTTGCATCCTCGCCCCACCGGATGAGCTTACGACAATGGCAGGCTCTTTTGCAGCTGCGGCTCGCAAGAATAGCCTAGAGATCTTTTCTCCCACAACGGATCCCATGCTTCCGCCCATAAACTGGAAGTCAAATACACCAAGGTGCACGGCACGGCCATTAAGCTTGCCTCGGACTGCAACGAAAGCATCCCATCGTCCGGTTTTTTTATGTTGTTCTTCAAGCCGTTTGGCATAAGGCTTACTGTCCGCAAATTTTAGCGGATCACTGCTTCGAAGATTCGCATCTTCTTCGACGAACGATCCTGGGTCCATCAAACTATTGATCCGGTCCCAAACCGGTAATGGATAGTGATAATCACACTTAGGGCATACGTTTAAATTGTCGATAAGCTCTTTGTTCAAAATGATTTCGGAGCACTTTTCACACTTCTCCCACAAGCCATCTGGTGTATCAATTCGATCACCTTTGGCTATCGGTGCCTTCTCTCTATCTAACCACGCCATCTGCAACAGCCTCCGCATCAGCCTAAAATTCAAAAATAAAAAGCGGTGAACGGAGAGGGTACCCCGTCGCAAAGACCGCGTCAACTGCGCCACGGGCGGCGCCTTGCCGGATTAAATTCAAAGAAATGGGCGCCCTTTTTAATGGGATCTGGACAGGTAAGCTAATCAACGAAAATAAATTTTATTGCAATCGGTGAAATTGGTGTTATTATCCAGATTAAACAACATTAGAGAAGCATGAGTTCCGAGATCTGCAGGCAAGGCGTTGAGAAGGTTCAACCCAGCGCGGAGACCGGCAGACGAGTCAAGAGCAAAGCTCGGAGCTAATGCGGACATCGTCTCTCAGAACTCTTTAACCCAAGGAAGGGATAGAAGAATGCTCTGCTCACGTTGCCCACATCACGTACGTCACGGCAATCTTGCCGCCGACAAGAAAACGATTGAATTCAAAGATCGCTGCGGTCTTAAAATGAGACAAGGCAAAGAAGAGTCTTGCGACAAAGTGCCCTTTCAAAAGGGTTTTAATTATGTCGAATGCGATACCTACCAAATCACGTTCAAAAGTAGCGGGCAACGTAACGACTGCGTGCCTACCAGCGACTTCCAATATTCTGACTCTTTAAGCGGCACACCATTGGCGGAAATGGAATTGCTTTGACCTCGGTCGCGCCTGACACTAAAGTCTGGCGCCTATGGTCACCGTAGCAACCTGGAATGTAAACTCCATCAATTCGCGTCTTGAACGCCTTAAGGCGTTTCTCGAGCGCTCTTCCTGTGACTACGTTTGCCTTCAAGAGCTAAAATGTAGCGACGAGAAGTTTCCCTTGCAGGCCGTCAATGATGCAGGGTACCACGCCGCCTTTTTCGGTCAAAAGGCCTACAACGGGGTCGCCATTCTCTCCCGAAAGCCCGTCGAGATCCTATTTAAAAACTTTTGCGATAACCATACCGATGACGCCGCGAGGACGATCACAGTCCGAACGGCGGATAAGTTTGATCTTATTTGCGCATATGTGCCCAACGGCCAGTCAGTCGGCTCGGAAAAATACGCCTATAAACTAGACTGGCTAAAAAGAGGCAAAAAGTTCTTACAAAAACACTGGAAGCCCTCGGATAATCTGGTGGTAGTGGGTGATTTCAATATTGCGCCCGATGACCGAGACGTTTACGATCCCGTGGCGTGGAAAGAGCACATTCACTGCTCCCAAGGTGAACGGGCGGCGCTGATGGATTTTGTGTCTTTTGGATTAATAGACACGCTACGAGTGATTGATCAGTCACCTGGCATATTCTCATGGTGGGATTACCGCGAGTTGTCTTTTCCCCGCAATAAGGGGCTCAGGATCGATTTAATTTATGCAACTGCGACGATGGCGAGCCGATGCGGCTCTGTGAGTGTGGACCGAGACGAGCGGCGTGGAGAGAAACCTTCGGATCACGCACCAGTGATAGCGGTATTCGACCGGTGAAAAAAACAAAACAGCAGCACTGAAGGGCACAACTGTGACTGAGCGACTAACCAAAAAAACTGATAAACCCGGCAACGATTGGAACAAGGATCAGGTTCTAAAGGACTTTTCCATCGCTTGTCAAAGTCGTCACGCCAGTTTGATTGGGCGAAAAGAGGTTCTGAGCGGCAAAGCCAAGTTTGGAATTTTTGGCGACGGTAAAGAGGTCGCTCAAGTAGCCATGGCCCGGGCCTTTAAAAAGGGAGATTGGAGGTCAGGCTACTACCGCGACCAAACCGTGATGATGGCGTTGGGGGAGCTCACTCTCAAACAGTTTTTTGCTCAGCTTTTTGCGGACACAGATGTAAAAAATGAGCCTGCAAGTGCAGGCAGGCAAATGAATAACCACTTCTCTACCCGCCTAATTGGTGATTCGGGAGAATGGCTAGATCAATTAGCCCAACCCAACACTTCGTCAGACATTTCGCCAACAGCCGGTCAAATGGCGAGGTTGGTTGGCTTGGGCTACGCTTCAAAACTCTATCGGCAAAATCGTCGTCTAAAAGACGCTGGAAAGTTTACGAAAAACGGCGACGAGATCGCCTTCGGAACCATTGGTAACGCCTCGACAGCTGAAGGCCTATTCTGGGAGGCGATGAATGCCTGCGGGGTACTGCAAGTACCAGTTCTCATGAGTGTCTGGGACGATGAATACGGCATTTCTGTTCATGCGAGGTACCAAACCACCAAAGAATCCATTTCAAAGATAATGGCTGGCTTTAATTATGAAGAAGAGCTCAAAGGCATCGCGATTCATGTGGTGAAAGGTTGGGACTACGAGGCCCTAATGACGACCTATCAGCGCGCAGCAAGCGCATGTCGGACGAATCACGTACCTCAACTCGTTCACGTGATAGAGATGACACAGCCGCAAGGGCATTCAACATCGGGAAGTCATGAACGATATAAATCCAAGGAACGTCTCAAATGGGAGGAGGACTTTGATTGCATTAATCGTTTCCGAAGCTGGATTATCGAGAAGAAGTTCGCGTCTGCTGATGAACTGAAAGCAATCGATGATGAAGCCTTAAAAGCTGCCGAAACTGCGAGAAGCGAGGCTTGGGACGATTATTTGAGACCACTGGAACGCGAGCGTGAAGACGCCATTTCTATGCTGGGAAAACTTGGACCCTCCATCGATAGACAAGATCTATGTAACAAAATCAGTCAGGAGCTGCAGAGAGCTCCAACTTTATTTCGCCGAAACATACAAAGCAGCCTTAAACGGCTCCTTTACCAATTAACCGATCTGGATCACGACAGTAAAATGCCTCTGATCAGATTCATCGAACGCTACGAGTCGGTTAACCAGAGGCGCTACTCCAGTTATCTCCTGAGCGAAACATCGCGCTCTCCTTTACTTGTGAACGAGACGGCCCCCATCTACTCGGACAAGAGTGAGAAAGTTGATGGTCGTCAGGTCATTCAGAAGTTTTTCGAGAAGGCCATCAATCGCGACCCCAGGATCTTTATTTGTGGCGAGGATGTTGGTCAGTTAGGCGGGGTGAACCTCGAGTTTGAAGGACTACAGGAGACGTTTGGCGAGTTGCACGTAACAGATACCGGCATTCGGGAAGCGACCATTCTTGGCCAAGGCATTGGCGCCGCTATGCGGGGACTACGCCCCATCGCAGATATTCAGTATTTAGATTACCTACTTTATTGCTTTCAGGGCATGAGTGATGATCTTGCGACCTTACATTACCGTAGCGCCGGCGGGCAAATTGCACCATTGATCGTGAGAACCAAAGGCCACCGCCTAGAAGGCATCTGGCACACCGGTTCACCCATGGGGACAATCATTAACGGACTGCGAGGCGTCCATGTATGTGTGCCAAGAAACATGGTCCAAGCAGCTGGAATGTACAACACACTGCTTAGCGGTGACGACCCGGCTTTGGTCATCGAAGTGCTTAATGTATATCGAATCAAGGAAACCCTACCCGATAATATCGGAGACTACACGGTTCCTCTTGGCGTGCCTGAAGTATTGCAAGAAGGACGAGACATAACACTTGTAACTTACGGCGCCTGCATTCGGGTGGCGCAGGATGCGGTTAGGCTCCTTGAAAATGTGGGGATCAGCGTCGAACTCATAGACGTCCAGACTCTTTTACCGTTTGACCGCTTTCATAAAATTCGAGAATCAATCAATAAGACCAACGCACTGGTCTGCATGGACGAAGATGTCCCAGGCGGAGCAGCTGCATACATGCTTCAGCAAATCCTTGAAGAGCAGCGCGGCTATGAGGTACTCGATGCCGCTCCCCGTACTTTGACTGCAAAACCGCACCGATCGGCCTATGCTTCCGACGGTGACTACTACTCAAAGCCTAATGCTGAAGACGTGTTTGAGCTGATTTACGAAATGATACGCGAACGATCTCCGTCTCGATTAAATCCAATTCGCTAGAGGCGCACCCGTTATGGCCAAGCTGTATTTTAGATATGGAACCGTTGGTAGCGCAAAAACTCTCAATCTTCTAGCCGTCGCCCACAACTATCAGCAGCAAAAAAAACGCGTCTCAGTACTAAAGCCCAAGTTTGATGTCAGATTTGGCGCCGAAGACGTAAAGTCCCGAGCTGGACTTGCCATGGCCGCTGATCGGCTCATTAACTCGGACACAACCTTCGGAGCCGACGAGTTCGACGGCATTGACTGTATAGTTGTAGACGAGGCGCAGTTTTTGAGTCGCGGGGTCATTGATCAGTTTCGAACAATTGCGACCAAAAACAACATCCCGATCATATGCTATGGCCTCAGAACTGATTTTCGCGGACAACTTTTCGAAGGTAGTCAAAGACTTTTCGAGGTGGCCGACTCGATCGAAGAGATCAAAACCACCTGCGCCTATTGCAATCGCAAGGCCATTTTCAATTTAAAATTTGTCGACGGTGAACCGACCCTCGATGGGCCTAAGATCGAGTTGGGAGCTGAAGAAAAGTACCTACCTGCCTGCTCCAAGTGCTATTTAACTCGCACAAAGCGTCTAGAAGCTTAAATGTAACCGCCTGTTTTTAATGGTTTTATTTCATTTAGCTTGCCACCACTGGATGGCTAAACTAATACACGCATAAATTTTACTGCTCGGTAGACGCCGTCGCGCTATGCCGTTGAGGATCATCCGGTTGATTAAACTTGTTTTTCCATTCTTGTTTTTTCTAATGACAGTTTGCCCATTGCATGCGGCAAACGACTTTCTTTCGGTCGTGGGTGCCGCCAAGGAAATAGTTGCTGGAAAGACTTTTGAGAATGAAGACGGAATACGTATTTCGTTTAGCCAAGTTCGCCGGGAGTCACCCGCCAAAGCTGAACTGACCCTTAAGGTTTCCTTTCCTAGTGGATCTAGCAAAGTCTTCCGAGAAATCATCATTCAAGATGGCGCGCATGTGCGTTTGGAACAAGTGGAAGGTCGCCAGAGGCCCGTCAACTTCTTTATATCCGTGGACGAACCTTTCCACGTCCTGAGAATTCGTCCCATGGATGACTCCAATACTGAATTTCTCAGCCGCGAGTGTCTCTATCAAAAAGAAGACAAACTTCATTTTTGCTACCTCAAATCTAAAGTCGGTAGCGAGGTTTTCGTTTCCGTCTTTGTCGAGGTTCGAGGCGCATGACCAAGCCAGTTACTAAGGCTTTGGTTTTTGATTTAGGCAAGGTTATCGTCGATTTCAGCGTTGAGAAAGCTTGTTTGCAGGTGGCAGATGTCGCTGGCGTCAAGCCAGCGGATATCAAAAGCTGGTTATTTGATGATGGCCTTGAATACCGCTTCGAGGCAGGAGAGTTTTCTTTCTCCGACTTGCATAAAAAATTTGAAATGCATTTCAAAAAGACCATTCACTCGGATAAACTACGATTAGCTGCCGCTAATATATTTTCGCCCATTCAGTCGACGATTGATATTTTGCAGAAGCTACGCGACACCTATGCGCAAACCTTACCGTTCGTTCTTCTGTCAAACACAAATGAAATCCACTGGCATCATATCGAGCAGACATGGTCGATTTCCCGATTCTTCGATCATCTTGTTTTGTCTTTCGAGGTGAAATCTCTGAAGCCTGAACTAAAGATTTATGAGCACGTACGTAAAATAATTGATTGTGAACCTAGCGGAATTTTTTTTGTCGATGACGTGAAGGAAAATATAGATGGTGCCAGAGCCGCAGGACTTGATGCGGTCATCTATGAAGGTGAGCTCAAGTTGCGAAAAGATCTAAGGGAGCGCCATGTCCGCATCTAGTGGACCCGCAGATACGGCTCATGCTCGGCACAGTCAAGAACGCCAATATTTGTAACTATTTGAAAATATTAATTTAAATAAATTTTAATCAGCATCTCTTCTGCTTTCATGCTGAGCTAGTTAAGCTAACTTACCGGAATTACAACGGATTAAAAAAGTAGCCCAAAGTATTCGAGTTGGCTGCCGGCAGTTGCTACCGTACTTCTCAAGCAATCGAGGCATATTGAAATAATCTTCAGAAGATCTTCACGGCTTTGGTTGCGCCTATTGTACCTACAATTGGAAGCGGATCTTTGTCATTTTGGATTTCGATAGTACCGAGTCACGGTTGCCCTAACCCGGCGCCGTCACAGTACCAATTTTGGTCGAGGCTTCTTTGCTCGTTTGCCGCTTCCTTAAGACTTTTGAAAGAAAGTCCCCTCACTTTAAGCCTTGTGAGATTTATTTCACGAGGCAACTTCTAGCCGACGACGACCAACATTGCGAAATTCATGGTGATGCCCAGTAGCCGGGGCCGGTTGTTTTGCTTTGAAAAGCGGAACACCGGCCCTTCCTCTTTTTTACCGCTTTATTTTTGCGACGTCATCAATGCGCCTTAGTCGTCGCTGAGATATAGGTTTCCCAACCGTAGCCACATCGATAGGGCTCGTATGCTGTGACACCGAAGGTGTAGGTTTTGCCGTTTTGTAAACCACTCACCGTGGCTGTAGTGTCTGTTATGAGCTCTTGGTTAGGCGGATAATATCCTAGTGGGACACCATTTCCCATGGCGCCATTAGGTGGATTGGGAGGTGAATTACGAAAATCACCACCTTCCCAGTACCTCATATAATAACCTTTGATCGGTACGGTATCGCCATTTGGCTGCCATTTCAAAACAACCTGGGAATCGCCACCTGTGGCCGAAATAAAGCTCGGCTGAAATTTCTTTAAATCACAACCATTTGCTAGGGCTTGAGAAGGAGACGATGTCTTGCTGCTTGAAGTCATGCTCCCGCAGCGACTAGCTATCAATGACGCGACTATCAACGTGATGATTTTTAAACTGCTGCGATGATTGAGCATTCGCCCCTCCATCTCACCTATCGACTTCGCTTAAAAAGCCCTTAACAGCGATGAGCTACTTTTTTTTGCTCTCAGGAAAAATCAATTAATTCATGTGCTTAAATAAGGCGTAAACCGACCCCTCAGCTAAATCCAAACCTACGATACAAAAAAGCCGGGGGTTGAAACCCCGGCCCTTAAAGTACGATTACGGCTGAGAATCAGTCGAGATTCACCAACTGATTGATCGCATTGCCGTCCAAAACTCTGACGTGCATCAGATACTCACCTTGGGTCAGTTGACCATTAAGAGATTTGCGAACCTCAAAGCGGTTATTTACAGCACCTTTGCATTCGTCACCGTAAACGATCGATGTGACCGGCTGCACAACAAGTGTCTTATCTTCACCGAGCTTAGTTTTAATGTCATCGATTTTCACGCAGCCATCGAGCAAATATGGATGCTGGCCCTTCAAAACAAGCTCCCGAGTACCGTCTGTAGTCGTTTCCATAGTGGCGTTATTCACGCTCGCATACAGAAAATCATCCGCGTCAGGACGCATTGATTTGACAATTTTCAGACTAGACGCCGTAGCATCGGGACGATCTGCAACTGTGACCTTATAGTTACCAGCTGACAGATGACGATCAAGCTCAACGCTCTTGATGAACGGAGTGATCATCTGCACACAAGCTTCGCCGGCATAATAGAACGCCTGGGCACTAACCGTGACGCGCTTAGTCTGCTCGTCAACTGTGGCACTGACAGGTCCCATTTTGTAGCAGCTGCTATTAAAGTGACCATGAACAATGACCTCAACCTTGTCGTTGTCATCAAAGCCGGCCGGCACATAAACTTTCTCGACAGGAGCCGTCACCAAAATAGGATTATTGGCATCCGCAAAAGCGTAACCTGAAACCCCTACAACCGCAGCGAGCGCTAACAGAACTTTCATCTTAAGACCCTCCAAAAAAGTTTCCTAACACAACACTGAGTATCGCTCTGAAGCGAAAATATCTCAACCATTATTTTCATATAATCCAGCGAAATTACTGACCATTTCGATCAAGATTAATCAATATTTCCCGACTGATTTTGTCAGCATTTTCTAGAGCTGAAGATCTCAGCTAAATCAACGGCTTTGGATAACACAGATCACCGGCGGTGGTCAAAATACAAAGCGGACGGACGCTTATAAACTTTGATTGGTGGACTTTAAGGCTTAAAGAAAGACTTGGTGGACGCTAGGAGAGTCGAACTCCTGACCCCCAGAATGCAAATCTGGTGCTCTACCAACTGAGCTAAGCGCCCTCATCAAGGGAGGCCGGTACTTTGCCCAAAAGAATGTTTCTTTGCAAGTGGAATTTAACCCCGGAAACCATTAGTCCTTGGGCCGTTGAAGATGCCTATTTAAGCAATTGTTTCGTTAGATTTCAGGATGGGGCAGGGGTAAGCTTGGGGCCGTCGGATTACGTTAAATGAGGAGTTTTAGACGGTATGCAAGGGTTTATACCTGGTAGTCGCGGTAGCTTCATGTTGGATCTGGTGGCGGTCGCCATGCTGTTACTTCTGCCTGTGATGGCCTTTGGTATTCTCTTAGCTAAAAAACAGCGCGACTTCACCAACCACAAAAAAGTTATGCTCAGTCTTAGCAGTATTCTCTTGATTGCTGTCGTTTTATTTGAAATCGAAATGAGACTCATTGGCTGGAAGCATCTGGCAGCAGCCAGTCCCTACAACGATACTTTGGTGATCCCTGTTTTAGCCGTGCACCTGACTTTTGCCATCTCAACAAGTCTTCTGCTTTTTATAACTGTCATCCGGGCTCTCAAAAACTTTCCAAACCCTCCAAAACCGACACAGTACTCGCAGCAGCATAAAAAAATCGGAAAGCTTTCGGCAATCGGCCTTGCCCTCACATCGACGACAGGTTGGCTTTTCTATTACCTTGCTTTTGTTGCCAGCTAGTTCACAAACGAATTAAGGGATCAAAAGCGTAAACTTCAATTCAGTCCAGCCCTCTTCAAAAACACCTAACTTATTTTTTCTTGGTATGAATTTCGCGCCACGTACTGCCGTCAAAACGCGTTCGTCCATTCCGTATCCAATTTTTTTTCTAAGCTCCGCATCCCTGACGGTCCCGTCTAAGTTGATGAAAACATCGACGATGAATGAACCCTCCAAAGCAACATCCAAAGCTTGATCCGTGTATGGAGGTCTCGTTAGTGTCTCCACAATTAACCGAGCCGGAGCTGACATATCGCCTCTGAGTGCTTGCACATCATCAAGTCGTTTTCCCTCATCCTCTTTCATCAGCGTATTACCAATCGGAGCCGCCATCGTTCCTTGGTCCGACATCGAGTCCTTGGTGAGACCTTGAACCGGCGTATCCGTGACTGGCTGATCTGGCTTGGCCGCGGCATTGGGAGCGAGCGTCTGCGGCTTGGGTTTTTCTTTTTTCAGCGGCTTTGGCGGAGTCTCCACAGGGGGAGCAGAGGCCACCTTGATTTTAATTGGCGGTGACACCTGATATGTTGGTGAATCTTCAAGATGCATAAGCCAGACTGCCGATACGATGTGAAAACCAACGGATACCGTCACGGCTCTCGTCCATGCGGGAAAAGAACCATGACGATTGGCAGTTGATGTTAAGGTCTGCATAAATTTTGATCAAGTCTGGGTTTTTGGAGCTCTTTCCGAATTTCCCTGAAACTATCGGAAATTGTTGCTGCGAACGTTAAAGATGCTGTGCTATCTTTTCGGGACACCGATCCAACTGGAGGATTTAGCTGATGTTTTTGCGAGTACTTTCCATCTCCGCAATTTTGTGTGCAGGCCTTTGTCCGACGTCTAGTTATTCTCAAACAATCAAGATTGGTGAGGTCGGCTCGATGACGGGATCTGAGGCGACGTTTGGAATGTCGACGCACCAAGGCATTGAGCTCGCGATTAAAGAGAAAAATGCGAAAGGTGGAGTGAAAGGAAAAAAACTAGAACTCATTACCGTCGATAACCAAGGAAAGCCAGAAGAAGCAGCCATCGGTACCACAAAACTTATCACTCAAGACAAGGTAATCGCCGTACTTGGCGAGGTCGCTTCGTCTCGTTCCTTAGCGATGGCGCCGATCGCTCAAAAAAATAAAATTCCTATGATCTCTCCGTCCTCAACAAATCCCAAAGTCACCACAATCGGTGATTATATCTTTAGAGTCTGCTTTATCGACCCCTTCCAAGGTGAGGTCATGGCTAAGTTCGCTGCCGATACTCTAAAAGTCAAAAAAGTCGCAATCCTCAGAGACGTCAAAAGTGATTACTCTCTTGGTCTTTCGGATTATTTTAAAGCAGCCTTCGTTAAAGGTGGCGGAGAGATTCTTGTCGATCAAACCTACAGCTCTGGCGACGTCGACTTCAACAGTCAGCTAACATCTATTCGCTCAAAAAAGCCTGAAGCGATTTTCATACCGGGCTACTACACGGAAGTCGGCCTCATCGCAAAACAGGCCAGAAAACTCGGCATCAAAGTTCCACTGCTTGGTGGTGACGGCTGGGATTCGACGAAGCTTTATGAAATTGGTGGGAAAGCGCTCAACAACGGCTACTTCTCAAATCACTACAGTAAAGACGATCAATCACCAAGCGTACAAACGTTTGTGAAAAACTATGAAGCCGCCTACAAAGCAACCCCCGATGGGCTGGCAGCCATGGGTTATGATGCTGCATTAGTTTTAATTGCGGCCATGGAAAAAACGAAAAACCTAACCCCTAAAGAAATTCGTGATGCTATTGCCAACACTAAAGACTTTAGCGCCGTCACAGGAAAAATCTCCATCGATGATAAACGAAATGCAAGCAAGCCGGCCGTCGTTCTAGAGATTAAAGACGGCAAGTTTCTCTACAAGTCAACCGTCAGCCCCTAAAAGGCTTGGGCTTTTGATTTGCTCACAAAGCCCGTAACAACTGGTATTGGTCGATATGGCAGAATTTATTCAGTACATCATCAATGGTCTTTCTCAGGGCGGAACTTACGCCCTGATAGCCCTCGGCTACACTATGGTGTTCGGAATTCTTCAACTCATTAATTTCGCTCACGGCGAAGTTTATATGCTGGGAGCCTTCGCTGGATATTACACGTCCAACTTTGTGTTATCCCACCAGCTTAACGGCAAGATCAACGCCCTTATGAACGGCGCTGCCGATCAGTCGACAACAGCCTCGGCGATCGTGACTGGGGTTTGCATCATAGTCGTTGCCATGGTGATTTGTGCGGCCATCGGTTTTTTGGTTGAGAGGCTCGCTTACCGCCCCTTACGCGGTGCTCCAAGAATCAATTTGTTGATTACAGCGGTCGGTGTTTCACTGTTTTTTCAATACTCCGGGCAGCTGTTGTTTGGATCGGACCCCAAAGCTTTTCCTGACCTCTTCGAGAATCTTGAGCCGTGGACATTCGGTTCAGACGATAATGTTCTATACATCGAACCTCTCAAGGTCTTTGTTTTTGCTACTGCAATCCTATTGATGCTTATTCTTCGTCACGTGATTTTCCATACCCGCTTAGGCCGCGCCATGCGCGCAGTAAGCTTCAACCACGACTTAGCAAGTCTGATGGGCATTCCTACAGATCGCATCATCGCAGCTACCTTCATGATGGGTTCTGCCTTGGCTGGAGCTGCCGGCGTGATGGTTGCTATGACGTATCCGAAGGTGGAACCCCTCATGGGCTCCATGCCAGGACTTAAGGCGTTTTGCGCCGCTGTCTTGGGGGGCATCGGCAATGTGACTGGCGCTGTTTTGGGGTCTTTTATACTAGGACTGGCCGAAGCACTTCTTTCGGGATACGGCACCCCCACGTACAAAGATGCGTTAGCCTTTGCCATACTGATTTTGATTCTTCTGTTCAAACCATCCGGCATTCTGGGCGTTCATCGCACAGAAAAAGTATAGCCCATTCGAGGATTCCATGACCCCCGCTGACCAAACGGACGACAAAAAACAAAGCTCTGGCCTTATGAGCCTCAAGTGGTGGCTGTTGGCCGTGGCTGTCTCATGGGTCCTAAATTCCTGGCTCCCAGGTGTCATGAGTAGCTACTACTTCGACATCCTGATGCTAGCTGGTATCAATATCATTTTAGCCGTGAGCCTGAATTTGGTTAATGGATTTACTGGCCAATTCTCGATGGGACATGCAGGATTCATGAGTGTCGGGGGTTATCTTTCCGCTTACATCACCACACAAATGCTCGCATCCAATCCGCAAGTCATGGAGAACTCACTGTCAAGTGGCCTGGTATTTGTTGGCTCTCTTCTACTCGGTGGTATGGCTGCGACGATAGTCGGCTATATCGTAGGCCTACCCTCTTTGAGACTACGCGGTGACTATCTAGCTATCGTGACGCTTGGATTCGGTGAGATCATAAGAGTGATTTTCCTCAACACCGAAGCTGTTGGTGGGGCAAGGGGCCTATCTGGAATCAGTCAGTATACCAATTTTGGGTGGATTTTTACGTTTGTCATATTCACCGTATTTGCCGTATGGCGTGTTGTGCATTCTGCCCATGGCAGAGTGTTGCTTTCAATCAGAGAGGATGAAATTGCTGCCACAGCAATGGGTGTCAATACCACCCAGGGAAAGGTCCGAGCATTCGCATTAGGAGCTTTTTTCGCGGGCATCGCTGGCGGCCTGTTTGCTCATAACCTTAGCACCATCAACCCTCAGATTTTTGATTTTAATCGAAGTTTTGAGGTCATCATTATGGTCGTTCTTGGTGGGATGGGTTCCATTTCCGGCAGCGTCGTGGCCGCCGTTTTGCTGACCGTATTGAAAGAAGCTCTGCGCCCGCTACAAAATTATACGGGCGTAGACCTTCGGATGGTTATCTATTCACTAGTCTTGATCATCATGATGCTAGCTCGACCTAAAGGCATTTTTGGTACAAGTGAAATATCGGACCTTATTTCGTCCAAAAAGAGGGCGAGCGCATGAATCACCCTGCCCTAAAAACAGAAAAACTATCCATCAAGTTTGGCGGACTTAAGGCGGTCAGTGATGTGGACCTAGAGATTCCGCAGGGAGCCATTTTTGGATTAATTGGTCCTAACGGCGCGGGGAAGACAACGCTTTTCAACATGCTCACCGGCGTCTATAAACCCACATCAGGCACAATAACATTAGGCGCAACGGGCAAACAAATATCTGGCTTGAGGGCCTTTGAAATCACAAGATCAGGAATCGCCAGGACATTCCAAAACATCAGACTTTTTAAGGAATTGACTGTCCTTCAAAATCTTCTTGTTGCTATGGATCAAAACCCTAACAACCATAAGTTCGGTTTGATATCGACACTTCTTCATACAAAAACTCTTCTTGAAGCTGAAGCGCGCAAAAAGGCCGACGCGCTCGCGATTCTGAAAATATTTAAACTAGAATCCAGAGCCGATGAACTTTCAAGCTCTCTACCTTATGGAGATCAAAGAAGGCTTGAAATTGCTCGTGCCATCGCCACAGGATCTCGCATCCTACTTCTTGATGAGCCTGCAGCAGGAATGAATGCCAACGAAACCACTTGTTTGATGGAAACCATCAGGGATATCCGAAAACAATACAACGCGACCGTTCTTTTAATTGAACACGACATGAAACTGGTAATGGGAATTTGTGAGCGTATTGCAGTGCTTGATTACGGAGTCAAGATTGCAGAGGGAGCGCCAGCGGACATTCAAAAAAATCCTAGGGTCATAGAAGCATATTTAGGTAAGGCAGCAACGAAATGAGCACGACCTCAAAAGATCCGATCTTGAGTTTTAAAGACCTGAGCGTCTATTACGGGATTATACAGGCCCTGCACTCGGTTACTTTCACGGTTGAGCGCGGTCAGATTTTGACATTGGTCGGAGCCAATGGTGCAGGAAAATCAACGACACTGCGGGCTATATCTGGTCTTGTGAAACCAAAATCTGGCCAAATTATTTATAATGGAGAAAACATAGCAGGGATGCCTGCCCATGAAATTGTCAAGAAACGCCTTTGCCAAGCTCCGGAAGGTCGTGGCATTTTTCTTAATCTAACAGTTGAAGAAAATATGGATCTTGGTGCTTGGGCAGCACCAGACAAAGGGGCCTTTGAAGCAAACCTTGATCGGGGTTTTCAGCTTTTCCCCCGTCTAAAAGAGCGTCGAAAACAACTGGCGGGCACTCTATCGGGCGGCGAACAACAGATGCTTGCCATAGCTCGAGCCCTCATGGGTCAGCCTGAATTGCTGTTATTGGACGAGCCAAGCCTTGGGCTGGCTCCACAGATTATTGAAAAAATCTTTGAAATCATTACCGATATTAACAAAACCGGTATGACGATCGTGTTGGTAGAACAAAACGCTCTGCAAGCACTCCAAATCGCACATTATGGACTAGTACTTGAGACTGGCAAAATCAAAACTCGTGGTCCGGCTAACGAACTCTTGAAATCCGACGAAATCAGAAAAGCGTATTTAGGTGACTGAGATACGAAATATTTGTTAGGGTAGCCGATCTTTATTTTAAGGAGACTCGGCATGTCCCACAAAGTCATCGCATTTCACTACAAATTAACAGACACCAACGGCAAGTCTCTAGACGCATCAGATGCCGGAGAGCCGCTAGCATTTATGACTGGTACCGGGCAAATCATACCAGGCCTCGAGTCAGTCTTGCTCTCCATGGGCAAGGGTGAAAAACGACGCGTTGAAGTTGAAGCCAAGGATGCCTACGGCGAACGTGACATTGGAAAAATCTTGAATATTAAGCGCAACCAGTTGCCCGAAGGCGACGTCAAGGTTGGTGATATGTTCCACGGACCAAACGGCGAAGTCGTAACTGTAACAGCGATTTCAATCGACTCGGTCACCCTAGATGCAAATCACCCACTAGCTGGGCAGAAGTTGATTTTCGATGTGGAAATTGACACGGTGCGAGAAGCCACCAAAGAAGAAGTGGCCCATGGACACGCCCACGGAGCTGACGGGCATCATCACCATCACTGAACAAAAATTTAGCTAGCTTTATGTGTAGACTCGACCGATTGTGCCGTCTCCGAATCCTCAACCTGAGGTGACTCGGATGGAACATCGGTCGTTTCTTGTTTTTGCGCTTCATCCACAGCTGGCTGCGAAGCCTCTGGACTCGTCGAACTCTCCGGACTGGCAGGCTCAGTCGCTGCCACCGGAGCCGGGGTCTCAGCCGCTACAACTGGAGCCGGGACCTCGGGCACCACAGGCGCTGCGGGGACTTGACCCGATCCGGCTAGTTTTCGTTCAATCTCTGACTTAATTTCGTCATAGGTGCAAAGATGACTATCGCGACGTCTACGGGCAGAAATCCCTACCGCCATAGTGTCGGCTTCCATAACAACACCTTGACCACCTACCTCGACGCTACAGTTGGCCGCAAACACATTAGTCGCTGCAATTAGACAATCATCAATAAACGTCATAGATGACTTCATGGTCTCCAATTGACTGGACACTGCTTCAATGATTGGCCGAACATTTGCCATTTTATCCTTCAATATTTCTTTCATCTGCTTGTGCTTCTGAGTGAGCTGCCCGTCTTTTTTTTGAGCCAACTCCCTAAATTCCAACTTGTAGCGCTCCTGCGCCTCTAGAAGGTTTTTAAGACGATTCTCGCGAATTTTAGTGCGCCTGATAACCCGATGATCAACTCCAACGACGAATTTGGTCCGCGCTCCCTTGGCAAAACCGATATTTGCTGCAGCCACGAGGTTTCGGCACATGATAGTCCCGCCACCAATAACACCGTCCGGCGCAAGAGCTTGAATGTAATCTCCAGCAACAACGTCACTACTAATAAGCGACTTTGTCACGACAAGAGACCCGTCACATTCGATATTACTATTTTCGATGAAGTCTGCTTTGATGTGAGTGTTGCAGATGACTTTCCCCTGCTGGCCTGTAACAATACTTTCGACAACTTCTATCGGCTCTCGCGATATAACGGTGCCTCCAGTGATTGAACCGTACACCTTCAAAGGACCCTTGACACGGACTAAAGCGCCGGCATCGACAGAACCCTTTATTTCGACGGGGCCGTCAAAATAAATATTACCCGACTTTAAGTTTACGTCACCCTCATGAACATGTGACTTGATGAGTCCAATTCTATTTCCGTCTTCAACTGTCGGCACACCACCAAACTCAGCAAAAAATTTGCCGGGTTGAGTCTGTAGAACACCTTCACCGAGCAAGACATCCATGGTAGGGCCTGGCTCGGGTTGTAAGGACTCACCGAGCATATTCATTCCAACGACCTCAGGCTTGAGATATCGAATCTCAGCGATAAGCTGCCCAGCCTGAACAATAGATCTCTGCTGCGTGTCCCGAATATTGATCATGTCATTATCGCTTAAGGGCTTGGGAGCCTCCTTGTAAACCAGATGAATATACGGATCTACGCCTGAAGATGGCTGGCGACCCCGACCAGCTACCTTGCCCTCAAGATTTTCACGCTTGTTCGCTGCGTTTGCCAATAAATTTAGGTCAGCGTCAGGAATGTCACCTTTTAGATCAGACATTCTCAGCTGTTTAATAACAAACTCTTTGGATATTTGAAAATCCGCATCGTCATAGACTGCTAGATCGAAGTCACTGATTTTCGCAACCATCTTGTCATCAGACAAAATGAAATTAAGATATTTTTTGCCGAGAGTTTTCGAAAGATCTTCGATAGCTGCTATTACAGTCAGCGGCATGCCAATTCCCAAGCGTTCAGGCCCCGTCATAGCGGCTCTGATTGATTCGGCCATATCACTGCGTAAAATCAATAAATCTGGGCTCCCAGCAGCCTCAAGCTTTTGAGTCGCTTTTGCAACCACCTCACAAAGTCGATCTATCGCTGGTTCCGACTGCATGCTAGATAGCTCGTGAATATAAGCAACAACCTCAAGGCGGGTCTTATTAGCGAAGACCGCAAATGGTCGCTCGGGGTGCTGAAACGAAGGGGCAGACGCTCTGTTCTGAATGAGAAAATTACTTAGAGTATCGCCCGCCACGATCCGCAAAATCGCGGCGTCAATATGTGGCCAGAAAATCCCATCATACACATGATGATCACGTGCAACTTTCAATATTGTGGTTCGAATCCACTCAGGATTGACCTTGTTCGTGTCAAGCGGTCCTGTCGTTGTGACTAAAACACCGGGATTTTTAACATCAGAATTTGTTACAAAGAGCCCTTCAATTTGTGGAGCGCCCGCGCCAAGAACAATACTGATTTTCACGTCATCAAGATCTTTGGACGCTTCGCGCAGTGCAGACCAAGCAGCCTCAAGAGACTCCTCATAAATTTGATAGAATGCGATGCGCCCTTCGTCTTTAACTTTCTCAAACTTCGCTCTCGCGCGTTCAATTAAATCTTCAGGCGGTGTAATCGACGTTAGAGCAGACGCACGCGTCAGCGACAAGCGCACGACGTGCTGCTGCGCATTGTAGGATAATACTGGCGATCGACCAGATGTCACGACACACGTCTCCCGATATGAACGGATTTACTCAGCTCATTTATCGCCATGACATTGACTTTTCTTTATAAATATCCGGGTTTTGTCTATCCGACAGCGACGGTCTTGAAATGCAAGCCATTAATATAAATAGGGTTAGTTAGCTTTTTAACTCAGACACTAACTGACCACATGCCGCAGCAATATCCTGCCCTTTACTGTAACGCACCATGACTCGAAGACCGGATTTGAAGATCTGATCACGGAAAGCCTCAAGGCGGTCGACATCAGGACCTCGAAGACGGGATGGCCCAACCGGGTTTAGGGGAATGATATTTATTTTTACATTCATGCCATTCGTGATTTCAATCAACTTGTTTGCGTGCGTCTCTGAATCGTTGACGCCATGAATCAAAGTATATTGAATGAGAAGCCCGTTTTTTTGCAGACTATCGATCGACTTTAGCCTCTCAAAAAGATCTGCCAGGGACCACCGACGATTGATCGGCATAATTTTAGATCTCTCTGACTCGAAAGCAGAGTGAACAGACACAGCTAAACGAACGTCAGGGTGAATTTTAATCAACTGATCAAGACCATCTAGATGTCCAGCGGTGGAAACACTCACGCGTCTTTTAGCTAAATTCATCCCGAATGGATCCGTCATGATGGTGATAGCCTGCGCAACATTTACAGCATTATCTAGCGGCTCACCCATACCCATAAAAACAACATTTGTGATACCTTGGCCTGACGGAAGGCGGTTGCTAATCAGCCATTCAGGATTATCCTTGATCCACCGATTAGCGAGCCACACCTGACCAACTATTTCCGCAGCATCTAAGTTTCTAAGTAGGCCCATACGGCCCGTGTGGCAGAATACACAACCCTGCGCACAGCCAACCTGGGAACTTATGCAAAGCGTGACTCGCTTAGACTCAGGCATCAATACGGCTTCGACTAGATTCTTGTCTTGCAATTGCACAGCAAACTTAACACTGCCGTCGTATTGACTGACTTGCTGGCTCGCAATACTTGGCATTATTTGGCTAAAACGCGTTTCGCAACCCTCGGAGTACGATTTCGGCAAACTCGGCCGGCTCCAGGGCCGCGCATTGAATTCTTTGTAGGCAGATCTAAATAGGTCGGTAGCATGGACGCCAGATACGCCCAAAAGGCGGCAATCTTGCTCTAGCTCGGCGCGGCTCAACCCAAAAAAACTAGGCAAAGCATCACTCGACATCGATGGATTAGAACTGTCTATTAACACGTTAAAATCACCCCTTATTGGGCGATATCTACCATCAAAGCAGCAGAGTTGTCCACACGCCTTCAACAGTAGCTCAAGCCGTGCTACACTACTGATTTATTGGTGAAATTTGCAATAAAACGGAGAACCCATCACCCATGACGACCACCAAAAGACTGGTCATACAAAATCTGGGTCCCTGTCTTTGGGATTCGCCGATTAATTTGGCTGATTCTGGCGCATTTACAGCCGATGACGAACTGATGGTCCTCAAACCTAATCTTAAGGTTCTTCTTGAACAGGTTAAGAACAATGAAGATCCAGAAGCATTCGAAGTCGCCGGCCCTAGGGAAAAAATTTATTTCGAACCAAATAAGGTTCGTGCAGCCATCGTGACTTGTGGCGGGCTTTGTCCAGGACTCAATAGCGTCATTCGTAGCCTCGTGCTTCAGCTTTGGCATCGCTATGGCTGCCAATACGTTGAAGGTATCCGTGGTGGATATCACGGTCTTAGCGCCTCGACGAAAAATCATTTTAGCGGTCTGAGTCCCGATGATGTTGAAGACATTCACATGCAAGGCGGAACGATACTCGGAACCTCTCGGGGCACGCCTCCAACCGCTGAGATCGTCGATACGATCATTCACAAAAATATAAATATGCTTTTTGCTATCGGTGGAGATGGGACCATGCGTGGTGCCGCGGCCATAAATGCTGAACTTCGTCGACGCGGGACCAACGTGGCCATTATTGGCATTCCCAAAACTATCGATAATGACATCCCTTGGGTAAGGCGCTCCTTCGGATTTGAAACGGCTGTCAGTGTTGCCGTTGAGGCAGTAAAAGCTGCGCACGTAGAAGCTGAAAGCGTCACAAATGGTATCGGACTCGTAAAATTAATGGGTCGCGAATCTGGTTATATTGCAGCTAATGCCACGCTCGCATCCGGTGATGTGAATTTTTGCTTAGTCCCTGAAGTCGATTTTGATCTTGAAGGAGAACGCGGGCTATTTAAAGCTCTCGAACGCCGACTGAGTGACCGAAAGCATGCGGTGATTGTTGTCGCTGAGGGGGCGGGACAAAAATTCTTCAAAGGTTTAGGTCTTAATGAAAAAGATGCTAGCGGCAATGTAAAACTAGGAGATATTGGCGTCCTGCTTCGAGATCGGATTAAAGATCACTTTAAATCAAAAGACATACCTATGAGCCTAAAGTATATAGATCCTAGCTATATTATCCGAACTAGCTGCGGAAACGCCGGCGATCAGCTCTTTTGTGCCAGACTTGCACAAAACGCTGTTCACGCAGCGATGGCTGGTCGCACAGGAATGCTGGTTGGATACTGGCATGGCAAAATGACCCACGTACCATTCAGCGCCATTACCGGGCGACAAACCATAAACCCTGCTGGGGAACTATGGTTTAACGTCCTTGAAACAACAGGTCAGCCCGCTCAGCTACGGGCAAAAAGTTAAAATAATCATCCAGCAATTTTTACACGCTTCTACCGAGATCTTTTAGGGTCGTTCGTAATTTTTCGGCTGCTTCAGAAAATTCCAGCCACTGCTGCTCTATCTCAGCTAAACGGGACTCGGCGTCTTGTTTGATTAGAGAAATTTCCGCTGCTTTTTGAAAATCACCGCCGCATTCCGCCAAACGTTGATCTAAACCTTGGATCTCAAGCGTAGATTTTTCAATATCGAGATCAAGCTGGTCTATTTTCTTTTGAATCCTCTGTAAGTCACGTCGCAACGATGTCACGTCTGACTCACTCATAACACTAGATGTACCACCCGTCATCTCTGCCGCTCGTTTGTTACCTGAGACGGCTGTGGACTGTGAACCAGTCAAGGGATCTAGAACATCAGGAAAGCCTGAATGTCTCGCTTGGCGACGGTAGTCCTCTAGAGAGCCTTCAAATAATCGCGCACGTCCATCTGGAAGCATGGCAAACACGTGGGTACAAACACCATCGATAAACTCTCGGTCATGACTGACGAACATGACCGTTCCCTCATAGTCTCGAATCGCTTGAGACAGGATTTCACAACTTGAAATATCAAGATGGTTGGTTGGTTCATCGAGAACTAGAAAATTAGCCTGGTTCGCAAGCAGTCGAGCAAGACCAACCCTAGCCTTCTCACCGCCACTTAAAACTCTCACAAGTTTATTAACATCATCTCCGCCAAAAAGAAGCGCTCCTAAGATACTTCGAGCCACCTGATGAGTGACTGTGGGGGAGCTGGCCAAGACATTTTCAAGAACAGACTTATCCGACTCCAAGGTTTCTAGCTGATCTTGAGCAAACCAGGATAATGCAACATTATGTCCCAGCTTAAATGTACCAGCCAGCGGATTGATTTTCTGAGCGATCGTCTTCAAAAGAGTCGATTTACCGATACCATTGGCCCCGATCACCGCGATTTTTTGACCACGTTCAACCAAAACGCCTAAGCCCTCACACAGAGGATGGCCGTAACCAATAACACCCTCTTCGATCGACAAAACGGTTCGACCTGAGCTAGGACCGACCGGGATAGTCAGATGCATAGAATCAAGACCCGCCTCCCCCGTTACACCTGCCTCTAGATCACGGATTCTAGCGATCATTTTAAGCTTTGATTGAGCTTGGCTCGCCTTAGTCGCTTTTGCACCAAAACGTTCAACGAATTTTTCGAGATGCTCACGACGACGCCGCAAATTATCAGCCATTGCGGCTTCCTCATTCAGCCTCTTCTCTCGCTCTTCGAGAAAGTAATCAAAATTGCCCTTATATCCGGTCAGACGACCCGCGTTTAAATGAAGCGTGGTCGTAGGAAGTCTTCTTAGAAGGGACTGATCGTGAGATACAAATAAAAGAGTTCCATCGAAACTCTGAAGCCAATTTTCAACCCACACTAAACTCGGTAAATCCAAATGATTCGTAGGTTCGTCGAGGATCAAAAAATTGGGCTTGTTTAGAAAAATCTTGGCCAGTTCAAGGCGCATACGCCAACCGCCGGAAAGACTTTTAGGGGACTGGCCTAGCATGGTCTCACGAAACCCTAGTCCGCTTAAAATCGACCTAGCCATCCCATCAATGGCATAGCCATTTTGCTGACGAAACTCATCGTCAACTGCGTCCCAAGCTCGGTGAATGTCCTCGGAGTAGTCACTTGCCATGGCCTCTGAGACGCGTCGATGCCGTCTGACAAGGTCTTGAATATACCCTGGACCACCTGCAAGAGCCTCTTCAAGGACAGACGACTCAGGGTCCGGGTTAGGCTCTTGCGGTAAATAACCAAGCTTAAGACGCGACGGTTTAATCAGTTGACCGGCATCTAGATCCTGCTCGCCCGTCAAAATATCAAGCAGTGTGGTTTTTCCCGCACCATTAGCACCCACCAGAGCTATGCGCTCACCCTCAGGGAAGTGAAATGAGACGTCGTCTAAGACGGTTTTAACGCCAAACGTCTTTTTTAAACCCTCGATTCGAATCACAGTCTCTTCAGGTCCTCACACGTCTGTTCCAGGAGGATATTTAGATAGCACGTTTTCATTTGCATTTTAACGGTTTTATTAATATTTTTCAGCCATCATGACTCTAGCACCTGGCACAATCAATCAATTTGCTGAGCAAATATTATTTTCGGACTCACTCGCCTTAAAGCTGGCGTCCCCGGGTGAATTGCCGGATGACGTTAAGGCATTACGACCGGATTGTTTCAAGACTCCAGACTTTCCGGGCAGGCCTGCTGGACTCAACCTTTCACGCGGCAAAACCTCAAGCGAAGCTTCTGAGAAAGTGTCCTTTCCGTCACGAGCAAGCCTAGCATCAGAACGAGCGCGCGGACTTGTTTTACACTTTTTTGCCAACCATGAACTCCTGGCGCTTGAGCTCATGGCGTTAGCGCTTTTGAAATGGCCTGATGCACCCGACGGCTTCAGGCGAGGTCTCGTCAGAACCATGACCGAAGAACAGTCTCACATGCGTCTTTATCTTCAGCGCATGAGAGAGCTTGGAGTTGAATTTGGTGAGGCGAGGCTCAATTCGTTTTTTTGGGATTGCCTCAAAGACCTAAAATCACCACCAGAGTTTTCCGCTGCAATGGCCATGACGTTTGAACAAGCTAACATTGATTTTGCTCTTCATTATGAAAATATTTTCAGGCAAGAAGGTGATTTAGTCTCTGCCGCCATCATGAAGCAGGTCCGCGACGAGGAGATCGGTCACGTTAAACATGGCGTCGTCTGGTTTGAACGCTGGCGCCCCAAGTGTGAGAGCCTGTTTCGGGAATGGCAAAATCATTTAACGTTCCCGATAACTCCAGCGCGAGCAAAGGGCATTTGTTTTGATCGGGAGGGCCGTATTCGCGCGGGATTACCGCTGGACTTTATCGATGAGCTTGAGGTTCACAATCAGTCAAAAGGCCGACCCCCACGCCTATTCTTGTTTAACCCTGGATGTGAACAGGAGATCGAGGCGAAAGCCAACAACTGGACTGCGCCCAAGCCCATGCAGCAACTAGAATCTGATTACGCCTCAATGATGGGTCTACTTGGCCACGCCAGTGACGTGGTCTTAGTTGATCAACTTCCGAGTGTTGAACATCTAAGGAATCTGCAGGACGCTGGATTTACTAATCCAGAATTCGTTCTCAAGTCCCAAATTAGTGCCTTAAAAGTTAGAAAATTCTGGAGCTTTGAACCTTGGGGATGGTCGCCAAAAGTACGCAAATTATTTAAACCAATTGAAGGTCACTTATTACACCAGCGAAAAGAGCAAGATCAATCAGACAGTTCGTCCACAACCAGTGTTTTCAGCAAAACAGTTGCCTCAGACATTCGAAATATTCTCCAACTAAACCATCCACCGACTATAAAATGTGACAGTTATGAGTTGGCGATAGACGCTATTAAGGCTGTGTCACACCTTTCTCCCTCCTCGACGGTCGTCTTAAAGAATAGTTTTAGCGCATCAGGCCGGGGCATGCTCAGGATTAAAAACGAAACGATAGACGAGCGACAGAACACTTGGATTAGGTCCACCATCGATAAAAATGGTCATGTTTTGGCCGAACCATGGCTCGAAAAAGTTTTGGATTTAAGCGCACACGTTGACATCAGCTCCGACGGAGTTATCACGTTCGTAGGTTTCACAAGGTTTTGGACGGATATCCGAGGCCAATATAAGGGCCATATCATCGGCCGCCTTCTTGACGATTGTGGGCCAGAAATTTTGGAACTTTGGCATCGCGACGGCGGTTGGAAATCACAGCTTCAGTCCACCGCTCTTGCAGCAGGACGGGAAATCCATAAACTGGGCTATTACGGGCCAATGGGTATTGACGCTTTCGTTTACCGCGAGAATGGCGAACTGAAACTAAGACCGCTCGTTGAAATCAACCCTCGTTATTCCATGGGACGGATCGCTCTTGCCATTACGCCAAGAATTACTGCTAAACACTGTGCCACATGGATTCATGTCTCTGCAAAGGACGCTCAGTCGACAAAACATCAATCCCTGACGGATTTACTAGATCACCTCAAAAAATTTCACCCCCTTGAGTTTGGCGGTACAGATAAAGGCCGCACTATAAACCAAGGTGTTGTAGCGCTCAATGATCCCTCTCAAGCCAAACAGGCACTAGCGATACTTGTGGTGGGCAGGCACCTTAGCCAGTGCTATGATGTGCTCTCAGGCGGAGGACTACATGACGCATACTTGGAGCTACAAACCAAAGCAGGCCGCTAGTTTCGTTGGCGCACAACTCAGCAGCATAAACTTCAAGCCCGTGATTTTCATGGTGCTCGGTTCCGGGTTTAGGGATGCGGTAAAAGATTGGAACGCTCTCTTAAATATTCCTGTAGCACAAATACCGAGCTACCCCCAGCCAGGAGTCCAAGGGCACGGTGCAAACCTGCTTGCCGTTCGACTTGAAACGCCTTCGGGCCAAAAGGATGTGTTAGTGGCGACAGGCCGCACACATCTCTACGAGGGCAGGACGGCATTTGATGTCAGTATGCCAGTTTTTATGGCTCACGAGCTCGGCATCCGCAACATCATACTCACTAATGCAGCGGGTGGACTTTCAGCTCACACACCTACCGGAAGTGTCATCGCGATTTCTGATCACCTAAACTTATCTGGACATAACGTCGCCTCATCGACGTCACCAGCTCAGTTTGTCGCTATGGACGGGGCTTATGACAAAACCTGGCGGGAACACGTTTGCAACGCTGTCCAAATTAAAACGGGTGTTTATGCTGCCATGCTCGGTCCGTCTTTTGAGACGGCTGCCGAGGCAAAAATGCTGCGCATTCTTGGTGCCGATCTTGCCGGTATGAGCACGGCGCAGGAGGCTATCGCAGCCAGAATGAATTCCCAAAAAGTGTTCGCTTGTAGCTTCGTCACCAACATGGCAGGTGACTCGAGCTCAGATCACAGTGATGTCCTTAAAGCCGTTGAGAGTAGTATGCCAACAATTCGAAAAACGTTGCTTGCCGCTGTCGAATTTGCCCCTCTTTAAAATCGACCTCTCAGAAGCACCGGCCCGCGAATTCCGTTGGTTTTTTGACATTAGAACCTCCTGATTCACAATAGATAAACCGATTAGCTCAAGATGCTTAGGCTCTTAGCCGATAGGAACGGAGAAATTA
Organism: uncultured Polynucleobacter sp.; assembly: GCA_964402975.1. GTDB lineage: Bacteria > Bdellovibrionota_B > Oligoflexia > Oligoflexales > RGVZ01 > CAMDKS01. The sequence goes on from CAYOEM010000001.1 coordinate 266,039, forward strand.
AAGGAGGTTGGATTGAACGTGTCGCGTCAAATTACCATAGCAGCCTTCTTGTCATTCTTGGCTGTCGGTTGCAGCCAATCTGAGTTTGCTGGAGATTCAGATCAAGCAGTTCGCACAACGAAAAAACCGCCAAAACCCCCGCCGACTAGCATTGAGAACCCACCCGCCGACACACCTACAAGCAATGAACTCGTGGTCGACGACGGCAATCAGATTAAGCTTCCAGGCGATCCTGTGGAGCGAGTTGGTGTCGGTTTTGAGGACAGTGTCGACGCCGACTATAACGATCTCTATATATGCTTTGAGGGGTTCTTTAATGTTAATGGACGAGATATCGTCTCAAATCGAGATCAGACTGTGCAGGCCACTTGGGGTAATATCTCTGCGATATCCCACACTGCGACAGTCAAAATCTCCGATTCTGATGGAAAGGTTTTGTTTACACAGGTTCTCTCCGGGAAAAAGAGAACAAAGCTGATGGGAACGATTCCTCTAACCTTCAAGAAAGGTTCAAAACTTCAGGTGATGATCGCGCATAAATCAACTCAGCACACCAATCAAACCTGGGCCGTAGTTCATAAGAATCAATGTAATAACACTGGCAGATAGGGTGTGAGACGATTACGACGCTTACCACGATTTTTGACCCGTCAAATCCCTGATAACATTATGATAATCGTCTATTCTAAAGACCGCCTCGGTGACGTCCGAATAGAGCAAAGAGAAAAGGGGGGGCTTTTTGTTTGTTTTTAACTTGAGGCGTTCTTGTGGACATTAAGAAACTAATCCTGAGTTCAATCGCTGTGGCAGGCCTTCTGATGGCCTGCGCTCAGTCTGAATTTGCTGGTGATTCTGGTCAGGGGGTCCTCGTTAAGAAAAATCCCCCTAAAAAAGACAAAACAACGAACAATGAAGAAACCCCTGGTGACAACCAGCTTGTCGTCGATGATAGCGGCGAAATCAAGTTAGTTGATGCTGATTTGACGATCGATCGACTCGGCGATAGTGCTTCGTGGACCAATTGCGTATCGGCACAATTAGTGGGCGGGACCCAAACAGTCCAGTTGGGCTGTAATAAAGGCGCGCTTCCAACAGGCGTGAAAATCAAACTTCTAACTAATACATGTAATACATTACGACTCACTCTTACAACAAACGGAGGGTTAAATTTTACAACTCAATCGGCTAATTTAGTGTCGAGCGGGAACTCCAGTAAGCATGATAGAGGGATAGCGGGCAAGGGAATGCATATTATTCCAAATGCGGCAGATCGCAGTTTTATGCTTGAGACTAACGATAACAACGACTTCAGATGGCATGACACGTATCTTAAGATTACGCCGCCTGCAAATCGTCCAAACATCAAATTCACTATCGAAAATAGCGGAATCCCCTGCAATTGACCTGCCTCACTTTGATTCAGTTGTCGTAGCAATTAAACTCAACTCACGTAGTTTCAAACACTTCGTTCGATTCACAACATCCCCTCAAATCCAGGCATGACGGGCTATCTGCTTTTTTGGCACATCCGTTGCTTCTATAATAGCAACTGCCTTGTAATAGGATACTGAAACGCGGAGACACGTTAAGAGATGGGTGAATACTACGCCATGGCAGCAAGGAGGGCTCATGGGTCCATTCATAAAAATGATTTGGTTTGTCGCTTTTGGTTTATTGGCCGTATTAGTCTTAGAGATCGTTTTATTTGTTGGCATAAGACAGGAGCGACAAGCCTACAACCGTGTTCAACACACCCACTCATCAAGGCACTAGGTGATCGCATGGATGTAACTCACTCGAATAATGTTGCCCCACAAACAAATGAGCGCCCGCGGGCGATGACCTCTCGGCGAAAGGTACTACTGCTTGATGATGATCCCGTATTTCGCGGCGTTATGATTGCGCTGGCTAAATCAAGAAATATTGAAATTGATGCTTATGAGTCACTACAAGAGCTTGATACGTTCCTGCAAATTGAATCCTATAATGGAATTATTTTAGATCACCATTTGGCGGAGCGCCTCGCCTCTGAGGACATCTGTGGTTTAGATGCTTTTTTCGCGTCTCGACCAGTATTGCTAGTCAGCGCTGACGAGCGGGCTCGGGATGCATTGAACACCCAGCCTGCTTTTAGGAAGTTCGTCCCGAAAGTGGATGGCCCCCAAAAAATCTTGGATGAACTGGAGGCCTTGATGATTGAGAAAAAGGAGAATGCCACTGCTTTGCACTAACCGTGACAAGACCCGACCGGCGCCCAAAGCCTTTTTTCTATAGGTCCCCGGTGACGGTTATTTTTACAGTGTTTAAAATCGCGGAGTGTGCGGATCTGGTGAGTGGCTTTTATCCATAATTATATTAGATACTTATAATAAAGCTTCATTTGGCGTGCTAATTGCTCCACAACCCCGTTGTCCGAATTTTGCAAACCAACATGACTTGATGCCTCTGGGGGATGCCAACAATGAACTCGTTACGTCTAGTATCCGGTCGATTATCTTTGGTCTGTTTCATTTTCAGCATCACCATGACTAGCTGCTCCCAAGTATCATTTATGCGCAACCGTGATGGCAAAGCTAGCCGACTTTCCACGATCACCACAGGTGTACAAAACGAACCAAGTGCACCAAGTCTTGAGTCCCGTTTTGAATGTAAAGACCTTGGCAACGGTCGCTACCGCCCCTACTATCTTCAAGCCGTAGACGGTGCGGCGGAACTACGAGATTTCAGCCAGATTCCTAAGGGGCTTTTGGGTCAAAATCCGATGACGAGTCTTGAGGAGTGTTCAAAAGCCCTTGAAAACGCGAATCACAAGTACGGCGTCATCTGTAGCCGCACAGGCCTCAATGGTTGGAAGCCCACGCTGTATACCGGTACGGTCCCAGGTCGAGCTGATTTTGGTTATCTCGGCGGATCGTCGATCACGAAATTTGAGGACTGTCTGAAATCTACCGCAGCATCCTCGGAAAAAGGCGTATGCTACTGGGGTGGCTCGGCTTGGTATGCCGGACGAATAGACCGCGAAGGTAATTCCCTGGCCGGCCCGTTCTCAAGCGTTGATAGCTGTATTGAGGCCACAAAAGTTCAATAAGAGTCCCTGAGCAATTCCACCCCGGGCGTCCACCAACTGACAAGTATCTAAACAGTGTCAGTTTCTAAACGGCCCGGGGTTTTTTATTGGCTATTTTTAATCAATGATTCCAGATACTTAAAATTTGAATCGGATTGGCTCGTAACTTGCTGCATGATAAGGGATGCGACAAATTTTCTGAGGACCACGAGACGACAAGGTAACCCCTGACACGGGAGGTCAAAAACTCATGACATGGCGATGTGACAAATCACGTGTAGCATCTATCACAATCACAGCAGCCTCTCTTTTGCTCTCCACGAGCTGTAAGCGCCAGGTGATGGAGCCTGTTCAAGCGCGCAGCGGCTCTCGCTTAGCATCCATCACAATGCCTGTTCCCGATAAACTGAAATCTCTCATTGGTCCCAACAAGATCAATGCCTATAGCCTTTCCATCAAACCAGGAAACTGCGATAGCGGCAGTACCGGAACACAGATCGAAAAGACCGCTGAAGACTTGGATATTAATGGTGCGACTCTAGCTAGCGAAACAATCCAACAGGGGTGTGAATATACGCTGGCTATTTCGCTTGGCAAAGCTGACGCCCAAAAAACAAAACTTGAAAAAATCTATCTAACCAATGACACCGCTGATAAACGCACACAAATCGCAGTTGACCAAACACGAACAAGCAAGATCAAAGTGACAGCTCTTGTATTTGTCACGGAAGCTGCAAGAAAAGATCTGGGCATCGATGACCAAGCTGTCGTCGTTCCATCATCCAACGAGACCGATCTCGACATCAAAGTCGACATCGGAGGAAATAGTACCAACCAGAGTCAGCAGCAAAGTAGTCCAACAAATCCCCCTCCTGGCCAAAACAACCAGTCTCAAACGGGCGACTATGACTGGAAGGCTTTTGCAAAGCTATCGGAAGTTCCTACCTACCCTTTCAGCGGAAACGACTACGGAAGTGAGTTCTACCGCGATATTATGAATCACACTGCGCCCAAAGATCGCTACTTAACCGACGTATCCTCCACCCAGGCTCATGAATCGCTCCACGGCCTTCATGCCTCTATGCGTAATATCACTCGTGAGAAGGATGCATTCTTTTATTACCGCGATGGTAAGGGCATCTATATCGCCGAGCCTATCGAAAATTCGAAAGACATCAAAAACCAAATCGGCGCAAGCTTTAGACAGCTGGCTGCTATGCGCTATAAAACTTACTTAATCGATCAGGTCGTTAGCTGGACGAACACTCTGTACATCTTTGATGAATGGGTGGCATACATTGCAACGACTCGCTCTGCAGTCGAAAGCTTCAGGGCAGGCAAATGGAATGCGGCCGGAAACTCGGACCCAATCGAAGGAATTGCCGATTTCATGTATTTCTGCTCCGCGGCAATCATTTCCATCAAAAACGTCGATGCTAATTATCTTGCTCAAAACAACCAGTTTAAAGCGGGCTATGCCATGATCATGGAAGAAAGCATGAAATGGGTCAACGAGGCGAGAAAAGAATCCATCTGGCAAAATTCAAAAGCCTGGGCAAAGGTTCAAAACCTTCAAACAGCCAGTGACGCTGCCCAGGTCAGAGCGGCTGTGAAGGAACTGATGGGAGCTGCTTGGACGCAGCGCGTGCTCGGGTTCTAGTAGACCCGATGTTTGATGTGCCTCTATCCAGGATGGCAAAACCATCCTGTTTTTGAGGGTGATTGTTCTCCTTCTCTCTTTGGCGGCTGGTGGTAGATAACCCCCAGCCGCCGCTTTTTCTGCAAAAGCGGCAAGAAAGTCCTAGGACTCAAATGATTCAGTTTTTATCTGCTCTTTGGGCACATGATGAAGTCTTGCAACTTGCCCAGTTAGATCCATGATGGCAGTGGGACCACAACTCATGAAAGTAGAGTTTGTGAAGTCCTTTCCAACGACACACTCAATCATGTCTTGATCGATCCGTCCCTGCCAGAATTCATTTGATGCCGCATCGTCACGCGAAAGCGTCACATAGACTTGACAACCTGACCTACTTGCAAAACTTTGAAGATCCTCCCAGAGGATCAAATCCTTTCGACTGCGGTATGACACCAATAAAGACATTTTTGTGGGAGAACCCTTGGCTCCAAGCTTATCCGCAAATTCGCGCATGATACTGACAAATGGCGTGACCCCGCTGCCAGCTGCAATCATAACCAAGTGACCCAAATCCTTTTCGGGCTCATAGATAAATCGGCCGATGGGGCCTCTGGCCCTCAGAACATCACCGACTTTGACATGATCACAAAGCCAGTTCGAAATGAGACCCTTCTCAACACGCTTGACCGTGAATGCACAGGTCTCTAACTGATTAGGTGATGATGACATAGTATAGCTTCGAACGATTGGCTTATCGGCAATATTGTCAAATCGAAAGGTCAGATACTGTCCAGCCCAATAATCCCAGGGCCTACCGCCTTCGTCAGCATCCACCATGACAAACGTCTTGGTATCGTGGGTTTCTTCTATCACTTTGATGACTTTAAGATTCATCCAGCCGCGTTTGACACGGCGGTTCGTATTATCCATATGGTCTCCTACCTCGGCACCGACGAGACTGCTTTTGAATACTCTGAGAGAATCCTGTCAACAAGCTGGCGACAGGACGGAATATCCTTAATCATGCCAGCCACCTGTCCAATCTCAAGCTCGCCGTTTTCCAAGTCTCCATCAAGCATGCCGGCCTTGGCGCGACCTTTACCAAGGTGAGCCTGCAAGTCCTCTGCACTGGCGCACTGATCTTCTAATCGAGAAATCTCTTCGTAGAATTTGTTTTTCAGTAGGCGCACGGGCACAGTTTTCTTCATACTGAGCAT
>CAYOEM010000001.1:272061-312415 GCA_964402975.1 uncultured Polynucleobacter sp.
CCCAACAGTTTCGTGATGCGGTTTCCAGCAAAGTTTGGGGCCGTCATGACTGCTATACCTTCTTAAGTCTCAATAATGGCTCTCTAGAGTACGCAATTAAGCGGCTTAGACTCAATAGGGAAATGGCTTTTTAGCCGATTCCTCATTCTAGACTTACTTCAGTGAGGTTCAACAATCACATCTGATGAGACTTCCAGGCGAAGCTCCTGTCCTTTCATGGGAATATCACGCTGAATGGTCACCAGCTCACCTCGATTTATTTGAGGATATTTTTTAAAAATCTTTTTTTGCCAGGACAGAAATTCTCGATTATCGCTACGGCAAACGAGCTGTTTCGCATATCCTTTAAATTCCTGCATATCGCCTGTGATCCTTGCCCTGCCATAGGCTTTAGCTGGCGGAGGCGTTTTTTTAAACATCATCCATGCACAGGGAAGCGTTCCGTTTTTCATGGGAAGGTGATCTTCGATGGCCTTCAGCCAACTGGGCTGATCCCACAAAAATCTGTCATGGCACCAATCTCTTTCACCTGACACTAACAGAGGACAATTCATGGCGTGGGTGCATGGCCCCCAAACATACCATCCTTGCTCCATTAGTAACGACCTAAGTGCCTGGAGGCGCCTCGCATCGTCGCGGGTTGAGGGCTCGATTATCATGAGCCCATCACAATTTTCGACCCAAGACGGTAATTGCGAGAGCTCCGTAAACGAATACGAGAATATAGCTAACGTATTAGGATTAATGCCTGAAGCCTCGCTGCTGGTCTGCCACGACAACCTTGTCAAAGAGTCCTCGGCAAGCTCTCGATGCATCGAGATCGCTTCAAGACCTCTTTCCATGCACAAACCAGACTTGAAAGACAAACCTGCCGCCTCGAAAGCGCAAGAAACGCTGCCGAGCCCACTTCCGAAGTCTATGTAGTGCTCAAATCCATCAAAAAAATTAACCTGTTGACCGCGTCTAATGACGCCCGCGGCCCGCCACCAATTAAGTGGCATAAAGTAGGTCAAATATGCGGTTTGGGCCCAAGGCTCATGCCAAGGTGTGGACTTTTCCGGATGCTTCAAATAGAAGTCGGACAACCGTTTAACGGCGGCCGCAATAGCTCTTGAATCACCGGGGTCTAAACCAAGCCGGGCTAGTAAAGACAGCTGCTTAGCTCTTAACTTGTCAGGAAATATCGGGGCATCCATCGATGAAACCTTTATCAAACAAGAACCCTCACGACGACTTCGCTGACCGTTGCATCGCCCATTGGACTAAAGATCGTCTGACGAAGCTTGTCAGCCAACACAAGTACCACGTTCTTCCAACGAACGCACCCCTACTTCTGCGAACTTTGGGCCTTCTAAACAGCGACGCATCCATGTCGGCTGACAGCACCAGAAAATTCATCCAGATCAATCATTTACTGACGCAGTTCAAGCCATTTTTAGAGGATCTAAATCAGCGCCACAAGAGAGTTCGCATCCTGGACGCAGGCTGTGGCAGCTCGTTTTTAACGTTCATTCTGGCTTGGGCCTACAAGGAGTTATGGAAGCATGATGCGCTCCTGATCGGCGTTGATACCAATGAAAACCTGATCAACAAGAACAAAACCTCAGCCTCCAGTATGGGCGTTGACGGTCTCATTAAATTTGCCCAATCACCCATCTCAGACATCAACTGGATGAACCTTCTTGCAGAGTTTAGTGACGATGTTCCAGACGACCCCAAAAAATCAAGACCGCACGCCGTCGTCGCACTACATGCTTGCGATACGGCTACGGATGATGCCATCGCACTTGGCATCCAGCTTCAAGCTGACTTTATCGCCGTGGCGCCATGCTGCCAGGCTGAGCTCGCAAGGCAGTGGAAGAATCTCGGGGATAAAAATCTCGAGCATCCACTAAATCCAGCGTTCAAAAATCCACATCTTCGTCGGGAGCTAGCCGCCCACTTCACGGATCTAGCACGCGTCTTAATACTGAGGGGGCACGGCTACGAGGTCACAACGACAGAATTTACGATGAGTCACGCCACTCCGAAAAATACGCTCATCCTCGCAGTGCGACGAGGCTCTTTTCTTAAAGAAGCGCAGCTCGAATACGGCAAACTAAAAAGCTATTTGGGTCATGTTGAGATTTCTCTGGAGAGAAAATGCCCTTTTTAAAACTAAATCCAATCACTGATTAAATTCGACACGTCATAAACCCTAGCCTAAAGCCTCGAGTAGACCTTTTTCAGAGGCCAGAGAAAGCAAGCTCCTTCAGCGCATTATCTTAAAGCCTTCATGATTTCTTTGACCCGCCCTACATCAACCTGATTTGAGACCACGCCGTCTTTTTTAAGTGACGTGCCGACTATAAACCCCCACACATGAGATTTAAAATCGCGAATATTGCCTGCATTAACCCCACTTCCCAAAACAACCGGCGTCTGACCAGCAGCTTCAACCACCTCGGACAGCGCATTCTGATTTATCGGCTTGCCTGTACCTGCACCGGATACAATAACGGCGTCTGCAAGGCCACGTTTAATCGTATCCTCGACTTCATCCTTAAGAGACCTAGGTGCCAAAGGTGCCGAGTGCTTGACATCAACGTCCGCTAGAATCTTAATATTTGATGCGCCCAATTCGGCCCGGTAGCGAAGCAGATCGTGAGCAATACCCTGGATAACACCTTGATCAGTCACGCGAGCTCCGGATAGTACGTTGACTCTTATGAATTCAGCATTTGACGCCATGGCCACCGCCAGAGCACTCATACCATCATTTCGTAGCACATTAATACCAAGCGGCAATCTCACAGCCGCCTTCACCTCACAGGCCAGAGCGGTCATAAAAGACACCACGTGCGCCGGCACCCGACCTGGATAAAACGGAACGTCTCCGAAGTTTTCCATCATCAGACAATCCACGCCGCCATCCCTTAGGGACTTGGCATCCTTTAATATAAAGTCCTTAATTTTTGCGTAATCAAGCTTTGCCAGCGGCGCTCCCGGCAGGGGCGGTAGATGAAGCATGCCTATAACGGCGTTATTCTTCTTCGGTGCTAGTTCGTGAACAGGGCTTTTAATCATGGCATCAGTCCAAAGCTTTAAATTTAAACTTATGAATCTCTAAAAATCTTCCCATAGAAAATCGACTCCATACTGAGGGTGCCGTATGTCCATCCCGAGTATAGCTCGGTCACTGACTCACCCCAAGCACTCGCGGCACCTGCAATAAATATCAGGGGCGCAAAGTGCTCCCATGTGGGATGAGCTACTTTAGCATCTGGACTTTGGCTCTTGAAATTACACAGCGCATCAAAATCATTTGTTCTGAGGCAGTTTAGAACCCAGGACTGGAATTGAATGGCCCAGTCTTGCGGCGCAGATAGACTCGGTTTATCCCAAACAAGTTGACCCAAATTATGCACCATTCCCCCACTTCCTAAAATCATGACACCCTCATGACGCAGAGGAGCCAGGATTTCTCCAGCCCTGAAGATATCTTGAGGAGACGCCTTGGAGTGTATGGCAACAGGAACAACGGGCACTTTGGCCTTGGGCCACATATGAAACAGTGGGACGTAGCTGCCGTGATCTAAGCCGCGGGATTGATTTTTACTGGAGGGAATAGACGCCCCATGCAAGAGATCGACACATTGCTGGGCCAAGTCCGAATCACCCTTGGCAGGATAGGTAAATTGATTTAATTCGTCGGGAAATCCTGAAAAATCGTGGATGGTCTCAAACGCCGGGCAATAACCTACGTCAAATCCCGCAGGGCTCTTGTAATGCGCCGACATCACGACAACGGCACGGGGCGATATCTCCCGCCCCACCGACTCCATTGCTATCTGCCAAGGTCCTTTATTGATAAGCTCCACGGGAGCCCCGTGACTAACGAAAATGGCCGGACTTCTATCAAGATTCACGACACAATCTCAGAGTCACTAAGGTTTTCACTGGTTGCCGTATAAGTCACTTTGGGGTAGCGCTCGTTTAGCACTTTCATACGCCAAATTTGCTCCATCAAAACGACAAGATCGCCCCGTTGGTCACGACAAAGAGACTGGCTCTGCTCCTGAGTAAACTGTGTTAAGACCTTCTCGTCGTCACAATGCACCCACCGAGCTACAGAATAAGGAAGCTGTTGGAAATCCACGCGAACCCCATATTCGTTTTCAACCCGGTACTTCACGACGTCAAACTGCAGAACACCAACGACGCCAAGCCATAGATCATTGCTATTGAGAGGCCTTAGCACCTGAACAGCACCCTCTTCCGAAAGCTGGTCGAGAGCTTTGTTAAGCTGCTTACTTTTAAGTGGATCTTTCAACTGAACTCGAACGAAATTCTCGGGAGAAAACACTGGTATACCTGTGTATATCAACGACTCACCTTCCGTCAGCGTGTCACCAATCTTAAAAATCCCCGGATCATGGATACCCACGATGTCACCAGCAAACGCCTGCTCAACCAAGGATCTATCTTGCGCCATAAACTGCGTAGGTCTTGCGAGTCTGAATTCACGCTTCATTCGAACGTGCCAAGCCTTCATACCACGCTCAAATTTACCCGATACGATGCGCATGAAAGCCACTCGGTCCCTGTGCGAGGGGTCCATGTTGGCCTGAATCTTAAAAATAAAACCAGAGAACTTTGACTCATTGGGTTCCACGGGCCTAGACCTCGTTGGCCTCGCCAGAGGTTGTGGCGCAATCTCAATGAGAGCTTCCAGAAGAGTTTGAATGCCAAAATTATTCATAGCTGAGCCAAAGTAGACTGGGCAAAGCTCACCCTTTAGATACTTTTCTCGATCAAAGACCTCACCAGCACCCTCGAGCATTTCGATTTCATCACGTAATTGGCTGGCAAGCTCTGATCCGATCTCTTTTTCTAGCTCAGGGTCATCGACTCCCATGCCTTTGAGGGCCACAGGCCTTGCACGGTCAGCCCCCTTATCAAACACGAGAAGAGTTTTTTTAAATCGGTCGTAGACACCTCTGAAATTTTGCCCCATTCCAATGGGCCAGGTCGCCGCATAGCACTGAATTCCTAAAACTTTCTCAATCTCATCAATCAGGTCAAAGGGCTCGCGGCCTTCGCGGTCCATTTTATTGATGAACGCGATGATGGGGGTTTTTCGCATAGCGCAGACTTCAAAAAGCTTTTTAGTCTGGCTTTCGACCCCGTTTGCTGCGTCGATCAGCATGACGGCCGAGTCCACGGCCGTAAGTGTTCGGTACGTATCTTCCGAGAAGTCCTGGTGACCAGGCGTATCGATGAGGTTGATCTCGCAGCCGTCGTATCCGAAATTCATAACGGAGCTGGTTACGGAGATTCCGCGCTGCTTTTCAAGCTCCATCCAGTCGGAGGTGGCAAATTTCTTGCCTCGCTTTGCTTTCACGGTTCCGGCCATCTGAATGGCTCCGCCGTAAAGCAGCAACTTCTCCGTGGTCGTCGTTTTACCGGCATCGGGGTGGGAGATGATGGCAAACGTTCTTCGCTTGGCGATTTCTTTGTCTGTGATCAGGTTGCTCATTTTTTAGCTCAGTTTCTGGTTGCCTTCGATGGATGGCCCTGCCATCTATCGCAACAATTGCAAGCCTTTGCCGAAGGTGATAGCTTTTGACATACCGGTGCAAAATATTCCACAGGAAAATGCCGTTTCATGAAGCAAAAAACCCAAACTAGTCCAATGCTTATCGCTTTTTTTACGATATTTTTGGACCTCCTTGGTTTTGGTATCGTCATACCGGTCAATAGCTTCTACGTGCAAAGCCTTGGTGCTGGCCCGGCGGTGATCGCCCTTCTGTCGGCGTCATACTCGCTTATGCAGTTCTTATTTGCCCCGTTTTGGGGGCGCTTGTCAGATAGAATCGGCAGAAGGCCGGTTATTCTCATCTCGGTTGCTGCAAGTTGTGCAGGGCACTTGATTTTCGGTCTTTCCTCGACGATTTTTACGATATTTGCGGCGAGGATTCTGGCTGGATTTGGTAACGCCAACCTTGGAACAGCACAGGCCATTATCGCGGACGTAACGACACCAGAAAACAGGGCCAAAGGAATGGGCCTTATTGGGGCGGCCTTCGGCTTAGGGTTCCTCCTTGGACCAGCGATTGGAGGCTTTGCGGGACAGCTTAGCCCACAAGCACCTGCGCTAGTTGCAGCAGCACTTGCCGCCGTGAACTTCTTTGTCGCATATGCGCTATTGCCCGAAACCAGAAAAGAAAGCTCGGAAAATTCTGGCCACCATAAGCGAACGTTTTCACTACGAGCTCTCTTCCGGGCGGTCACACTACCAAACGTCGGCGTGATTTTACAAATTAGCTTTCTCGGTACATTTGCTTTTAGCATGTTTGAAGTCATTGTGGGACTACTCATGGAGAGGGCTTATCTTCCGAGTGTAGGACGTGAAACTCCTCAACACATAGCCGAGGCCGCTAAGCTGACGGCTTGGTTTTTAGTTGCCGTTGGTATTACGGCGGTCATTGTTCAGGGTGGTCTTATCGGACGTCTGACAAAACGCTTCGGGGAAACTAAACTATTTAGAACTGGCCTGCTGCTGATGCTTTTATCTATTGGGGCCATTCCTCTCACCGTCAAAACTGGAGTTTATGACCACATGCTTATTTTGGCAGTGGTGCTGGCCATCGGGACTGGTATGTACAACCCATCCCAGTCGAGTCTGGTCTCTCGCTCGTCACCAGAAGATCAGCAGGGTGGTATCTTAGGTCTCAACCAAAGCATGTCCGCACTTGGTCGCGTGGTGGGGCCCGCCCTGAGCGGATTTTTGTTTGAGATCAATCAGGGACTTCCTTTTTATACTGCTGCGATGGTGCTATGCGCTGCGGCTACTCTCGCACTGTTCGTAAAGCCAGCACTCATGCCCGCTGCTGCAAGCTCATCTTAGCCTTCTGACTAATGATTCAATCGATCCCTAAAAACTAAAAAAATACAACCAGTTAGACACAGCACTCAAAATCGGCAAGCATTTCGCCGATCCCCCCTCCCTAAGGGGTTTTGGTGAGACTTTATCTGCTCATGATTGCGATTTTGTTATATGGCTGCGGAGACTCTCAGCAGGCTACGGCATATCGATATCTACTTTTGGCGTCACTTAGCAGTAAGCCGGAGAGCTCTGCAAAGCAGCCGACGGTTAGATCCTCAAAAGACAAATATTTTGATGCCACTTGTAAAAGTAATGAATGTCCCGAGGTTGACCTTTCCCTTACGCCAGCATCTGGACTCGCCGCAGGTCAACAGTTTTTCGAAGGCACCGTCAACGAGTTGGTCGACTGGAGCATGAAATTTAAATCACTCATAAAACAGGATAGGGTCATTTTTGCCATCAAAGAGAAGCCGAAGTGGATGTCTCCTTCAGTCAGATGGACTGAAGGAATCTTACGTGTTTTTGGCAAACCTGACACAACAACTGAAAATACCGCCGTAAAGATTCTTGTGAGAGATTTCTCCCGTTGTATTGCAATGGACAAGCGGAATTTTAACCAGTGTAAAGACATGAACCAGGAGTTCCAAAGTTACGACAAAACCTTCTCCATGCAGTTTAAAATCAAAGCCAATCCAAATTGGCCAAGCCGTTAGGCCCGAGATTATAGCCAACCATTTTGCTAGCTAAAGCCAGCTTCATCTTGGTGTGTTGAGATGCCTTCCTACAGCCAAAGCGAGATGGTATTTTATCTCTTAAAATCAGCATGTTAAGTCGAGTCACGACTGGGATTCAAGGTTCCATGCAAAATGGCCGATACCTCTCTTCCAAAGGAGCTTATACATGAGACTTATTTCCATATTCGCAGTTATCAGCATTTATGGCTTCTCATCTTGCAAGCCAGGCCCCTCATCCTCAAGTCTAAAATCGCTGGATAACTTCACTGGCGCAAGCAATCGACCCAACAAGTGCATGGCAGACCCATCGAAGACTTTCAATCGCGATGAGTACCCGCTACTGAACAAGATAAATATTCTCGGCTCCTCTGCAACTTTCGTCGATTTACCTGTCATGAATCTCATGAGCAATGTTATCGTCAACATTCCAAAACCAATACAGTCCGCGTTCACCGCGATCGACGGCCAAATTGTAATCTCCGATGATGCGCCTGCAACATGCGCCGAGATCGCTTCAGCGGTGAACCCGAACATTGAGCGCGCAAAGGATTTGAACGAAATCTCTAGTTGCTTGGTGTCAATCCCAGCTACATCGGAGCACGGTCGAATTGTGCACGTAAATTTTCCACCTGACATTCGTGACATTCATCATAATTCGATGCGGGTCTTCGGATCTTTTGTTGTAGACCTACTTCCTACCACCCGTCCTGACGCTGGCGCTTTGATACGCGAACTGATGACAAACACCAGTAAAAGTCTGGTTTTAGATATTGTTAAGTCACCTGTGCTGGACTTCAACAGTTTGACGTACTTCTTTTCGGCGAAAGATATTGAGACGATAAAGAGCCGAGCGAAATCTAACCCTGAGTTAACAGCTGAGCAACTTTTTGCTGACCTCGAAATGTTGCAAAATGGTTCGTCTCTGCGAACTCAATTCGAGAAAATGGCATTCATTGAAAGCTTTGATTCATATTTCTGTAATAACTGGTCACCAACAAGACCAGAAGACTTGGACCGGATTCTCACCAAGAAAAGTCCTCTAACTGATTTGAACAAGATGGATAACACGCGCCTCGTGATGCAAAAGCTTTTTCCGCGAACCTATAAAACATTCGACTCCGGAATGTCTGCTCTGCTCAAAAAATTAGGCGGGGATGACTCCAACGACTCAAAAACTGCAGCGTTCGCTCTTTCAGATGAACCAGCGGAATTCTCTCTTGGACCGTCAGGACGTACGCAGCAGCAATTGGATTCACCCGTTTGGGCAGGAACCAAGGCTTTTTTCGGCACACTTTGGGATTCAACGGGTGGAGCTGCTTCCAGGGCCTACTCACGTTACTCTGAACGAGTACGACAAGGTGTGGACGCCGCGTATTCCAGCGGATATTCAACGCCCGCAGCATTAGTTAGGGGAACCGCTTCAGGAATATCAAACACCTACAGAGACGAGGTGTGGAATCCAGTATCGCAACGCACAGACCGAGTATTTCAGGATCAATTAAATGGCAATGGGGGCAACATCAATGCTGCCTTCCGTAATACATTGGCAGTTGAGTTGCTACGCCCTACCGGCGCAACTGCAATTGCGGAAACCACGGCTGTTGGTCGGCGCTTTGACGGTTCGACCTATAAAGATGGCACGCAAAGGGCTTCAGAGTTTTTTGGCGGCGTTGGCGCTCTGGCTGGTACGACTGCATCGGTGGTCGGAGTACTCCCTCGATATGGAAACACCGTTGTCGGGGGAGGGACACGCATAAATCGTAACGGTGCATTGACTTACGGCGCTGATGCTGCGGCGAACTCCGCTGTGTTACAGAAAGCCGGGGTTGCAGTAAAATATGCCGATAAAATCAGTGACGCGTTTGAGCCTGGAGCCCGGCCCGGGACTCTAAAGTCAGGTGACGTATTATATCGTTATTCAAATAGCGCCTCAGAACCCGTCTCATCCTGGTTTACCCGCACAACTGTCGCGAATACTGCCGACAAGCTGGCTCTGCCTCCTGGACGTACAGGTGGTTATGTCACAAAAATGGTGTATACGGGTCCGGCAACAACAATGGTTGAAGGTGGAGTAGCGAGGATGCCTAAATTTACCTCTTCAACAGGTCTTCCGCGCACCGGCGGAGCGGGACAGGTCTTTGTGCCGAACAGGGAGTTGTTGGGAAATTTCAGGCCCGCCGGCGACCCAGCCCTGATAGGTGGAGTGGTGGGTGGAGGCACCATGTCGGGCCAGTCTATTCCTCGATCAAGCTCTAGCTCTGGCTCAAGTCGGAGGCCTTGATCGGTGACTTCATCAGTCCGATGGCAGGTCAGAGATGTATTGGCCCAGATCATTTCCTTATAAACGGCCACGCTTCCTCGGGCATCTCACTGTACCGATAAATTCCCTGACTTCTATACTCAGAACTCATGATGATATTGTTAAACGTCCTCTGAAATTCGGCCTTGGTCATCTGAAGCGTTCCGTGACCCTCGATGACAATTGCAAAAACATCATTGGGCTTAAGATTTTCTATTTTGTGTCTGTAGAAAACTAAAGATTCTGAAGACCATTGGACGGTCGGCCGTCGATTTGATGACACCTGATTACGGTCAATCAGGCCCTCCCTGCGACTTGATCCTGCGCGAGGCTTGGGGCTCGGATTCTTGCTAGACGGCGACTGGCTGGCGCGTGCCGCTTTTTGGAGTCTCTGCCGTTCCGCCTCGGCATATTGCTCGGTCTGCCATGTCTCCATCTTAGATATCTGTGACGGCGTGAATATCTCAGTAAACTTCGATTGATCGATGGTTCTTGGATCATCCACTTTGAAAATAACTGTTGGAACGTCTAGCACATCACCGTTGGGATTGATGACCTTAACCTTGCCCTCGTCTGACCCACCCCATTCCAACACGACGAAAAACTTGCCAGTACGCTCATTCACCAAAGCTTCAACAGTTTGCGGCAACGCCATGGGCATGGTCCTTAAGGTAAAAATTCGGATAAGATTCACATGTTACCTCAAGACCGCTGGACAAGCACGTCTGAATTCCCTAAAACTTGGGACATGGACTGCTAAGGCTGCGGTTAGACCTTAAACCTGAGGATCAACAGTTGACTCCTGACATCACAAAGCAGCAACGCTGGGGTATTCTGGGTGACGGCCAACTGGCCCGAATGCTCGCGATGGCAGCCTACCCTCTGGGGGTCCGTCCGGTCATCCTCACTGGCGATTCCTCGAGTCCAGCCGGGCAAGTGAGCCCCTTGATTGTCAGAGGGCACTTTGACAGTCGCGATGACTTGCACGCTATCTTAAGCCAGGTGGACGGCGCCCTGATTGAGAGTGAGTTCATAGATTGTGACGCCCTGGAAGCCACTGGCCTTGCCGAAAAAATCATCCCACCCATTTCATGCATAAGAACACTTCAGGACAAGCTCGAGCAAAAACGCCTGCTCAAACGACTGGAGATTCAAAGCCCTCAGCTACACGAAAGAGATCTGCCGGATGATCTTGAGTGGATAAGCCGTTTAACCGACAGCGGCAAAAAACCTCTTGTCATCAAATTTGCCAAGCTTGGCTATGATGGCAAAGGTGTTTTAATACTCAATGGCGAGGGCCGAAGTGATATAGAAAGTGCCGAAGAATTTTTAATCGGCGCAAGAAAACGAAAAATCACTATATATGCTGAAGAAAAAGTCGACTTCAAACGAGAGTTAGCCATGGTTATCGTTCGGACCAAATCAGGCGAAACGAAATCGTGGCCTTTAGTTATCAGCGAACAAAAAAAGGGAGTCTGCGACCGGGTTATGGGACCTGCAGCATCTCTAGGCGTTGATGAAAAACTCGAAAAAAAAGCGCAAGACATTTGCCACAAAATTGCCGGCCACCTTGGCCTTATAGGCGTTATGGCGGTCGAATTTTTCGAAACTCACGATAGTAGAATACTCGTCAATGAGATAGCTCCAAGGGTCCATAATAGTGGGCATTACACGCTAAATGCAGGGTGTGCGTCGCAGTTTGAAAATCATTGGCGCGCCGCTTTGAATTTACCTTTGGGCATCACGGATACCGCGCCGTTTTTTGTTATGCAAAATATTCTAGGCGTTCCCGACATCACATCAAAAGAGTGCGCGACTCCCCCGGCCCCCGGAGAGTTCACTCATGTTCATTGGTACGGAAAGCGCGGCATTGCACCTGGTCGGAAACTGGGGCACATCACGGCAGTCTGTCATGACTTTCAAAATAAGGGTGATGCCCTAAGCTCCGTCCAGAATACATATGGCCGCTGGCAGAATCAGCAACGATCTGAGTTCGCTGAAATTTAATTCACGCTCCGGAGAAAACATTGAAGAGAACCAAAACTAAAACCGCAGATCTTAAAAACCCCCTTGTTGGGGTCGTGATGGGAAGCGATACCGATCTCAAGTGGATGCAAGACGCGTGTGATGCTCTAAACAAATTTGGAATTTCGTTTGAATTAAAAATTATTTCGGCACACCGCACGCCGAAGACTGTAGAAGCTTACGCATCATCAGCCGAGAAAAGCGGTCTACGGGTTATCATCGCGGGCGCTGGAGGTGCGGCTCACCTGCCAGGCATGCTTGCCGCCAGCACCACAATACCCGTCATTGGTGTGCCCTGCCCCGTCGGCCCGATGCAGGGAGAAGATGCTCTTTGGTCTATTGTCCAGATGCCCAAGGGCGTACCAGTGGCAACTGTTGCCATCGGCAATGGATGGAACGCTGGAGTTCTCGCCACTCAGATACTAGCCGCGGGTGACTCTAAGCTATCACTCAACCTGAGGAAGACACTTAGCGCTTACAAAATTGAAATGGAAAAGCTTGTGGGCCAAATGAACAAAAAACTGACTACAAACTGACATCACTACGGTGTCGAATTCTCTCGTCCTCAACAATATAAACGACGGTTTGAGCTACGTGACAAGCGATGTCAGCGATGCTTTCTAGTTTATTCACCATCAGAATGAGATGAATCCCCATTTCGACATCTAATGCTCCTGCGCGAACCTTCTCAATAACTAACTTGTAAGCCTGATCCTGAAGCGCGTCAACGCTGTCATCCATGCTTGGGACGGTTTTGGCTAGGCGTGGATCCCTGTTGCTAACCGATGTCATCGCCCGTTCATAGACGGCGAACGCTTTGGTGGTGATATCTTGGAGAAGATGCCAGCCTTCAGGAAAATCTACTCTTAAATCCTTCGTGTCAATCGCATGTCTCGCCACATACTCGATGCAATCGCCAATTCTTTCGAGCGCTGAAGCAACATCAATAGCCCCAAACATAAACCGGAGGCTTGGACCCATTGGGGCCCGATTCGCCACAAAAAGCATCGAGAGATCGTCAAGATCAATCTCGATCGCATCGACTCTTTCATCACCGGCGATTATTGATTTCAAAAGGGCGAAGTCTGCGCCGTCCAGCCCCCTTTTCAATCCCACGAACTGCTGCATGACGACTTGCATGAGCTCTTCAAGCTTGCCACTAATGGCTTGTAGTTCGCGCTCCCCTGGGGATTTCTGCGGCATATCACGACTCCAATTAAGATGATTGGACGGCAGTACTAGTTGCTACGCGACCATGAATACCAGTATATTTTTAGTGTGATTTTTTTGCAACGAAACAACGTAAAAAGACAATGTCTGGTCGTATACTGTAATCGAGGAGAGAGATCCTGTGATCAAGGATTTATTTAGCGTCGTGATCTCCAAGGCATCAAATGGTAAATGGGAGGCACATCACGTGCCATCAGGGCGCCGTGTCCAAGCTGATTCGATGGACCAAGCCCAGGAAGCCATGAAAAAAGAACTGGGCATCAAAGATGACGGCACTTTTGATGCTCCTCTCACCAGCGTAAAGTTCACAGGCCTCGCGCTCGTCGTCGCTAAGTTTTTAGAGGGGCCCGTATCAGAGTCTTTAGCATTTCATTCGGGATATGCGCGCCTCGAGCTGTTCGAGAACGATATTGCCCACGTTCGCCTCGGAGGCGGATGTAAAGGGTGTCCATCCTCTCAAATCACACTATTTAATGGAGTTAAAGACCAACTCCAGGGGCGCTTTGGCGAAGACGCCATCAAGGACGTCATTCTAGCCGCAGACTAATACGCAAGGATTACAGATAACAAACGACTCGAGCACCGATCAGATGTCGCTGGACGACACTCGGTTGCTGCTTTACCTATAGTCACGCAAACTAAATTTAAAATTTAGGGGGACTCGATTGGTATCCAACATTTTAATATTTACAATGGGCCTTTTAAGCATCACATCAGTTCACGGACTCAATATGCGCTTAGCGTCCCAAACTGCGACCGCTACCACAAATCGTGCCAAAAAAGAATATCAGCGTCACGCATGCGGTCGAGCGATCGCAGCCATCCAAAACTTTGAAATCATCGCCGCTAATCTACAAAGGTCTCCGGGAAGTCCAACTAAAGCGATCTCAGACTCAGTCACACAGATTCAAAATGCACTAATCGATAATTATGGAATTTTTTATAAGATTGAACGCTCTGCCTGTATCGACCGCAGAACGCAGCGTCCAGTCGTGACTGCCTATAGGCGCGGGCCGGACAATCGCCTCGAATCACCCAATTTCTCGTACAGGTTTTTATAGGAATGCCATGGAATTCGGACTGTTACTTCTCACAAGCATGACGTTAATAGCCTCGACCGCATCTTCCATACTCAACATAAAAGGAACCCTGGTGGTCTATTCCGACCTTTCATCCGCAGATAACTCATTCAACTGTGAGGAGCCTGCGTCACACATCTTGCTGGGTCAAAAAGCTTCCACAGTGGTTTTTGCTGCATCAAGCGAACCTTGCCTTTTTCCAAATACATATAGCCACGACGGCGGACGTCAAGGTGACGCCCTAGAAATATTTCAAAAAATTTTGAGTCACGTTGTCGCGAGTGGGCCTCATTGAAGATTGAAGATATTCCAAAAAAAGTCTTAAGCCACACAGGCTGCGCCGTCTGTGGATTCTTGATTGCTTTGTGGTGCCAAGAGACAAGCGCTCCGGGACAAAATCACCAGAAATTTAAACCAGGCTTTACGATTACACTTAAAAGTCCTGATGAAAACACCAAAGGAGAGCATCTTGATAATGCCGAAAACCTTGTTTTGATCGGTCAAAATTCAAATGACGCATGCCAATGGGAATATTCGGGCACGCTCGTTAGACGCCGCGGCAACCACATACAAGTGATGGGAGATATCGACAGCTTGGACTCAGCCGTGAAAATTGTGGACGGAATCAAGACTGGCCTCATCGAAATCACAACACGGAAGAAAGCCGAAATCATGCCGATATGCCAAGATTTGCCCCTGGTGACTTATGGACCGCACCCATGAATTTTGTCGTTGCCATTCTAGTTGCCATGTCAATTTATACCCAAAATCTTTTAGCAAATACCGATACGATTTCAATGCACACCGGCGATATACGCGGCATTGATTTCGCCGGATTTTCCAAAATTTCGGTATCTCGAAAAGGCATAGTCTCTTTGACACACGATCAGGGTGACCGCTGGATATTATCGGCCACCAGAGCTGGATTTGTGAAAATTCAAGGAACAGCCAAATCTGGCCAAATCAAATTATGGCATATAAATATCACGCCAAGGTCATCTCGCTCGCAATTTTCAAAGATCGCGCCGACGACGATGCTTCAAAAAAAAGACGATCAATGCGCAGATGACGCCGACGAATATTTATATACATTTAGGGCCTCAATTGAGCTGGCAGATAGAGCCAAAAGTGAAATGCTGGGCTGGAATCACGACGCCAAATTGTCAACGGACATTTTGAAGACGGACTTTGACCTCAAATTAGAGTTCACACCAAAAAGAGATCATCATAAAAGACAAATCGTCGCAAACCCCATGGTCGTAACTGGCGCGTGCCACGATGTAATTCTTCGCAGTGGTGGCGAAGATAGCATTGATGTCAAAACAGACGACGGGCGAACTGCCACCGTTTGGAAAAGTCACGGCGTCGAACTTAAGTTTAAGATCATGCCCACAGAAAACGGTCATTTTCGAGTTCCATTCTCCGTAGCTTTACGGACACCGTCAAAAGGACAGGGTGCTTATGGCCTAAGTGACGTTCAATCCACGCTGACGATGCCAAAAGATCAAGATGTTCTTGCTGCTGTGATAAACCTATCATCCGTTGTGACGAACGGCCAAACGCAGTCTGGCCTAAGAGATATCCCGATCATAGGGCCTCTTTTTAAACGAAAGGTCGATACGTTAGCCGAATCACTCATGCTTATTTGGTTCAACATCGATCAAAGATCTGTCAAAACCGAGACTCCATAAATCAGTCGATTCCAAGAACCTACAGCATCATTCGAAATATCCCTCATTTCGTATGCGACGCTTGCAGATCCGGACCAAAGTGGAATAAAACGCCAACTAACGTCTGCCTGAACTCCGGATTGGGAGGAGCTTGCCGACGCTTGCTTGTAAGTCAATTGTTGGTAGCGTGGGCGAATCTGAGCTGTCAGAGAACGAGATAATCTAAGGCTGGATTCAAATTCAATTCTCAGTAAGTCATGATCAAGCAATGACAGAGAATTCGCCCGGTAATCGACGGAGCCGTAATCCAAAGCCACCCACCAAGACACAGTTGCTCCAGATTCCAATATTTTACCGCGCAATATAAAATCCAGGTGACTAAAATCCCCTGGGACAGTGTAGCGATATAAATCAATATCAATGTCTTTCAAATCACTGGGATTTGGATCAAGATATTTATCTGACATGAGCGTCAGTGAATACGTTCTTTGGCTGACGTATGAAATATCAAACTCCCATCCGTAGCGGTCACGCGCCCGCGATGAGCCTAACGTACCGGTACCCATGACAATCGATGGCTGCAAAAGCCAGCGAGCGCCTGGATCTCCAACATCTGAACGACCCACCTCGGAAATAAATCCAATCTTCAAATCATGTTTACTGATCGTGTATGGAGGTTGTTTTTCTCCGGTAGGCGCCCGCACGACGTGCTGCCCGCGAGCAACAAGACCATTACGCTCAGTTAACTGCATGGTTTGCCACCAAGCGCCTTCTAAAGCTCCCACGGCGCCTCTACTGGCGCGCATATTGTTTGGCATAGACCCGATTTCCTTGGAGTTGACCGGGACAGCCTGAGTGTCCATGAAGATGCCCAAACTCAATTCTGCGCCCTTGGGACGAGTTTTTCTAAAAGTAACAGCCATTCTTTGGGCTTCGGGTAACTTCTCAGTTTGATCCTCATTTAACGCAACGGAGTCCAACCAAGCCAGTTGGGATCTTGTCAAACCAGCATCTCGGGCCACGTCCACAGCCTCGCGAGACAGCCCGGAGCGATCTGCGTATCCCCGATCGTAAGCCGTTTTATACCAATCAATAGACTTTCTACTGTCATTCATTTGATTATAAATTCGCCCTAGCATCAACGCCGTCAGCGGCGGATCAAACCCAGCTGACTCAAGAGACTTGAAATTCCGCAGTGCCTCGTCTCGCAAACCAAACATCAACTGACAGCGCGCCCTCTTCATCAAAACGTCGCCTTCGATTGATCCACCCTGACCAGTGAGATCCAACACATCACTGCAAATACCTCGTTCAAAAGCTTGATTCACATATCCGTCCAAGCTTTTTTCTATCGGCCCCAAGAGCCTCAGTTTTTCGTTTTCCGCGCGCCAACGGTCGGCTGGGACGTCCTCTCGTTTATTTGTCCAACTTGGGAAAGCCTCCGACACTAGAGATTCGGTGACGTCTTTTGGTGTGGAGTTTCCAATTTTACAAACGATACTTTTCTCAAGTTGAAGTTTGCCTTTGGACGGCACAAGAATCTCACGATCTCCTGCACAGACTGCTTTCACGCCCGGGCCTTGCAGGTTTTTGATCTCAGCTCTCACGGCTGCTTTGCCGTTTTCAGTTGGACTGGCCATGATAACTTGGTCGTCGGAGGCGTCCAAGTTGACACCGTAAATTTTGGACCTACTGACCGCCTGATCAGCTAGCTTAAGCTTTCTCCAGATACCAGACCCCGACAGTAGCGAAACGCCGTCGTAATCAATCATGAAAAATGAGTTCTCGGCCAGAATCCACTCCTCAAGATGCCCCACGCGTCGAAGAATGGCTGAAGCCCCCACCCCAACTCGGTATTTGTGGCCATTCACAGGCTTTTCAGCGAAATGTATCGCGGCGGTTTTGTTGGAGCTGGACTTTCGGGACGCGCCCACTAAACCTAATCGTGGAATTATTAGCCATTGCCCATTTGCAACAAACGTCGACTTTTTATTGGGACCAACTCTATCCGCGTTTACGGTCTTAGGTTTATACAAAGGGGGCGCCGTTTCAGCTGACACGCGGACCTCAGCTATTTCAATCCCCTCACTATTGCGCACCACCACATAATATGAATATTCTCCAGGGGTGAATCGACTCGTATCGACGTCACATTGGGATTTTTGGCAGACGATCTCGCCAGCAACCCACCACTCTATGGTTGACGATTGATCAACGGGATCCACAGAGAGGGACACCAGATCGCCTCTAACAGCAGCGATTGGACCCAAGGCGACCGACTTGATGGCTGAAGAAAAAGCCGATGACGACGAGCAGAGAAAAACTACAAGACATAGACGCACCAATTGTAAACATCGGCGAGCATCACATTTTGGAATTAATAGAGCAGCCGGCTTACCGGTCATTCTCGCATTTTCTTTCTTAAGGCTTTCTCAACAACAGGCGGCACGAGACCAGAGATATCACCACCGAGGCTCACGACTTCTTTCATGAGACTTGAACTCACGTTGGAAAACTGCTGAAGGCCTGGGAGAAAAATCGTTTCAATGGATTCTTGCAGGCGATGGTTCATATGAGCCATTTGCATCTCACTACAAAAATCTCGAGAGTCGCGAAGCCCGCGGACCAGTACGCCACACTTCTGACGTCGAGCAAACTCCGCAGTCAGTCCCGTATAAGACTGAACCGAGAAGTTTTTGATACCCTTGCAGGATTCACGGATCATCCTTAATCGCTCATCAATTGAAAAAAGCCCAGGCTTGTCAGGATTGTGCCCAACAGCAACGACCACATGATCAAAAATGGCGGCAGAGCGCTTGATTACGTCAACATGACCAAATGTTATGGGATCAAAGCTTCCAGCATATAACGCTCGCGTTGGCATGCGCTCCCCCCGGAGTCTCGAGATTGTAAAAGCCACGGCCCACAGCCCAAAAAGCAACCTGGCCTGAGCTGGCCAGTTTCTCAAATCATTAATTTTTCTGCCATACAGATATGAGCGTCGTTCCGTAAGCGCGCTGCTTCTTTAGCTCCAGCGACAAAGTATCCCCCCAATCGGTAAGCCACTCCCCCGCATCTGCGCGACTCTCAAGGGCAAAAACACCGCCTGGACGCAGCGCGTTGGCTAGGTAGCTCCCAACGTCTCTGACAAATCGTTCAACTAACTCGTAGGGAGGGTCCGCCCAGATGAGATCAAAACTAGATGGCGGGCAATCCTTGATTAAAACATGGGCATCTTTAGCCTCTACGAGCCACGGGTTTAAGATCACGCCCTGCTTGGAAGCCCTGGCCTTGGCTTCCAGTGTGTTAGTGCGAAGACAGTCCAAAGCAGACCGCGCAACCTCAGAAAAAACAACCCCGGCGGCCCCCCGGCTTGCGAGCTCGATCCCCACGGCACCGCTACCCGCGAAAAGATCCAAAACTTTTGCTTCTGCAATCCACGGCGCCAGCATGTTGATGGCTGACTGTCTAACCCGCTCCCGGGTCGGCCGCGTCTCCAAGCCCTCTGGTGTCAGTATTTTCAGGCCCTTGCTCCAGCCCGAGGAAATTTTCACGACCACTCCGCCTTACAGCAATCAATCTCCGCCCATTTGACAGAATTTTATTATCTCGCCCGCTCGTAATTTGCACTTGAAATTTCGCCCAGTTGCCATATGAGTAAAACTCAAACTTAAAACTTATGGCCACTTTATTTTTTCAGTTAAAGGATACGCCGCCAGATGAATATTCGCCAGATTCAGGAAGCACGAGAACTTTACGGTATCGACGGGTGGGGCGCGGGATATTTCGGCATTAATGACGAAGGCCACGTTGTTGCCAACCCTACTGGTGAAGAGCATATCAGCGTCTCGCTACCTGACGTGATCGAAGAAGTCAAAAAGAGAGGACTCACGGCGCCCCTCATTATCCGATTCCCCCAGATCATCGAAGGGCAGCTGGATAGGATGCACCGTTCTTTTAAAAGCGCTATTTCCGACAATAACTACAAAGGTCGTCACGTTGGAGTATTTCCTTTCAAAGTCAACCAGCGTCGGGAATTTATCGATGCCATCGTAAACGCTGGTCGAAAAGTTGATTACGGCCTCGAGGTCGGCAGCAAAACGGAATTCATCGCAGCCCTTGGCTACGAACTCCAAGATAATGCCCTCATGGTTTGCAACGGTTTCAAAGACGCCGAGTTTATTGAAATGGGCTTTTTGGCGAAATCGATCGGCAAAAACGTGGTCATGGTCGTCGAAGGGCCCGACGAACTGCAGATGATCATCGACAGAGCAAGCAAATACAAACACTGCCCCGAAATCGGACTTCGTGTGCGCCTTTACTCAAAGGGCTCTGGGAAGTGGGAAAAAAGCTCTGGAGAGCAGTCAAAGTTTGGACTCACCACAACCGAAGTGATTCATGCTTTGCAGATGCTTGAAAAAGCGAACCTGACTGACAAGTTGGCCATGCTGCACTTTCACATTGGCAGCCAAATCACCGAAATTAAGCGTTTCAAGGGTGCACTAAAGGAAGCGGCTCGAGTTTACTCGAAGGTCATAAAAATCGGCTTCAAACCTCGCTATCTCAACATTGGTGGCGGCGTCGGAGTAGACTACGACGGCAGCAAAACGAGCTTCGAATCATCGGCTAACTATAGTCTGCAGGAATTCGCCAACGATGCCGTCTACGTCTTGATGGAAGTCTGCGATAATGAAGGGGTGCCCCATCCCACCATCGTTACGGAATCCGGACGCGTGATCGCCGCTTATCACAGCGTCGTTGTCACGAATATCCGCGAGGTGCAAGGGGCCGATGTTAACGTTGAAGCTGACGACATTCTCGATCTGGAGCATGTCGACCAAAGTGCTCACAAGGCCCTCAACGAACTTCGATATATTGTCAACAACATGAACCGCAAGAACTATGTCGAGTATTACCACGACTCGATTGTTTATCAGGAAGAGCTTTTTACACTCTTTAACCTAGGCTACTTGCAGCTTAAAGATCGCGCTGTAGCCGAGGAACTCTTCCACAGAATCTGCCGAAAAGCTTTATACTTCTCCAGTTTTGAACGCCATCCTCAAGAGGAGTTTGAAAACCTTCAGAAAGTAATGGTTTCCAAGTATCTAGCCAATTTCTCAATCTTTCAGTCGATTCCTGATTCTTGGTCGATTAACCAGCTATTTCCCGTCATGCCTCTTTCACGACACGACGAAAAGCCAAACCTTAAGGCCACAATTGTCGACATCACTTGTGACTCCGATGGTTGCTTAACAACCTTTATCGACCGAGCTGACACAAAAACAGTACTTGAGCTACATCCACCCACAGATTCTCCATATTACATTGGATTTTTCCTCGTCGGAGCTTATCAAGAGTCTTTAGCCAATGAGCACAACCTGTTTGGCGC
Organism: uncultured Polynucleobacter sp.; assembly: GCA_964402975.1. Classification (GTDB taxonomy): domain Bacteria; phylum Bdellovibrionota_B; class Oligoflexia; order Oligoflexales; family RGVZ01; genus CAMDKS01. The sequence continues at coordinate 293,356 of CAYOEM010000001.1, forward strand.
CATCCACGAAGTAGAAGTTCATGTAAACGCAGAAGGCGAGTGGGAGATAACCAAATTAACCCAAGGCGATCCAATCGACGAGCTTCTGGTCAGTCGAAACTACGATATGGGCGAGATTCTAGCCGCATACGAAAAACAAATTGATGCAGCTGCAAACAGAGGCCACATAGGGGGCGATCTCAAAGCCCCGATCATGGAAAAACTGTCGAAATTCGCCAAAGGCTATCCTTATCTACTCGAGGGTTAATCAGTACTCTTCTGGCGAGGTTTTGGGAAAAACGCCAAAAACCCTGAAAAAGGTCGATAAAAAACGGGCTCTTTTGGGGCCCGTTTTTTCACATTTTGATACGAATATTTAAGCTCTCTTGGCACCATCCGATAGACTCCACGTATTAGTCTAATATTGACGTTAATTGAGACTGCGGGAGCTTTTGTTTGCCATGAGTATCACGACACAGATCGCAAGAAATGGGGACTGGGAGAAACTTTCCATCTTCGGCCCGATCAATGAGGATGCGGAAGTACATTTGCCAAAATTGGTAGCTGCGCTTGGGAAAAACATCATCATTAATTTCCGTGAAGTCGCCTCAGTTAATTCGTGCGGGGTCAGAGCATGGATCACATTTATGCGTGAACTCGAAAAAGGACGTGAAATCGTTTTTGAGGAATGCACGCCAGATATTGTCAGTCAGATAAACATGATTCCAAACTTTCGGGGCAAAGCGACGATCCAATCTGTATATGCAGGATACACGTGCCCTACCTGTGGAAATGCACAAAAACAACTTTTTGTTCAGGGCAAAAACCTGCCAACCTCTGCGTCATCCGGGGCTGGTCAGATTCCATGTAGCAAATGTGGTAAGCCATCAGAAATGGATGAGATAGAGGAAGAGTTCTTTGCTTGGGTAGAAAGCTGAGTAAATTCGCACTACATGACCCCTAAAGTTTGAGGAATGAAACTATGAGTGAATCGATGGACAAAACCTTGCTAGCGTTTAAACCCTTTGAACACTTCTCAAAAGCACTCTTAGACGCTTACTTTTTGGTCGATGCATCCGGGAAAATCCTCAAAGCCAATCCTGCCGCGGCTTTGCTCACTGGAATATCTTCAAAAAACTTACTGAGAGCGTCATCTTTTGACGACGTCATTGTCCTGAATCTTGCGGGCAAAGACCTTAAAACCGCCACAATCCTGGAAAATCTCGCTCCAACTAGAATCGACGATATTGCCGGAGCTACAATTCAGGGTTCTGAACTTTATTTAACAATCGGCTACTTCCCATTTATTGAGAATGACCGCGTCATCGGGGCTTTCATACTAGTTCGCGATGTCACAGCCGAAACCCAACTCCAAGGCAAATATAAAGATAAAGCGTCAAAGTCGATAACGGATCAGCTTACCGGCCTATTCAACAGAGCACACTTTGAAGAGTACATGCGCGTTGAGGAAGGACGAATCAGCAATCTTCCAGTCGGAAATGATCATCGTAACCTTTCCGTCATCATGGGTGATATCGATCACTTCAAGAAAATAAACGACAAGTACGGACATCCAGCAGGCGACCACGTGATCAAAACCGTTGCTCAAATACTTACTAAGAGCTTCCGTAAAACAGATATCATTTGTCGCTACGGTGGAGAGGAGTTTCTCATCATACTACCGGCCAGTGATCTTCCCGGCGCAAAGATTGCCGCTGAGAAAGCCAGAGTGGCTATTGAACATACTAAATTCGAATTCGGCGGAACGATTATCCCAGTAACCATGTCTTTGGGGGTGGCTCAGCTTCAGGTGGGAATCGAATCATCTAAAGAAACGATTGCCCGCGCAGACGCAGCCCTCTACCATTCAAAACAGAATGGACGAAATCAAGTCAGTGCCCATACCGGGGTCACGATCATGGGCAGTCTTCCAGTTAACGCCGCCTCTTAGTAGAATCAATTATAGCGTTTCTGTGTCGTAGCAATAGATGTCTTCGATTGGGGATCCGGGTTCCACCTTGTAAAGATTGGAAAGTCTCCCATCGTTCATGCCAAAAACCCAGCCGTGAATCGTTGGGCGCTGCTCAAGGTGCCACGCTTTCTGAACGACCCTAGTCTTCGTTATATTGCGTACCTGCTCCATTACATTAAGCTCAACGAGTCTATTTAATTGTGCATCGTGCTCACCTGCACTTTGAATTTCGTCTCGGTAGTTGTGATAGACGTCTTTAATATTCCTTAGCCACTGATCCATCACCCCAAAACGCTGACGAGTCATGGCCGCTCGTATACCACCACAGCCATAGTGACCGCAGACAATGATATGTTTGACCTTTAGAATTTCAACGGCGTAATGCAAAACACTTTGCAGATTAGCATCCGAGTGCACAACAAGATTTGCGATATTACGATGCGTGAAAATATCTCCGGGCTTAGTACCCGTGATCTCTTCCGCAGGCACCCTAGAGTCTGAACATCCAATCCACAAAAACTCGGGCTTTTGATCCTTGGACAACTCGCTAAAGTAGTCACTATCGATCTGTAGTCGCTCTTGCACCCAGGCCTTATTAGCCAAAAGAAGGGCTTTGTAACTCTCCATTATTACCACCAAACTTTAAACGTTTAGATCTAAGATTTTTCCAGCTAGCTTTGATATCCCGAGCTTCTGCAAAATCAACAAAGTCCTTGATCTGCTCGAGAATGTCGAAATCAATAAATTGAGCTCCGGCGCCGTCGATAATCACCGAACAGCCGTTGGGAAGATCAGCCAGAATTTTCTTTAGTCTAGGCTTATGCGTAAACGCAACGTCTTTGCGGAATCTTATCAAATACTGATCACCATCATTAACAACGGTTATGACTGAAAAATTATTCATGCGGTAAACAATAGCTAGCCCCACGACAAGACCGATGCCAACGCCCGTCAAAAGATCACTAAGAACCACCGCGACCAGTGTTACGACAAAAGGAATGAACTGTTCTAGTCCATGTCTCCACACTGTCTTAATAAGCCTCGGACTAATCAGCTTATAACCGACCGTGATCAAGACAACCGCAAGTGCCGACAAGGGTATCTGGTTCAATACGCTGGTGAATAACAGCACAAAAACCAGCATAAAAAGCCCGTGAAAAAAACTCGAAAGCCTAGACTTAGCACCAGCATAAATATTTGCTGAGCTGCGGACAATGACAGACGTCATAACCAGCCCACCGAGAAACCCAGATATTATATTTCCAACACCTTGAGCCAGAAGCTCACGATTACCATCAGATGTGCGACGATCGGGATCCATGCGGTCAACGGCCTCAATCGAAAGAAGCGTCTCCACGCTACCAATAAGTGCCACTACAAAAGCCAATGACCATGTTTTAAATTCTTTTATTGCTGCAAAATCAGGCGTGGCCATGGCCGACTTGAGCTCCGCGACGTTGCGTAAATTGGGCACAGTAACCATATGATTTGAGCCAGGCATCAGAGCATATTGGGGTAGCCATTTAGCCAGCATCATATTCACTAAAATCCCGACCAAGACCACCATCAAAGACGGCGGTAGAAACTTTAAGAACTTTGAGTTCTTGATCTGATCTCGACCCCAAAGCCAGTTTATAAAAAATCCCAGAGCACTAATAATAATTGCACCTTCCGCTATGTGCTCGAGTGCTTCCGCGATGGCATAAAACGTATTACTGTGATCAAACGTTTGAAAGAAACTCTCGTCACCTTCATAGTCAGAGTCCCAGCCCAATGCATGGGGGATTTGTTTAAAAATGATGGTGAGACCAATCGCAGCCAGCATACCTTTAATGACGCTATTCGGAAAAAAAGACGCCAGAGTTCCACTACGGAGAACGCAAAATAGAATCTGAAAAATACCACTCAAAATAGTGACGGCAAGAAAAGCTTCAAATGAGCCCATCGTCGCAATACCCGCAGCCACGGTGACTGTCAGACCGGCTGCTGGTCCGCTAACACTGAGCTCACTTCCAGAAAACCAGGAAACAACAACTCCGGCCACCACGCCACTGATAAGCCCGGCAACCACCGGCACTCCAGAAGCCAGGGCGATACCCATACAAAGTGGCAGAGCAACTAAAAAAACTACGAAACCAGCGAGGACATCGGCGCGAAACCCGCCAGCCATGACTTCAACTCGTTTCGTTATTTGCGTGTACATGCAGGTGAGCTCTTCTCGTAGATACGGTAGACCGTTTAATGCGCAACTTAATGAATCTGACCAGATCCGCCAATCAGCTGATCTGCAAGCTCTTCAAGCTTTACATTTAAAATCTGTCCACGCAACTGAAGCTCTAGCCCCTCGCAATCATAGTTCGCCCAATCAATGGGCAGATAGGTTTCTTCACCACCGGTGAGAAACTCTTCAATGTAGGCATCGATATAGTCCAAGATAAAGTCACGAGCCTCTTGCTCTCCCAAGTCCTGGTCTTCAAAGTTGATTCGGCCTTCAATCGGGTAAAAGAATGATTTATCAGCATTACGGATCGTAATTTTCACATGAACGACCGACGATTGAGCACTCGATGACACCTCAAAGAAACGCTGGCCAAGCCATTGGCCGTACTTTTTTTCGAGTAAAACGGCCAAATCCTGGTTCTTCTCAGCGAGAGCTTGCTCTTGATTTTTCTGACTTGTTTTCATTGCAGAGCCTCTTGTTCGCTAACCGAAAAGATACGCCTCACATGGCTTACTAGCGCCTCGTAGTCACTCACAGTGGCTACTGGCCTAAAACGAACGCGCCATACTTTTTCATCAGTCATAACTTCATCTTTCACCATAGGAAAGCGGTTGAATAAACCCTTTAAAACTTCGACTGATTCAGGGTCGAGCTTACCTGACAGATTTTTGTCGATAAGCCATAGGGCTGCGCCAAATTTACCAGATCGCCAGTATAGCTCAATTTTACTTGCCAGCTTTTCATCCTTTGCCTTGAGGCTCGATATAGCCTCAAGCCTTATCCCGTCAAATAGAGATAGCGCAAATCTGAATACAACTTTCGGAAACTCCGTAAACAAAATCTCAATAGCCTTGTCGTCGTTACCCTTGGATAAGACTTCCAGACCAAATGAGGACATACACTTAACCTGTTGTAGAAGGCTTTTAAGACCAGAAACATCATCGGGCTCAACTTGGCACGCCGCCGAGACTGCATTTGCAAGGTATGCAAAACCTTTTTGGACATTTTCCACAACCACAGAATCGGCAACGCCTGAGCTCGCAGCCTTGCGCAAAACAGAATCAATAAAAAGCACGCTACGAGAGTCAGCTCTTACCAAAGCTGCAGACTCGACTTTTTTCGACGACGACCACTTATTAAGAAGATCTTTTCCGGCTCCAAATGGAGCAAAAAGATCGAGACTTTCTTCTAACGAAACAAAACCATCCTCCTCAAGGCGGGCATCACGGAACTGCTTCAGTAGAGCTTCTTGCTCATTAGGAGGGAGCATCGACGCCATGCCGAGCAGCGAGTAAACGTAGGCGGCGTCCTCAGACATCGATGCCGTAACTAAAGAGGTTACAAATTCTTGGATCTTGTCATCACCGCCTTTGACCTTCCACCACAAGGTGTTGCACGGCAAAGCCGAGAACGTATCCTGCTCGTTTTGAGGCAGTTTCTCAAAAGTATCTTCGTCGACCATTTCAATGTAGGGATTGAGAAGAGCGACCTGATACTCCTCATCAAGTTGTCTGAAGCGTTTATATAATTGCTCAGCGCCTAGGTGCTTATAAAGATCAAGCCAGCGAATCGCTTGGTGGACTACGAGGTGACCGTCCTTCCAAGCTTCGTTATCGATAATACTGACAAACTGCTCATCAGAGAGCAGGGGCAGGACTTCCAGAGCCTCTTCGGGGTCTGCCGCTACAAGAGCCAGGTACATATCCCGTCTAGGAACAGCCTGGGCCAAGGCCTCTGGGTCTTCAGAGTGAAGGATAGAGTTCAAGTCGACTGGTTGAACTAACGAGCTGTTTTTACTGGAAAAAGGATCTGTCCAGACCAGTGAGCGCCAGCCACTGTCAAGGGAGCGAATGAGGGCGTCTTCTGATAAACGGTCTGCCATGGTTTAAAAACCTCCCTCGGGTATGCCTTTGCAAGGGGCTGCTTCTACCAGAATAAGGCTCTAATCGCAACTTTTTTAATCACTTGTAAGGGGGCGGATGAATTAGTGATTCCCTAAAATTGCCAATTCGAGTTATAACCCGGCACGATACATCGGCCCTAGCCTTTTTCGGGAGACCTTACGAACTTGACGCAGGCGACAGTCACAAGTCCACAATCCAAACAACACGTCGCGGCGACCATGACCGACACGACTGTTGATCAAAAGCAGCTGATTGATTCAGCCATGCAGCCGGTGGCGGCTGAGTTGTCCATGCTCACACCCCATTTGACGACTCTTCTTCAGGCCAAAACCATATCAGGCCGTCACATCATCGATCACATCCTTGGCGCTGGCGGTAAGAGAGTGCGTCCAGGGTTGTATTTTTTTGCGTGTAAACTTGTTGGCTATTCAGGCGAACACCTCATCCCCATGGCTGCCGTATGTGAGTACGTGCACACGGCAAGTCTTCTGCACGATGACGTCATTGATAACAGCAGCCTTCGTCGCGGCAAGCCGACCCCTAATAAAATCTGGGGTGATGAGTCCGCTGTTCTGGTCGGTGATTTGATTTACTCTCGGGCCAGCGAGCTCATGGCCGAGACGGGAAGCCTCGAAATCGTTCGTTTGTTTGCTCGGGCGATTCGTCTTATGAGTGATGGCGAGCTCTTGCAGCTTGAACATCTTTATAATCCTTCGATGCCTGAATCAGCATACTACGACATCATTGAAAATAAGACGGCCGTCTTGCTTGAGGCCGTTTGTAAAGCACCCGCTTTGCTCGCAGGCTCTGGCACGCAAGCCGAGAATGCTCTGAAGGAGTTTGGTCGGTGTGTTGGTTTCGCATTTCAGCTATTAGACGATGCTCTAGACTACGCCGGAAGTGATCAGATCTTTGGCAAAAGAACACTTGCTGACTTACCCGAGGGCAAAGTGACGCTGCCCATTATCCTTTTAAAACAGCACGCCACGGCCGCTGAACTGGCGTTCGTCGAGAATCTTATCCACAGTGAAGAGATCTCAAGGGAGTCCATGCTCAAAGTGCTTGATCTCGTAAACAAGTACGACACCGTTGGGAAAACTTTAGAAGAAGCCTCAAAATGGACGGACAAAGCACTGTTTGCTCTGCGAATGTTCCCAGAGAGCAAAAGTCGAACGGATTTGGAAACGCTAGCGCAACGTCTACTGATGCGCTTCAACTGACACTATAGGGAGCGATCTGCGTTGATTAAAAATCACGTCGTGAGCGACTCACTTCAACATCTAAAAATGTTCGATGCTCGGTGGCAACGCTGGGAGCTAGGCAACGGACTGCGCTGTCTGCACATCCCTCTTCCAGACACGGACCCTCGCTACCAAGTGACGCTTCTAGTTGGAACAGGTAGTCGCGACGAACCTGCCAACATTGCAGGGGTCAGTCACCTACTCGAGCACATGATGTTTCGAGGCTCCTCCAAACACCCGTCTTTTTCTGAACTCAGTGTGGCGTTTGAAAGCCTGGGCGGCGAATGGAACGCCGCCACGGGACATGAGTACACGGAGTTTTTCTACAATGGACCGTCTGGGCACGTGGAAGAGTCCATGGCTCTTTTTGCTGATTTTATTTTGAAACCAACGCTCAACGACCTTGAAACCGAGCGCCGTATTGTTCAAAGAGAGCTTGAAGGTGAACTAAACGAGCAAGGCGTTAGCACAGATCCTGATTTTCACATCGCTAACCGCATTTGGCCCGCAACATCCATGGCCCAACCAATTATTGGGACCATGGAATCGTTGAATTCGATCAAGATCGAGCACGTTAAGAACTGGCTCAAAAAGCATTACATACCTCAAAACTCCGTTTTATGTGTGGTTGGCGGTCATACGGACCACATTAAAAAACTTATCGAAAGAAACTTCGGCGGATGGACTAAATCAAACACTCCAACGAACCGGCCCAAACTTGATACGGAATACAAGGGCCCACAGATTTTCTGGGTTGAAAACAGTGACAATGAATTTCAAGTACAGCTCAGCTACCTCTGCGACGGCACTGGAAGCAGCAAAACTCCGACCTACGAATTACTGACTAGAATCCTGGCAGATGGCTTCAGCAGTCGACTAACAAAACGAATCAGAGAAGAGCTGGGCCTTGTGTACGACATCAGTGCCAATCTCCATCAATATTTTGGGTTCGGTTTATTCAATATTACCGCCAGCGTTACAGAGGAAAACCTCCAGCCATTCTTCTCTGAGGTTTTATCAGTTCTAACCAACCTCACAAAAGATCTTGTTCCCCTCGATGAACTTGAACGGCACAAGCTGCGGGCGATCACCGACCTGCAACTAACGACATCTGAACCCACAGCTCTAGCCTGGCGCGGTGCATGGGGTCTTTTGTCACAAACCGAGTATCAATTATCGGTGTTAGCTGAACAGGTCAATTCCGTTAGTGCCGAGCAACTTCGAACCATTGCGTCTGAAGTTTTCAAACCGCAAAAGCTATGTATTACTGGGCTTGGACCAAAAGATTTTACGAGTGATATTCATCTTTAGGCTAGAAGCCTTAAAGCCTCGATTTAAGAAAATTGATAGCAGCTCCAACTTCCTTGTCATCAAACAAGAAAGTCGCCACGTGACCAAACGTGACTTCAAGGTATTCGACATCGACACCCACGCCACGAAGTTTATCTACGAGTCGCCTTGATTGTTCGACTTCGACGATCCAGTCATTTTTGCCGTGATACAGAAACACGGGCGGTAGGCCTTTTCGTACATACGTGATGGGGGAGGCTGCCTTGTAGGTTTGCGGTATCTCAGTGGGAGGCTTTCCAAAAAACTTCTCGTAATATTTGTTGTAGCCACCCTCGGTTAGATCCACGGGCGAGCCACCTGCAGCAATGGCTTTAACGCGAAGATCCTTGGGGAATTCAGTTAAAACGCCGCCTGCGGGGAATCGTGAAATTTTCGCACCAGGCGGAGTCGTATCATCAAGACCATCTGATGGCTGCGTAAAGCCAGCCATCAAAGCAAGATGCGCGCCAGCGGAGTAGCCCATTAAACAAACTCGCTCGGGATCAACTCCAAGACGCTGCGCATTACCTTTGATCCAGCGAATAGCATCTTTCGTATCAATGACGGGCGCAGGGAATCGATATTCAGGCGCTAATCGATACTTGATGTTTAAGGCGCCGATTCCATAGTCTGCGAGGCGAACTGAAATCGACTCCATGTCCTTCTTGTCGCCCTTATACCAACCACCTCCATGGATGACGATACACGCAGGCATTTTTGATCCTGGTTTCTGACCCTCCATATTTGCGGGATGCCAGTCAGCCCTCAACTGAACGCCTGTGCGCTCTGCGTAGATCAGATCTCTTACTACAGCGACCTGATTCTTATCGGCTTTATTTGTGACACAGCCCAATACGGCAACACTCAGAAGGACTGGATAAATAATCGTCCAACTGAAACGTTTAAATAAAATCATTGGACCTCTTCCTAGGTATGGGGCAGTCGAGACATTGTGAGCAAATCAATTAAAACGGAATAAATAGATGTGTTGCGTACATGTTAGTCGTCCCGCCGTCTTTGCCGCTGTAAAGCCCCATCAGGTTGCCAGAGACACTCCACGTAAACCACTTAAGCTTGACGAGCTCTAGGCCGATGGTGCCGCCAATTGCAAAAAGTGATCGATTGAAGAGTCGAGAATATCCGTAGGTAAGGCCCGCATATGGGTTCAAATAGCTTCTGTATCCGCCGCCAAAGATTGATGAATAAAAGTTATGACCAATAAGGAATAAGGACGAACCCGCCGAGCTTGGCTCCTTCACCTCAGTGTTACTCGTAACAGAACCAGCACTTTTGCTACTTTCCTTCTTAGCATCTTTTAACATAATGATTGTCAGCTGCGCCCACTGGCCCCTGGGACTGAGAGTAATACCAGCTCCGTTCATAGCCCGTGCTTTATCATTACTTAAATTTAAGTTTAAGTTAGCAGCTGCGACTCCAGCAAAAAGGCGGCCCTGACTCCTGCTATCTTCGTAGGACTCCATGCGCCTGTCGGAAATCATGATCTTAACACGCACAGTTGTCAGGGATGAATCAAAGTCCGAATTTTCGCTACGAACGTTGCCGATCCGACGAAGTTTCTCCATGGCATCCTCAATCGCATCCATGGGTATTGACGCCGTAAAAACCGCTGACTCGTTCTCATACTGGTCACGATTAATAGAGCGCTTTTCAATTTTTCCCTTGGAACTTTTTATGATTTTTTCGGCCGCACTGGCCGCATTAGACGTCTCCGACACCAGTAGCTCAATCGTCACATCAGGCGCCACTTCTTGCTTTCCGGAGAACGGACCTTGTGCTCTTGCAATCGAGGGCAGTGCGAGAATAATTAGACAAGCTAGCGTTTGAACCGAACGACTGAAGATTGGCATCCCATGACTCCTGATTCTAACAAAATTTTTTGCAGCTCTAATGTTACATCAATATCAAAGATGAGTCATCATCCCGATCAGGCACTGTCTTAGCGCCTTTAAATAAATAATCCTCATATAGTCACGGCAGGATCACTCTTAAGCTTTTTCGTCTTGAAGGCGGACACATTAGAGGGCGAGTTGATTTGCTTAATACTGATCATAGTGAGCTTAAGATCTTTTCTGGCGAAAAAGTCCTTCACCGCCCGAACATCATTAAACTCAGTCAAACGATTTAAGAATGTAGAAAACGTATCGTATTCCGAGTACTTAACGATGAATTTTCCCTTGGAGTCTTTGGTCATCCACTCATAGTATCGATTGACTTGCTGGACCCTTGCTTTCTCTGCAGTTTGATCGCCAATATACCATCCATCACCTGAAGGGAGGTTGATTTTGGTATCCTTTGGAGTCAGAAAATAGACCTTGGAATTAAAGCTGCGATATTCGTGTGTAAATCTTAGGGGAAAACTTAGTGACTTTGATTGATAGCGGATCCAAAGTGGCTGTAACTCAGAATCTGAGCCTTTAAGGCTGGCTCTAATCGCAAGGAAAAATGCGCCCTTCTTAAGATACGGAGACTGGATCTCTTTGGGGCTTTCGATAAAGGCCTGATTTTTTAGCCAGCTGTTGAGTTCATTTCCACTTGATTCCGATAAAATTTCAATCGGTACTATCTCATAGTTTCCAATCCGCTCTGTTTCATGCACTTTTATGCCAGGCGTCGGTGCTCCCAACAAAACTTTGTCGCTTGGTGAACCCTTGGACCTAGGCATGGACGATTGCATGATATTTGCGAGGTCTTTAAATATTTCAGGAGACGTGACTTTATAGGCCAATGGCTTACTTGCCACAGGGAACACCCAAGCCAGTTTTTTGGGAAGCGTGCCGCTAAATCCGGTTTTAAGAATTAGATTTGCGGCGTCTCCGTCATGAAACAAAAGCGCCTCACGATCAGCTTCGTTGAACGAATGCAAAGCGATCGACTTGTCAAAATAGAGACAAGCCGATGCCGATCCAGCATTAAATCCAACCAATAAAATCCAAAAAAACAAAATGATTTGCCGATGCGACATTCTTATAATCTCCTAGGACAGTAATTACGCTTAGACAGTTTATCTGCGCCCATGAAGACCTTCAAATTGGCTATGAGAGGGTTTTAAACCCCCGTTCCTAGGCCTCCCGACGCCATTAAGCGCCTTCGCACATAGGGGACCCTCTATCTACGCGATTAACAACCCCCATTTAAATCAATATATTCGACTAGTTGGCTAAACATCCCTAGCCTTTAGATTTACCCCACCACCACCAGCTTCCCGGCCTAAAGTGGGACATCGACCTTGCCGAGAGAGATTGAAATTGGGGGATAATATCGTGGGAACGAAAAGGCTCTTTGTAACTGGTCTTTTGCTATGCGTTCTTGGCAGCTGCTCAGACTATAACATGGGTCTTCAGCGGCCTAAAGGGCGCATCGCCGTCGGACAAACAATCACTCCGCCATTGATCGATTATGGTTCTGCCGCCTATCAGCAAAAATCTATTTTGCCTGTATACACGTTTATCAGAAAATCTGGCGGAACGGCGTCATCTCTAGACTCTGAATCAATAAGTTTAGACGCGTCATCTGGCAGGCCAAATATATCCCAGATCGTAGCCGCCCACGGAAATCCAGGTAAGCCCGATAAAATGACCCTGGTTGGCCGAAGTATAGCCGAGATTCAAGCGAGAAATGCGTCAGATGGCTGCGGGCAGCGATTAAACGATTTAGCAGATATTTTAAAACAATACAGAGGCGCGGTTATCATTTGTGATAACTTTTTGGCAGACGCACTGCAAAACGCCACAGAGGTCAACGTTGACGGCCGAACATTCACCAGTTGGTCGCGAAGTAGTTTTGACTATGACAGCGCCAGGGTCGTGATTCACGAATTCTAAGAGGGAGTTAGCTGATGTCGCTCAAATTTAAAACTACCCATGTAATGAATCTTCTCCTTGGGCTTTTGGCCGTCGGGCTCGTCGCAAGTAGTTGCAGCGCGGGTAAGTTTTCAGGTGCAAGCAAGATGAAAAAGCGAGTACAGAAGTACGCATCAGCTGCCGAACGGCCCGTTGAGATTACAAATCGACACAACATTTGGATTGTCACGAGAGATAACGAGGTTAAGCGCTGGCCGGGTTTAACAACCACACATAACGCGGTCTCGATCACTGTAAATGACGTTTCTGGATTAAGGCCCGGAATGCAAGTCAGCGGTCCGGGGTTGACGGAAAGCTGCGCGGACATCGATACGAACACCGGCGGCGTTCAGTGCCCAGGCGTAGCGACAATCGAGTCGATAAACGAAGCCACGAAAACCATTAAATTATATTCTACGGCAATTAAACACGCTAGCGGTGCAGATTCGACCGGTAATTACTATGTAACAACAGGAATTGCTCACTGGCTTAGCGTTGAGGGTAATGCGATTGTACAGCGCAAGAAGTGGTCAGGTATCGACGGAAACTTTAACCTGGGATTTAGGACCTACGTCACAGAAGGCGGTCTTTTAGTTGGACGTTTTCCAATGGTCTATTTTATCGACCCGGAAACTACCCCAGAAGGGTTAATACCATTGGCGAACACGAAGAACTTGGATCCCCAAAGAAATGTATATAATTCATCTAACCGTATTTGCTTAGCCTCCTACTTAAAAAACGATAAACGTTATATGATTGTGGCCCTGGGAGCAGGGCGATTTTATGAGATCGAGCTTTCATCGACTAAACCCTACAAACCTCTGTGGGATACACTTCCGGAACCACGCAAAGTTAACAACGTTAATTTCGCCAACGACCAGCTTGGATGGGGTTATAGCTGTCACATTGATCAGAAGCGCAAAATTTTCTACTCTCAATGGGCTCACAGCGGGCCCAAGCTGTTTGCAGTGCCAGGCAACCCCTCCACTAGCTTTGGAGGCGCAGTTGACTTAAATGACTACAGCACCGTGGACTTAGACGCGAAAACGCCAAACGCGAAGTTTGTACAAAAGAATGCGATTCTAAGCTCATTTGCAAAAAGCGTCGCCGCGTCGACAGCGTCCTATGCTGTTGCAGGCGATCCGGACGGAAACATCTACAACTCCGATCACAACGCCACTATCACGGGAACAGAAAAAAATGGCACCTACACGATGTCTTATCAAAAAGCATCTGATACCGTTTGGGTTTCACGAACGAATAACAAGATTGGTATCATTAAACGCAAATGTTTAACTACAGACGACAATTGCAGCGCCCAGGACTTTCAGTTTCAACAGGGACCTGAGGCTGCATTTATCGGTCCAATTAGCGCCCTTAAAGATGGACGACTTGTAGGAGTGACTCGAGGCCATCCAGCTGGCGTATACTTATTGGGCCTCAAAGACACGGCTGATATAACGAAAGGTTTTGACGCCACGTTGTTAACCGATATCGACGGCGACGCCTACATGTATGTCGACTTCACAGGTGCCACTCTATACACGAGGCAGGTCGAACAATCATTCAAAGTGAGAGAGATGCCTGACTATGTTAAACGTCAGCGGCAAAACGATGACCGCGCAGAAAAAACCAAAGAAGCCTTCTTTGAATGGACCAATGCACCCAATACAACTGCAGATTGGACGAACCTAAAACTTGAAGCTCGCTGCTATGAAAATGCAAGCAACAAGGGTGACTACCAAGAGGTCAAACCAGTGGCTAAAGCCGGTGAAAAAACGAAGATGAGTATTCCGGCTTGCAAGGATAAGTACGTGGAGTTTATCGACATTAGAATCACCCAAATTTCCGGGGAAACACTGGGTGACATTAATAAGGTTCGAGTTCATATAACTCAGTAACAACTCTGCGGATCCATGGAGTTTGGGCGTCCCACTGAATCGGCGCCCCTCTGGATTTTATCATCCATCTAAGCGATAATATTGAAAGATTCCCCCTAGGTGCGATCAATGCTAAGAAGGAATTAAATGTCCACACACCTAAACACATGGATGCCGCACGGCGATTGTCCCTGGTCGAGCTTCTCGCCGGCAACTGCCATGTTTTGTGAGCAGAATCTTTGCTCGTGGATCGCCCAGCCGTCTAATACCTGGTCCAACCTTCCCTTTGCTATTGTAGGTATTATGATTGTACGAACCAACAAGGATCGACCACTTTTAAAACTCCTTGGACATAGCGCCTGGATTCTTGGTATAGGGTCATTTATGTTTCACGCTTCGGCTAGTTTTATATTTGAGGCGTGGGACCTACTCGGCATGTTCATGATCAGTGGACTGATGCTGAGCTTTAACTTCGCTCGTTACTCGGAAAATCAAAGCGTAAGCAAACTCATCGGACTATTCCTCGGCATGACCGCCTTAGCGTTTGCCATATTGCTAAGCTTTCCATCAATTGGAATTGCATTGTTTGCCATTCAAGTGGCTCTGGCCCTGCACCTAGAGGTTCTCATGGATCTTAGGGAAGACCCGGTCGAATTCAAATATGCAAAATACTTTATTGGCGCATTTGTCTTGGCCTTCATTTTATGGAATCTAGACATCCACGGCATCGTCTGTGATCCCAACAACCACATTCTCACCGGCCACGCCGTATGGCATCTACTCAATGCGGTTGCCATCTGGTTTATTTACCGATTCTATGCCCAGTTTCAGTTGGCAGGAGAATCAACCGGAGGACCAAGATAATGCCGGCTTACTTAGGTTGGTTTTTTATAGTTTTATTCTGTTATGGAACAGCCCTACTCACTTGGGCAGGTCTAACCCAGAGGAGTCGTGGGAAATATCAAAGCTCACGTCGCTACTTTATGATGGCGACATTCATGGCTCTAGCGACTCTAAGCTTCGTGATTCGGCGCCTCACCAGATAAATTTCAAACGTCAGTCGTCACTGATTCGCCTAAGGTAAACCTCAAATCGGCCCTTGATCTCCTCGGGACCTGCACCGGCGCTGGGCAAAACTACGGTCCCCACCCGCTGGGCTGCAGGATCATTTGTTGCACTCTTATCGGGATCACCAAAACAAAGTTCATCCATCGACACACCAAGTGTTTTTGCGACCAAATAAAGCTGTTCAAGCTTTCGAGGCTGGACACCTGACATCCAGTCACTCAAAACCTGTTTGGCCACGCCTGTTTTGCGGGATAACTGGGAGGCCGTGAGGCCTCGCTCCTTGAGTAAGGTTCCAAGATTTTGTCTAAGCCGAAACGTTACATCCAAGGACAAAGGAAAAGCTCCTTTAGCGAGGTTGAAACACGGAGTATTCACAAAAAAAGCAACAACTGCAAAAGACTGCGCTTAAACGGTGATTTTGATAACCGAAGTCCGGGCTAGACCAATTAAAATCCGTTGTTCCGGACAGTATACCTCTTGGGCGTTGTGAGAGATTCGCGCGTTCTTCACAAACGCCGCACGTAAATCTCGTATCGACCTCGCAACTCGTGAAGCTCTGAACTATCACCCGCCTGACCAATACTGGCACTGGACGACTTTACGTTAGGTACGAAATCTGCATCGGATTCACCGAAACAAAGCTGCTCCATAGATACACCCAAGGTCTTTGACACCACGTAAAGCTGCTCAAGTTTTCTAGGCTGCACGCCGGCCATCCAGTCACTTAACACCTGTTTTGCCACGCCTGTTTTTCGAGACAACTCGGCCGCCGTCATCGCCCGAGCCCTAAGCACGGCCGCCAAATTATGCCTTAGTCTAAAGTCACAAACCGCCATAAGCCTTGTCCCCCATGGGTTTTATGCCCCAACGGCTGCCTTATCGCACACCGCCGTGACATCCGGGGACATGGGGACTCCTAAGCATTTGAATCATTAGGATTAAAGGTTAGTAGAAAACCAACCCACTCCGACGTCGGAGTAGGGGTTTGAGAGCGGACATTTCGTGTCGGGGCTAGTTCGCGTGAGTGTAGGCCGTCATATATATGCAAGACGACGTATTGCCCGCCAGATCATTCGCACGTGCATAGATCGCAGTTGTCGCATTAGCCGCTAGTGTTGTTGTCGTGACGGTATTTGACCCTGAAGCTGCCGATGCATTTGCTGAAATTGATAAAAGACAAAGCGAATCCGAATAAAGACGAAGCGACGTTAACGCCTCGCTAACACTTACGGTCACCTGAGGAGTTTGGCTAGTCCCAGGGGATGCCGGTGAAATACTCGTAAATGTTATTGACGGAGTCGTTGTGTCAATAACGATCGATTTGTTGCCTGATAGGCTGAGCGGCCCGCCTACTGCTGGCAGTGTTAATGTTGCGTTATTCCCGGCACTATCTCGAATAGTTCCACCATTGAGGGCTAGCGATGTGGTAGAACGGTAATCAAGATCTGGACTGTTATCGCCGTCCCACACTGAATAATTAAATGTCAGGGTATTTGTACCGGAGCCACTTGTATAGTTAACGACCGCGTCTTGGTTACCAGTTTCGAGCGTGATCTGTGGGGTACCAGTGACAGTAACGACTTCTGAAAATGTGATATGGATTGGGACTACCTGCCCAGACTTGTAAGCCCCACTCGCAAGACTTGAGTTGACGTTTAATACCGTGGGCGAAATAGCGTCGTGAGTATACGTTACTAAATTTGTGCACGGCGACTGATTGCCAGCTGTATCGACAGCTCGCCCGTAAATGGTCGTCGTAGTATTCGCCGCCACATTTGATGTCACGGTCATTCCTGGCGAAGCAAAAACAATGTTAGACACTGAAGAAGACCTTGGAGTCGAACAACTTGAGTCGTAGTAAAGGATTACTGTTGAGGGTTTAGATGTTGTGCCATACAAAGTCGGCGTTAGTGAAGAACTTGGGCTTGATGGGATAATGCCTGAAAACGACAGCATGGGAGCCGTAGTATCATAGACTACAAAGTTGTCTGTCGACACCGACGTTGCATTCTGGTTACCGAACGCGTCCATCACGGTGTTAGCTGCTAAAGATGGCATAATCGTGCCCGGAGTTACAACCGACGTAGCGCCAAGGTTCCAAGTGATATTATCTAGCGTACTTAAACTCCAGGTGATACCAGATGCGGTGCCATTTTGGATGATATCAGCGTGCGTGAGAGTGGAATAACCGACAGCACTAGAAAACACCACGGTAAAATTGACCGGTAACGAATTAGTCGGGTCAGCTTGGCCTACGGCTTGGTTGACAGTCACAGTGAATGGAGCCTCAGAATAACTCACCGACTGCGATGCGTTCGTTGCAGCAACATTACTATTGCCGGCCACGTCTGTCACTGATCCGGCTGCTAGACGCGGGATAATGGTGCCGGCTCCTGCAGTAGTTGCAGTTACTGTAAATACATTACTGCTCACTTGTGTCACCAACCAGTTCACCGCAACGGCTGTTCCATTATTAGCTATATCACTTGCCGTAAATGTAGCGGGATTGATGGCCTCATTAAATGTGACCACAAAGTTGATCGGCAAGCTATTTGTCATTCCTGGCTGACCAGCATCTCTAACAAAAGAACTCACCACTGGGCCGACATTATCGTGCGTGTAAGTCACAAGCGCCGTACACATAGAGATATTTGCTACCACGTCAACGGCTCGACCATAGATAGATGTCGCCGCGTTTACTGGTAGCGAGTAAGTGGAAATGGCAGCAGGCGTGTTTTTTGTGAAACCCACTGGTGCGCTAATCGTTGATGAACATCCCGAATCAGAATATAGGGTGACAGTTGCCGTCTCTGAAGAAAGCAATGTGATGGCGGGCGTTCGGCTGCTTCCGGGGCTGTACGGCGCGCTTGAAATATATGTCAATGTTGGCGGTGTCGTCAGAATCACAATATCTTTTTGGCCAGCTATACTGGAATATCCACCCACAGGCGGCAACGTCAGATTTGCAGCATTTCCGTCCGCGTCACGGATTGTGCCGCCGTTAAGTGACAGAGCAGTTGTTGCTGCGTAATCAAGATCAGTTGAGCTTTCCCCTAGCCCCACCGTGTAATTGAATGTGAGCGTTGTTGTTCCAGAGCCGCTGCTGTAATTAATCACCTTGTTAAGATTGCCACCACCAGTGGCAAGAGTTAATTGCGGCGTGCCATTTACGGTGACAATCTCTGAAAACGTAATGGTAATGGGGATGGTAGAACCTGCCGGATAACTTCCGTTTGCCGCTGTGGAGCTAACAGACGTAACCATTGGTATACCGGACGATTGAGTATAAATCACAAGCGATTTACAGACCGATGCATTGCCGGACGCATCGACCGCGCGGGCAAACACTTCTGTCTGTCCATTAGCTGTAACCGTCCCCGTTAATTGAATTCCGGTTGAAGCGAATATACTGCTAGACTGTGCCGCTGATTTTGGAGCCGCACAAGCCGAATCAAAATATAGCGTTACAGTCGCAGCCTCACTCGTTGCGCCCTTGATGACCGGGTTTAGGTCACTTCCAGAATAATCAGGTGAAATCGAGAGGAAACTGAGTGTGGGCGGAATGCTATCAGTCTGGCTACTGCCGCCTGATCCACCAGACGAGCT
>CAYOEM010000001.1:312515-320288 GCA_964402975.1 uncultured Polynucleobacter sp.
ATACTTGCTTTGATGGTCGAATAGCTGACCCGTTCCCAGTAGTAGATCCACTCCCATTTTTTATTGCGGCTATTGAAATAGTGCTCAGGGATGAACCTGGTCTCGTAGGCACCGATGGCCTCAAGTGATACGGAGCCAAGAGAAATTCCAGCCCCCAAAGTCCATTTATTCGAATAACGATACGTTGTGTCGTCTAAATCAGGACGGCCTTCGACGCTTTCGTAGTGGTGGCTTTTTGAATACTTGATGGTGCTACCATCACCGGCGGCGAACAGATTGAGAGCAAGCAACTGAAATTTTGCCTTAGCCTCAGCCGTGGAGATGATGATTTTATCGACTGCTTTTGCCATGTCGGCTTCAAGGCGTCCTCCTTCCGAAAGATATGTTGGATCAAGGAGGGACTCTTTCATAGGAAAGATCACTTTTGATTGGATCTTAAAATCAAGTAGATCTGATTGCAGCAGATCTACTTTTAAGAATGTCTCTGGCTTTGAGTAGTAAACTTTTGAATCGATCTTAGTTACTTTACCACCCGCACCAAGATCAATAGTGGGTCCTGCAAAGATCCGATAGCCCGCCTTCACGTCTGTGCGGCCAGCGATGATGCGTCTTGTTCTTTCGCCTTGTTCGTCAAAGAACTCTGCAGACCAACGCTCTAGGTTTAGCGACGAGTATCGACCGAGCTCGGGAAGCACCTTGTTACCGGATCCAGACGAAGAAAACGTCGTGCTGCCGCCACCTACCCGAAAAAATCCAGACTGACTTGGAAAGTCGGCTGCATGGGCGAGCGACACAGGCAGCAGTCCTGCCAGCAACATTTTGGAGGCTAATCGTTTCATATCTAGAGTGTTAATCGGCGCTTAAATGGGGTGCTTGAGGCATGTCCGGCTAGACGGCAACATAGTCCGCCGTCCGCGAGCTGAAAGCGTGCATTTTTCAATTGGTCGTCTGCTAAAAAACAGACTTTATCTCAAAGTATATAGCGGTCTAGAAAGATCTGCCGAAAGACTCTCAAGGGTTTAGGCCCTGCGTACTAGTGGACTTAGTTTTATAGCGAATCACGACGTCCTTTGATGTGGGCTTAACGACTTTTGAAACAAGCTGCACCGTGGAACCCGATACCCTCACGTCCCCAGGATCAAGCACAACACCATCTAGTGTTACCTGTGTGACCACATCAAAAGCTGGATCGTCGATTTTAAAAGACGTGCCCGCAATCATCGCGACAGATTCTGCTAGTTTATTGAAGTTGGGCGTCCAATCTCGCGCACAAATATCAAAAACATCACCACCTGTAACCCTCGCAAGATTGTCATAGGCAACGCCCTTCCTGGTTATATCACAAGGCGGCTGATCTCTATCACCACGAAACGCGAAGAGTGTCGGCTTGATTGCCTGGATCGTGGCATTCAAGCCTGAAATAAAATTCTGATCTGTGACGGTCACGGCGTTATCGTCCGTAACGACGACCATGACCAGTTTCGCTCCGTTACGCAGCGCAATCGTCCCGTTATTAAGAAGCCTCTGGGCGATCACGAGAGCATCCGTGCTATTTACAGTATTATTGACTTGCCGGTGGCCGGCGGCAGTAGCTTGCGCCGTTAGGCTAATGGCAGTCGTATTTGCCACCAGTGTAAGACGGGCATGAGACTTCTCAGCAATATTTGTAAGGAAGCGATCAAAATTACTTCGCACAATTTCGGTATCGTCTTTCATTGATCCAGAGGTATCAATCAACCAAAGTACATCGACCTCACCGCGGTTATCCTGCAGTTGAAAGGCCTTTTGCCCTTTGCCAAGATCCGAGTCAGTGTCGGAGCCTCCACCTGATTTTCCACCGCCTCCCTTAATTCCAGTCTTTGATAGCTGCCCCGATGAGCCCGCAAATTCCTGCTGCCCACAACTAAGTAGCGAGACCAGAATCAGCGATATGATTAAAGACGTTCTAAAAAGCATATAAAGTCTCCGGTGCACGGACTAAGGTGCGTTCGGCATGACCGAAGATAGACTTAAGGGTGGTTGGCGAGTTCTGATATTTATCAATAAATACCGACCTTTATAGCTGAATTGAGTGTTAAAATAACCTCAAAATCTCCACAAAAATCCAAGCGTTCCATGCTAAACTTCCCGCCTCAGAGAAATGTCAATAACCTGTGACGTGACTGCGGAGATTTTGTAATGCCTGATGTTTTTTTTGATCGTAATTCAGCCATTGATGAGCGCACACTGTCTGTCCTTGCATGGCTTCCTACTAAAAGCTTCTCAAAACTCTCCTCACCCGACTTTTGGCCAAGACTACCTGATGCCGACATGATGAGGATTGCAGTAATCCTTGCACAAAAAAGCTACGATGAAGGTGGCTGCCCCATCGGTGCTGTCGTCATGGATAACTCGTCTCGGGTGATCCTTGGCAAGGGCCACAACACCCTCATTCAAGAAAATCACCCCTACAATCACGGCGAAACCTCAGCCATGCGTGATGCTGGATCCATTGATTTCAGCCGCACCACAGTATTTACCACACTGACTCCTTGTAAAGTCTGCGCGACTCTTCTAGTGGAACGTGGCGTAGCACGAGTGATCATTGGCAACACACCGCACGCAGATAACAACGAGGGATATCTCCGTGACAGCGGAGTAGACGTCGTGAATCTTAATGACCCGCTGGGTATTGCTCTCTATTCACGCTACTGTGCGGAGAAACCAGACCAGAATCTGATTGACTGGAAGGGTGTGGCGGCTCTTTCCAAAAAGAAGCTCTAGTCTTCTGCAACCGATAGTCTGATTTTCAGACGGATCGTAAATCCTGCCTGCGCCCCTCAGAACTAAAATGGCTTGACCCAAAAGACCAGGAGCATCAAGTGCACCATTGCCGATGCAGGCCAAAGTGCTAGCAGTATCCAGAACACAGGATCATTTAGCATCTCAAGCATAAGCCACCTCCCTCAGTTACGAGCACTTACTTCCGCGCGAAAACGCTTATGAGCGTTCGGTAGGAGTAACCGTCATCACAGTCTTTATTCGGAAACTTTGCCGACATGATCATCACATAGTCACGGCTAGGAAGTCCCATAATGTCTCTTTTAACTTGAATTAGATCATCATCAGATGACGCTTCTTCCACGCACGTATTGCTAGAACGATCTTTGGTCCACTTTAGACTTAGACGATCTCCAGTCACTTGGCCTTTGGCTGTGCCTGTGCAGGCCTCAGATGGTCCGATCCTAAAAGCTTCTTGCTTGGAGATGTATGACCTACCAGTCGCCTGAAACGTCCAAGATCCACTTGTGGGGAGCTCTCCTTTCAGCTCATTCATGTCAGCACTTTTGCAGCTGGAATCAGTATACATGCCTGACAACCGGTAACGTCCTACCAGGGCCGGATCGACGCCGGACCCGTCCCAGGTGTCTTTCGTCTTTCTGGTGAATGTGCTTAGGATGGTGATGCTTTTGCTGACGCCTTTTTGTATGACTGTGACGTCACCGGTGATCGCAAGAGTTGAACCGCGGATGACAGCCTTAAGCGTTTGATCTTGGGATATTTTGACTGCTGGTGAAATTTTTACGCCGTAGCAATGACCCTTGAGGCCAACGATAATCGTCTCGGTGCGACTGACCGAGCGACTGACTGCGCCGATTGCCACGGAAAATAACCCACTCTCATAGCCTGTGCACTCGCCGTAAACGGTATGATTACCAAACGAGAGCGAATACTTTGAAAACTCCGCCATCACAACACCATCGGCTCTAAATCGCATATGGGCGCGGCCAGAAAAAGACACATTTCCATTTTTTGGATCTTCTAAGGACACACGATTGAGACTCCACGTCCCAAAAAGCTCTGATTGATGCGTCACTGACGTGCCACGACCAGCTGATCCCACTGCCGTAGCCGCAAACACAACCTGTCTGACAGGAACAGTTTCAGCAGCGATAAAAGCCACACATATAAAAACCGTTGGCAAAAAAACCCGCATACCTCTCCCCCCGCCTTTCGTCTGGAAACGTCACTCTCTCAGAACTCACGAAAGCCTTATCGCCAGAGCCCACGACATACGGGGACACAGGGTCTAAGCTATGAGATTAATAGAATAGTGTCAGGCTATTACGCCAAGCCTTTGGCCAAGAGCGATAGCTTCGAGACTAGCGATTAACAGCAAACCTACCTATCAAAAGCCCCAGCTTTTACAAGCTTTTTGACCTCACCGGCATGGATGAGTTGACCTGTCACGTAGAGGTGAATGATGTGATTAAGAAGTGTCTGGTAAGGCATCCCAGAGTTCTCTGCGAGTTCACGCAAAGCCGCGAGGTCCGTTTCATTCATGCGGATGTTGGCGCGAGCCTCTTTATTTTCTTTGATGGTCGTCCGAGCGCTTGAGCGAATTTTTTGGCGAAAAGCCTTTGATGGTTTTTTTAAAGCTTTATAGTCGAGCTGATCTTCAATCGCCTGTTCGTAGCTAGACAGTTTTATTTTCTTCGCGTTAGCAGTCTTTTTCTTCATAAAGCTACCTTTGATATTTTCTCGCAGGAAACACGGTAATGAGCCAGATCACATCGAGTCTGATTTCGTAAGGTACCACGTGAGGGTAAGCATTGATTCGCACAACAAAAATGCGCTGACCTGCGTGCACGGGATTTTCACCCTCAAGAAGCATGTATCCAAGCGCAAGCGCCTCCAATACGTCGTCAAAACTAGGCCGCCCCTCTGATATCAACTCCTCGTTTTTGCGAGGATCCCAAGAAAACCGCACTTCATTCCCTCCGCCCTACCGTAACGCGTGGCCCTCGCTAAACGTCAGGCGGAAAGACTTGGTGTACATTGTACACCATTATAACTGCAATCTGCAAGATATAACCTTCCACCCACGCCAGATACACGTCAAGGGAGCCTACAGAGATTACCTTTGAACCGCCAACGACTTTAGAATTGCTCCTCTCAACGATAACTCTCCCTAGCCCCACAACAACGTCGGCAGTTTGGGCCTTGGGGCGGACATACCTGCATCAATTGCCTAGGCGGCTTTTTTTCTTTTTTGGCGGGCGACCCAAAGGTCATAGCTTGCTTGCATGTTCATCCACATCTCAGCACTCGTACCGAGGGTGCGTTCTAGATCGATGGCAAAATCCGCCGAAATTCCGCGCTTACCGTTAACGATCTCGTTAATCTTGCGGTGGGCACAGCCGATTTTAGCGGCCAGTGTAGACTGGTTAAGATCCAGCTCCTTCATATAAACCTCGGCCAGAACTTGACCGGGGTGCATGGGTTTTGGATTTTTTACGGGCATCGTCTAGTCCCTTTAATGATAGTCTTCAATCCGCACATTCCAAAACTCACCAGAATTAAATACAAACGTTATCCGCCACGGTGAGTCATTTACTATCGAGAGGCTCCATTGATCAGCTCGCCGGCCATGAAGCTTATGAAGGCGAATATGAGGCGGCTGCCCACGAAGCTTAAGATCCTCCAGCCGACTGGTAGCGTGCATGATCGTTAGCAGTGCCTTGGCCCTTATCCACAAATGCCTCGGAAGACTTTTTGAATGACCCTGCTCCTAAATATCAAGGGCAACACGGTTACCAAAAGACCTAATTAATCAATGCTCCCTACGAGAAGCTATTACACTATTACACATACTGTAATATCTGTCAATTCTTGAATTTGAGTTGAGTACGTCGCCTAAAAGATCTAAGCCAATATCTTGCGGGTTTTGGCCAGACTCATCA
Source organism: uncultured Polynucleobacter sp. (assembly GCA_964402975.1). Lineage (GTDB taxonomy): Bacteria > Bdellovibrionota_B > Oligoflexia > Oligoflexales > RGVZ01 > CAMDKS01. The sequence continues at coordinate 318,239 of CAYOEM010000001.1, forward strand.
GCATTACAAATGCTACAAGTGTGAAAGAACAGAAGCCACTTATAACTAGTCAGGCAGTGAATTTGTCTTTCCCACTCAACACTCAGTCGTCGGAATCATGATTTCATGGCGGTCATATTAACGTTCGCCAAAATTGTTCCATCGTCATAAATTTTACGGCGCAATTGTCCAACCAGCTGCAATACTCAACGGCCACTCGGATGCACTGGCGGCTACGAGCTGCACGGGGGATGAGCTTTGACTGGTCGACACGGTCGCACAGCTTGTTGGTGTACCGAATGAGTTAAAAGAACGATTTGTCCAAGTATCTGCGGACTTATTCATGACGATCAAGTTTGAAGCATTGTACTTAAGGCTAAATGTAGGAAGAGTTCCAAACAACGTCACTTCTCCATCTGGTTGATATGTTGATGCACGGACTATGTATGCCTGACCAGAACAATCACTAGACGTATAGTGTAGCTGGTCATAGTTCGCGTAATTGGAGCTTGGCCAAAAATAAACATCTAAAAGTTTGAGTATGCCGGGCGATACTGTGCTGTCTAATGATGGTACGTACTGAGTGCCACTCCATGTGGAAACGACGAGGCTCGATCGCGGACCAATATAAGCTGCATAAGCATTATTGGCCGTACTCTTCACCAAGTAGGTCAACGTCGTATATTGCCGGTTGGTCGCGTACATGCCCCAATCTAGCCGACTTTGCGTAAAAATGGAAATCACCTGTCCTACGACACTACCATCTGACTTTTTAAGCTTAAGACTCGCTCCATCACACACATAAGATGTCTGAGAAACTTCGCCGGCATCAAGTACACCGCTACTATCGGTGTCAGGTCCAACGTCCAACTTTTTGCCACCAAATGGACAATTTGCTCCTGCTGTTTCAGATGACAACTTAATCAAAGAATTCTTACCGTTTGTTCCATTACTACCTGCAGCCCCCGCCGCTCCAGCCACGCCCTGCGCGCCTGCAGAACCGTGACAGACAAAACTCGTAGACTGCACTTCGCCGTCTTCAAGAGTGCCGTTACTATTGGCGTCAAGGCCTGATCTGACCTTATTGCCACCACTTGCGCAGTTAGCGCCTGAGGCCTCAGACGTGACGGCCACAAGAGATGGCTTTCCTGTTACCCCAACACTACCTGCTGAGCCGTTACAAGCAAAACTTGTGGCTGTGACTTCGCTCACGTCAAGTTGTCCGTTGCTGTTTTGATCAAGACCACTTTGGATTTTCTGTCCACCAGCTGCGCAGTTGGTACCGACCGTCTCAGAGGTGGTCAGAACAAGGCTATTCTTACCAGCGGCGCCGCTACCGCCGTCTGATCCCTTCAGATCAATCACATCCCACTGGTCGCTGTCTGCGCAGTAGCGAAACTTCTTCTCTGCCAAGACGTAGTAGCTCTTACCGCGTCTAGAATTATTACACGCTCCCAAGTCATCCGTCAGATTGACGATGGCAATTTCGTTGTCGTCATCGGTGCTGCCCGACCTACTGCCGTTATCTTTGTCGTTAGTTTCTTTTTTAGGACCGCCACTGCCGCCGCTAGAGGGGCCCTTTTGACAAGACAAAAGCCCCGCAACTAGCAAGATCCCAATCATCTGAATTTTGAGCATAGTTCACCTCGGGTTGTCTCAGATGATTCGGCAGCTAGAAATCTTGCATGAGCGGAGTCCGCTGACGCGCTACAGAAATCCGCTCAGGCGGACAAACCTCGTTGCAAGCGTGATCGCGACAAAGTTAGGACTCAGCGTTCAGCTGACTTTCAAACTTAGTTTTTCTTTGTTTATCTGGTCTTGTAGGGCTAGCTTCACCAGCCATTCGGCAGGCAGGTCTAGTTTTTTTGCAAATTCTTTTGCCAATTTAATACTGACCGCAAAGCGGTCGTGCTCAATGTCGCACAAACGCTGCTTTGATATGCCCAGAAACTTGGCGAACTCTACCTGAGACAGTTCTTCCCCTAGTCGGTGTAGGCGAAGAAATTCGCCCAGCGAGTTAGCTTTTCGTTTAGTACTCATGTTTATTGACCTCTAAAATCTCGATGATTTC
>CAYOEM010000001.1:320388-433110 GCA_964402975.1 uncultured Polynucleobacter sp.
GTTAGCTTTTCGTTTAGTACTCATGTTTATTGACCTCTAAAATCTCGATGATTTCATGTCGGCAACGATCTAATTGCTTTCCGGCGACGTTGGACAGAATAATTTTCACCGAAGACCCGCCATGTCATTAGTACGTATTTAATACGTACTTGTCAAAAAGATAACACCAAAGGGACCCCCACACGTTAAATGATCCTTAGAGCGTCCGCGTGCGATTTAATGCATCCTCCTCCACGTCCCCGCCTGACATAGCCCCTACCGACAAGGCAGCTCAGCACAAGGGGAGGACCTAACCACATGAGCTGCCATAAAAAAACCCACCGACTGACTGCCCTCGGATGTCTGGTCCTACTGCCAGTCGTTATACTCACGCCTCCCTCAGACGATGCCTTAGCCTTTGGTGGTCTGGTCCGTGTCATTCAAAAACTCACCTCTGAACTTACCGAAGACGCCGGCCCCCTTGCCGCTCGCGCCTACCGCAGTTTTTCAAACGAGGCCACCCAAGCTATCGTTACACGGACAGCCATTAGACTGACGACTCCTCACATTGATGACATAAAAGAATTCTTCAAAGACTCTCCTCGCCTAGACTTACCTGTAAAAGATAGTGAATACGCAAAACTTCCCATTCCTAAGTCTGTGGACTTAAGGCCCTTTGCAGGTCCCGTTCGCAGTCAAGGAGAGGAAGGCAACTGCACGGCTTTTGCCATCGCGGCGGCCATGGAAGTTTCCATTGCCGTGAAACAGTCACGCGCCGTGCAACTTTCCGAAAGACACATTTGGTCCTACTACCAAGAGCCGTCTTTGTTCGATGCTTTTAAGACACTGCCAGGCAAATGGATTGCTCCACTAGACGTCTGGCCCTACGAAAGCAAACGTCCCAAAAAGCAAACCACCACCCGTGGAGCAGTGCTTCGAGGTCAACCAGAAGGATTTTCCCTCACCACGGCCACCGATGCTTTAAAAATCCTAGCCACTAATAAACCCATCATGCTTGGCCTTGAAGTCACAGAAAGCTTCCAAAACCGTCCTTCAAAAGATCACCCAAACGACGGACTCATCCCCGTAAATCTCACTGGAAAACCTGAAGCTGCCACCGGAGCTCACGCCGTCACAGTCCTTGGCTATAAAATTGACGGGCAGTTTGCCGGCGGAGGATATTTCATCTTCCGCAACAGCTGGAGCAGCAAGTGGGGCGCGCGGGGTTATGGTTATTTACCGTTTGCCTGGTGCAAACAATACATCTGCTCAGCCTACACGTTAAAAGACGTCACGTGGGAAGAAGGCACTCGCACCATCACGGTGGGGCCTAAAGGGGAGACGTGATCACTTGCGACAACTGTGACAAACTGCGACGTCGGCAGTTCTGGTTTTGGGGCAGCGACTAATATTAGGATTTACGAAACGCGCAGCTTCTTAAGAAGCTCAACCGTGCTCAGCTCAATGAGCTCACCATTCACAAACTGATGCAAAACGCTACAGACCAAGGTCTGATAAGGTAAACCCTTCTTGTCTGCTTCGGTCTTAAGAGCCGCAAGAACGCCCGCGTCAAGACGAAGACTAATCGGTACTTTCACTGCACTAGCATCAACTTTGACCTTGCCAGGTCTTTTGGTGAGCTTTTTGAGATTATAGTCCTTTTTCATAGTCGTCTCTTTCCTTTTTTTGTCTCCTCAAACCACACGCCGTGTTTTCGGTAATTGCACAAATTTTTGAGCTCATCCCACTGGTAAACCATGGGAGCATATCACTACATTGTATATACAAAGTGAACGGACGTTTATCAAGGCCAATCAAATGTCTTAAGCCCGTCTCCCCGCCAAAACATCAAAACCACCCCACTCCAACGTCGGAGTAATGGTTTCAGAGCAGACATGTCTCTTAGATTTAAGCCGACCGTTTTCTGCGTTCTTCTTCCAGCTTTTGGATCAGCCATATTTTAATCAAAGGCTGCCGGGAGACTCCGGCGCGGGCGGCTTCTTTGTCGAGTTCGTTGAGAAGCCATTCTGGTAGATCAAGATTGACCTTTCGAATCTGGGGCTCTTTGACCACGCCACTTGTGATAAACAATTCGCCTAAGTCAGAACGATCAAGATGCTGGTCCATGGATTTGGTCGACTTAAAGGTCTTCATGGCTGCCTTTACTTTGGATTTTTTGGAAATAGGCCTTTGCCTCACCATCTCGCGCCCTCCTAACCGATATAAACCGGATTTTGTCTCTTCGCATGGTCCAGATGGCCGTGTAAACGCTCTCACCAATTACACCCAACGTGGCACCTCGAGACTCGCCGTTTTCTGATCTAGCAATCTCAGTCACGTCGACCGTCACCCTCGTCCAAATCATGACGGCTTCTTCAAAACTAATGCCATGCTTAACAAAATTGGCAGCCGACTTCAACTCATTCCACTCAAAAACCATACCTAAAATATACCTTTTTCATATATCTGGTCACTTGGCAGCTCTATCAACATACAAAAAAGAAAGCCCGTCTGGGTCGGTTTTCCAGACAGGCGCGCGCGTTTCTATTGTTGCACTGAAAGTCGGAACTCACTCGTCGGCAGTCATGGTTTCATGCCAGTCAAAGACAAATGATATGACCGACCTGATTTCATTTATATGCAGTGATAATGAGGGTATTACCGTTTGGGCCAACGGCTCCCAACACGGGAGGCTTTCGAAGTAATCTTTTGGCTAGAACTTATATTAGCATATATGCTAATATAGAAACGGATGACCGTGATCGGTAGAGTCCCAGCGTCAAAGCCCGTCTACAACGGGCGACATCTGCGTCTTGAGTTTTATCAAAGCTCTGACGGAACCGTGCCGGCAGAAGAGTGGCTGGAATCGCAAACAATCAAGGTCCAACAAAAGTTTGCTGCCATATTTGCGTGGATTGGGGATCACGGGAGAATTTTTAACGAGGAAAAGTTTAAGCATTTGACGGGATCTGATCAGATTTTTGAGTTCAAGGTAAATGCAGCAGGGTTCTCTGCTTCTTTCTTGCAGGTGGGCGGCTGGTTTTGACTCATGGATTTATCAAAAAAAGCAACAAGACTCCAAAAGCTGAAATCGAGCGAGCTGAGTCCATTAAATCTGATTTTATGAGGCGCAAATGAAAATAAGGAAATTAAAATCAAAACAAAAACCCTGGATTGAGAAGAAGCTTGCCGATAAAAATTTTCGTCAAGGCTTTATGGATGAATACGCCAAGGTTTCCATAGGCGAGCAACTATACGCACTCCGTCTCCGGGCCAACATGACCCAAGCCGCCGTCGCCAAGAAGGTCGGCACGACAGCCTCAGCCATCAGCCGCTACGAAAACGCGGACTATGACCGGTACGAGCTTAAAACTCTCAGAAAAATCGTCGAGGCCTGCAGCGGCAAACTTAACATCATCGTCTCCCCCGTCATCGATGACGACGCCGCCTGAAACATGACCACCCAAACTACAGTCGCTTAGGATACTTCAACACACAAACCCACTCCGAGTAAGGGTTTCGGGGCGGACATGTTTTGCGTTCTATCTTTACGCTGTACGCTTTTTCTTTGATGGTTTTGGCTCTACCGAGAGCTTTAGTCCCATCGTGTGAAGTAACTTTGATAGGGTTTCTATTTTGGGGTTGCCTGATTTTGAGAGAGTTTTATAGAGGCTCTCACGACCAAGGTCAGATTTTTTTGAAATAGTTGCAAAGCCGTGAGCTGCGGCCACGTGCCGTAAGGCTAGCAAAAATACCTCAACCGTATGTCCGTCGTAGTCTGCTAAGTGGGCGTTTAGATATTCGGCCGCGTAGCTGGGGTCCTTGAGGCGCTCGTGAAGACCTTCTTCGTAGGGTGTAGGCTTTTTCTTTGGCATGTCACGTCTCCATGTATTCAGACCAGTATCTCTGGGCACGTTTTATATCGGTCGACTGCGACTTCTTGGTGCCACCGATCAATAAGACCACGACCTTTCTATCGTCTTCTCCGAAGTACACACGGTAGCCTGGTCCAAAGTCTATTTTTAGCTCTTTTACACCCTTGCCAACGGACTTCGCATCTCCGAATAGTCCCACATGTATTCTGGTCAATCTAGCCTCTATGATCGCGGCAGCTTTAAGATCTTTGATACCTTGCAACCACTTCCGAAACGGCACTCGACCCCGTGGGTCAACGTACTCGACGATGTCCCAAGGCGTGGCCCGCATAATGAAAATCTTTTCACGATCCGTCATGCAAACCTACTTGTATCCTACTAGATACATTTTGATTGGGCAAGTTTTTTCACATTCCGCGAAGGCTTAGACAGGCCACGCAGAAGCTCTTATATAGAAAAAGACCCGTGTACGGGTCAGACATCATTTAATTACGAGAAAGTGTCTCTAGGGACAAACCACACCATTGACTCCAACGTCGGCAGTTCGGGTTTCGGCGCAACTATGAAGGAACGAACACTTATTCCCAAGGCCCGCCAATTTTCCAGGTCTTAGTGAATGGGGACTTGTGTGCGAATACTTCAACAGGCGGCATTAAAAATCGTTCTAAAACTTTCACAGCATTCGACAAAAGTAGATCCGATTCTGCCACCTTGGCCTTATTAAGAAACGCCTTCCATTGCTTTTGCTTTGTAGCGTCGTTGTAAAATTCCTTGGAAAGGGCCATCGGTGCGAATTGTGGTATCGGTGTTTTCCGGCGATCGAATGTATTCTGAATCGCTAGAGCCAATTGCTTGCCCTCAAACGAGAAATTCACTGCTAAAAACCACACATCATAAAAATCCTTTAGGCGGCTATTCGCCATGCCGAGATTGCACATTGCTTGAAACTTTTCTGCAATAACCGTTTCGCGTGAGTAGCATTTAACCGACGCACTAGATAGTCCAAGGAGATTTGGATAGTCAATCTTATTAGGCGACGGAGTAATGACGTCACCGAAACCAATGTCGACTTGAATTGGGATACGAGCTTGATCAATCTTGGCCGTCAACGTGATACGAATACCTGCGTACTCATCACTTTCGCGGATTGACTCACCTTTGACAGTATCCGCTAAAAAAGTGATGCCGTCCTCCGGCGAAGACATAGCGCAAATATCTCTGAAAATTTGCACCATTGGGCCAATCTCAGCATCACCAGACCCCAATAGATCGAGATCCCGAGTTGCTCGATACTTTTCAGCCGACCATAGTGTAAACAACATCGCACCCTTCAACACAAAACGGTCACTATGAGCCGACAACGTTAAGCGGTAGACAAGTCGTTGCAAGGCGTATTTTGTAAGGATAAGTTGAAAATCATGGTTATGAGCTTTTGAATAATTGTGAAGCCTCTGACGTATCGAAGCGGCAATATTAATTGTCATATCAGGCTCTCCAGATAGGGACGCATGATATTGGAGACACGGCATATTTTTGCGTAGCGCCAAAGTTCATCCATGGATGAAAGTCGCTGCCTCCAGCAATCCCTCAGAGCCTCCAACGCCACATCCAAACCGACTTTATTGCGATACTTAAAGCAGTCAGCCACGGTCTTAGCAGGGCAATAAATTCTAACTGGAACATTCTCAATTCGCTTTTCTTCAATACCACTTGTGAGTGCTACTCCTGAAAAGCGAACAATCTTGACCGGTGCAGTAGTTTTTTTTGGAAGGCGAGCTTTCGGATCGATAGCAATCCAGACTTGATGGGCAATCTGAGTTGTGAGCCCATGATATTGAAGCGCAGTGATCAAACACAAGACGCCTTGGGGTATTGCTTTGGCAGCCTCTGCGAGATCGTGAGATTCCGTTATTTCAGCATCAACCAACGAGTAAAGACCGCGGCCAATGCGCTTGATGGCGCCCTCCCCCAGGAGGCGACGAAGATACTCCCGGGGTATGCCTTGAGCCTCCAAATCGCGAGGTCGAAGGATGCCCGCCTTCCGGATGATTGATAAAGCTCTGTTTTTATAAGACATTCTATATATTTCTAAAAGTCGGTTTTTATTAACAACTACCGACATATTGTAACACTAACTTGAAGTCTTGTCATCAATCAGGATCAGGGGCGCGATTCGCGGAGCCGGCCACTCAGAAGGAGCAAATGGGGCGCACGGTGCGTCGTGATTACTACGACAAATCCGAAGTCCAAGTAGCTGTGTCGGGGCGGACATGACCGTCACGCAGAGCGAGTGATTTCAAGTTCCATGGCTAGACCAAGGGCTGCGGCGATACGCACGAGACGGTCAAGCGTCACACTGCTGACTGAGCCAGAGATGATTCCTGTAATATTAGTTCTTGCCACACCTGCAAGCTTTGCCACCTTGGCATGCGACAGGTCTTGAGCGGTAATTTCTCGCCGAATAGCCGCTACGAGCTGAGCTTTAAGTTTTGACTCCGCAGAGCGACGCTTTGACACGCCGATACTTTTTGAAAAGGCCTCCACCGATTCATAAACCACCAAAGGCTTTTTCTTCTTAGACGGTTTCATTCTCCCTCTGGCACTGGCGTAGAACAATGAGCCCGGATCCAAACCTCAATGTACCATATTTGGTACTCTCGTCAAACGATTTCAGCCTGGATTATAAAATGCCCCAACTGCCCGTCAATCCTGCCGCGCAGACATTTGCGCACCCACCCCAACTCCAACGTCGGCAGTTCTGGTTTCATGGCGGACATCAAGACACTGTTATGATCTTTTAGATTTTGATTTTTTAGTTAAGGCTTCTTCCACAAGCTCCCACGGAGCGACTGCACGGATGGCGCCTGATTGGGAGCTGAAGTTGGGCTTTGCTTTAAGACCAGCGAGACGCGCTTTTCTAACGACAGCAGGAGACACGCCGGATGCATCGACAAGCCAAAGCAGCATGGCAGGATTCTTGATCCGGTTATAGATCATGGAGGCATGCCGCTTTGTCGAAGCCTGACGACCATAGTAGCCAGGCCCGCCGTAATCACCGAGCCATCCAAGCCAATGCTCTTTTTGATGGCGATACCATCGTCTGTCGCGGTCCGACAGATCCAGACGAACAAGATCCTTTTCAAACCTATCAGCCACTGGCGCCTTGATCGCCAGGCGACTAATGTACTTAATCAAATCAGAAGCGGTCTTAATCTTTGCAGACACTTTTGACGACTTAGCCATCTAGCGAATCCCCATCCAATATAACTTCCTGCTAGCGACTGTACTTCAAACCCGACTTCGTCAAAAGAGCCACAAGTTTTGACTCGTCACTCTGCGAAACCTCAAACGTCTCACCATATATTTTGACCTTTGTTCCGAGTGTGCGAACAGCATCTTCCATGAGTTTTTTTCGTTTAGATTCTGACTCGCGCTTATCAACAACATACTTAACGTTCATTTAAGACCTCCTAATGAATGTCTGCTGGTATTCGGAAGACTGACTCATCCCATTAGCCCTGTCCGGCAACGAACACAACTAATCCGATACACCGGACAAACCTACAAAGTCGGAGTGCGGGTTTCACGGCAGACATCACCCACCGTCCTAACTATTGACAGTCCAGGCCATCAAATCACCCTAGTAAGTCTCTGGATTTAATGACTTCTCCCCGTGGCATAAGCTTTGCTCCGTTTGGTCTCGATCTACTAAGAGCAGTCTACATGGGTGTTTCTTTCATAGGGCTCGGTTGACGTGAGAAAGGCAAGTTTATGAACTCCTACCATGACCAATTCGCTAACATCCTCACCTCCACGGTCAATGCGACCAGCCAGTGGGTAGTCGAAGTGACCGCACCTCTAAATGACGTGGTCGGCTCTACTCCAGTGGACACGTTCATGGATTCTGCTGCTGGCATTGGCCATCGATTAGTACACGGGCATAGTCTTGATCATCTGCCAGTTATTTTCGAAAAATTTGGCCTTAAGGGAGTAGGAGATTACATGATTCACGGACTAAGAGATCTCATGTCACCCCATGGAATGCCTTTACCGTATGCAAAAGAACTTGCTGAGACACTGCAACTCTCAACTAAAGATTCTATCAACTGGCTTTGCTTGAATGTTGGAGATCTACTCTCTGGCGGTTTCTCGGTCGGACATTCCATTTACCTGACAAAATTAATTCGCGATGCCGCGGAAGCAGGATCCATCGACAATGCCCTTAAAGCATCCATCGCCGTAACAATTATCAGCAAACTTGGCTTCGGCGTTGCTAGCACAAACCCCATCACGATCGCATCTGGCCTCTATGATGTGGGAATGATCGGCTACTACGCATATCAGAAGCCTGATTTATTCACCCCGCCCGACGCTGGCACACAATTTACGCGGGCTATGCAACACGTCCGCAATATCGCAAAATCCACACTTGCCGGTGCAGGTAGCGCGTTTGCAACAGGAGCAATTCTTCACAGTTTCACAGAGGACGATCGAGATCGTCTAAAAGCACGCCTTCAAAAAATTACTTTTGCCGGTGCCGTAGGAGGCCTCGCCAGCGGCTGTGTCGCTGTCGCTACAACGGCACCAATCGCCGTCTCAGCCTCTGCGATCGGAGGCTACGTGCTCGGCGAATGGCTCTATGAGACTCAAGTTGAATCGGACGAATTTACTGTAGTTCCAGAGTTTTTAGCTCAGAGTTGAAAATCCAACTCCGACGCCTGACTATCAAACTTTCGTCCGGTTTTTCGGACTTTGAACGACACTTCGGACGCTAGTGGTTCAACAACAGCGTCGGCCGTGGCCGTTGCACCCTTTTGAAACCTAAACCGATTGCTGTATGACAATCCCCAGGCGCAAGGCAATTTATGGAATGAGCGCTCTCGCTCCGCGGGCCCTGTGATATTTACTACTGGGTAGCACTTTCTCGAAAAGGTCTGTCTTTTATTGGTAGCCAAGTCGGACCCTTAACACTCAACTGACGTTTTTTTTTAAAAACTCCGGTGATAGGGCAAAATATACCCATAACCCACTCTCAAGAATATATTTGAAAGTACCGATGCCGACACACCAAGTAAATTAAGGAGCTAGCATGCATTTTGGCCGTACACTGAAAATATTTGTAATGGGAGCAGATCCCGATTGTCTGAAGACGGTCGAAATTGCGAACTGGACAGGATTAGCATTCATTGGTTCACGAGAACAGTTGCCCCAAATAAAAGGACGAGCCGAACTCGCAAGTCCAGGAATATACTTCTTATTAGACGACGATGCTAACGAGGGCGGTTTGGTCGACTTTTACGTCGGAGAGACCGACGATTTCTCAAGTCGAATTTTAAACCACGCACAATCAAAAGACTGGTGGACTAAATTCGTGGTATTTGTAAGTAAGGATCAAAATCTTACTAAAGCTCACGTAAAATATTTAGAGCGGGAAATTTATTTACTGTCAACTACAGCTGTCACGACCCTAAAATTGAAAAACAACATCGAACCAGGTGGATCTCGACTGCCAGAATCAGATATCAGCTCAATGCAGGAGTTTTTATCAAACATCCGATTTGTTTTAGAGGCTCTGGGTCTAAGCTACTTCCCTCGCATAATTGACGCTCAATCAGAACCGATCCAACGGCCAAACAACGACAGCTCTTTCTTGGATCTGAATGGTCAAGAGTTTCATATAACTCTTTCAAAAAGCGCTAGCCCCAACTCCGAACAACTAAAATCTTATATGAAAATCCAAGACGGAGTTTACATTTTGAAGTCTGGTTCATATATCATGAAATCAGCACGAGAGAGCTTTGAAAATCATGACAGCAGCTATTATAGTCTGTGGAAGCAAATCACAGAATCCGACGCCGTAAAGCCGTCCGAGCATGACTCTGTCCTAGTATCCACTCGAGATCTTGAATTCCGATCTCCTTCTGCCGCAGCCGCCGTTGTAAGAGGGCGCACTACAAATGGACGCACCAATTGGCGACGTGTAAGTGACGGAAAATCCTTGTCTGAATGTCAAACAGGAAGAGACGAGTCCAAGGGCGCAGCGTAATTTTAAGTCCGGATCTACAAAGAAATGCTAGTTTAACCCGTCAATGACCAGTATGAATTTTTTCAGAGCCTACCGAAAGTCCGTTATGGCTAAATTATTAGCAGTCACGGCTGCTTCTTTCACGCCCGTAATCGACACAAACTAAGCCATGGCGTACCGCCAAATACGCATTTTGTTTTAAATTGGATTAGAATAGAGGGACGAACACTCACAGTTACCTGAAAGGCTTTAATTTTGAAACCAACCAAGCCACTTTCACCAGAATTGAAAAAGCTCCTGGCTTACGAGCTTACTCAGTTGCACCCTCAAGACAGTATCGAAGCCGCGTCCCGCATGGTCGGAGAGGCGCGTATTGACCCAAACCCACATCAGATCGAGGCAGCAATATATGGCTACAAAGCGCTAAAACGTGGCGGGGCGATACTCGCGGACGAAGTAGGCCTCGGTAAAACCATCGAAGCCGGACTGATTCTTAACCAATTTTGGGCGGAAGGACGCAGACACATATTAGTCGTCGCTCCTGTAGCCTTACGCGCGCAATGGCAGAAGGAGCTCGAGTCTCTTTTTTACTTGCCATCGACAGTCGTCTCAACTGACGAATGGCACCGTCTATCCAAAGACAAAACTAATCCAATCTTGCGCGGCGAAGCTGGTATCTTCATCGTCAGCGATCATCTCGTCTTCGCAAATCAAAAGACATTTTCGTCCACCCACTGGGACCTCGTAGTTATCGACGAAGCCCACAGATTGCGGAACGTTTACCGCAAAGGAAAAAATGAGTCGCAGCAAGCCAAGCGCATCAGAGACGCATTTTCTTCAGTTCCAAAGCTTCTGCTAACAGCAACCCCGTTTCAAAACTCCTTAGACGAGCTATACGGGCTGATAAGCTTAATTGATCAAAACTATTTTGGCTCATTTGAAAGTTTTCAAAGGCTCTACTCAAAACCTTCTAAAAAAGGCGTTTTCGACGTCAATGCACTACGGGAACGAATGACGCCGATTTTCCGCCGAACCCTTCGCCGAGACGTCTCCCACTATCTTGTCTATACGCAGCGAAAGCCGGTAACGGTTCATCATGACTACGATGTGTCCTCTGAGGAAGACCAACTAAGCAAAGACATGTCTACCCTGCTCACCTCAGATTACCTACTACTCAACAATAAGACTTCAAGGGGATTCTTTGACCTGATCTACCTGAAACTCTTGGGATCCTCACCATATGCGTTAAATCCCGCGTTGCTTAAAATGATCGCGCGCTTCCTCCAAGGCCTCGTCAAGCGTGGCGCCGAAAAAAAGATAGTGGAAGGATGGATCCAAAAAGTTCGCGACATATTTAGTACGCAACCAAACTGGGAAAACCACTATACGGAGCTTGCTGGCCACACCTGCAAATCCACGTCTATCACTTATGAAAATATCATCAATTACGTCAAAAAATCGGAGGCCCCCTCGAATCAGGCTGGGGTCGACGAGGAATTCAGCGAATCTGCAGAAGAATGGGGCGAATCGGCATCGGATGATGAATCGCGTAACACTGATTTGTCAGCGCTAAGTAACCCGGCACTTATTGAAGAACAGCTTAAGATCATCACGCGTAACTATTTTAGAACCGCGAAACCTCATCAAACAGGACGCGCCAAGGTCTTCCTAGAAACGTTGAAAAAACACGTCTCCCAGGCCGACGACAAAAAATACGCCAAGAAAGCGGTTGTTTTCACCGAATATGTGCGCACCATGAACTACGTGGCGGATTTGGTTCGACAGCAGGGCTTTGATGACTTCGAAGTCGTCACGTACCACGGCGGATTATCTAATAAAAAGGGACAAGACGGCCTGTCAGAAAGGGATAGAGCACTTGAAAGATTCCGTAATAGCGAGAAGGCAATCCTTATTGCAACCGAAGCTGGAGCTGAAGGATTGAATCTACAGTTCTGTAACCTCCTGATTAATTACGACTTGCCTTGGAACCCCCAACGAATTGAGCAGCGTATTGGCCGATGTCACCGTTACGGGCAAAAAAATGACGTGGTCGTCATTAACTTTGTCTGCGAACAAAATCAGGCCGAAAAACATATTTTCAGAATCCTATCTGAAAAATTCAAACTTTTTGACGGTGTATTTGGAGCGTCAAATAGCATTCTTGGAGCAATACAGTCTGGAGCCGACCTCGAAAAACTTTTCGGAGATATTTACCTGGGCATTCGATCTGCGGATCAGGCCGAGCGCGACCTAGAGACGTTTCTTGAGACCAGCGAACAAACACGTAAATCTGGCGTCCAAGAAGTGGCAAAAAAACTTCTTGAGGAATTTGATCCGGACGTTACAAAAATTCTTAAAGTCGAGTGGGAAAAGCTAAAGGACGAAGTAAACATCAACCTCACTCTTTATGAACGAAAGCTTGCGGACCTCGTCCTAGCCGAGATACCAGGGCATTTTGAAAGTAAGCGGTACCTATTTGAAGCTAGCGACAGTCAATACCCCATTTTACGCTCTAAAAAGCACACATTCCAGCGCATCTACGCAAACGACGACGTACCACTCATAACTTCAAGGCACCCCGAGATCTCTATGGTCATCCAAGACCTACAGAAACTCGACTTGAGCAAATCTAGTTCATATAAAGTTACCGTTACCGATGAAATAACCAAGGCAATCGGTCCACTCAAAGGTGCGGGTTATTGGCTATTTGGCATGTACTGGAAGGTAAGTGGCGCTAGCCCATTTGAGCATATCGCCTGTTATCTATTGGAACCCAATGGCAATATTATCGACTCTCCGGTGGTAAGACGCATCGCAGAGCTACTTCATCAAAACGCTGTGGGAACACAGCTCCACGCTGCTGAAGCCGAAACATTGATTCAAGATAAGACAAAAGAAATTGAGCAAGAACTAGCAGCCAAACGCGAAGACTTTGGACAACAGGTGTATATCGATCGTATCACTATCAAACAAAAGGCAATCCGAGAACAGGAGGCGGCGGCGGATCAACTCCGTCAAGAGCGTCGTCAAATCGCCTCTGAATTTGATCTAGCGATTCTAAAGGCGCCGATGAAAGAGAAGACTAAAATCATGAAAGACCGCGATTCTCGACTCAAAGAAATCGACGCTGAGATCAAAATATACACCGAGACAGTCGCCTCACTAGAGGACCAGGAAAAGCAACTCCATAAAGAATTAACGTCTGAGCATGAAAAGGGAACAATTGCTCGCAAAATGCTCTTCAAGACTCATTTGGAATTTACATAAATCTGGCAAATTACCTCTCGATCACTAGTTAGGAAATTAATTCCTACCTCAAGCCACCTAAGGGTTTGAGCACTCCGTCCCGATCCCCTCACACGTCTTGATATGGCTTATGAGGGGAAAAACAATGGACATGAAGAACTTGTCAAAATGGTACGCGCTACTTGGAAAAATCAATCTGAGGTTGACGGCTAAGCCCCAGGCGTTAAAAAAGGTCAAGTTTAATGACCACGTAGATGGCGCGTTCTACACACTAGCTTTTGACAATAACCTTCCTGTGGTTGTTCATGCCAACATCACGGGTGACTTCAAACACAGCGAAATAAAATCGCTGCTACGGAGAGCATACAACCAGGGCATTGCCACATCACCATGCATCATCAGCTACGGCAACGACAATGATCTAGGCATTTTGGTGTGCACAGATCAAGAAGAGGAAGCATTTCAATTTATTAACTTGGCATCCCCCGACGCATACTCTGATACTATCAACGACATTCTACTCGCAGCCAATAAGACGACAACCGCGGAAAAGATTACTACCGTATTCAAAGCTCTCGATTTTGAGGCCTTATCCCGCAGGTTTTTCGAGAGTGCGAGTCTCTGCAAAGATCAATTCGAGGCAGACATATTTGCATCGACCAGGATGGCAAAAAATCCCGAAAACGAACAAAACGTGAGTCACTATGCGATCGTTGTCATGGCAAGAATGATATTCCTACACTTCCTCGAACAAAAAAACCTTCTGAACCATGATCCGAAATTTATTCGAACCCATGTCTTAGGCGACGATGATCTTGGCTCCGAAGCAACACCGGCACTCTGGAATGACTTTTTTAAGCCTCTCTTTGAGATCCTGAACCTACCCGGAAACAAACGACGAGGCCAAAAACTTAATGCATTTGAGTTCCCATATTTGAACGGCGGTCTCTTCGCCGCTTATGATCCAATCGAGGGACTTTCTAGCTTCGAGCGCCTGAAAATAGCAGACAAGTCGATCCGCGCATTCTACGAAACGTGTCTTTATAAATATCGTATGACAACAAGCGAGGATACAACCCAAGGCGGCCAAAAAGGCGTACTAGATCCCGAGTTGCTTGGAACTATATTTGAACGTTTCATGAAAGACGATGTCTCTTCGTCAACTGGAAGCGTCTATACACCAAAAGACGTGGTCCTTTATTCGGTTCGTAACTCCTTAACCCGATATTTTAACGGCTTAGGCTTGCCCGAAAAAACGGCATTTGATCTTGTTCACCAAAAAACCATTACAAAAGCGTTTGCGGACCAAGCCGACACAGCTCTCTCTAAGCTTACCCTCACTGATCCCTGCTGCGGCAGTGGTGCGTTTCTTCTGACGTCTTTACATGAGCTCTTTGAAATCAAACGAGCAATACGCATGGGACAAGGCCTAGAACGCTGGCATAACGGCGATCAACGCCGCGCATATGAAACCATTCTCCGGGAAAACATCTACGGGATGGACATTAACCCAGAGGCCATTATTTTGTGTCACTTACGCCTCTGGCTACCAATTATTGATCTTATTGATGGTAGTGCAGGCTACGATAAGATCAGGCCATTACCTAACCTCGGGCTAAACATCCGTAAGGGCAACTCCCTGACTAATGAAAAAGGCGACTGGAACTCGCCCTCATGGCAAAGCGATGAAATCAAGCATCTAGCTGCTATTCGAAATGAATTCTTTAACTGCGAAAACCACGTGGCAGCAAGGCTACTCGCAAAATTTGATGAGATAGCAAACCAAGACGACTCATACGTTCGATTCAGCCGAAACTTCCTAGACATAACGATGTCAAAGAATGGAGGGTTCGGCGTTATAGTGGGCAATCCCCCATATCTTGGCCTTAAAGACGTTAAAAAAATCGATTATCTAAAAAACTGGGAAGAAATCTCGGGCGGAGAAATTAGTGACATGTACATCATGTTCACAAAAGAAAGCCTAAAAGGCCTCATGCCAGGTGGTGTCTTGTCTTATGTTACTAGCAACACGTACTTCACTGATAGCGGAAAAGAATCCTTCAGGTCCCTTCTTCTAGGTGAGTCAAAGGAATTCCCAACGGCTAAGTTGACCATTACCGACCTGTCCCAAAAGACTTTTAAGGGAGTTGGCGTCAATGCCGCAATTTTTACTCTAAATAAACGCCGCGATGATCAGAAAGCCAATCCATTAGTTCAAGTCGTACACGCACGAACTGAATCTAAGGCCATCAATGCGCATATTTCAGAGCTGAACGACGATCCAGCAACTTACGCAAGAAGAGATGGCGCGGACCTCCATCATATTTTCAGCGACATCCCAGCGAGCACAATTAAATCCATACCAGGTAGCAATATTTTCATTCCGAATAGAGAACGGCTCGAATTCTTAAATAAATTCGGCGATGATTGGAAGCGAGTTTGCGACGCAGTATGGCCGTTAATTGAGACACCAAAGCACGCAGAGAAAAATTCAAACAAAATATATGAGCTACGAAACGCGTTACGACCAAATGATCTGACGATTATAGGCCTGATAACCGAGGGTGGTCAAGGCCTGGCTACCGCTTGCAATGCAGTGCACTTGTCGCTGTTAGCTGGCAGCGCAGAAGCACATCGTGTGTCTATGAAAATAAAAAAAATTGAACTCGATATCGTTGCAGGAAATAAGGCTGGAAAAAAAGCGATTCAAGACAAAGCCGACATTAAGGAGACAGTAAAAAATATCAGAAAGAATGGCCATCCATATGCGGAAGCTGAGTATAAATTTATTTACAAAACGATAAATCCCGATCAAATACTGGATGTCACAAAACTGACGGCTTCAGATTTAACCCATATCAGCGCAAATGGAATCTCAAGAAAAATGGCCCGAGAATTCGGCGTTAAATACCCGACGTACGTACCATACTACAAAGGACAAGACAGTGATTTTAATCGCTGGTATTCGCGGGTCGACTACTATATTGACTGGTCCGACGATAATGTAAAATGGATAAAAAATAATGCCGGCAAGAGTTCAAAAGGATCCCCTAACTTTTTTGGTCCTCGGTTTTATTTTCAGCCAGGTTTTTGCTGGAACGATATTAGCTCAGATAGCCTGCAGTCGCGCATCTACTCTATTCCTGGGGTTAACGATGTCAGCAATATGAAATTAAACAGTACATCATCTATGGTCTCAAACTCATTTTTAGCTGGGTTTCTTAATAGCAGAATGTGCTCTGAAATAATTCAGCTAGTCACAAACACCCTCCACACACAGATCAACGATGTGAAGTGTCTCCCGATAATCATTCCGGAGGCGATTCGCGCAAGACGCGTGGATAAACTCGTCGACGCTATGATTCAAATAATCATCGACGAATCAAAATCTATTCCTGCAAAAAAAACCGAATTAGGAAAAATGGAAAACCTTTTGGACCATGAAATGTCTGCGATTTTCAACATTCGCAAGAGCGCTGCATAAATGAGGTTGCTGGATACAAGAAATATTCAAATCGCGAATTGGATAAACAATTCCATTCGTGAAGGTACATTTTCCGAGCTCCGCATTGTAACGGGATTTCTTTACAAGCGCGGCTGGAGCGCGCTCACAAGCACAACCCAAGATGTTACTGTGAAAACAATTAGTTCAGTCCATGTCGATAAACCGACAAAGTATGAATTTGATCAAACAGGAATACTGCCTGCGAATGGGCGATTAACGCACTCAACCAAATTCTTCTCCCAAATTACGCAGCACGCAAAGCTTTTCCTGCTAAGCGGGTCAAAAACAGGCAAATCAGACATTGCAATAATCGGCAGCAGCAACCTCACTGGGCCAGGCCTAGGAATTGGATCAAAAAAGAATCTAGAACTTAATTACATTATCACTGACCCGCATGACGTCGCCGAACTTGCAAAATGGTTTGACGATTTATGGCAAGAATCTCTTGAGCCATCACAAGTGAAACTGGTCGTCGATGAAAACCAAGACTCTAAACCGGATGAAACCTATTTTGCGCAGCTTATTCCTGGGATTCTTAGTTTTGCCGACGCAATTAAGACTCTGCTGAGCGATAAATCCATGGGCATCACCGATTACTCGTTAGTAGCCAATGAGCGCTACCAGCTAGATGCTGTGGAGCACATTGACGTGAGGCTTCAGAGATATGGCTGCTGCTTCTTAAGCGACGATGTGGGACTTGGCAAAACTATTATGGGTGCAGGCATTATTAAGCGAACGATTTCCCGATCTCTTTTTGCAGAAAATAATGCAGGATCTCTGTCGACACTTGTTATCTGTCCGCAACCAGTACAAGGCCAGTGGTTGACTCACTTGATGAAGGTATTTGATGAAGTGGCAGAGGCATCTTCAGTAAGCAAAGATAAAATAATGAGCTCGGTGCATATCGCTACTTTCGGCCAAGAGAGATCTATTGTCTGGAATGATATAGGCGATGGGATCCGTAAAAGCGATGTTCGCCTAGTCTTGATCGATGAGGCGCACCGATTGCGAAACACCACTAACTTCTACCGCTGGCTTAGTGATCTTGATTCTGATCTGCGAAATGCGGGTGCAAAACCAAACTACCTGTTTTTGACCGCTACCCCAATTAATAACTCTTTTTTGGACCTTTACAATCTTTTCAAAATTGCCCTGCCATCAAATTTTTGGCAGGAGTCAGGGATTGATGACATCCAAGATTTCCTTCGTCAAATCGACGTAGATTTTGGGGATTCAGAAGCCGATAATCCATCGAAAGAAATTCGCACTTTTAGCAAAGCTCTCAGCAAGCTGATGATTCGTCGCGATGTCACGTTCTTGAATGACCATTATGATGCCGCAGACTTAGCTCGATTGAAAATACCGCTGGTAGATGGAGATGCGACGCTTGTTCGGGCAGCTAACAGTATCTTGGGCCAGAACGCTCAAAAGATTGGCGAATACTTGAAAAAAGCGATGTTTCACCCTTACCGGCTTGCTGTGGCGTATGAAGAAATGCATTCGTCTCGTAGCGCAGAAGTTCAGACAGATGTTTCTCATGTCCTGAGAGCACATCTATCCAAAAGCCTCCAAAGCTCATTTTCGGCTGGGATTGTAAGCTTGCAAAACATTATTATACGTTGCAAAGAGATTCTCCGGACCGGAGAAAGAACAGCTATTACTCGACTTGAGGACGACTTCGGTCAAGATGCTACCGACGGGCAGGTCGCCGAGGATGAGCTAAGTTCGGATAATGCTATTGATCAGTACCAGCTCGACCGCGTGCGAGCGGACTCCGAGAAAGACCTGATTCATTTGGCCTCTTTCGTAGACTTCCTGACGTCAATCCAAGAGAAATGCGACGCGGAAAAAGCGGTATCCCTAATTAGCACTCTCGATCAAGAGCATCCCACCCTTGTTTTCACTGAATACCGTGCCACTGCCAAGTGGCTTATCCAGCACTTAAAGCAGTCCGGAGTTAATGTTTTTGAAGGCGATCCAGATCTATTGGAGAATTCTGCCGAGCTAAAAGACGAATTGCTTCGGCTAGATCCGTCTCCCGACAGCCCCCGTAGCAAAGAAAAACCAAACTTTGATGTTTATGTGCTTACTGACAAATACTCCGAGGGCCGCAACTTCCACAAGTGTCGACGCATCGTTAACTACGACCTTCCCTGGAATCCGATCCGTAAAACTCAGCGCCAAGGCCGAATCGTCAGGGTTGGCAGCCCTCATGATCGAGTAAAAATATTCTCACTCTCATATTCTCATAAGGAATTGGCCGAATACGCAAATCCAGAGGAAGTATTGAAAGAGAAGCTACGCAAAATTGCTGCAGTATTTGGTAAGGGCGACAATAAGGATCTTCTTGATGAAGGCAACAAATTTGTTTCGTATTTTGTCAGGTACAATCGAGCGACTCTTGGTGGCAATTCAAAAGCAAAAGTAGATAGTCTAGGTATTATGGATTCCGAGAACGATTCTGTTTACTTCTACAATATCTGGAAAAATATCACTGACTCAGGATATGTGAAAACGGTGGAAGATTTTTTAGCCGAATGGGACAAGCTGCTAAAATCTCGAGACAAAACCATTGTATTAAACGTAACTGATCGCAAAGTATTCGCCGCCTACGTAGGACGGAATTCGCCTACAAATCTACAATGGTTTGAGGAAACGAGTGATGGGCGAAAACCTCTGAGGATCTCTGATAATTTTTCAATCAATTGTGCTGATTACCGTATTGCATCTCGCATTTCAGAGAGCTCCCATCATGAAATGCTCGTGAGATCACCTGACAAAAACGTGGCTAAAGCGTTAAACAAAATAAAAGAGATCGTTGCTGCGACGAAGGTGCCCAAACTAGCGAGGGAGTCATTCAGCCAGGCCCTAAACCAAGCTTCTGCCCACAAACCACTAGAATTCTTTAATTCGCTAAAGTCCCGTCTTTTACCTCTCAAAGGTAACAAGACCGAACTAGAAGCTGCGCTCGCGAAAGTAACGCCCGAACTCAATCGAGTGGCACCTGGATCCGACCTGGATTGGGTGGTCGTATGTACCGAGGCATTCGCCCGAGACAAGCAACCCGAGAATGAATTCAATAGATCCGCCTAATGCGCCCCACCCAGCCGAGACTGAACGACACATGCGTTATGCGTAAGGGCTGCCGCATGTGAATGGTATGCGCTTGAGTGTAATGGCCCCCTCGCGGATTAGAAAACAGATAAATCAATATTTACAGTCTATTACACCATATACGCCTAAATATTAATCAGATTTAGTTTGACTTATTTCTATAGTTTTTTTAATAGAGCATAGAAATTATATATAGTCGGGGGCCAATATGGCAATTCAAAGTCAAACCAATACCAACATTATAAGAATGCCGCTTCCCGGTAACTCCTACGGCCCAATTGAAACCGAAATGCGTGAAAAGGTCTCAAAGCTGGATGGCTCGCTTTATCCGGACACTTTTGATTATTCCGTTTACGACAAAATTGCGAATCGATACGACAAAGCGCCACGCGGCGGTGTTGTATTCGGAAGTTGGATGGCTCTCAAAAACTTCCACCCCTCTTGTCAACAATGTCACTACACGTTTGAGATCGACACGTACGGACGCGGATGTTGGCACAACTGCGTTTACTGTTACGCAAAGGATCAGTTAACGACACATGGATATTGGAATAACCCACAGCCAATGCCTATGGATATCGCCGAAATGCGCAAGGTGTTCTACACGGTCTTTGAAACAGACAAGCGAAGCAAGTGGCGCGCTCACCTCGAACGCCGAATCCCTGTCCGTCTCGGCTCCATGAGTGATTGCTTCATGTGGATGGATAAGCAGTACAAGGTAACCAAAGAGGCGATGAAAATACTTCATTTCTATCGCTATCCGAATATTATTTTCACCAAATCGGATATGGTGGCAGACGATGAATATATGGGAGTGATGGACAAGGATTTAACCTCAGTCCAGATGTCCATCAGCTCCTTGAACGAAAAGCTCAATCGCCGCATCGAGCCCGCAGCTCCGCCTGCAGCCAAACGACTTCGCGCCCTCCAGAAGATGTCAGAGGCCGGATTTAATACTGCTGTTCGCATTAACCCGCTATTTCCCATCTATGCTGACGGTTACTACACCGATGACAAGCTATCAGCCGAGAAGAAAGCGCTCCAATTCGACTATTTTTCATGGGACATGCCGCATGTCATCGCGCAGCATAAGGTCAAAACATTACTCGCCGGAGTAGTAAGGCTTTCAGGGTTTGAATTGAATCAAATCCAAAAAGCAGCTGGAATCGACTTGCGACCGTTCTTTAGCGATCAAGTAAATGCCGGTACCAGCCACAAACGCTATAGCGACGCCGAAATCAGATACTACTATGAGCGGCTCTATCGTCTGTGCAAAGATGCGGGTCTTCAGTTCACTACTTGCTATATAGGTAACGGCGAGAAGGATTACTGGCAGTATCAGAATCTGTGGTCTAACAAGAAAGACTGCTGTAATGCGGTCAATCAAATTGCTGGCTTTAAAAACGCCCAAACCGCGCGTGACATTCCATGGAACGAGCGAATGAAGCATTCGTCTAACAAGACAGTCACCCCTGAGTCCGATCGCGTCAATGTCAAAGAGCTACTGACAAGAAATGTGGACGATAAGGATGCCCTTTTGGCTGACTACCCGGCGCAAATCGAAACGATTCCCTATGAGTGGAAGCCTGTTCCAAATCAAGTAATTTCAGGCATCCAGCAATAACGGAAATTAGCGGCGTGAAGTCTTACGAGCATCCAGGGATAAATATGCAAGCACCTTGGTGCGAGTTGCTGCTTTCTGGCGAGAAGACCATAGAAACCAGAAGCTACCCTCTGCCTGATCGATTAAAGCATGTATGGGTTTGGCTCATTGAAACACCGGGGCCGAAGGGCAAGTTCAAAGCCCGAGTGCGAGGCCGGATTAAATTCAGTGATTCCATCGAGTACCGAAACAAGTCTCAGTGGCTTGCAGATTTTCCACGTCATAGAGTCAACCCAGCCGATCCGCAGTATGGCTACTCTGCCGATCGACCAAAATTTGGGTGGATTGTGGAGAAAGTGGAAGCATGTGAAAAGCCGTTTGCTCCCCCAGCGAAAAGGGGCATCGTTTATGCGAAACCTTTCCGTGGTAAGATTTGAGCAATTGATATCTGAACGCCAGGCGTTTTTAGGCACTTGCTAGATGCAGCTGCCTTACAAAACCAAGTATCGACTAAATTGTGATCAAATTTGGTCAATTAACAAACAATATAGATTTACCCACACATTTCATCGCCTTGTGCGAAGTCATCAAATTGCACGCAAAACGCGCAGAAAACTTTCTAAGATTTATGCCGATACCACACTCGGCGCATCGTGAAAAATTGATTAGTTGGGGCGGAATTTAATGTCTACAAAGCAATCTCCGATTGAGGAGCGTCAAAATATTCTATTCATCAAGCTCGGCCTGGGAGGGGAATGGGAAAAAGATTGCATTGAAACCGACGGCACAATCCGTCTTGGCTTTAATGAAGCAAGTCATGAGCTGTGCCTAAATAAGGAATGAGCTGCCATCGCCAAGTATTATCGTGATGTTGAAAAAAGAACCCCGAATGTTGCAACCCAGTTCGTAAATCAGATTCGGCGATTTTACGAGGAGCCAGAAGATACCGTTTGGTTCACCTTCTATGCGGGCCGTCTTTGGTGGTGTAAAGTAAGCTCTGAGGTAGAGGCTCTTTCCGATGGAACAAAGATCCGCAGAGTGCTTGGGCAATGGTTGGACACAGATATCGATGGTAACACACTTTCGCTTGATGATCTCAGCGGTCAGCTTCTTCAGACCCGCGGCTTTCGGGGGACGATATGTACGCCAGATGCCACGCAATACTTACGTCTTCGACTCAATGGCCAGCGATCGCCTGAGGTACTGAGATCGATTCGTGCTAAAAACGAACTAATTGAATCCATGGTCTCCGTTATTCAAAGTCTTACACCCCAGGATTTTGAAATTCTCATTGATTTAATTTTCCGCCAAGGCGGTTGGCAACGAATCAGCATAGTTGGTGGAACGGAGAAGGACATCGATCTATTCCTCTATTCGCCCGTAACAAAGGAACGTATCGCCATTCAAGTAAAATCAAGATCTACGGCCGGCGAATTCCAGGACTACATCCAGCGATTTGATTCGATGTCAGATTGCACTCGTTTTTTTTACGTCGTTCATTCGGGGGGCGAGAGCCTTACCAGTGTTGCGGCCCCATCAAACGTCACGCTGATCGCAGGTAAAGAGTTGAGCGATCTAACAGTAAGGGCTGGGCTAATTGACTGGGTCATTAAAAAGGCAGGCTGACATAAGAGACTGGATTACTGCGGAATAGGATTTGACATGGGCGCACCAAAGCTAAGTGATTTACTACCACAAACAGACGACGCGTCCAAAGAAATGCTAGGGTTAGCACAACACCCCGAGTCTGACGCCATCATCTTAAAAAAAATATTTCACGCATGCCAGAAGTCGCCTAACGATGAGCAAAACATCAAAATTCTGCGAGAGATCGTTAGCCGCCCAGACTGCCCAAAAGGCATCTTGATCGAACTAGCCACCTTAAAGACAGACCTATCAATTCGAATGATCGTCGCAGCCCGGAACGATCTGCCCGGATATGCGTTAATAACTTTGTCACGAGACCGGAACAAATTGGTTCGGCGCGTCCTATCTAAAAACAGATCATGTAATGCCGAAATCCTTCTGCGTCTGGCAGGGGATCGTGACAAATTGGTAAAAAACGCAGCGCGTAACGCCTACATCAGGTATATGCAGAAACTGAAGAAGACAAATGCGGCACAGCAATCACAATCTAACGTATTAGACGAGAAAACCCGGGTCGCGTTAGCGGAAAATAGTCACACAATCCGCCAACTTAAAATTTTGTCCCGCGATCCAAGCTCTTTAGTGCGACTTGCGGTAGCAAAAAACACAAACGCAACCCTGCCATTTCTCAGAAAATACTTCGCGCTCGAGGCGGATGAGATGGTACGAAGGGTCGTGCAGGAGCGATTAGAGTCCGAAAGGGATTTTCATCCTAGCGAGTATATCTACGGTGACGATACATAATGCAGGAGACATTCCTCACGACTTTGCCTGCTGCAAAGGATTAAATGGTGGCGCAAATTCCCCGTCAGAGCGCCATCCCTTCTCTCTCATAATAAAAGCATTATGATAAAAATAAACCGCGACACGGCTAGTTCGCTCGTGGTCAGCAAGAAAACCAAGTGCTAACCCTTTTTTGACAAGCGCATTCTGGAATTTATTGTTCCGCTCAACCCAGCGCTCATAATGCTCTTGCGCTGCCAAGTGATCACTTTTTTGCGAATTGCACTTTGCATGTGCCAGAACAAAGTTATGCATATCATCGAGTGCATATCGCGACCACGGGATAAAATGATCAACCGCAAATTCATTTTTTTTACTGCTAGATTTTCTGCAGAAAAAGCACTTGCTCCCCTGCAGTTCAACCAGAATATCTCTCACGGCATTTAAATTTGCTCGTTGTCGGCCGAACAGAAACCTCTCAAGATCAGAAGATGGCCCCAAAATGTCTTCGTTCCAACCTCTGACAGCCCTAACCCAGCGCGAACGGATGAGGTCGTAGATTAATGGATAGAATTTTCTTAGGCAAAAGCTGACACCAGCGAAGAGCTTTATGACACCGCCCGAATTTATTATGGGATTATATAGAAACGGCGTCTCAAAGCCTTCTTGCAGTAACTTTAGGGGATATCTTTTGATTGTTGTTTTGACGTCATTTTTTAGTCTTTTGAGACTACCTTTACCCTTCATTAGATTTGTCAGAGAATGACTCTCAATTTTTCGAGCATGCAATATAACGCTTATAATTTTGGCTTCTTCATCATTTTGTGCTCTTTGCTTTAGTATACGATTTGAGGCACTTAATTCATCTGTTGAGCCCGAGGGCCGATAAAAGTCATACGGTAAAGTCTGCCCCCAATAGAGGCTGATAACTTTTTCAACGATATCATCTAGGCTAATTATTTGCTCACTAAAGCTGTCGGACCCCTTTTCTACAGCAAGGTCAGCCATCGCGAGCAAGAGGGCATATTTGTAGGTGGTATTGACTGCACCTTCAGATAGGAGCTTTTGGATGTTGTTAAGAAAGTCTAGTTGAGCGGTGGGGTCGACAATATAATTAGAATGACGCGCTTGTCGCGAAGTTGGACCATCTATATCTTTAGTTCCCACAAGATTACCCCACGCGCTAAAAAACTAACTATTAATTTGATACACCCTGTTCTTTAGCGTCGAAAATTACTACTGTGATTTTGACACTGGTGATTTAACCCCAAACAGTGTGGTGCGGAAATCCATCATTTAATGCACCAAGCCCTCACTCTTCAGCAAATCACACGCCAGCACGTCTCCCTTGCCACAAGACAGATTGAGGATCGCTTTGGCTTCTTGTTCGCCTCCTAGCTCTTTAAGAAGTAAGGCCAAGTTGCGACAGCCCAGAGAAAGCCCTAGGTCACAGGCTTTTTTG
Source organism: uncultured Polynucleobacter sp. (assembly GCA_964402975.1). Lineage (GTDB taxonomy): Bacteria > Bdellovibrionota_B > Oligoflexia > Oligoflexales > RGVZ01 > CAMDKS01. The sequence goes on from CAYOEM010000001.1 coordinate 345,568, forward strand.
TAGTCTTGCTTGGCACCTTCTTTGTCGTTTCTTGCGTTTTTATAAAACCCAAGATTATTACAGCCGGTTGAGTCATCAAGTTTGCAACCTTTATCAAGATAGGTCTCAGCAGTAGTTGTATCTGTAGACTTCTTAAGAAGAGCGCCCAATTGACTGCAACTCTGCCCATTGTTGAGATTGCAGCCTTCGGTGAATACTTTCAAAGCGTCGGCAATAGATCCTTCCGCCTCGATCATGTTCCCAAGGTTATAGCAGGATAAAGCGACTTTTTTTGCACAAGCGTCCCTAAATGCAGTCCTTGCAGCTGATAGGTCTCCTTTTAATTGATGAATCACGCCCACATCATTGCACTGCTCGATGCTTCCACCTTGGCAAAGGTAACTGTAGATCTTCTGAGCTTGAGATAATTCTCCGGATTTTTGGAATCTATATCCCAATTGGTAACAGTCGTTAGAGCGCAGGTCACGGCAAGGGTGCTCTTTGATAGCGCTAAGGCTTGCGATCCTCGCACAAGCGGATGCTTGGCCTAGATCGCAACTTTGCTTAAAAAATTCTTGGGCTATGATGGGCCGCGCATCTTGCAACTCAGTCCCGGCGGTCTCACAGTCTTTTGCGGCGTTGCGCAGGGATTTTTGACAGCCTTTTTTGAAGCTCGTAATGGCTTGATCAAATTGGCCACGACTTGCAAACAAAACACCCAAATAAGTGCATGATTTGTAGTTAGATTTCGGAGTGCAGTTTTTCTGTAATGTAGCGAAGGCCGCTTTGAAATCCCCCGCTTTTGTAAGAAAAACTCCCCTTAGATGACATCCTCGACTGTAACCTAGATCACAGGCTTTTGAGCTCATCTCAATGGCACCTTTAACATCACCTTTTTTATCGTTCACAAACGATGCGCCAACGCAACCCAGACTGTCGCCAGCCTCACAACGCTTGGAATAAATCATCAAAGCCAAGTCATATAGACTGCGGTCTTGAAGGGTGGCGGCGACGTTAGAACAGAACTCATGACCCTCGATACAGTGTTTATGCACAAGTTTTTTTGCAATTTCTAGGTCACCAGCTAGTAAGTGACCCTCAGCAAGGCTGACACAGGCACCCGTTAACCCCAGCTGACATGCTTTTTCAAGATAACTGATAGCATCCTTTGCTTGCCCCCGTTTTAAGAGCGACTCGCCAAGAGTCGAACATTCAGATGAATTACCCTGAAGACACGCCTCTTCGCTGACACGCTCCTCGTCAGTCAGCCCTGGCGTACGATGTGACAGGATTTTAAAGCTGAATGCACCGACGACGGCGAGCATAGCGCATGCCGCTAGGCTTGCTGCTAGTAGCGCCCTCGTGGAGATTTTTTTAGTGGACGGCGCCTCATCACGCGTAAGCTTAAACTCTGGGTGACCAAACACCACGTAGCGAGCCCAGGCAAGTTCATCGGTGGCATGGGTGCTCGCGGCCGTGAGAGACTGGCCTAGGGTTTCTTTTTGCAGAAAACGTTCATAGAACCGTCTCGCTGTCTCGGCAGCCTGCTCTGTTGCGACGGGAGACGCTGCGGCAATGACTGCCCTGCTGCCAGCTTGTAGAAAGGCTCTCACCACTGAGTGATCGACGTTTGCCCAAGCATTAAGACTTCCGCTGTCACAGGAATTAAGAAACACCATCCTAGGGACACTCGGCAGTGATGCTATGTCACCGGCCGTCATGTCGCGGTCCGAAAATCTCAGGCCAGTACCCGAAGAGTGGCCGGCAAAGTGAAATACGTCTTTGGAGGCAATCACTTCGCAGGCTTCGTTGACTGTGACGTTGGTTTTAAGGAGGTCGACGTCACCTAAGGTTTTGAGCTGATCTGCGAGTAGGTCACCTTCTTTGGCAGCGTCTTTGAGGCTTCCGTCAGGGTTTGCGATGATGGCGCAGCGCTGTTTGTCAGACAATGACTTATAGGCGCGGCCTTCGTCTGTCACTCGGATGTGGCGGCCTGCTTTAAATTTCGTCCCAATAAATGAATCACCAATTCGAATGCACTCCCAGGGAAAGCTCACAAGCGCGTCTTCTAGGTCTAAGTAAAGATAAGAATCCTTTGACTCCATAAGAGCCGTCTTGACGTCGTCAGGAAGGACGTCTCTAGCCAGGTCACTGCCGACTTTTTCAAGGCGAGCCTTACTGCCCACTCTTAGACACTGCTCCACATCAGTGAGTGCTATGCTAAGGACTGCCTGAAACGCATCAGGTAGCGTGTGCTCGATTTCAGACGTCTCCACGCGCTCGTTTGGATCAAGGCTCAGTAAGACGTAAACAAGCGTGCGCTCGTCTCTCTTTGATACTCTAAGGGTCAGTAGACTCACCTTAAGTTTAGCTCCATGGTGTAGTGTTTGTTGTTTTTGCCCTTAAGAGTTAATCGGTAACGTCCTCCGCTCCAATCTCCGAGACTTCGGCGTTCGCCTGGCTGCATAGATAAAGACCTTAGAACTCCTGATTCGTCTGCTAGCTCAAGGGCCACGTCTTTAAACCAAGTCTCAGCGTCAGCTTGTCCGACGAGGCTAAACTTCCCAGAACCCAGAGCAGAGATCTCAAGCTTAAAACCTTCAAAGAAACCGGGCGCAGCTAGGACAATCAGCCCTTGAGTGTGGGCTCGATATGCGGGCACTGTCTCTAGGGAATTAAAGATTTCAAGTATGGAGCCACCCACGGCTCTTAAGATGACTTTGCCTGATGTGGTAGGTTCGGGAGCATCTTTAAGAGCAAGCGTATGAGTGATTAAAAAGTCTTTTATATTAAACTTCGGTGGCGGATGGCCAAGGTCTTTTGAACTGTCTTTTCGTTTGTCTAGTGATTTGTCTTCTAATTGATCGTCTTCCGCTACCGCGTCGTCTGCCGTGGATTTATTAAGTTCAGGCTTGCCCTCAGCCACAGCAAGCATGGCTCTGCCCACCTGCATGAGTTCATTACAGCAATAACTACAACTCGCCACGTGGGCTGTCATTGCGTCAGTTGCATCGTGTCCATCCATGAAGTCCCAATACCAGGACTCATCGGGACACTGGCGTGTGCGACCGATGGATTTTTTATCGGTGGCTTCAAGTATGTGGGTTTCGATCAAAAAGCGTTCCATGGGTCTTGTCCTTTGGCGGTTTAGCTGACCATTGAAAGTTTGTTTGAGGTTAGTTTGGTGGTTTTTTGTCTGGTAAACGATTCTTCCATCTTGCGGTAGATGCGGTCGACTTTGTTGATGTCCCAGTTAAACATGGCAGCAATCTCCTTGCGGGTGGGAAAGGGCTCAATCCCCTTCTTGCGATACTCGGCAAGTTGTTTGTCGTATTGGGACTTTCGGCGCTCATAGCGCTCCTTATCCCCGCGTCTTTCAAGGACCGTCATTTGGACCCAAAGGCGCTGCAAGGACTCGTATTTTTCCTGGTTTGCGTCCCAGCGCTCACTAAGCACATCACGCAGTGCAGTGATCTCTAATTCACAGGCATGCCGCGTCTTTCCTGAAGTGGCTGCAATCGCCTCTAGATCTTGATCTGAGATGTCACGGGTGCGGCATAGCAGCACACACAAAACAAGTCTCTCCGGTGCGGGCAGGTCAAAAGCTGGGGCTTGCGGATCTTTAAGTTGGGGGTCTGCTTCACCTGGTTCATGACTCTGCTCTGCTGAAGAGTCTTCGTCCATGACTGTGGTGATGGTGGCTCCATGCAGGTTTTTGGCTGATGTGCGGCGCCTATACCAATCGATCACAGCGTGGGTTGTGACCGTTCGAACGTAGGCTTCAAGGGAGTCATCTCGTGAAAAACCTTTAAGCCCTTTGCCATAGAGAAGATGATCCACAACTGCGTCAAAAGCATCCTGCTGATCGGCGGTACTTGCCGTAAATCCGTGCCTGAAAAATATCTGATTGATCCGGCCTGTAATGACTGGGTGAAACCTGCGAAAAAACTCACTCCAGGCATTACCCTCACGGGCAATACACTGTCGCACGAGCGTCATGTCGTCAGTTTTTCCTCTATTATTCATAGGCTCATTATCGGCAGATTCTAGGCTGCGTTGAGGCGTACGGAGCATCGGACAAAAGCTCTTAACTTGCCGAAAAACCTAGAAAATGCCCCATAACGTAAGATTTTCCCAAAAACATCGGCATGGTTTAACAGCCCGAATCTATTGGGTAATTTAGGCGATGTTTTCCGTGATGGCCTTCGTTTCTCAGGGTGAAAGCTGGTTCCAATCACTCACCCACAAAGGAGGACTTTAGTCATGGCAAGAAACGACCAAGTAGCCCGCATCTACAACATCCTTTTGATTCTTGAGTACGCACCCCACGGCATCACTGTGCGAGGCCTGTGCGAACGCTTAAATGAAAGAGGCCACGAGGCGGGAGTGCGTACCGTCTACCGCGATCTTAATGCGCTGCGCAAGGCTGGGTTTCCTTTGCACGAAAAAGGCACTGATGCTGATAACGCCACAAGGTGGATCCTCGAGAGAAAAACAAACGTCACCAGGGCCGTCCCGTTAACTAACGATGAGTCTGCGATCCTCACTCAATTCTGCCAGGTCCTAAAAACTCAAGTCCCAGCAGAAAAGCAGGCTGTGGTCATGGGACTTCTCGGCAAGATCGCTAGCCAACTGGGGGCTGATCGGAGGTTTAGTCTTTCGGCGTGAGACGGGTTAGAAAGAATTGATGGCATGACTTATTGCATGACCTCAGGTGTCACGCCCCCAACCGACAGATACGCCGCAAAAAAGGAGCCAACAAAAATGAACGCGAGATCGTTCGCCCGAAAATTACTCATAAGCGCAAGTGCCGTCATTTCTCTGACGAGCGTAAGCCGTGCAGAAGCCCTACCGAAGTGGGTGGAGTCAGGCCGCTGCATAGATTCTGCTACATTTGTCTGTGCCATCGGCATCTCAGATCCGAAGGCATCCCAGGAAGACGCTCGCTCGGCGGCTTGGACGAATGCACTCATTATGATGGCAAGACGTCATCTGCCCTTTCTGCAATCAGTGCGTGAGTCGAGCGAGGAAACATTAGTATCTGCCTCGTTTAAGCGCGCAGCACAACTTGATGCCCAAGAAGTCGACTGGAGCAAAATTGAAGAGGATACGTCAAGCTCCTCGCCCTATTTAAAACCAACGACCGGTGGAAAATGGGAGGCCTACGTGCTCCTGCGCTGGAACCGCAAGGCCCTTGAAGAGGAGATCAAACGTTTAAAGGATCTCTTGTCAAGGGAGCGCTCGCCGCGCCTGATCACCCAATTACCTATTGGTGATACGAGTGAGGGAGTTGGACAACTGACAGTCAATACCGTACCCGCAGGAGCGACTGTTGTGTTGTCAGGCTACACGGTGGGAACTTCCAATGCGGTCATCAACGGTGTCGGCAAAGGCGCGCACGAGATCATTGTGAAACGTCCCGGCTACGAGACTATCCTTGACGTAGTGTCAGTCATTCCCGGGCAAAAAGTCACCCGTAATTTCAAACTCAAAAAACTCACGAAGCAAATCGAGATACACTCAACTCCGGCCGAGGCCGTAGTCTTCGTTAATAATCAAGTGGCCGACTTTAAGACGGGTGGCCCAGCTACGTTTGATCACGGAATTCACAGCATCAGAGTGGAAAAGCCGGGGTTCTTCACCGAGTCACGGATTGTCAACGTGGACGAGCAACTTGAACTGATTGAATTTAAGCTTAGACCCATGCCAGGTTTCATCACGGTGCTATCTGATGTCAAAAATGCCAACGTCGAAATCGACGGTCGCCCCGTGGGGACGACTGATCTAATCAATGTTTCAGTGCAGGGCGGAGATCATAGGGTGCGAGTCTTTAAGCCTGGATATGAGGACTTTGAGACCAACGTCTACGTGACCGGCGTGCGCAGCAAGGCCGTAGTAGCCAAGCTCTCCTATGTGGGTGGAGATAATTCTAACCAGCCAGGATCCACAAAAACGCACACATCATCGATAGCAAAAACGACTCTTGTCACTCTAGCAACAGCTCTCGCCGTTGGTGTCGTGATGAGTCTTGACGGGAGACAGTCGAGTGTAGACCGCTCGCGTTGTGATTCTTTTGTGGGAGCAGCAAGTAAAGCTAAATGCCATGAAAATGCTGATGCGATGGACCGCAAGACGAGATCCTCCAATGAACAACGAGAAAACGATGCTCTGCTTTTTGGATTATCGTCCATCTTGTGTTTTGGGATCAGTTTAAAGCTCTAAGAAATCCCTTAGTGGCATACACCAAAAACGAGGACCCTATGACTATCTCCCTTAAAAACGTAACTGCCCTAGTCATTGCTGCGGGGCTTACGGCTTGTGGCGAAACAGCACCAGATGATGATCCGGCGGCAGGAATTACGGATGAAGCGGCGAAAACCGTAGATCATGCCGGCGAAACCACAAACTCCACTGGAGCAGTCGAGGCTCCCGCGCCGTCGGCAGAGGCTCCTGCCCCCCCGCTGCCAACAGTGCCGCTTGCCTTAGCTGATGGTATGCCTGTGAGTCTCGGCAGTACCACTTATACAACGGAAGCGGGATTTATATTAGGCGTGACAGAACAAGCACGAAACCTGCTCTATAATGCGGCAAAGCCAAACTGGCTCGTATCAGCCAACATCACAAGCCTTGACGATGTGTTTAACTCTAAAACCGTCACGCTCGATGTGAGATCTCTCACTAATTCAGCCGACAAAAAAACCATCAAACAAAGCCCGGGTGCTTCGAGGCAATGGCTTGTCGAAGATTCCACGTTAGACCCAACCACTCAGTGGACTCTCGATATGACGATAAAAGTTCCTCTGCTAAACCAATCAAAAATTGAAGAATACTGCGCTGTGCTTAAATCACAAAAAATAATCAGCCCAAAAAAAGACGTCATGATTCCTATTCGTGATTTCACGTTCAGCGTTACCAGCGGATCTTGCTCGTCTGTCCCGGGGGAGACAATCACACAACTATCAGCAAAGACAAAAATCGCACCGGGCGATAGCAAACAGACCGTGGCCGTGGTGATGGGCACGAGTGGTCTTCAAGTCATATCACCACAACTATGGTGCTGGGTGGGTAGCAAGGTCAGTGGCGGCTGTTCGTACCGACTTTCCTACTCGTTTTATGAATCGAGCACGAATCCTTCCTGTGACTGCGAAGTGCGCTTTAATAGCTCGGGTACGGTCAGTGGTCAAAAAGGTTTATCCGGCACAGTGCTAGACGTCACGAGGTGGTAACAATGAAAACATCAGAATCAATTAATTACGCAGTGATTGCCCTCGTGGTCGCAACTTTAAGTGCTTGTGGAGGTGACAGCTCAGATGATGAAAACCCATATTCATCATACTCCTCGTATCAGCCTTCGAGCACTTCAAGCTCGACAAGCACGTCAACATACACGCCCTCATATCCATCCTATACGTCTCCTAGCTCCTACCAATCGGAGAACTGCGTAGACCTATGGAGCATACAAACAAAAACTAACTATAAATGCATATCAATCCCAGTCACGGTCTCACTGGGAGATGAAAACGGATTTCTATCCATTAATGGCGGCTCAGTCGCCACCAGTAAAATCAATCAGACGATTTTGGCAGAAATTAGGCGAGCTCGACAAAATGCGGGGGACCGTGAGTGGGCTAGTAACTTAGATGAACCAATGTTTTATCCCGACCTGAAAATCAACCAGGACTCCAAAACTATTGCATCGGTGTATAACTACTCCGGACGCAGCACTATTGAATTTGGTTCGACTAATATGAAACTTGTAACTAGCGGCGAGGATGCGCGGCCGACAGTTACAATTGAAGCCAAATTATCGTCCGAGTACTGTGTGGTGCTAACGGGAGATACACCCGTAATTCCTAAAACCACGACTGCTCGTGTCGTCGTCAACGTCCGCCAGCTAACGTCCACTGTCTATAAGCAAGACTGCAAAAGTCCTTTGACCGACCTAGGCGGCGTCTCAACACTCACCAAACTTATTGCCCGCGGTGCAAGTAAAAGTGACATTTCTGCCATCATGGGAACCACGAGCCTTACAATTGCCTCATCTGTGAAGTGGAGTTGGCACCCTCCGTCCACACCGGCATGTGCTGTATCCGCCTGGGAGGAGTGCTCGGTGACATTTGACACGTCAGGCAAAGTGACAGCAACCAAAGGAATCAAAGGGGCCTATCTTGAACTCAGCACTTGGTAGGTTTGCCCAATCAACTCCGCCCTGGTCTTCCATGAAGATCTGCTCGTCAGGACCGGTGTCCCGCCCTGACACGGGTATGTCCGAAGATCTCTTATATGACCTACTAACTTTACAAGGGCTTCTTATGGGAATGAAAATAGGGCAATTTCCTGGGCTAGGTCAGCATCTGACCATGACGCCGCAGCTGCAGCAGGCAATCAAGTTACTGCAGCTGTCACGACTTGAGCTCGAGCAGTTTATTGAGACCCAGATGGCCGAAAATCCCGTACTCGAAGAAGTGGCTACCGAGGCCTCTGATGATTATTCCCCGCTGGAAAAGGAGCTGACTGAGTCGGAGGCCGTGAGTGGCCGTCTTGAAGAGGCGTCTGCGATAGTGGACCAGGTGGGAAAAACAACGGAGAAGGAAGTCGATTGGGAGCCTTTATCAGACTATGAGGAGTCCCGATTTCAAGCCTCGGGTGCAGCCCCGAAAGGCAATCATAACGACGACTCGGCAAACTACGAAAATATTGTAACTAAAACGTCGACCTTACAAGAGTGTGTGCTTGATCAGGCTCGGGAGGTTGATTTGTCACCTCAGGAGTTCAAGGTTGCCGAGCAAATTGCTGGCAACATCGATGATCGGGGTTACCTGACGATATCGATAGGAGAGCTATGTGAAAAAGAAGGTTTTGAGCTTGAGTTGGCTGAGGGGGTTTTAGATACGATACAAAGATTTGAGCCGCCAGGCATCGCAGCCCGCGATTTGCGCGAGTGCCTCCTGATTCAAATCAGACATTTCAAGTTGCGTAATGGCATCGTTGAAAAAATCGTTTCTAATCATCTCCACGATTTGGAAAATCGTAATTATTCTGCAATCGCTAAAGCTTTGGGGATTACACTTGAAACCGTTTATACAAATGTTGGTATTATTACCGGCCTAGAGCCCATACCTGGACGACAATTTGGATCAGATGCCCCGCAGTATGTCATTCCCGACGTTTTTGCGTTCAAGCTAGGCGGTGAGTGGATTGTGAGTATGAATGAGGAAGGCCTTCCGCTGCTTCGAGTTAACTCATTTTACAAAGACATGTTGAAAGAACAAAAGGCCCTTCAAAGTAAACAAAATAATGACAAAGTCTATCTAGACGATAAGATTCGTAGCGCCAAGTGGATCATCAAGAGTATGGAACAACGCCAAAGAACGATATACCGCGTTATGGACAAAATACTAGAACGCCAACGCGATTTTTTTGAGTATGGTATTCAACATCTTAAGCCAATGGTTCTTAGGGATATCGCTGATGCTTTGGGGCTACACGAGTCCACGATCAGCCGGGTGACGACGAATAAGTATGTCCACACTCCACGCGGAATTTTTGAGTTGAAGTTTTTCTTCAATAGCGCCATCACTCGAAGTGACGGCGAGAGTATTGCCAATGAGGCCGTAAAAAGACGCATTTCCGTTATTATTAAAGCTGAGGACAACAATAAGCCACTTTCGGATCAGCAAATCATGGATATGCTGACAAAAGAAAATATTGATATCAGTCGACGCACCGTCGCCAAATATCGCGAGCAGCTTGGAATCTTGCCAAGCAGCAAGCGCCGAAAGCCATTTTAAATAGCAAAACCTGATACGTAGCGAGTTAGTGGAAACAAGATCTGCTCGATTAGGACCTGTGTCCCACCCTGACACGAGCACGTCCGAAAAGCCTTTATATGACCTATTAACCCTTAAGGAGGAATCTATGCGCTCTAGAATCAAGCAATGCTCTCGAATACTTGGCCTGGTCTCGTGTGGTGTCGTTTCTGTCATGATGCAGGCCTGCGTCACCACCCCATCGACCATGGTCCTGGAGAGGGCTGACGATCTTAGTGCTGCACCAGAGTGGGCGAGCTTTTCCAAACCTCAACGCAGTGACGACAAGTACGTGCGATTTCTCGGATATGTTGAAGTGCCCGGGGACTCTTTGAAGTCAGCTGCCTTTAACATGTCTGACGAGAAAGCCTTGTCTGAACCCATGAGAAGTCTTGTGGATGCATTTCTGGAACAAAATCAGGTGGGAGAGGAACTACGAGCCGATGCATCGTTTGGTCGCCGCATCATCAGCGCCACATCCGGCTACCGCCCAGCTATACCATCTCTTCATATCACCCAGCGATACTTTGAAGTGGTCGTGATCAAAAGCGGCGTGGGCGAGGACCAAACCAGACTTCGCGTATGGTCACTAGCTGAGGCAAGCCGACCCGACTTTGATCGCGCGCGGGCAAATTACCTCAGACGACTAAGTGGTGAGCCTGAAGTTAAAAAAATCTTAGACGACGTCGGTGCTAGGCAGATCCAACAAGTTTCAAAACCTGCTATCAAGCAGAAGTCTAAAGACAGTGAAGTATCCGATTCCAAGCCTGCTGATTCGAGCCTTCAGCAGAGCAAGTCCGATGCAGCGGACAAAGCTGATGCCGAAGATGACGCTTGAGGTGGGTGGGGAGTTTGAGGGGACTGAATCTTGGCATTCCTTAGCCAAAGATCAAACCAGCAAGACCCTGTGGACGTATTGAGTATACCCGAAGAGAGAGCTCAGATGCGTCCGGTCTACTTGAGTTCATTCTGAGTCATGTCGCGCACCCGCTGTGATTCCAGACCTAGCCTAGACCCTGGGTCATCCGGTATCTATTGACTATTTTTGGATGCTATCCTAAAATAGACAAGTATGTGGTATAAAAGAGATTTTAATCCTATTGCAGTTGCGCACACAGCCCTGCCGGTCAAGATCCTCAAGGGACCGCGCCAAGTGGGCAAGACGTCGTTATTGGAAAAAATTCCAAATATCAGCGTCATTCGTTTAGACGATTTAGCGACAAGGCAGTTCATTGAACAAAACCCACGACTATTTTTGGACCGATTTGCAGGCAGCGTATTGATCGATGAAGCACCACTCGTGGGAGCCATCTTTCCGGAAATCAAACGCCGCGTGGATGAGGACCGTAGGCTTGGACGCAAAAGCATTGATTACTGGCTTACGGGCTCAAATCAAACTCTCCTCAGAGAAAACACCAGTGAAAGCCTAAGTGGCAGAGCAAGTTACTTTGACCTCAATACACTTTCAATCCACGAAATAGGCGAGTTCAATCTTGAGAGGCACTTGATGCGGGGCGGATGGCCTGAGTTATTGGTATCAAATGAGCTTTCTGCCACCAGGTACATCAATGACTTTATCTCCACATTTATTGACCGAGACATTGTTTCTGCCGCTGGCATTGAGCGCAAATCCGCTTTTTCCAAGTCACTCTCGCTCACCGCAGCCCGGCAAGGCATGCTCATGAATTATTCTGAAATCGCCGGACTTTGCGGAGTCGACGTGACGACCGTGCAGTCGTGGCTGGGTCTTTTAGCTGAAAACGGCATTGTGCGAATCGTTGAGCCGTATAGTTCTAACTTAAATAAACGCTTAACAAAAACCCCAAAAATCTATTTTGAAGATGTCTCCTTGGCCGTCAGGATTCAAGGCTGGAGCGAGATCAAACCATTAATGGTCAGTCTGCAGTTTGGCTTTTTACTGGAGTCCATTGTTCTTGGTGAAGTTACCAGGTTTTTTGCAAGTCGAGGCGAAAAAGCGGTCGTCTACCACGTGCGAAGTAAGGAAAAAGTCGAAGTCGATTTTCTTGTGGAGCTACCGAATCAAAAATTTATCGCCATCGAAGTCAAAGCATCCCCCCAGCCCTACTCTCCTGAGCAAACCAAACTTTTGGATTCGTTAAAAATCAACTTGGTCGGACGCTGGATTGCATCGCCAGTTGCCACGGACTTTAGTTCGCCTGACGTCGTGTCTTTTAGTGATCTATTTAGCCGTCTCGAGGACATTGCCGAGCCGTCGTGATGAGTGGACGTCTCTGTTAGCAGTCTCTAAGGTGAGGTGCCGACACAAATAATTAACCTTTGTGTTTGGGAAGAAAAATAGCCACGCGCCCATCCGGGTATTTCGCCGTCATGCGAAAGCCTTCTGATGAAAGACGGTCGATGAGAAAGTGAAGTTTGTCGTGGGTGACGTCTGGGTCGTCGTCATGTCTGACGAGATCACTGATGAGGGCTCGAGTGAGGGTTTTTAGTTTGATGCCGCGAAACGTGAGTTGGCGTTTAAGATCACAAAGGCCTTTTTTGATGTCTAGTTTAGAGAGCATGTGGGGCTGAAGTTCTTGGTGAAAGATTCGTCTAACGGACGTCTGGCCCCTTGACGGCAGAACGCATAAGACGACCGAGAAGTTTCTGTGCGTCAGCCTAAAGGTGATGAGCTCTTGGGTGGTTTTCGTATTAGCGCTGACGTCAGCGCCAAGGCCAGCTGAAGAGGCTTTGTCTGGTGTGTTGTAGTGGGTCTCAGATTCTTTAATCCGGGTGATCAAAAACTCGGGCAGTGGGAGGTATTTCATGATGGAATCCATAGCTTTGCTCCTTTGGGCTTGGTGTTTGATCTCCTAGATCGGCTATGGCAGTGACAGGTGGGGACATTGGGAATTACGGGGAGTATGACCCTGGCGGTCAGAGGGGCGTTTTTGTATGTCTATGTAGACTGCTACTACGAGGCTAGGGATGACCTCTTTGCGTGGCCGAGTTTTGGATTGACATAGTACACCTTTAGGTTTACTAATGAGTCTCTTCAGGGCAGCGAGGTCACAAAACATGCGTACTAAGAACAAAAGTGCTGCGATGCAGTTTCTAGAGAAACTTGCAGGTGGACCTTTAACCATTGGAGAGCTCCTTAGAGCTTTGCGAAAAGCAGAAGGCAGGACTCAAGAAGACTTTGCTCAGAGCCTTGAGATTTCAAAACAGCACTTATGCGATATCGAAAAGGGCCGCAAAGCGGTCACACCAGGCAGAGCCGCAGTGTTTGCCGTAAGGCTCTCGCAGCCGCCGGCTTTTTTCATTCAGCTCGCCTTGCAGGAAGAACTCAAACAGGCAGGCCTCAAAATAAAGATCAAAGTCGAGGCGGCTTAGGGTGCCAGCTTATGGACATATTTAATGAGGATTAAAATATGCTTTTAGGCATTCAAACCTATGATGTCCATATGCAGGGATGGTCGCTCGGGCTCTGGCGAAAACGCCCTGAGCCGCGTAAAGAGCATAGTCCTTTAATAGTCTTGACATGACTACTACATGACTATATCCTTCTCTAAGGAGACAAAAGTAGGACTTATGAAAAAAGCTAACATATCGAAACTTAAAGCAGAATTAAGCAAATACTTACGTTTCGTCAGATCTGGCGAAGAGGTCATAATCATGGACCGGGATCAACCAGTAGCCAAGCTTGTTGGTGTACACGCAGCCAACACCGTTGTCATCAAAGAGGCTTCTGCTGATCTTAGGTCCATTCTCCTTGCTAGCGACAAGCGAGCATTTACCGAAACCTCAGACATTTTGGATGTCTTGACCGAGGATCGGGAGGACCGCTTTTGGTGAGCACCACTCAAGGTATCTCCTATTTTGACTCGTCGGTCATTCTTCGATATGCGATCGGCCACGAATTGGCCGTTAGAAGTCTAGCGGGGTTTAGTAAACTAGCCGTTACAAGCGCTATTACGGTTGTAGAATGCTTGCGGGTGCTCGATCGCTGGCGCATCACGAAAGAAGTCTCTGATGACAAGCTAGTTGCGGCTAGATCACTTTGTTTAAAAATATTTAGTGGACTACGACTTGTCCCCGTAGACGAGACCATTATTTCGTTAGCAAGTCAGACGTTTCCCATCGCTTTGAAGTCTTTGGATGCCATTCACTTGGCCTCAGCGATTCAGGTCCGAGACCAAAGTAACCAGGACATTACCATTTTGACTCACGACACAAAACTCGCCATGGCAAGCATCGCCATGAATATGACGGTTCATCCAAGCTAGCTAAGGATCTGGTTGAAGATGAGAGATCAAAAGAGCTAGGATCAACGATCAGTGGCGGATCATGTTTAAATTTGGGGACAACAACGCCCACGACGTACGCGTAGAGGACTATCACTCATGAAGTTTAAGCGCCTTTCATCACCGTTTCACCCAGGCGAGATCTTATTAGAAGAGTTCATTGCGCCTCTCGGGTACTCGCAGCGAGGCTTTGCGCAAAAAATCGGTTGGACGCCTCGTAAACTTAACGAAATCATCAAAGGCAAACGCTCTGTCACGGCCGCATCGGCCATTGAACTTTCAGAGACCTTAAAGACCACACCAGAGTTTTGGCTAAACCTCCAGCAGGCCTTTGATCTAGCGGCAGCCTATAAGGCTCGCAGGGCGAGTTAGCTTAGTTTGCTCGGCTTAGCAGTCGCTACTTAAAGCCCCCAAAGCTCTCATAAAGTTACATTGAAAATGTCTGCCAGGCGTAGGGTGATGTCTATTTAACTTCCCGTAACAACTGGTAACTTGCCGTAAGAGACGAGCTGCTCGATTGTTCAAGAGCAGAATTTCATATACAATATTTATGTTGCATGTGGTGGCCATGAAGGTTAAAGATCTGATCGTCAGGTTGGAATCGTGGGGTTGGCAGTTGGATAGAATTAGGGGGTCGCACCATGTGTTTACCCACAAATGGGCAACCCGCTCCATCACAGTCCCGGTGCACGGCAAGGACATACCTGATCATTTTGCGAGGATTATCTTTATGCAAGCGAGGCGAGCACTTAAGAGTAAGGACAAACCCAAATGAAAACGCCCGACGGTTATTACGCCATATTTTATAAAGACCGCGCGAGCGGAAAGATTGGTGTGCGCTTTGACGATCACCCGGGCGTTGTTACGTACGGCAAAAATGAAGACGACGCCCTACGAAATGCGCGCGAGGCCTTATCGGCAGCCCTCGAAGTGGACTTTGAGCGAGGCGTCACCTTGCCAGCATCCAAACGGCCTAAGACCAAGCGGGGTGAGAGCATTCATTTTGTGCGGCTCAATCCCGATGTTTGGGTGGCTTATCTTTTGAGGGGCTGGCGCGAGCGACTTGGGCTTACGCAAAAGCAGGTCGCAGCCAAGCTCGGAGTTAGCTATCAATCATATCAGCGCATGGAGCGCCCTGGACGCTCAAACCTCACGATTCAAACGCTTGAGCGGATTGCCGATGCACTCGACGCCACACTCGTGCTTGAACTTCGGCCAGCCAAGAGGGCTGGGTGATTCTGCTGCACAGGGTGAACTTGGCGAGGTCAGCCCACTTTACGTTTGACTGGCTTTCGAGCTCGCTCCTGCAAGCAGAACGTCTTTTTTGGCGCTAGTATCTGAAGGTAGCGAAATAGCTTATCACTAGAGAATTTTTCAAGCTTTCCATTGAGTAGATCACTGATCCGGGGCTGCGGTTCATCAAGGATTTTTTCAATGGCTCTGGGCGAAAGCTCGTTTGTGAGAATTTCATCGCGAATCTTGTCGAAGATCAGCACCCGCAAGCGTAAATCTGCTGACTGCTTGGGCGTGAATCCAAGAAATTCCCAGACGTCGGTTGTCGATGTCTTAATTTGATTACGCTTTGGCATCTCAAGACCTTCTCTTTTCACAAACCAAGGGTTGCTTTAGGATCTCCGACCCTAAGTTATACATTTTTTTATATATATGAATCTATATATTTTGGCGGGCGGGAGCCGGGCCGTATGACGCTCGCGGCCGGAGGGGAATCTTCAAGCAAGACTGACGAGCCTCGCGACTTGGTATTTTTTTCAATAGTTACGGGCCATTGCAGACTACGGGCGGGTCTTGCGTCCTAAGTTGTCACAGAGTGATCCGATAAGGCCTCCACAGCAAATGAAGCTCTGGAGGCCTGCCCGATGGACATGACGACTTTTCTCACCACGAAAGTAAAGCCAAAGATTGAAGAGATCTTAGAGCAATCTATCGAGCTTGAGTTTGGCGAGGAGTTTGAAGCCACTGGTGGCGTCAAGAAAAAATCTGACCAAGACCACCAGATCTATGATTACCCCGATGACCCACACTATCTAACCATCAGTCAGTCCCTCATTATCGGAATGACTCAGGTGTCTGCTGGTATGCCAGTGACCACAAGGCCAAAGAGGCTCATCGTGTCAGCCCTATCTCGCGATATTGCCGGAGCCGTAATCCGGATAATTCGCGAGCTTTTAACTGACGTGGACTTTGCACCGCTCACTGACAAACCTCTTTGCTTTGGCATCAAGGGCATGACAGGTGTCATTAGAAGTGTCGACATTTCAAATAACCTTGAACTTAAAAACATGCGCCACAAAGTAGCCCTTGAGCGCGTCAAAGACGCCGTCCAAGAGACAAAAGATGACGCCAGCTATCAGCTCAAATATCTGACCTATAAAACCTCTAAGATGAAACGAGACGCCCTAGAGGAACGAATCAAAGATAACCTTGATCTTTTACTGACAGCCGGACTCTATCATCTGATGATGCGAGAAGAGCCAGAGATTGGAGTGTGGATATTAAAGCTAGCGCCAGGGTATATGGTGAGTTCGGTGATGAAAAATCTACCTGACTCCTACCGAGACGACATGACTGCAATCACCAAAGCCTCAGAAGAGTTTAAGATCACGCTGCAGTGCCTGAGATCACTGGCCATTTATACAGACAAGCTCGTGGCTTTTGGTGAGAACGGCCCACCGACTCATGTGCCGTTTTTCAAGGAGTGGGAGTGACCGTGCGTCTGCCGTTAAACACTGACTCCGACGTCGGAGTGGGCCCAAATTCGTATGTATTTCTTCAAGTTCGCAAAGACATCTTCCCCTCATCAGATTGACTCAAAAAATTAAGGACTTATAAACCTAGCGTTGATTAACCAAATAACTATCTATATATTATCTAGATAGCGGACTGGGGTAGCATGACGCTAGAGTTTCAGTGGGACACTACAAAAAATGTCCTTAACCTCAAAAAGCATGGGATATGGTTTGAAGAGGCGCAGACGGTATTTGACGATCCACTAGGACGGCTTTTCATGGACGAGTCTAGTCACGAGGAGCGCTACGTTTTGATAGGCGCAAGTTTCTCGTCGCAAGTCTTAGTGGTGGTTCACTGCTACAAAAATGAAGACTCGGTAGCACGAATCGTTTCCGCACGCCGTGCAACCAAACAAGAAAGGTCTTTCTATGAAAAAACAATATAACTTCTCAAAAATGAAAGAAGTCAAAAACCCGTACCCAAAGCTTAAAAAGAAGCTGGTCGGCATCAACCTAAGTCCCGAAGTGATTGACTACTTTAAGGCCCTAGCCTTGGAATGCAAAATACCCTACCAAAAACTGATTGATCTTTATCTACTGGACTGCGTTAAGACCAAGAAAAAAATCTCTCTCAAGTGGACGGCATGAGGATGTCCGCCGTGGTGACAAACCGGGACAAACCGGGACGGACAAACCGGGACACCCGACTGATTGAGTATTGATTAGCCAGGATAACTAGGGCCACAGCTGAAGTTAAGCATAGCAGGCACCCAGCAGCGCCTTTTTTATATTCAATTAGGTGGGTGTCCCCATTTTTAAAAAGTCTAGTCTAGTGAAGCACGCAGTAAAGAAGTCCATAATCGGCAGAGGCTCTCGGATCAAAAGTTGTAGACACAACTGCAGGGCTATCTTTATTAATTTTACTAACTCCTGAATAGCAATCATTTGCTCCTGCTCCACAAGCAGCTTTTTTCCCAGTGGTTGCAGTCAAGATTTTATATACCTGATAACCACCCCCCCCAGACTCATACTCAATGCCTTTTCCAAGTAGAGACCTGATACTCTGAGCATTAGCTGGTAGCTCATCGTCTAAGGAGGAGTCTTTGAATGCCTCCATCTCATAGAGAGTGGGAAGTCTCATCCCTAGCTTTGCGCACTCACTGTGATTCGCTAAAAACCATTTACCTTGATTCCACGTACTGGGGATACTACCACCTACAAGTGTATACGATGAAGCACCGAAGCTTATAAAATCAAAACATCGTCCAGCTTCACCTTCGTCGTTAAGCCCTGTGAAAACCTTACCTGGACACGCGCGGCCACTGAAATTAAAAAGATCACGGAAAACCAAATAAGTTGAAGTATCATAATTACGACCGCCGGGCTCCAGTTTCATCTGCCAACGCAAGTTTTTAGCAGGGTCCCAAAAACCTGTGAAATTTAAGATGCGGTCAGCAGTCAGAGATTTCCAATAACCACGGTCTCCAATTGTAGTATATTCAATTTTTTCAGTGGTACCGGTGATGGTTTTACGATCTCCCGGCTCAAGGTTAGGTAGAGCATAACAGCTATTATTTGGCCCTCCACACTCATCGGAATTAAGTTGCTCAACAGATTTCTCACCGCCCTGCACTGAGCCGCCTTTACCAGAAACTTTCGCGTTGGAACAGGTCGTCAAAAGACAAAGCGCCGAGACTACCAAGATACTGGCTAGAAGTTTCTCAAAGCTTTTTAAATCGTTACCCAAACCCATAGACTCCCCTTTTCGAAGACCACTAGGAGATCGGTCGGTAGACGGCCAAACTTGAGACGAAAAAAGCACCTGGTACGGTTAAATAAAAGCCTGTATTTATTGGGTAAATCAAGATTTTCAGAGCCTCAGACTAACCAGCCTTCTTCGGGTAGCTTGATGTGATGTCGTGAGCAGCTTTGCAGACGAGATCTTGAAGTTTAGCTGGCCCAAGAACCTTGGCGTCGCTGCCAAAGCCCAAGATCCAGCAGACCAGCTGCGGCGTGATGCCCACTTGTAGTTTTAGTTTTACGCTGCCGTCATTGTTACTTGTAAGAACTTGGCTTGGATGCCACGTGCGTTCTTTGATGTACTGAGACCTTGAAGCTATAAACAAGATTTCCACAGCTTCAGTTTGGTTCGCCCGCCAGACTCCAAAACTGGACTTAAAATGCTCGTCAGGAGATGAAACGTTTCCCGTGTAGGCCTTATCAATCATCTCGACTTTTGACATACGAGGCAGAGCAAAGGTTTTGACGGTCTGATCGGCTAGATCTTCGGCTACGAGGTAGAGACTGCGCTCTCTAAAGTAAAGATAATGAGGCCCAAGTTCACGCTCACGCTCGGTCTGGGAGTTTGAGGATTTGTAGTGAAGCCTAAGGCACTGCCCCTCACCGATGGCAGCGTGAATCGTGTCGACCACGTCAGGATCAGAGTCGACGACTTTTGCGTCTGATAGATCCACGTGGAGATCCTTGGCGAGTTCATCCAGAAGGCCACGGTTACGAGAGCCAATGAGATCACTCACCCGCTCGAAGAAATGATCAAGGCCCGTGAAAAGTGGATTTTTTGAGAGCGCTTTAAATTGTTCTTTCGCAAGATAAAGACCCGCCAATTGACGCTGGGAGATTTTCAGTACGGCCGCTTGAGCTTGGCGTGTCATGCGGGTACTGATGTCCACTTTCCAGCGCACGCCGCCTTGATCAGACTTGGAGCCGGACTCGGTGAGTGGAATTCCCGCGGCCAACAGGCCCTCGATGTCTCGGTGAATGGTCCGTTTAGTGACAGAGTAGCCGCGGTCAGTCAGTTGATCGGTGATTTCAGCGGGAGATAGCCCACGCGTGCCGGAAGCTTGCAGCATCTGGTGGATGACCAGCTGTCTTGAGGATTGACTGTTACGGCCCTTGGACATGATAGACGAGGCTCTCCCGAAGCAAAACAACCTACAGCGCCCGTTGAACACCCACTAACGGATGTCCCCACACGTGGCTAAGTCGTTGATCGGAAGGGCATATGTAGGCTTTAGAGACTTTGGCAAATAATTCGGCTAAGTCATGTGATTTCGACAGCTTAGAGAGCGAAAAAAGGCGCCCTCGCAAGGGCGCCTCTGAAGGGGATTAGATTTTAAAGAGCCCACTCACCCGCAACTGCCACTGGAGCAGCTACCACATGAGCCACCACAGCTTCCATTAGAACATGACGAACAGCTGCCGCCCGAGCAGCTACCTTTACAGCTTTTGCAACTGCCACCTTGGCATCCGCAAGAAGACAGCTGACTAAACATACCGTTTGCAAATTTAGGAGCTTGGGAATTCGTTTGAGCAATCGTACCGGCAGCAGTGCCAGATCCGCCGCCCATGAAACTTCTAAACAGTCCTGCAATGCCACCAAGACCGCCAGCAGCGCCTGCGCCGCCACCTGACATGCCCAAGAGATTTCCGAGCATCGGCATGATTGAAGATAAAATATCGCCGCCGGCAAGAGATAACTCCTCATCCGCAAGCGAAAACGATCCTTGCGAGGCCGACGCTTTTTCAGCTGCGACGGACGTCGATGCACCGGTCAACACAGCAGATACTTGAACGACTGCTGCGTCGATTTCGCGGAATAGTGCCGTGGACTTTTTAAATTTCGCCTTAGCAACCTCTAGGGACTTGCTATTGCAGTGTGCCGACTGAAATGAGTTTGCATAGACATAATCAAGGAACTGGCTTCGACGCTTAGAATCTTTGAGGGCCGCTAGGCGCTCAAGAGGCTGCTCGATAGATGTGTTTTTAAGCTCTTGCTCACTCTTATCGCCAAGAAGATTTTGAATGACTTCGATTTTGTAGTCCTTGGTCGCTAGAATATCCGCCAAGAATGCATTAGCGACTCTCTCTTTTAGGGCAATTAATTGCAGGGATTCCTGCTCGGTAACGTCCAGGCCTTTTTTGTCTGCCGTCAAAGTCAGGCGGCTATAGAACTGAGCATACATATAGCCAAAAATCTGGGGACCATAGTACCTGATCTTCTTGGCATCGGGCGTATGAATGATAGTGAAGATGGCGCCCTGGCGGCCGGTTGGATCACTCGCGAATTGGAAACAACCGTCAGTTTTTTCACCTTTAGATTCGTCTAGGTTTCGACCATAGTGTGCGGATGCACAGATCTCGCTAGCACGACTGGTGATAAGCACCTGACCACCCATCTGCAAAAATAACGCCTCAGCGGACTGAGGCAAAGCGGAAATATAATCTTTCACTGCCGTGCGTAACTCAGCTTGTTTTGCGGCGCTAACTTTGGCCGTGTCTAACTGATCGAAAATAATTTTCTGGTCTGTGATCTGGACGGCGCTTGTGCCCTTACACTGATAGGCGTCAAGATTAAGGGTGCCGCTAGCAATTGAGTCGAGAGTCTTAATTCTGGCATAGGAATCATCTGAGGCCACGCGACAGGAGGAAAAACAAAGAGCTAGAACTCCACTAAAGGCCAAAGAAACCGAGAGTCTTAGGTTAGACATAGTTGTTACCTCCAAGGATTAGTGTATATCGGCCACACTTGGGGTAATCTTTAAAAAAACATATTAATTAAATTATTACAGGGTGTTATCTGGTGTTTCAAAACAGCCTCATTTCCTAGTCTTGATAAAAAACGAGGTCGCACCTAGATGCGACCTCGCCTTTACCACGACAACCTGAGCTAGAACTAGAACTAGAACTCAACAAGAAGCAACTGGTGTCAATACGAATAATTACTGCGCGAACTCGAAAACTTTCTCGTCAAGCATTGCAGCAGGAACAGCTTTGTAAACCGGAAGGTGATGTCTTGTGTCCTTCCATGTGCTGTCGACTGTCTTTTTGGCAAACTCGCCCATGGTCGCCTGACGATTTTCCTTCTTGAGTGTTGCAAACACTTGACGCAGTGACCACGTGAATGCTCCACCTTTAGCGCGTCCATAGTCGAGACTGGTTTGGGATTTTTTGGATGCTGCAAATGTCAAAAACTGCTCAATCTTGTCAGCTTTTGTCTTACCAACTGACACCGAAAGCTCATCTGTCATGAGTTGAGCTTGATTTTCAGCCAGTGCTTGTGCTTCTTCTGGTGTGGGATCTGCAAAAAACTCTGCAGGCTCATTCAGTGTCGCCATATCTTCTGGTAGAGAGCCATTGCCGTCAACCCAGTGACCTGAAAAGCACGAGTCATTGAACGACATAAGGCGACGCAGAGGCTGTGCGCGACCAGCTGCAATGGCGCGCGCCACTTCGCTATATCCAAGCATGCCGTCAGCCGTCATGAACTTACCGTCATTACTACCATGACCACTCACATAAAATCCGAGTGTGCCATTTTCACCCACTGCTGCTGACTGTGCAGTTAGTTGCTCAAGAATATATTTCTTGGAGGCATTAGCGTTTGAAATGACGCTCCAGTTGTAGCCGTTTGATGCATCACTTAAGACTGCCGACATTTCACGAATATCTGTCGGTACACCAGCCAAGCCATTAGGAGCACCCATAACTAGGAAGACGTTTTTAGAATTTGGATCATAGGGTCGAAACTTCAGGCTAGCAGAATCGTCTCTAGAGCCGCAGCTCACAAAACCTAATGTCAGGAGCACTGGAACAATAAAACTCTTCACGCCACGCTTTGCCATGGTTCTCTCCTTCATATCGTTTCTTGTCTCACTTGATTGATAAAAAATATTGTTTCACGATTTGCAATTATTTCAAAAAATTATTCGTGAAAATCAAAATATCTAATGCATCGACAAATCATGAGACGCTCTCATAATCGCGTAGCATGCTGAAATCAGGTCGAGAACCCGCTGTTTTTCGCGATTATAGAAATATGAGAATAATCGACAATGAAGCGTATTAATCAAGTGCTCGCGGCACTGAAATATCTCTAGCATGCGGAATATGTCGCATGATTTTAAAAATATTCTTTCTTATCACATAGCCGCAGCGATCCAAAAAATACTCGGCACAATTCAGATCACTTGCAAATACAAGTATAATTCCATCATCAGGAAGAATCTTAAAGAGCTTGAACGAGAAGCCGTCCAAGTCAGAATCGTCAAATCGATTTAAGACACGCCCTGATTTTGAAATATGAAACACGCCGTAGCATCCAACTAAACTTGTGTTCTGGTTTTGTTTTTTGACGAGAAAGAAATCCCCATAGATGAGCCGAGAGCCATCTTGGAATGTATGCAGCGTTGTGATCTTTGACATCGCTATTTATTTTCGAATTTAAGGAGTTTTATTATGGATGCGGATTCTGCGAGTGATTACCGAAAATCCTGCATTATGAAAAGTGCGAAATCATTCATAAGAATATATGAGGGATCAAAATTTTGAATATAAGACCACTCGTCATAAACTTTTTTTACACATCCTGATTCGATTCGATTTTGTTTCGAAACACATGTTCCCAAACCAACGAAAGGAACCTTTATGCAACACACATTCTCATTAAGGGGCGTTATGGCTTCCATGGCCATGCTTGTCATGGCAAGCTGCGGACAAATCGATACCAAAGAAGACCACTTCATTTCATGGGGTGAAAGCAGTGTCAAACGATCAGCGATTGCAAAGTCGTTAGAGCCGAGCTTCAAGATCTGTCTTGAGGGAACCATGAATGCTCAAGACTCGGCACGGGCGAAGGCCTGGGCAACTAGAGCGGTTTTGACATGGATGCGAGCCGTCAAACTCATCGACAACCGCATTTCCGGGCAACTCTCCCTATCCTGCTCGGCACCTAACCTGACCATCAAGCTTCGCCAAGGCGGCGGGACCTCGTTTGCAAGCCCTTCCGTTTCAACCATCTACCTGACAAGACCTTATGGAACCTGGACTCATGAGCTTGGTCATGCATTTGCTGGCTTAAGTGATACCTACTCAGGACGCACCGCTGGCGCTTGTATAAGCGGCCAACCAGCATCTCTTATGTGCTGGGGCGCATACGGCCCAAGAACAGATGCTGAGAAGTGGAGCTCTCTATGGGCCGACGATGTAGCAGGCATTCAGGCCAATTACCGGAAGATTTTCGGCAGCCAATTGACACCACCGGAATGGGCTTCAACAGTCAACTCCGAGGCCACGCTCAACGTTGCTAGTCCCTGGCCTGGATATAGCTTAAGTATCAATGACGATGGAACAAGTCGGGTATCGATTGACAACTCACTTGAAACCTCTGTCATCGATACCGATCCTAATACGACAAGCCGAGACCTCTAATCAGCTCATCATAGCCCTGCCCGCCTAGAAAGCCTCAGAGACTGGGATACCTCCAGATCTGAGGCTTTCTTTCGACCCCGAATTTTTACAAAAAGCTCGGGAGTTTGGGATGCCAGGTTAAGATCTAAAACGTGGAATGAGCCATGTTCTTGTCCCTTGACGAAACTCGAGCAATTTTTCGAGCTTTCAAGCGACTCAGCTACACAAAATTCAACATTCCGTATGGGTTCCGCACCTTGAACCCACAAGTCTCCGTGCTCACTGATGGCAGCAAAGATCGACCTGGCCGGCACACCTAAGGCCTTATGCATTGGCTCTTGCAGTATCACGTCCTCTGGCTCTGCTCTGTACTGAGGACGACTGCTCCTGACATTTTTTTGAACCGTTTCAAGAAAGATCTTCATGTTGGTGGATGGCGCCGTAGCGAAACCTTTGAATGTTTTATGTAAAGCCTTGGTAAAGTGGGAGCCATCACCGCTATATTGGGACATCTCCGACTTGGACGATGCAGACAACACCAGTATCTGGTCAGCTATTTGCGCGTAGTCTTTACCGCGGTAAGTGGACGGATTTGAGGGGCCATTGGGATCTTGGTCCCCCATTAATTCCCCCATAAATTGATCTGGCATAAAACGACCATCATCATTCATGGGTGAATAACTTGAATTATCGATTTTTGCGGAGCCATTGACGATTTGTCCGCTGTAACAAGCTTGAACAATTACAACCAAACGCTTGAGCGGAACTCCGGCCCTCGCACTTTTGATGGCATCTGTGATCTGTTTTAACTTCAGCATTCTGCTGTAGGTCTGAAGACTACCGTTTGGTGCACCATGGCTACTGAAGTACCAAAGGAGCGTACCGCCTTCGCCCACCTCTTTTGCTGCTTCGGCCGTCGTCTGAACGGCCTGCTCTGCAGTGACTTTCTGGCGCTCGACAATCCTGAAGTTATAACCCGCCTGAGGATCGGCCATGACGTCACGAATCATGGCGATATTTTTTGGGATGTGCTGCTCACCAGATCCCGACATCAAAACGGCCACGTTCTTACTACTACCACTTGCGGCAAATCCTTTTTGCGCGGCTGGTGGAGTATGATAATAGTCACACCCCGAAAGCAGCATGACACCAATCGTTAAATAGACAAACGTGAAGATGGGTTGCCTAACGACACATGTTAGCGACATATAAGTTCCTCTAATAAGTTTTTTCGCCACCAATTACGGCGGCAGCTATCGGCAAATATTGCGCCGATTTTTAGAGAATGAGCTAACGTTTTGTTCTGGTGATTTAATTTGTCGCGAATTAATCACAAAAATATTTTGCAGAATTTTCAAACAAAAAATCGGCGTTAAAACCATAAGAAGATCTTAGGTCTCAACGCCGATTGAACCGCAATTTTACTTGGTACTTACACGCACCATTTGCGTCCAGGTTCCGCAGTCATTGTGTGTCGTCACAATGATGTCGGCAGTTTTTGAGTCGAGTAAACGAATGGGCCCACGATGCTCTATCGTCTCGCCGCCCTTTCTCCAAGTATAGTCGAGCCTAGCCAGTTCCAGACCAGCCGCCCTCACTGGTTCAAGACGACTTTTCACTTTAACGGATTTTGGTAGACCAAAGTCAGGTGGAGTGCAAACGTGGTCGGCAGGTACTACAAACGACATATGACGACCAAGGTTATTACAGCCAAGTGGTGTCTTTACATAGCCTTCACCACCCCACTTTGTGCCCCAGCTGTTTTTAACCAAAAATTTGTACTGGGTGTCTTTTTCTTGAGTTGGTGCCGGTGAAGCGACTGCCTCGTATCCTGCAAGTGTGACGGCATGGTTAATTTGTGAGTTAGAACAACGATCAATGGCACCGCCCCCAACTCCTCGCCAGTTGCCGTTCGCGGCAACTGTAACCCAAAGACCGCCAAATTCGTTGAGAGCTTTTCGGGCCTCATCAACGGTAGGCTTTCGATCAGGTGCGCCGATATTTCCCCACTGAAGTGCTTTGGTGGCAGCTGGTATTTTCTTGCATGAAAGATTTCTTGCTTGGTACGGGAAATTCTCTTCAAGACCAATGCCGTTTTTAACCATGTAATTAAATGGCTGCCATCCGCCGCTACATCCGCTCGCGCTGCGGTCACAAGAAACCAGCTCTTGCTCAGAAAGATCAAAGGTTCCCGATGATGACTTAAGTACGGCTGACTCCATGACAGCTGCCCCTGCAAACGCCCAACATGAACCGCATGATCCTTGATTTTTGACACCAGTAATAAGACCTTCTTCGCGTAGATCAAGTTTTTCCGGCAATTCGTAAGCTCCAGAAGGCCACGATAAAAATGGAACCCCATATTGAGCATCGGGAGGAACAATCAAACCCGTCGCATATTCCTCGGCCATCGACAGATCTGTCGATAGAAAGACGCCCATTAGCAAAATATTTAAAAGCCTCTTCATGATGAAAACCCCCAAAAAAAATTATGTATAAGGCAAGCTAACAGTCCCACTAAGCTTTCAACTAATCATCTCGCCTAATAGCAATTTATCATTCGAAAATCTTATTGAAAGAATGCCGGGTAGGTAGAATCTTTATTTTGATGTCAAATTTTTCTACACGTGACGTCAACTTCAAGATACCTAACTCCTTAAAAGCCAATTCAAATGCTCATGACTGTTGGATCAGATCTTGCTCTCTCCTGATCGTTCATCCACTCGCACTTAATTATATGATTTGCTTATGATTCAAATTCTAAGACAATGTAAGCTTACTGCATGGGGTGATGTGCGATGGCGCATCATTGTCGGTCTATTTTTTGTTTGGTTTGCCTGCACAGTTACTTTTCCCACAGCAGCGTTTTCCCAGAGCCTACTGCCCAAGGGCATTTTTGGGGTGTCAGTGGGTCAGCGCCAGTACTGCGACTCTCAATTCTACCTAGACGACAACGGAACCAAAAGCAACTTCGGAAGCCGCTTCAATACGGATTTCGTTGGACCAAAAATGGCGAACGGCCAACTTGGCGACGAGTTCAAAAAACTTTACGACGGCGTTGCATCGATGACAGACAAGACGATTGCCGATCAGCTTGACTTTGGTCGGCTACGGGGGAAGGTCGATGTTGACATCAAAGCAACCTTTCTCGGTCTCGGCTACGGGGCGTCAAAACGATTTTTTTTGTACGGTGGTTTCCCGATTGTTGATGCGTCTGTAAGATCAAATCTCACGTTTGAAGAAGGAAACAATGCCATCAACGGCAAGTCGCAACTGCAGTCATCTATCTACTCAAGTATTTACCGAAGCTTGAAAGACCAGGTTCGACTCGATATGGCAAAAATCAAGAAAACGTTGGAGGTTGACCTGGCATATAAGCCGGTCGATAGCTGGCATTACAAGGGCCCCAGTGACGTAATCCTGGGCGGAAAATACCGTCTATTTGGATCCCTCAGCGGAGATACGGGCGCCTACTTAGACTCTGGTTTGAGAGCCCTTATTCCGGTCGGTCACAGCGATGACCCTGATCACCTTATCGATATTCCTATCAGTAAGGGTCACTATCAGCTAAGTCCCAGTCTCAATTTGGCGCTAGCCTCGAGATTTCTTAAAGCGGAGATTGAATCCGCCTATGGGTTCGGTATTCCGTTGACTACGAAAAGGCGTCTGCCCATCAAGGATGAAAAGCTTGTTGCCGCTGATCGCAAGGTCAGCGTTAGTCTAGATCCGGGCGATGAGCTTAGCGTCAGGGGACAGCTGGGGTCAAATTTCCGCGTCCTAAACGCCCATATCGCCCGGTCGATGACACGTACATTCAAGGATAAATACTCGGGCTCTGCGGACGGCAATTATGATGCTCTGGCCGCTGATTCAAACAGGGAGGCTTTGACACAGGAAATCGGCCTATCGGCTTCGACTGTGGGAGCTTTTAAGTCGGGGGCATTTTTTGCGCCCGTCTTGATGAGCTTGACGGCTACTCAAACCATCGCGGGAAAGAATACGGCAACGCTAAACTGGTATGAGCTCTCTCTAACCACGTTTCTCGGATCTCGAGGCTAAACTTCGCAGCCAGAGTATTACTCGTACTTTATTTCAATTTCCACCTGCTTTGTGGAATCCAGACCCTGCACCGTCACCTTGGATGATTCGGCATTAAACTGATAATTCGTCGTGGCGACGCCGTCCACTGTGACGCTTGTGATCTTCTTGGCCGTGGCTGGTACGAAAAATTCTGGCTCAAGCTTATCCACAGGGTCGGTAATTAACTTATTGATCATGGAGTTAAAGTTACTCTCTGTTTGAATATTAAAAAACGTCCCACCCAAGTGCTGCACAACTGCCTGGTAAGTCAGAGTATCACTTGGAGTATCCTTCGTACCCATCGGGGGAGCAATGGCATGAAACTTCACCGCAGCTACTTTACTGTTTTGCTGAACAGCACCTTTCAGCCGATCTGCTGTAGCCCCTGGATTAGCAACATTACCGCGCGTATCGGGGGCACTGCAGCCCTCTTGCTCGTCAGATATGAAAATGACGTTGACTGCCGAATTGTCTCGAAACAAAGGTTTGCCGACATTTCGCTGAAGCAGCTGCTCCACTGCCAATAGACCTGGCTCACATTTAACCGGATGAAAAGAGCTTTGGAGCGCTGCGGTAAAGCACCTAATGCCAGCTCCATTCGTCGCAAATGGCTCAAACCAACCAGACTCACAAGGCGGGGTCAGGTAGGCGAGATTTTGCTTAAGGGGTAATCCGGGGCACTTTTTAAAAGCATCATAGGACGCTTTATCAACAAACGACAAAAAACCAGGCTCTTTATTAATACATGAACCATAGCCCTTAATGTCGGAATGCACGGTCAAGGATGCCGCCGTCGGGTTTGAGGCCGCCATAGTGGTCATAACCGCTAGCTTCGTGGAATCAGGGAACGTTTCCTTTCGAATCGCCATCAAACCTCGGCTGACCTGCGCCGCATTATCCGCCATGGATACCGAGTTATCCAAAACAAATAGAAAATCAGCCACAGCTGGCTTTACACCCTGCCCATAACGAACTTTGATTGAGTTGGGATTACCGTCAGATGAGGGAGGATCTTTGAGGGGCTTGGGCTTTTTCGGGCCACCCGGTTTACGAACTACACCCGATGAGCCGTTGAAGGACGCGTCAGAGCAGGATCCAAAAAAACCTGCAGCTAAAAACCCTGTTAACACGAAATGCTTAAGCATGACTCGTCCTCCGCTTTGACCTTTATCGTCACTAGGCTTGGTTTACTTTACGATAATATCTGAAGGCCTAAAAACCTATTATTTTCGGACGGTTAGCAGGATGCATCGAATTCTAATTTCATGCGCCTTGAAGTATGATGTTTGAAAAGAATTTCTGATTAGTCATTCATAACAAAAACCTCCTAAGCTTTCTTATCGTTTCGTCAAAGGAGATCTTATGAAAAGCTTTCTGTCGTGGCTGTTTTTCTTATCGTTCGTTTTACTTATGAGCGTTTTTAGCGGCCGCCTAAGTGCAGCCACAGTTGAGTCAGAAGCTGAATCTGTGAAATTGATCAATATAAAGATCGATAACTCCACTTTTGCTGACGAACTTGAAACGATCCAAAAAAACGGCGTGACCTATCTGAAATGGGGTCAGGCCGAACATATCAGCCAAGGCGACGCTGGCAAACCGGACATCCCAGCACTCCACAGACTTATTGTGGTTGATCCTAGCAAGGTCTACGAAACAATTTTAACGATTGATTCAACTTCAACACTCGATGATGTTGTACTTTATCCAGTACAACCCGATGTGCCAGAAGGATCATCATCTCCGAAATTTGCCCTCGATAAAAAAGCTTATTCGCGGAACAAAAATTTTGGTGCGCCATGGGTGGAAATGGGCAAAATCCAAACGATGGGACGCTTTTCTGTTCTGCCTATAAAGATAAATTTAGCCCAATATAACCCTCGCAAAAAACAACTTCGCTATGTTAATGCCTTAAAAATCACAATTACTTCAAAAGATGCGCTTTTAACTGCAGATGCAAGATCTATTAACTCTAGTCAATTAACCGCCCTTGAGCGTCTAACGTTAAACGGCGAGTCAGTTACCGCAGATCTATCCATGCCAAGAAAAAACGGCACTTATCTGGTACTCACCTCTGAAGATCTTCTACCCCTCGCGAAAACCTTTGCCGAACGACACCACGAGAACGGCGTGACGGTTTATTATGAAACCATCAAGCCAGCAACACGCTCCTCCGCCATAAAAGACATCATTCAAAGCTATTACAAGACACAAAATCTCGAGGCCGTCCTTATCTTTGGAGATGAAACAAAAGTTCCGCTCCACAGCTGGGGCGGAACGCCTGGCGACTCTTTCTACACCATGGTCGACGGAGATGACGGTTTGGCTGATATTTTGATAGGACGAGTTCCGGCCTCAACCATGACGGAGGCTGACGTATTTGTTCAAAAGACCTCAGCCTATGAGGCTGGCATCAGGAGTGGCGTCTCAAAAACGAAAAACATTATGCTAGTAGCCCACAAGGAAAATTACCCGGGCAAATACACGGCCAACTTGGAGGGAGTTCGGACTGATCCCAATTTAAAGAACCTTGAATTTTCGATCCAATACGGCGGACGAGGCGCAAAGAATCAAAGTGTCATTGATCTGACCGAGCAAAATTTCTCAGTAATAAACTACCGTGGTCACGGCAGCTCCCAGTCATGGTCGGGCTGGGGCTCTGATGGTTCATCGTTTGGAGCAGCGCAAATAAGTTCTCTAAGAAACTCTGATGATAAACTAGCTGTTTTTTTCAATATCGCGTGTAGCAACGGTGCGATTCAATCGAGCTCGAAATCAATGGCAGAGAGGCTTCTTTGGCCTCAGGGGGACAACCCCAATCGTGGTGCTATCGCCGTGCTGGCGGCAACAGAGCCGTCCTTGACCGCAGTGAATCACAAATACAACAGACACTTGTTCACCCATCTTCAGGCCACAGCGTCGGCCTCGGTTGGTCTTGTGAATATGCTTGCTGCGAATCAGTTGGTCCGCGACGCAGGAGGCAGCGTTCCATCGAACAACAAAATGTATATTTTGTTTGGCGATCCGCTGCTCGCCTTTAAACACGACTAGGACTGACGAGCCAGCTACTTGCAGTTTATAGTTTGGGTCTTTGGAACACAGACCGCTTTAAGCTTGCCCTTGCACGTCAAGCCGAGCATCCTGTTGTTGCTTTTCGTAGCTTTATAGACATTAAATGAACCCGTGATGGTTGAGAAATCCGTGACAGTTGTCACATCTTGCCCTTCCCACATTCCAATGAAGTTGTCATGTGGTGAAAAATATTTTCCGGAGTTAGTCACTTGGCCCGTTTTATAGCCTTTGAATCTACATACAGTATTCGCCGTCTTCGGATCATTGTGAACTGAGCCGTTACCGTAGTACTGATTACTTAATTTAGCTCCACAAATTCCATTTACGATATTTACTAGATTTTGCGGCCCATTGATTGACTCGGTTGCGTTCGGATCTGACTCCATGCTGTTTGGGTCACACTTCAATTCTTTACCGCCATCATCCGTAATAACCTGATTACTGTCAGGAGTGACTGGCTTATCTTCTTTTAAAGGAATATCGGCATTTGGACCGGTTTTTATTGGAGGCTTTGGCTTCACGACGCGCTGTGTTCCCGAATCGCCAGAGAACTCCTGGGACGAGCACGCCTGAAGAGCAATCATTAAGATAAAAGGTATGGTAAGGATCAATTTCATGTGTGTACTGTCGGCCATTCAAACATAGATCTTGAATAACTCTTAAAATCGGAACTATTACTGAAGGTTGCTGGCCATCAAAAAAATTCGGATTTTTTCCCGGTTTTAGCCACATATAAATCCCGATTATCTCTAGACTTACACGGTTTTGTTAAATTTTAGACCGCTAAGGCCCGATATGACGCTTATGGATTAATGTCGTCATCCTTGCGGAGGGTCCTGAGCCATGTCATTCCAACTAGCGAGAAATTCGGGCCTCCTTTCAATATTTTTATTTTCATTAATTGCTAGCTGCTCAGATGCAAGCTTTCAAGGAAGCTCTGCTGTCCAGCACGGACCAAAACCACCACCCCCACCACCCACAGGCGGCGGCAATGGCGCCATGGCGTTAAGCGTTCGCATTCAAGCTGGTGAAAAAAATCTTGATCTTCGTGCGAATTTTTCCCCCAAGGGCAAAGCTAAGTCTAAAAAAGGTGCCAGTGACCCCGTAGGTGAATATGAGTTAGTCGCTAATTCCGTTGTTGTAGAAAATACCGATGGATTATCCAATGAACTTGCAGCGGCGCTTAAGGCAGCTCAATTGACTGCAAATGTCACCAGAGACAATGATCAGTACTTGGTCACGGTCAGCATGAATATTAAGGCAACGAACGTCCAGGGTGAATCCCTCGCCGCGCAAACGTTATCCTTGACTCAACGAAGCAACGAATTGCATTGGTCCAAAGACGAAGGAAAAACTGACAAGTTCGGTAAGCTAAACTTTCAATCAACGACCACTGGATGTAGAATCGAGTCTTCGGGAGCGTCACCTCGATCGGGCGTTTATTCGGTCATACTAACGAAGCCGGCAGCCTGTGATTTCAAACTTCCGACACTAAAGGTGGGCGGGGGTCATAAGGGTATCGGTCAATTTGCAGAAGTGCCTATTGGATCGTATTGGATCAGCCGCGGGAGCCAAGCTCATAGTTTTGGTCTAACTGCGAACTTCGCGGACGTTTCGATCGACAACGGCTTTATTTTGGTTCAACCCGATGGCAAGAGTTATCTTTTGGCCGATGCCGGCGCTGCCCGGGGTGGCGGTAAAACCACGGCACAAATCGCCAGCGATTTATCTGCGCAACTAGGATTTGGCGCGACACAGCTTCTAAAGCCTGATGCAGGCAGCAAAGCTGACAACTTTAAAAACGCCACAACATTTAAAAAAGGCAGCGTGATCGCCATTTATGACGACACACCAGACATGGGCGGCTCCCTCGACATCAGCACCTTGATTAGCGCCGCTGACACCGGCGGCGTCAACCTTAGCTGGACTGCTGATGTTAAAACTGACGTGAAGCCGCAGGTCCAAAAATAATGTCTTGGCAATCACCGGCTCTTGCCAAGATCTTGCGGCTGGCAATTTTGTGCTGCTTCGCTGGCCACGGAACGCTCGCCATAATGAATGCTGGCGTCTTCACATCCGAGTGGAGTACCTGGGTTCAAAGTCTGTTCCCCGATGCTTACAAATACGAAATGGCTAAAGTAATGCTCCTCACGGTCGGGGTGATCGATATTCTGGCTGCTGCGTGCTTTCTACTTCCTAATATTCCTCTGGCGGCATTTACATGGGTCATCGTTTGGGGCGCTGCCACTGGGACATCTAGGTTGTTTTTCCTTTCATCTCTTGAGAACGACTTCTGGTACTTTCAGGTAAGACCAATTTCCGAATTCCTCATTCGCGTACCCAACTGGATGACAGGGTTCATGCTGTTGATGGCATTATATCCTCAGTTCACACCAGCAAAGCTTCGTGAAAAGCCTGTGGATTTTTATCTTTGGATCATCGCATTGACACAAGTGGCCGGGCTGTCGCTGCACTACATAGTTGAACTAAACGATCCATTTCTCTTGCCTGAGTTGGAAAAGAAAATGATGCCTTTGTGGTATCTGCATCTCACAGGTTTCCTCGCCGTGGCGTCCTTACTGGGTTGCCTAACGCTACCCCTAATAAGACCCAAATCTGCCATTTTTCCAGCCCTCACAAGCTGTACAGCAGTACTCGCATTCATCAGTGTTGATTTATTTAAAGCCCTGGTGATCAATGCTCCCCAGGGGTTCTTTTTTTCAGGCATTCGCGTAATCGACGCTATGCCGATTTATGTCTGCCTCATAACCCTTGCGATGATTACCATCCAAGCGCCTAGATCCGGTCTCAAAGAAAATATCTCGACCTCATAGTTTTGAGGTCAACTTCCAATCAGCGTTTGTGACCAGACGAGCGCCTCTACGCCACGTCATATAAGCTAGTGCCCACTGAATAATGACAAACAGTCTATTTTTAAATCCAATCAAATAATAAATGTGAACGAAGACCCAGCCCCACCACGCTAATGCGCCAGCGAGTTTGATTCCCTTATATTGTAAAATTGCTCGTCGTCTTCCGATGGTTGCCATCTGGCCTTTATCAAAAAACTTGAAAGGCAAAGATTGGGCGCCATTCATGAGCCTTTTGATATTCCGAGCCGCATGTCTGCCCTGCTGCATAGCAGCCGGCGCCTGCCCTGGTAATACCTCGCCTTTGGCGTCTTCAAATCTAATCTGATCACCCACGGCAAAAATATTCGGTAGTCCCGGAAGTGATAGATCCTTTTCAACAATCAAGCGCCCGACTGAATCAAGCGGCACACCAAGAGTTTGATTGATAGCTGCCGGCTTAACCCCGGCTGCCCAAATAACTGTATTGGCTTTGATCACTTCAGAACCAAGGAATACCCCTTGGGAGTTTATATTCGTCACTCGAGTCGATGTCCAAACAGTGACCCCAAGCTTTTCAAGATCGCGCATCGCGCGCTTTGAAAGACTTTGATCAAATCCTGCCAAGATCCGGTCTCCAGCTTCAATCAATACGATACGCGTACTCGCTGGCTCGATATTGTCAAAGTCTTTATCGAGTGTAAAACGGGTAATCTCACCGAGGGATCCTGCTATCTCAACCCCCGTAGCACCGCCACCGACAACTACAAACGTCAAAAATTCTTTTCGTTTGGCTGGGTCTTGCTCCCGCTCTGCATACTCAAAAGATAAAAGCACCCTTCGGCGAATCTCAGTGGCTTGTTCCAGCGTTTTAAGTCCGGGCGCAAAATCTTCCCAGTCGTCATGTCCAAAGTAACTGTGAGAAGCGCCGCATGCGAGAATCAAATAATCAAATGTGATCCGGCCAAAGTCGCACTCAATCGCTTTGTTCCTAGCGTCGACAGACCTGACGTCCCCGAGCAAGACAGTCGTATTCTTGAAATTAGAAACTACGGAACGGATGGGAGTCGCGATATCAGCTGGAGATAAGCCGGCCATGGATACCTGGTAGAGCAGCGGCTGGAACAAGTGATGATTTCGACGATCAATTAAGGTGATCTTCACGTCCGGTGTATGCGCGAGAGTCTTGCAAGCTTCAAGCCCTCCAAAGCCACCACCGACTATGACGACATGTTTTTCCTTTGGCATACTCATCTGACCTAAAAAAACCAGCTCTGCGTTTTTCGGCAGAGCTGGTGAGTCGAACTAAATAAATAAAAAGGCGGCAAAACTCACTTAGCACCAACTTGCAAAGGCAACTTTCCAACCAATTCAACTTTTAATTGAACTTTGTCAGAAATCACTTTGTCGCCAAGGTTTTGGAAGAATTTTCCGGAGCCGTAACGAACGCCGAATTCTGTGCGATCAAACTCAAGTTCCGCGCTGATTTTTGATACGCCACCTTTTTCTGAAGCAGTTGTTGCTTTAAAAGATACTGGCTTCGTGGTCCCTTTGATTGTGAGATCACCGGCCAAGTCGTAGGCGTTGGGGCCTGACTTCTTGAACGATGCAACTTTCAAAGTCGCTTCTGGATGTTTCTCAATGTCGAAAAAATCTGGCGAGTTGAGGTGACCAACAAGTTTTTTATTGTATCCTGCATCTTTTAGATCTTCATTTTTAATGGTCTTCATATCGACCACAACCAACGCCGATGTTGGTCCATCTTTACCAAACTCGACTTGACCACTTTTGATATCGACCGTTCCTGTATGCTTACTGTCAACGAGCACTTTAGAACCAGTCCAATTTAGCTTGCTTTTTTTGACGTCAAGCTGATGGGTCTTAGCCACTAGCGAGGTCGACGCCATCAAAACTGTAAGGGCACATACCATATTGAAAATTTTCATGGAAGACTCCTTTGGGTGTCTTTTAAAGGTTAAAGTCCAGGTAGGTTACCATGCGTCTGGCGCGATGTAAAATCGTTGGTCATAACGAACCCATTTTAATTCAATATAGTGCGTATTTTTGCCAAAAGGGCCTCAAGATGAGTTTTTGTGGTCAAAGGATTTATGATCGTAACCCTTAGCCAGAGCTCACCCTCGATTTTAGTGGCTGTTATATAGCCATCACCATTTTTAAGAAGTTTTTGACGAATTTTTTGCTGAAGATCAGATAGCTCAGCTGCCGATATTTTTTGCTGGGTTTTCGGAGCGTAACGAAAACATAAAATATTACACTGCGGATCGTGTGCTGCCTCAAAATCCTTAGATGCCAAAATCATGTCATAAAATATTTTGGTGTTATCTATCGCCCGATCAATGAGTGACGCCATTAACTCTTTACCGTAGAGGCTCCACGCACCCCACAGTCCGAGGGAGATCGCGCCTTTTGTACATTCGAACGTTCTAAGACCACCATCATACTCAGCCATACCTTGTGGATCTGACGGGTCAAACAAGTAAGGCGCATCCTGCGAAAACGCCTCCCAACTGTTCTTGGCATCTTTGTAGAAAAGATACGTACATAGAGCAGGAACAAACAGCATTTTATGGGCATCCCAAGCTATTGAATCGGCTTGGGCAATCCCATCCAGTATGTGCCGATATTTATCTGAAAACAGAAAGCTCGCACCATGGGCGCCGTCAACATGGAACCAGAGTCTATGCTGCTTTGCCAGTTCTGCCACCGCACGCAAATCGTCAAAAGATCCGGTTGCCGTCGTGCAGGCCGAACCCACGATGGCAAATACATCAAGCCCCCTGGATCTGGAATGATCCAAAATGCGCCTAGCCTCAGTTATATCCATGCGGCGTTTTGCATCAACGGGCACTTTGATCAGCTGCGCAGTACCTATTCCCAATATCCCGCACGCTCTTGCGATACAGTAGTGACTGTCAGCACTTGTCATGATGGCCGGCTTTAATCCGCTTTCGGGGCCTTCTTTCCAGAAGTTTTTATAGCGAATGTTTCGAGCTGCCAGTAAAGCTGTCACATTGGCAAGGGTGCCCCCATGAGTCCCAACACCGGCAAATTCTCCAACCTCCCAACCAATCAGCTGACCCATAGCATTAATAACCGCCCTTTCGGCAGCCGTACCAAAAGGTGCCATTTCAAAAACAGCCGCGCCCTGATTGGTAGCTTTGCCGATGGTATCAAAAAAAGCCGCGGCCGGGATGACGGGCGGAACCTGATGGCCCATATAGCGAGGATCATGGAGTCGGTGTGAATACTTCAAAGTAAGATCGGCGA
Organism: uncultured Polynucleobacter sp.; assembly: GCA_964402975.1. GTDB lineage: Bacteria > Bdellovibrionota_B > Oligoflexia > Oligoflexales > RGVZ01 > CAMDKS01. Next base: position 382,857 of record CAYOEM010000001.1, read on the forward strand.
GCTCGTTAAACTTTTTTTGTGGGTAATTGAGCATTTGGCTGGCGAGCTCGACGTAACGCTCAGGCGTCAGCTCTGGCAAGGTCGGTCTAGCCATACTTTGACACTCTGAGTAGTAGCGACCAATACAATCAGCCAAATCACTCAAGAGCTCTGATGCTGTTTGGGGGCTGTATACATCGTCAATCGCAGTCATAGACTTATCTCTCATCTGAAGGATCAAAACATTTAGTTGATCGAGCTATGCGGCATATCGTGCGCTCAATTGTTTAGAGTAAAACTGTCATTTAAGCCGCCAATAAGCCATAATATTTGTAATCGTTAATAGGTTCGTTCACAAGACAAGAGGTGCTTCGGAGATGGCAAATCTCAATAAACAATTACGCGAGTGGGCCGACAAAGGTCTGATTAACGAAGAGCAAAGCGCTAAGATCTTAAGCTACGAGACTAATAAGCCCAAGGCTTCCTGGTTCATGTACGGCATGCTCACACTGGGCGTCACGGTGGTGGGACTAGGTGTGATTTCACTCATTGCAGCTAACTGGCACCAGATTCCCGACGGCATAAAACTGGGTGGAGCGTTTCTTCTTTTAATACTCATTGGCTTGTTCTCATACAAAAATCACGGATCTGATAAGCCGGTTCTTTATGACGTATCGATTCTCGCGTTGCAGTTAATGTCTTTAGCGACGATCGGACTGATCGCCCAGATCTATCATACTGGTGGCAAGCCTTATCAGGCCATATTACTTTGGTCTTTAATGATATTTCCGGCCGCGCTAACCACAAATTTTATGTTCGTACCATTCATATGCGCCGGGGGTTTACTTGGGTCTCTTATGCTCTTTGCAGAAGATGTCATGGGTCGAACTGGTGAATACATTTTACTTTTGGCCCCATTGATGGCGGCATTTCTTGCGGTGTCCGCCCGCTTCATGCGCACGTCGCAAGGCTTTTTAAAAGCCACACAGATTTGGCTTTTCATGGGCATTTGGATCGGTTTAGCAGCGGTTGAACTCCTTGGCACAAAGCGATACCTGCCCCAACAAATTAGTCCAGCTCTGTATCAGGTGTTTTATTTACTTTCTACTCTCATTCTGGCCATCACTTGGGCAAACAAAAGCTACTCGAATTTACAAAAGATTTTACTTACAGCAATAATCTGCATTTACGGCTTCACCTCCCAACTCAACGTGCCGTCCACAAAGGGCGAGATTTTATTTGCCTTCATAACCTTGACGCAACTTGCCCTGATCGGTGCGTTTTTTGCGTCTGAAAAGGCGCGCCGGCGATTTAATTTCGTGTTGATTTTGATGGGTCTTAGATTTTTTGCCTTATTTATTCAGGCCCTTCAGGGGCTGGCGATGACCGGTCTGGGTCTGATTGTATCGGGCGCAATTCTGATTGGCCTAGCCACTGTGTGGCAAAAACACCGTAACACGATTGCTCAATGGGCGGAGAGGATCACGCAATGATTTCATCAAAGAAATTTGTCATCGCTGCGTTAGCATTACCAATTATTTGTCTGGCGGGACTCACCATCCAGAAAGCCTCTATTAGGCAAAGAGGCCAGGAAATAACACTTAATATTACCGGCTATGACCCTCGTGATTTATTATCCGGACACTACTTAATTTACAATATCGACTATCAGACCCCAGACTTATGCGCTACTGACATGCAAGGCGAACGATCCGTGTACGTTTGTCCAGAGCAGGGAACACTACACTTCGACTCCCAGCCAGGAGAATGCTCTGTTTTCATAGCTGGACGCTGCGAGGGCAGACGATTTATCGCGGGCGTAGAGAGATTCTACATACCCGAAGAACACGCAAGGCCTCTTGAAAAACTTGTGATCGACAAGCGTGGCTCTGTGGTGCTGTCTGTCTCTGCAAGCGGTAAAGCTCAGGTCAAGGAGCTATTGATTGAGGGTCGACCTTGGTTCGATTATCTCAAGTCACATACCGAGAAATGAAAAAACCCCGGATGTATGATCCGGGGGCCTATCGAAAAATCTTGGAAACCGTCAGCGATTATTCCTGAGTCCCGCGTTCAAAGTCACTACCGTGACAGCCAGTAAACGCACTGCGGTCTCGATTTTGTTCACAGACTTGATGCGCGGCACCGGTACCCGCAGACGTTGTCATATCAACTTCGATGGTCTCGGTAGTACCTGAGCAATCCCAGCCTGATGGCGCAGTTGGGCTAAATGTGTCTGGAAGCTTATCTGGCAAAGAAGCCACCGCCACTTTAACGGCATCTGGAGCCGTGGCGTTGTCTACGGTGATACCGTCAGCGCCAAATGTTGATCGGCTATTCCAGTTGTAGTTTTGGCCATTATACTTGCCGCTACCCTTGATGAAAGCTTGACCGATAGTGCCATTAAACATGGTAACACCTTGATCACTGAATTCATTTGTTGATCCCATAACCCCAACAGCAGACATCTTAATGACGCTGACGCCGCTATCAAGGAGCATCATGTCTACAAAGTTTCTAAATGTACCGCCATTTTGCTCAGAGTTTGTATCTTTCATTGACGCTTTGAGAAGCTTGATTCCATCTTGTGTCATATTAAACTCAAGATTTGATCCACCCGAATGGCCGTTGTCATTATGCATCGAAATGACGCTACCTTTGACTTTACCGGACCCAGCATAGCCGCTGATATTAATCACTTGAGCAAGAGTAGAATCCTGACACTGATAGAGCTTTAGATTAGCAGAGTCTGAATTATCAACCCATATCTTTAGGACCTGCGATCCTTGAGGGGACTTTACATTAACGTGGTATTTTGTTCCAAACTTCATCTTCGCTGATTCTGCTTCAAGATGACAGAACATGCTGCCGACCTCGGAGAGTCTTTCTATCACCCTCTTGGTTTGCTCCATTGTCATGCAAGCTTCTGATGATTTCTTACCAATTAAATTTGAAGAGAGGTTCAAAGATGTCGTGCTTCCACCTGTAGCTTTCACAAGCGAGGACGGTAGTTGCAGACCAAGAGCCGTGGAGATTTTGAGGTCAGCAACTGATTCCGGCTTTTGCTCTTCCTTCTTTTCTTCTTTCTTTCCGCACGCCGTCGCGACAAGCCCAGCCACCAGCCCGAATTGAACGAGACCCCTGATAATCTTCATGGTTCCTCCTGTTGTTTAAGCACGAAAAAAATGTAGACATAGCCCTGTCAATGTTTTGTACAGGCTATAAGCTTAAGTGGTTTGATCACACATAGTCAAAAGGCGATGAGCCACTTTTTGATTAAGCAGCCACTAAAGCTCAAAAATACCCGTTTATTTATCGAAATAGAAAATTCTGGTATCAGTGCCGACGAAGGCTTCGTCTCGCATCAATGAGCATCATATGAGTTTCATACTGAATTCTTGCTTCGCGACTTGCAGCTCCGCACCGCACGACATCTTCTATGTGCGCAACAAATTCGTCTGAAGCAAACGCTTCACGGGCTGCCTCTGAAGGCCCAAGCCCTGAAGACTTCCTAGCCACGGTCAAAGCCTTAAGTCGATCAGGGAGAAGCTGTGACAAGCGGTGATAGACTTGACGATGCTCGCGAGCATCACTGGCAAATTGCTGGATGCGCCTGACTAGTTGTTCATGCAAAATTCGAAGGTTCAAAAGCCACCACGCTTATGTGTAAAAAATCATCACAACGGCAAGCATATACCATCAAAACCTTTGGATCGAGCAAGTTTTAGGCGTATCATACCAACCAGTATGGTTTTGCATGTATTTAGATTCATTGGGAGATTATTTATGAAAGTCACGTTAAAACACGTCGTTTCAGCCATCTTGAAAATTACGCTTGGACTTTGCATCGCCAGCAACACTGGTTTTGCCGAACACCACGAGAAGGGCGCAAAGCCCGCTAAAAGCTCAACTGCCCCAACCAAGGCAGCCACACAGCCCGCAGCTAAGCCACTAGCGAAACCTGCGACCTCTACGCAAGCTGCTCCACAAATAAAGGCAGCAACAGTCATCAAGTTTGACGCCAAGGAAGTCAAAGGCGCCAAAGTATGGCTTCCCAAAGACTCGACGGCCAAAGTTGGCGAGCCAGTGACCCTGGAAGTCCACAATTCGCTGGAAGCGCCACATGGCTTTAAAATCGAAGGTTACGTTCCAGAGACCGCAATTGGTGCTGGTGAGACCAAGACTTTCACGTTCACACCAAAAGAAAAAGGCGTTTTAAAAGTGACCTGCCATCTTCATCCTGCCCACGTTGGTGCTGAGATCAAGGTGCAGTAAGCTGGTTTCTTAGCAAATAGACGAACTTGGAGCGCTTTTAGACGGCGCTCCATTTTTTTGCCCAAGTCAGGGCATCACTAATTCCCTGGTCTATGGACCTCTCAGCCTGCCATTTTATAAGCCTCAAAGCCAAATCAGCGCTGGCAAAACTGCCCGCCACATCCCCAGGCCGCGGGGGCGCCTCACGCTTGTTGATCTTGGCCTTATAGACCCGTTCAAAAGCCGCGACTAATTCACGAACAGTTACACCGTTACCAGTACCAAGATTAATGACTCGGTAGTTAGCTGACTCCGACACAGAGCCACTCGGGACGATCGAACTGGCACTAAAAACATGGTCAAAATTCTCAATAGCTTTTACATGGGCACGGGCCAGGTCCCAGACGTGAATGTAATCCCTGATTCCGCTTCCGTCTCTGGTCGGCCAATCAGTTCCCGTAATTTCGAAACAAGGGATCTTACCAAGAGCTACACTGACTAAGCGCCCAAGCACGTGAGTCGGTTCTTTAACGTAGGCACCAGTGCGCATATTTGGATCGGCGCCAATGGGATTAAAGTAACGAAGCGCAATACCTCTCATCGAATAAGCGTCACAAAAATCTTTGAGAACCATTTCCATCATGAATTTTGTACGTGCATATGGACTAGACGGTTTAAGCGGAGCTGATTCTGTAACCATAAAACCATCTACGACGTCATAGATCGAGGCTGATGAACTAAATACAATTCGACGACACCCAACGTCACGCAGAGCTCCGAATAGCTCTACCGACTTAGCTACATTTTCGCGGTAATACAGCTCAGGCTCGGTTACACTTTCTGGAACGATAATGCGAGCCGCGCAGTGAATGGCGCCGACAAGGGGACCTTCGGCAGCTACAATTTTTTGAATAAGATTACGGTCCGCAATGTCGCCTTCATAAAAAATGCGGCCCTTTGTAAATGATCGTTGCCCACTAGAAAAATCATCCAATATGATCGGCGTCCAACCCGCATCCAGTAGAGCGGAACAGACCGTGGCACCGATATAACCGGCCCCTCCAGTTACGAGGACATTACCGCGGGAGCTCTTAGATTGGTTTTTTGATTCTGTCATAAATAAAAGTCTTTTGTCTTACCTGTGGTGAAGGCCAAGAATGCCCGCCCCCCAAGCCCATGTCAAAGTAAAAAGGGCCTAACACCCTTACTTTAGCGATGTTCTTCAGACGACCATGGTGAGGAATTTAGGAGCTAAAAAGTATGCTTAAATACCCTAAGTTCCTACACTTTCTAGGGGGGATTTAAGTTACCCGGTAAAAATGTCGTTAGTAAGAAGCTTAACTCGGAGGTTCACCTTGAGCGCCAGTCTAAGAGATATCCTGATCATTGCAGCCCTGATCACAAGCTGCTCTGAAGGATCTTTTTCTGGAGACTCCGACCGCCAAGGCATTATCAAGAAGCCGGCAAAACCATCAACCCCCGAGACACCTACTCCTTCCACAAACGACACACCTAAGTCAGACGACAGCACGGTCGTAACCGACGACGGCGGTCAGCTCTGGGAGCCATGCAGCAGACAGCTAAGCGTTCCTGGAAGGGCCAACCCTTACCTAGCAGGCATGCCGGCAGGGACCTCGATTTCCTATAATTTTGCGGCCAGACCCGATCGGGCCGGCTCAGAGTCCCCCGTTCAGTTAGTTCCCGAAAAGCCTGACTGCCTGAAAGAAGGCGAAAGCATAACGTTCAATATATCAGGACGCATCTCCCACGGCGGATCACAAGCCACCAACGCTGATGGCAAGCAAAATGACGTCAAGTTTCACCAGAAAAATGGGATCCTGGGTAAGTCCAGTATTAGGGCGCCATTAAATTCCATGGTGGGAGTGTTCCTTGGTGACGGGGTACCAAACGGTAGCCCGGCTACTATGGACTTCTTGTCGGCATCAAGCCGAGACTACGCAAAGCTGACCCCTGGTGTTGGCCAGATTTTCTTCATCGGAGACGGTAAGCGTAGCAATGGAGCGCTTCAGGAAATTGTAGTTCCCGTCGGCGCAAAAAGACTATTTTTGGGGATCATGGACGGCTACGAGTGGAGTAACAACTCCGGGGAGCTTTCTGGCGGCTTTTCTACCAAAAAGAAGTGAATTCAAATCACAAGCCTAACTTTGAAACAATATGCCAGCGAGCGATTTGAAAGTCCCTGATGGTCTCCAAACGACTGTGCCGAGCATCGAATAACTTATCAGACGCACCGAGTACATCTGGTGAATTTTTCACTCCTCGGGCGTACTCAGACTGGGTGATTTTGTAGTATCGCTCAGCCCTTGCAATATTTTGCTCGGTCTCATGGACCTGATCATGCAACACTTTGAGCTGCGCCGTCTCTGACTCTAGATGGGCAGTAATAACTCTCTCTTTGTGAGATGCTAGTAATTTTGCCGCAGATGCTTCCTGCAACAAAGCACTAGCTTCCCGCTTTGATTCGAGCCCGGCGGGCAAATTTACCGTAGCTCGGAGGCCCATCGAAAATTTATTGGGTCCTAACCCATTTAATTTTTCTGAAGCATAAGACGACGTCGTTCCGTCTTTGTCGAGAGATGCGAAAATGTCTAATTTTGGCCACCAAACTCGGCCCTGCTCCTCTGCGGCCAAAAAATACTGCTGTCCAACAAGCTCGTGGTCTTTGAATAAATAGCCAAACTGACTCGCAGTTACGGTGATTGGGGACCCGTGGTCATGGACAAACGATTCCGTCAAAATAAGCTTCGAATCTTTTTCTAGGCCCAATATAACTTTGAGTTCCTGGACGTCATTTGAAAACTGAACGCTGGCCAGACTCACCAACCGCTTCAAGTCAGCTTCCTTAATTTCAAATTCGAAACGATCGGAATTCGCAGCAACTCCACTTCTAATGCGTTTCTGGGCTCCATTGAGATTTTGCTTGTTGATATCAAGAGACACGTTTAGAAGCGCTAATTTTTCACGCAGATATAAAACCCGCCAATATATAGAACTCGCACGATCAAGCTCCTCTGATATCACAAGTTTGAGTTGATTCGTGCGCCGCTCTGTCTCGAGATCGCGAATCTCATTTTGAATTCGGTCGCGACCGCCGCTATAGATATTTGATTTCAACTCAATGCCGTATTCCGAATCATTACGCCAGCTTGGAGTTTCGCTACGGGAAATAGCCGCGCCTGCGCGAACTTCTAAGGATGGTAGGAACGACCTCTCAAACGATCCTGCCCTGTCTCGAGAAGCCGACACGTCAAGCCGAGCAGCCGCCACTTTTGCGTTCTTTTCTTCTAGCAGCGCTTTCAGCTTATCAGACGTCAACTGCACGTCAGCAGCAAGGGTACGAACGCTCGTCAGCACGCTCGAGACGGCAATAATTAAATAACAAATGCGCATCGTTTACTTTCTCGGCTCAATATTGAAAGTGAGGTCGTCGGTATGACCTACTTTTAAATGAGTCACCTCCAGTTTTAGTGTATAGCGATGCACTCCCTTGGCATCGTAAACACCCTCGTAAAACCCATCTTTTGCTTCAAGCTTTATCTCTTCTGTCTTTTTTGTTCGCGGCATCACAGCCTTAGCCGTCATCTTAAAATCAGCGCTGACGGCAGGCTTCATATCTTTGTCGTATAAATATATTTTTAGATTTGAACCCTTAGATAAAACTTCGATGCGTGACTCATCCAGTGACTTAATCATTCCTCCTTTGGGCGCCTTAATCGTGGTAGGGGCGTCGTGATTGTGACCCTCGTGCGAATGACCAACATTTGAGAGAAATCCAAAACAAACTGCCAAAGCCATTATAATTCTGCGCATAGTCTCACCCCTCAAATAAAGATTTCTAAACTCGTTCTTTTAAATTTTGCAAACTCACATGCCGCTCGGCAGAACGTCGGCCATACTTATAAAAAAGAGTCGGCGTAACAATTATATCAAGAAACGTCGATGACAAAAGTCCACCCACAATAACCACCGCCACGGGGTGTAGCACCTCGCTGCCAGGCTGGCCTTTTGCAAAGACAAGTGGCAAAAGAGCCAACGACGTGACGAGAGCTGTCATTATAACAGGCACAAGTCGCTCCTGTGATCCACGAATGATCATCTCTTTTGAAAATGATTCTTTTTCAAATTTCATGAGATGAAGATAATGCGAAATCATCATAATCCCATTCCTGGAAGCTACGCCACATAGAGTCACAAAGCCAATCAAACTAGCTACCGTTATCGAACGATTCGTGAAATAAAGCATGATTAAGCCGCCAATAAACGCAAGTGGTATTGTGGCCATAATCTGCGCTGTAATGGCCTTTGAGTGAAAATGACTCATTAAAACAAAAGCAATACCTACAATCGAAAGAATCCCGAATAGAAGAATTTTCTTGGTGGCTGCTTGCTGGCTTTCGAATTGCCCACCATAGGATACATAGTAGCCCTCGGGTAACGCGACTTTTGCCGCGACTTTCGACCGTATTTCTTTGATCAAACTGGCAAGGTCACGCGAACTAACATTACCACTAATAACGATTCGTCGTTGTCCGTTTTCTCTATTGATCTCGTTTGGGCCAAAGGTCTCGTAAACGTCAGCGACCATATCCAAGCTAACTTTTTGCCCATTCGGCAAAACTTTCAGGATAGTTTTTTCCATACTTTCGATGTTGGCTCTTGAACTCTCATCAAATTGAAAGAATACGTCGTAGAGTCGGCTCCCCTCGATCACTTGAGCAACCTCTTCGCCGTTAAATGCTGCCTCAAGAAGCTCGGTTACCTGACCGGCACTTAACCCGTACCTAGCAGCCTCGTCTCTCAAAACATGAATTTTGACCTGAGGAATGAGCCCCTGTTCTTCCACGCGCAAATCAACGAGACCCTTGGTACCAGCGATAGCCGACTCAAGCTCAAGAGCCTTCTCGCGGAGAATATTGAGGTCATTTCCAAATATTTTAATAGCAATCGCAGCATTAACGCCCGACAGCATATGATCGATCAAGTGCGATATCGGCTGGCCCACATTGACTCCCACGTTGGGGAATTTTTCTTTTAATTTAATACGCAGTTCGTTTAATACGACCTCTCTAGGGCGACCGTCATTATGAAAATCAACGTCGATTTCACTCACGTGAACACCAGCAGCATGCTCATCGAGTTCAGCTCGGCCCGTTCTCCTGGAAACAGATTTGACCTCTGGCGTGGCCAACATAATGGCTTCTGCGCCAACGCCTATTTTATCCGATTCAGGAAGACTGATCCCCGGCGGAGCGATGATAGCGATCATCGCGGTACCTTCATTGAACTTCGGCAAGAAATCACGCCCCATCATACCCGCCAGCACCATAGATCCTGCAAAAAGCAAAGCAGACGCACTGATTACAAGCCAACTTTTTGGAAGCAGCCAATCAAGTAATTTTTTATCGATGACTTTAAGCTGGGCGACTAGCTTCGTGTCGGCATGTTGAGTTAGATTCCCGCCAAGGAAATAAGAGCAAAGGACTGGGGTGAGTGTCAACGAAACCACCAGAGATGACAACAAAGCGGCAAGGTAGGCAACTCCAAAAGGCGCGAATAGCCGCCCCTCAAGGCCGTCTAAGCTAAAAAGCGGCAGAAAAACCAAGGCGATGATGACTGTAGCAAGGACAATCGAATTTCTCACTTCGCTTGACGCCTCATAGATCACCGTCAGCACTGGGCGAGGATTGGAAATCTGGGCATTTGCCCGTAAACGTCTAAAAACGTTTTCTACGTCAACAATCGAGTCGTCCACAAGCTCGCCAATGGCAATAGCCAGTCCACCTAAAGTCATCGTGTTCACGCTCAGCCCAAAAAAACGAAATACGATCGCCGTCACAAGAAACGAAACAGGAATCGCCGTGATCGTGATAACAGACATTCGAAGATTTGCTAAAAAGATAAAAAGAATGGCGAAAACGAGGACGGTGCCAAATTTCAGCTTACCCATAATTCCATTGATGGATGCTTCAATGAAGTTGGACTGCTTAAACACCTCGGTATTAACAACAACGCCCTTGGGAAGCGAAGGTTTGACCTCCTCAATAGCTTTAGAAATGGCTTTCGTGATGGTTACCGTATCGGTGCCTGCCTGCTTTTGAATGGTCATCACCACAGCAGGCTTGCCATTATAACTACCATCACCCCGCTTTAATTTTGGAGCTTCAACAACCTCTGCGATGTCGCCGACCAAAACTGGCTTACCGAAATGAAGTCCTATAAATGTTTTTTTTATGTCGTCGATCGTCTCGACAACACCGATGTTACGCACGAGGTATTCCTGTCCGGCTTTTTCAAGAAATCCTCCTGTTGTGTTCTGGCTAATTTGTGCCAGCTCTTTATCGACTTGCTCCATCGTCAGCTGATGCAAATTTAGCTTCGCTGCAGATATTCGTATTTGGTACTGCTTAAGCCCTCCGCCAATGGAAATCACTTGGGCCACGCCGGCAATTGTCATGAGCCTCGGCCTAATTATCCATTCTGCAATATTTCTTATCTCAATCGGGTCAACAGAGCCGTCGTCTGAGTACAAAGCAATCTGCTGGATCTGACCCATCAGAGAGCCCACCGGACCCATGATGGGAGAGATGTCACGTGGGAGACGCTCTTTAGCTAAATTTATTTTCTCCTGGATAAGCTGCCGATTACGGTAGATGTCAGTTCCCCAACCAAACTCCACATAAATAGCCGAAAGACCTATGCCTGACTGTGAGCGGATTCTTTCAACACCCATAAGCCCATTAAGTACTGACTCAATCGGCAAAGTCACACGTGTTTCCACCTCTTCTGGCGCCATGCCGTGGGCTTCAGTCATGATCGTTACGGTGGGTTTTGTAATGTCGGGGAACACATCGATGGGAAGATTCGCAACAGTCAAAGAGCCATAAACCAGCAACATGGCCGTTATGGCAATGACAAACATTCGGTGGTTAAGCGCAACACGAATAATGTGATTTAACAAATCAGCCCCTTTTGAACAAAAGCCCCGTTGGGGTTATTAGCCCCAACGGGTTGTTTTTCAAGCTGTGTACGCCTGAAAATCAGATCTCAGTAGCACCTTGATCGCAATGGTCGCCATGCACATGATGCACGTTGCCCTCTACAACATAATCGCTATGGTCAACATGCGGAATACTTGCATGACCACAATTTGCGCCATGTGTATGGCCGCTCTCAGCAGGAGCTTTAACATGGTCTTTTGCTGCTGCAACACGAACGCTATGCTCCACCACTTGACCAGAAGCTGTCGCGTTATGGAAGTGGCCGTCGTGAATATAGTCGACGTGACCACTATGCTTGATCGATGCATGTCCGCAGTTTTCGCCATGCTTATGAGCCGCGTGTGATTTGTGCTCTACTTTAGCTCCGGCAAAAGCAGCTGAAGAACCAACGGCAAAAGCTAATACCAACGATAGATTAAAAAGCTTCATAAAAACTCCATTTTAAATAAATTTTTAGTTGTTAAAAAACGATCGAGAACAGACGCCCTTCGACAGCCATCGTCATGTGTATGACTGGCGCTTAAAAATCTCACGTGAGTATGCGTACAGATTCCGCAAACTGTATGTTTGCTGTAGATCGTAAACTCGAAGAAATGTAGCCCTGCGGTGGTGCTAGAATGAATGGCGACTGGCTTATAACTCTTGCGGTCAAAAACTCATCTAACCAACAGTCGACCCGATCCTTGATCTTATCATCATCGATTAGACGAGTTGGCTTAATTTGGATGAAGCAGTGCTCGTGATCGTTAGCGTCAGCAGCGCCAAAGGCGTGTGTAGAGTCGCCATCACAGTTTATATGCGCGTCACAGGCAATATGACTTGCTAAACCTGCGTGATGCCAAGAGAGTCCTAGCGCCAAAATGGCTAATACATCGCGCATTTTTTGTAACCACTTGCCCATGCTTCTAGGGTAGCACGGCCTACCGCGATTAACCAAAAAGGCTTTGTAGCTGGTTGACTTTGAGGCCTTAAGCTTCGTGCACAAATGACTAAAAAGACGCCCAAAATGGGTATTTTTATTTGAGCATGGGTAAATTGATCTTTTCCCTTCGGGTGTGTACCATCTCACTTCTAACTCCCTGTCTCTAAAGAGGTATCCGGCCGTGACTATTGATTACGAAAAACTTGCCCTCGAGTACCACGCGAGAGAACCTCGCGGAAAAATCTTTACTGGTCTCTCAAAGCCGGTCTCAAGCCAAAAAGATCTCTCCATAGCCTACTCTCCAGGGGTGGCAGGACCATGCCGTGAAATCGCCAAAAACAGCGCGCTATCATTTGAGTACACAGGCCGTGCAAATTTAGTCGGCGTGATCTCAAACGGCACGGCTGTTCTTGGACTAGGTGATATTGGCCCGGAGGCCGCAAAACCGGTCATGGAAGGCAAAGCGGTACTTTTTAAGAAATTTGCCGACATTGACGTGTTTGACATCGAAGTCGCTGCCAAGGATCCTGACCAGTTCATCAGCGCAGTCGCAGCTCTAGAACCGACGTTTGGCGGAATTAACCTTGAAGACATTAAAGCCCCTGAGTGCTTCTACATAGAAGAAGAGCTCAGAAAACGCATGAAAATTCCAGTTTTTCATGACGACCAACACGGCACCTCGATTATCGCAGGTGCGGCGTTTCTAAATGCCTTAGAGATCACAAATAGAAAAATTGAAAACGTCAAAGTCGTTTTCAGTGGTGGTGGTGCTGCGGCTGTGGCTTGTGCAAATTTATTCATTTCACTTGGCGTAAGACCAGCCAACCTGATCATGTGTGACAGCAAAGGCGTGATCTACAAAGGTCGCACCGAGGGGATGAACAAATATAAAGAAAAATTTGCCCTCGACACAAAAGTCAGAACTCTCGATGAGGCTCTAAAAGGTGCTGACGCGTTTGTGGGAGTCTCGGCTGCAGGCGTTTTAAAACCTGAAATGATCATGCCCATGGCTGACAATCCGATTATTTTTGCCCTGGCGAATCCTGATCCTGAGATCACACCAGCTGATGCTCGCAAAGCTAGACCTGACTGTATCGTGGCCACTGGGCGAAGTGACTATCCTAACCAGGTCAACAATGTCCTTGGCTTCCCATTTATTTTTAGAGGCGCCCTCGACGTCCAAGCCACGACTATCAATGAAGAGATGAAAATGGCTGCGGTTCGTGGCATTGCAAAGCTCGCCAAAGAAGACGTACCAGAACAAGTGTTGAGAGCATACAATACAGCCGAAGGCTACAAGTTTGGACGCGAATACTTGATTCCAAAACCAATGGATCCAAGGGTTCTACTGTACGTAGCGCCAGCCGTAGCCGAAGCGGCCATGAAGTCAGGCGTTGCTCGCAAAAATGTCGAAATTCCGCAGTACACGCAGCACATTGAGCGCATCCTTGGGCCAACGAAACGGTTAATTCGAAAAATGCGCAACAACATCGCCGGATGGAGTCGTAAATCTGGCAGCAAGCCAAGAATCGTGATGGTGCATGGCCATGACGACAGAGTCATCAAAGCTGCCGCCCAAATGGACTATGAAGGTGATGTAGCGACCATTATGCTTGGAGCTCCCAACGAGATCATCGCAAAAGCTGAATCCCTTGGTATTCACAACTTTGGAAGCAAAACGACGATCATTGATCCCCATCAAGATAGCCGGATCGGCGAATTCGCAGAGCTTCTCTACAAAATGCGACAGCGCAAAGGCGTCACCAAATCAGCGGCTCAGCAGATGCTTCGTGATAATAACTACTTTGCCTCTATGATGGTCAGAACCGGTGCTGCCGAGGGTATGATTGGCGGAGTGGTCGAGCCTTACGTCAACGGGTTGATCCCGATCATGGAGATCATTCGAACAAAACCTGGCCGCATTATGAATGGCCTTTACATGTTCTCATGGAACAAACGCATGTACTTCCTGGCCGACTGCACAGTCTGTATCGAACCAACCGCACAAGAGCTCGCCGATATAGCCATCAACACGGCAAATTTCGCCAAGCAATACACTGACGAGAAGGTCAGAGTTGCCATGTTGAGTTTCTCTAGCTTTGGAAGTAACCGTCACGAGAAAAGTCTGCGCGTAGCGAAGGCGGTAGAAATCCTCCACGACCGCGAAGTGGACTTTGTATTTGACGGAGAAATTCAGGCGGACGTAGCTCTTAACGAAAAACTGCAAGAAAGGGACTTCCCGTTCTGCCAGCTTAAAGGTCAGGCCAATGTGCTCATATTCCCAGATCTCACGAGTGCCAATATCGCCTATAAGATCTTTGCAGCTATCTCCGGAAGCACTGGCATTGGGCCTGTGCTGCTTGGGCCACAGCATCCGGCCTCAGTCATGGAACGAGGCAGCAACACGGAAGACATCTGCAACATGATCTACATGGTCGCAAACCGTCACGTGCAAAATCAGTGGCCTGATATGCGCTGACTGATGAGTCGTTTCAAAAATTCAGCGTGGGCGTTTGGACTTTTCAGCCGCCCGCATGAAAGCGTCACCCATGACGCTGGAGGTCGAGCTAGATCGAAGCTCAACGCCGCGGTGTTCATCGGCATCAGCTTGAGCCTTCTCCAGTTGTTTTTTGCCCTCTTGCTCCACGTAGTCGGCTTCCAGAACTTTCATGGATAAACTGATCCGTCTTTGGATGCGGTCAATCCCCATGATCTTCACCTTGGTCTTGGCTCCGACTTGAACGATTTCTCCGGGCGTATTGATCCGTTTTTTTGCACTCATTTCTGAAATGTGAATGAGGCCTTCAACGCCCGGCAAAATCTCTGCAAATGCTCCAAATTGCATAAGCTTTGTGACTGTGACATCAACGATGGCGCCGTTTTCAAGTTTCTCAACTGTGACATCCCAAGGATCACCTTCCACTTGCTTCATGGAGGCCGATACCTTTGGTCGATCTCCGGTAGTATCAATTTTTAGAATTTTAACAGTCACTTTCTGACCAACATCCACCACGGCATGTGCAGAAGCGGGACGGCTCCAGCTAAGCTCACTCATGGGCACTAGGGCATTAAGACCTCCGCCAATATCGACGAATGCTCCAAAGCTCTCGATTTTGACGACAGTGGCTAGCACGGTGTCTCCCACCTGAAGTTTGGCAAGAACTTTCTCGCGCTCAACGGCTTGCTCCTCACGAAGAAGTGCTGCGCGCGACAAGACCACATCACGTCCCGCCACTTTGATGACTTTAAATTTGAACGACTGACCAATAAACGCCGCAGCTGGTTTACCACTGATGACATCAATTTGAGAGAATGGACAAAATGCTCGAGCACCAGGAAGCTCGACCGTGTAGCCACCTTTGTTCTCGCCTGTGACCTTACCCTCAACTGGCAGCCCCGAATTCATAGCGTCTCTGAGACTGTCTAGGCCAGCGTTACGTGCCGACACAGAGGTCGCTAGTTCAATGCCATTACGCAGAGAACTAACGTAAAGCGAATAGGTCTCGCCCACTTTAAAACGCTCGAGCTCTTCTTTGGACATAGCCTCAGTGGGAAGAACACCCTCGCTGCGCTGCCCTACGTCACAAACGATGCTGCCGTCAATTATTCCGATGACTTTGGCCTCGACCTTGTCGCCTTGTTTTAACTGAGCAAAGCCCCTGGCCGCCTCATGGGCAATCATATCCGCAAATTCATTAGCCTGATCTTGGGCCTCGTCTGAGTCCTCATCAACAAAGGGGTCATGGCCAAGCTGCTCAAGAAAGCGATGTTTTTTTGTCATGATAAAAACCTTTTTTAAAAGACGACCCCACTCAATTAATGGGGCTTCAGACTATACCGACTGCCAGCCGCAAGTTCCAGTTAGGTTTTTGGATCTTAATAACGTTTTTGGGCAAAAAAAATGAATTCTTTGAGTATTTTTTGGTCACAAGCAGGCGACACGCGAGGCTCCAGATATAGAATCTCAAAGTGAGGCGTGAAAATTTCTCGCAAGTCGGCTTCGCTTACGGCAAACGGAGGACCTGATGCGGGATTACCAGTTTCAGCGAAGGGAATTGACGCAAAAACGCCGCCGGGTTTAAGACACGCCGTCATGGCTTTGACATAATTGACTCTTAGGTCACCGTTTAGGGCACAGAGCATGGCGCGGTCAAATATGCCGCTATAGGTCGCTTCTTCAGACTTTGAAACATCTGACACGTCACCGCAAACGAGCGTCAACCCACTCAGGGAACCATAAAGACTTCTGGCCTCAGCGATAGCCTTTGGCACGAGATCTTTGGCCACGACTTGGTTGATGCCATGCCGAAGTAGTTCTTTGGCGTCGTGGGCCCGACCGCACCCAGGGATCAGCCACTTGCCTGCGCAAGACCCGGGCGAATGACTTTCCGCAAGTTCCAAAAGTTCCGCAGTTAACGGATGGGGGCCACTTAAATCCCACGCCGTTTTGTTTTCCTGCCAGCGTTCGTGCCACGTGGTCGCCATAATAGATACGTCTTTCCCCGGCTAAATTTTTAGTTATCCCCACAATATGCGAAAATAGGAGTCAACTAAACTAAAGATTTCGAACGAGGTCTCTGAAGTGAGTGGAACTTGGTGGGCATTTTTGGCAACGGGCGTGATCGCTGGGATAGCCTCTGGGCTTTTTGGAATCGGCGGCGGTCTTATCATTATGCCGATTTTAGTTTTTGCTATTAGGATGGATCAGCACGCGGCCGTGGGAACGTCATTGATTGCCTTGCTTCTTCCAGTTGGGATCTTTGCTGTGTGGAATTTTTGGCAAGCCGGAAAAATCACCGCCGAGCATTTGCGCGGTGGACTTTGGATCGCGCTAGGTCTTGCCGTCGGCGCGTACTTTGGAAGTCACCTAGCCATCGCGATGAATCCCGTGATGCTACGTAGAGCATTTGGCGTGTTTCTACTGGTAGCAGCTGGGCGGATGCTAATTGGCTAAAACGCAAAATTGAGAAGAGATGATTAAGAAGTGATGGTGGAGATAAGCGGAGTCGAACCGCTGACCTCTTGCATGCCATGCAAGCGCTCTACCAACTGAGCTATACCCCCATTAAGGCCGAACCCGAGCTCTAAGCGATTGCGTTGTCGCCAGACGCCGGTCCGATAGGGGTTATTAATATTCCGCCCCTAATTGTCAATTCGAATTTTTCCTCGGCCGACGCCATGTTTTGACCAGCTTTCAAACGGAGCTGCTTGCAGTCCGGGGAAAGCCCAGTTATCCTAGGCGAATCAAAGGATTAAATAGAGGAGATGAGCTGCCATGACCGCAACTAGACAACCCAACCCAAGCAAGGGGATTTGGACGACGGCCGTGATCGCAGGCATCATCGGTGCGAGCGCCTCTATTTATTCCATCAAGCACCACATGGAATTAAAGCTCAACGGTCACACCGAGGCGGCCTGTAACATCAATAGCCTGATTAGCTGCGACGCAGTGGCTGCCAGTAAGTACAGCGAACTTCTCGGAGCACCGCTGGGCGTCTGGGGACTTGGTTACTTTTTTGCGATGTCTATTCTTGCCCTCACGGTTCTGGTGGGTCACAAGTCTGCCAAGGAACACGCGCCCAGCTGGATTTTGCTATCACTCGTGGGCCTTGTAAGCTCAATTGGTTTGGGTGTTATTAGCCTCGGTATTTTAAAAACTGTTTGCATCGTCTGTATTATTGTTTACGGGGCAAGTCTACTGCAGGGTGTAGTCGCCTGGATGGCTTGGAGAGCAAGTTTTGCCATCGACGAAACATCACCCATACGAATTTCAACGGAGCTCGCCGTTAAAGAAACAAGCCTCGACTTCTCAGTTAAAAATTTAGGATCAGGAATCCTCACTGCTGCGATTGCAGCGGCGGTAGCGTTTATTGGCTTCAATTTTATTAAACCCACTGCACAACTTCCAAGTGAGCTGCAGGATCTTCCCGGTAAGCATGACGGACCTAGTGTTCCACCCGTCCTCTCAAAAACCCCGCAGGACATCCCCATCAACAAGTCAGCCTACAGTGGCCTCGGGGAAGACTACCGAAAGGGTCCAGATGACGCGAAAATTGTGATTGTGGAATTTGCCGACTACATGTGTCCGGCCTGCGGTCAAACTGCGCCTGTGATTGAGGAACTTCACAGACAACTTGGGCAAAGAGCCCTAATCGTCTTCAAAAACTACCCGCTTTCTAATGTCTGTAATTCTTCCGTACAGGGTAACATGCACGCTTACTCCTGCGAGATTGCACAACTGGCAAGGTGTGCGGGCAGGTACGGCAAATTTTGGGATTACCACCTAAAAGCATTTGAAGAGCAGTCATCGGCTTCAAGCGAGAAAGCCAAAGAATGGGGAAAGAAAGTCGGCCTAACAGAAGCTCAGATGAACGAGTGTCTATCAAGTCCGGATATTATGGCTAAAATCAAAGATGACGTGGAGGTCGGCAACAAGGCCGGCGTTAATGCAACTCCAACCATTTTCATCAACGGCCGAAAATATCTTGGCGAGCGTACGGCCCCTCTCATTCGCGCAGCGGCCGAGTCATTGTGAGGCAAACAAGAGTCAGATGAAACTGAGATTTGAGCATGATTTTCAGCAAAAAATAATGCAGCAGCATTTTGAAGAGCCATTTACGCTCGACTCTGCTGCGGCCGTGCAAAAATGGCGCTCGGCATGGATGCAAGAACTAAAATCTTGGCACTCTCCCTATAAGTTGATCGTTGACTGCACAAACCTTACATTATTGGACTCTGCTGAAACGGCTGATGCCATGTCGAGGATGCTTAGATTCTTTGAGGGTCTCTTTCTAAAATCGGTCGTAGGTTTTGGCTTTAACGCCAACCAGGGCCACGACAAACTTGGGTTTAAAGTCGTTCAATCATTTGAAGACGCCCAGCGCGAAGCAGGCGTTCGGGGCTTGAGATCTGCGACGGTGCCGGCCGACTTCCGAGACTCCATTCAATTTCAAAATCACTTTGCTCAACACGTGATCGAAATGAGCTTCTCAGACGACGCCGTCATCGATTCAAAAGATAAAATTGCGGCCATCAAAAGTAAGCTAACGAATAACCTCATGCAGTGGCACAGTAAGTGGAGCCTTCTCATCGATTGTTCCCGGCTTAGTTTTAATCCCGAATTTAATGGCGAATGGACAAAGCTCGAGACCTACTTTCGAGGCTTTTTCATGAAAGTGGTTGTGGGTTACAGTCCTCTGCCAGAGGCCCGCGAGAACTACCCTTTTAGGACCTTTAGAGCCCGCCATGCAGCTGTGGCCCAGCTTGAAAGTGAAGGGCATTTCATGGGCAATGACGCCCATTGCCGAACAAAATCGAAGGTTTAGGCAGAGCTCCGACGGCTTTTTGATTGCATACGTGACTGGTTTTCATGTATTTATCAAACGTTCGAGAATTCTTCTGCCGGTCTGAAATGATCGACCGAAACGTTGCAAACGAGGTGACATGTGCTTCCTGTTGAAATTCATCCTATTCAAGACGCCATTGTTCTAAGAGCTCGCGGTAGCGAACTTCTGATCTTGTCGAGCCACGTTGCAGAATTAAAAAAACTCAAGGCAGCTGGCGATTTCTCGCGCTACTTCCTGCACGAAGCCCTCGTTAATCGACCTGCCCGAAAACTTTTCGAAGCGTGGCTTCGCAAAGACGGATCTCTTTGGGCTCGCATCTACAAAACCGTCCAAACGATTGAGTCAAGTGGATCAAGCCCACAAGCGACCACCGAGAAGGCGGCTCCAGCTCCAACAAAAAGCGCTAAAGCTGCTGAAACGGCAAAAGAAGCACCCGCTAAAGCTGCGAAAAAGACCGTGAGCGAGGAAAAAGCCGCAGCAAAGCCTGCGACAAAGACCGCGACCAAAGCTGCTGACACAAAACCTGCCAAGAAGGAAAAATCGGCCGCTTCAAAATCAGAACCTGCAAAAGCGGCTCATAAGGCTGGAGCAAAGTCTGCTGCAAAAAAACCCGCTGCGAAAACCGCCGCTGCAAAGCCGGCTGCGAAGAAGTCTTCCAAGAAATAACTTTCGCGCCATCCAAACAACATCGTTTGCGATGCGGCTAGGCGGTCCATCTTGATTAGAAAATATCTGATTATTGGAAAGCAGATTCAGCTAAGCTCAACAAAGCACGTGGTCTCGGATGATCACGGAAACGTTCACCCAATCGAAATAAAACTACCGATTGAAACCTACTGGAAGGCCGAGGAGATGCTGAAGCATGCCGAATATCAGTTATCCTCAGGCGAAGACCCACAAACGGTCAAAGAGTCGTACATTAAAGTTTTAAAATTACTCGCACCTCACTGCACGTCAGAAAAAGACCGTATTGCCGTCTTTGAGAAGATCTCCTGAAATGGAGAAGACCTCAAACAAGGCCGTTTTTGTCGACCGCGACGGTGTTTTAAACGTAGATCTTGGCTACACCTATAGGCCGAGTGACTTAAGGCTAGTCGACGGCGCCATAGACGGCCTCAAAACTCTCCAAAAAGCTGGATTTCTTATCGTCATGATCACCAACCAGTCGGGAGTGGCGCGCGGATTTTTCTCTCTAGACCATGTCCACCAGTTCAATGAAGCCCTCACCCAAGCCATTCAGACACAGATACAGTCCTTCAAGTTTGACGCGGTCATGATCTGCCCCCATCATCCGGAAGGCAAAGTTGCGGAATATTCTGTGCCGTGTGACTGCAGAAAGCCTGGCACTAAGCTCCTCACTGACGCGGCTGCCAAGTTAAATATCGATCTTAAAAGCAGTTGGCTCGTCGGTGATAAGGCCAGTGATATTGAATGCGCCATAAACGCAGGCCTGACCGGTATTCAGGTCGTACGCGGTGGAAAACAGTACCCTCATAGCAAACAGGCCCTGGCGATCGTACCGACTCTAAAAGAGGCTGCCGATATCATCATCGAGCAATCACTTTGATTGTTTAATCTTATCCAAAAGAGCTTTGATTCTTGGACCACAGCGCTGCCCCTGGCAGCCACCAGAGCCTGTTCCGACCTTGCGGTTAACATCTTGCACCGTCTGACAACCCTCAATTCCGGCTAACACACGGCCAAGGTTGATGCCCTTACAGATGCAGACGACCTTCGCCATTTGCTTGGCGCGTTCTTCCTGAATCTCTTTTTGACTCTTGTCGCTCAAAAAACTATCTCCAACTTTCATCACATGTACAAAACACCAAGCTTGGCCAACCAAGCGGGATTAAATGTCGAAAAAATATAAACCGTTGCGTTACAAGCGCTATGAAATGCTATGGCTGGCCACAACTTTCCCCATCGACGCACAATCATATCACAGCAAATCCCGAGCAGAAATGGGCCCAACATAAACCCGGCCTTTAAACCCACCATCCGCTCCC
Source organism: uncultured Polynucleobacter sp. (assembly GCA_964402975.1). GTDB lineage: Bacteria > Bdellovibrionota_B > Oligoflexia > Oligoflexales > RGVZ01 > CAMDKS01. The sequence goes on from CAYOEM010000001.1 coordinate 404,380, forward strand.
ACGTGGGATGAGTGTGAGCAACACTAAAAATCAGCGCCGAAAACCAAATCGACCACACAGGACCCGCCAGCCGACTAAGAATAGGCGTCACCCCGGCTCGAAACACAATTTCCTCAAACACAGGGATCACAGTTAAGGTTGCCAGTATATAAACCAGCTCATTAGAGCCTTGGACAGCGTAGGAAGGCCCCGTCTGACTGGTCAAAAAGGCAAGACCAAAAGCGCCGCTTAGTATAACAATCGATGGTATCCAAGAAAAATAACTTGTGCCGCTAAGTTTGAGAGAGGTGCGAACGGCGTGACTTATAACGTAAAGAACCAAGGACATACAGCCGTGGGCAAGGATGACTCCAATCCATGGAGAAACTCTCAAAGAACGTATCACGAGCGAGTATAATTCACCGAAGGCTACTGCTATCATTAAAGCGACTAGAGTCACCAAAAAAGTGCCCCAAAAACCGCTCTGGTTAGCTCTCATGGAATCACCAAACTTCTGTTGCAGTGCGCCTTGACTTAAGTCGAGAGGCCTTTCAAAAACACTTCAAGGTTGCGGCGCTGAGATTCGGGGATCTTGGCAAACTTAAGACCGACCTTTCGTCCGCCATCACTTGTCCAGGCTACAGTAGCTTTGATTTTGTACTCCTGAAGACTTTTAAGATCGAGATTTGCAAATGGATTTGGCACTGCGACTACTTCGGCCTGAGACGCCTCCACAACAGATGCGCCGGAGCGCGCGGAATTTGCATTCTTAGCCCCAGATTTAGACTTTTGAGCGGACTTTGATTTCGACGCTGCACTTAACTTGGCCACTGGTTTTGCATTCTTTGATGATGCAACGGCCGTCTTTTTCTGGGCAGCACTCGCGCCAGACTTTGCGGCGTTGATTACCGGCTTTAACACTGAAATTGCTGTTGCTCCTTGCAAAAGTCCGTTGGGCACTCCCAGGGTCAAAACAAACTCTTCATCTTTGCGAAGTTTGGCTGGACTATTAACAGCCATGCACACTCCGCCAATGCTGATATTGATCAAATGACCGTCGTGCTTAGGGGCTCTCTTACCACGACCCTCACCTTTACCGACCATGAGTGATGGGTAGGTCACATCAAAGCGTCTTAGCAGACGGTGGCGGTTTATGACGAATTGCTCGATCCTCTTTTCAAGCACGTCATATCGTACTGGCTTAGGAATCCAGCAGCAGGCGTCGTGATAGTGAAAAAGTTCTTCGCTGACGGCGAAATCGACGATTTTATCGGGATGAGCCGTCATGAAGATAGGACCATTGTAGAACTTCCGAAGTTCTTTGATCAGCGTTACACCGTCGGCATCTGGCAGATTAAAATCGACCACGATTGCATGGGGGGTGTCTTTCTCCTCGCGGGCTTGCAGATTCATCAAACCGTCTTTTGCGGTAAGTGAGTAACTGACGATGGATCCCGGAATTTTGTCTTTGAAGGCTTCACTGCTCATGACCAAACTCGCCTTGGATGCGTCAATAATATGTACTTTGATGGACATGACAGATTGCTCCTCGTCGACAGTTTAGGGTCATGGGCTTTAGCCATAAAAAGCTTCACACACCCTTTATTATCCCGCCACTTCACGAGCGCAGAAATCGGCACTTTTTGCCCAGAAGAGCGCTGACAAAGCCACCCTCTAAAGAAATGCCTCACCGAACCGATACAGCTAGCAGTTTGGTTTTTAAAGTCGGGGGTTTATGCGCGAACGCATGTCGCAACTTGCAGGCTTAAAAGGAATTACTGCCTTTGTTTGGCTTTGTTCCATGGGCTTTATTTGCGCCAGCACACTCCACGCGGCCGTAAAACCAGAGATTAGGTCTCGGCAGACTAGAAGCAGCGACACGTTTTTCAATGCCTCCCAGCTTCGATCAAGTCTAAACGTCCCTCTGAACGTTACTCCAAAATTAATAAGTATCCCGAAAAGACAGGTTAAGGCTCGTCTTGAGAAAACCACATCTGACAACCGTATTGAACCCGTTCAACTGACGGTGAGCAATGATGACGAAAAAATATTAGCTCTTGTAGAAAAAATTGCACAGCCTCAGTCAAAGCTAATTGTCGCTAATTACTTGAAACAAAACTTCCCGACAAGCGAGTCCATCCCTGGAACGTCTCTTCGCTTAGTGAATCTAAACCAATCTATTATTGACCAACTAAAGCCAGATGCATTTGATGCGCTGTTTACCAAAAAGCACAATGTCGTGAGTATCTCCGGGTCACTCCTACAAAATGATCCGGCTGTTCGCGAAGATCTGCTAAAGCAGGTTGAACCGTTTTTAGGTAAATCTGAACTCAGTAGTCTAAGATCCAAGATCAAGGCAGGAGACAGCATAAGAATCGACAAAGAGCTTTTGCCAAAATTTGCCCGCAAACGTGTAGGTCGCCATACCATCTATAAGGGACCCAACTGTTTTCACGCTGCCCTTGCATTCCAGAGTGACGCGCTCGCATCCAGTAGCCTCGTGAACGTGCGACAAGAGCCGGGCTACCACAGAAATATGGTCAACTACGATGAACTGTGGCGCGTACTTCAGCTAGCTTTCTACGAAATCGATCCGACGAAATCACCCATGCAATATGGCGATATGATTGTTTTCTTCGACATTGCTGACAAAAAGCCAGGGCCCATCGATTTTAAGACTTTACGGCACGCGGCCACATACTTAGTGGGCGGTTACGTCTTCGCCAAGGGATCCAAGAGCGCTAATAGCCCCTATATCGTCGGCACCTTAGGCGATGAGTGGGACACTTGGACCAAGTACACGAAAAAACTTGGCGTAAAAGTCTTTCGAAGAAACCTCAAACATGTTACCAAGACCCCGCTGGTGGATCCTCTTGACTGGGTTTACTAGCATCTTTGACATCGAACACAGGACCTAGGCACCGCTATGAAGAACAAAGCGAGATCCCCGCGTGCGCCAATTCAACCCAAAACACCCTCGGGTAAACGAGGTCCTGTATTCAATCCAAATTCTAAAGAATCACCACTTGGGCCAAAGGGCGTAAAAACCCGCCAGGGCTCAGCCAGCACTAAAATCATGCGCAAAGCGGGCTTTAGCGGCAAGCTTCATCGCGGCCATGTCGTGGATGGAGCCACTGATTTTGCAACGAGCTGCTCCATAAAGGCCGAATGTGGCGCTTGTAAATACGTAAATACCAACTACGGCGAGTCACTTCGCAGCAAGTTTGAAGCGGGAGTGAAAACGCTGCAAGAGGCAGGCGTCATCAAAAACGCACAAATTCTTGATCCCATGCCAAGTCCGACACCGCTCGGTTATAGATCCTACTTCAAGCTTGCCATCAGACCGGCCTCGGCAGGCCAAGTGGCTGCTGCCTTAAGAGAGGGGAAAACAAGACGCTTTGCCATCGGACTGTTTGAGCCAGGTACTCATAAAGTCAGCGTTGATATGACCAACTGCCCCGTGCACACCAAACCACTCGCAAGCCTACTGGCAGATTTACAAACAGAAATTGAGGCTTCAGTACTTACGCCATTCGATGAGACGTCAAAATCTGGTGACCTTCGCTATGTGGCTGCTCGCTCTGCTCACCTGACCGGAGAGATCATGCTGACGTTTATCGTCACAAACCCGCAGAAGTTTGAATTAATTCGACTGGTCAATCGACTGCGTCGCCTCGGTCACAAGATCAATAGCGCTCATATGAATATCAATAACTCCTCAGGCAATGCCATTTTCGGCGACGAAACCGTGTTACTTGCTGGCACTCCAGGACTTCGCGAAAGGGTCTGTGATCTTGACATCGAAATTAGCCCTTTAGCGTTCTTTCAGGTGAACCCGTGGCAGGCGAACAATCTTTATCGCCGAGTTGAAATTCACGCAGGACGCGCGCGGCCCAATGAAACAGCATGGGACCTCTATACGGGCACCGGTCAAATTGCCCTGCTTCTTGCTCGATCTGGATTTAAAACCTTGGGCATTGAAGAAATCGATGCTGCAGCCTCAGATGCTGCCTTGAATGCACAAAGAAATAAACTATCTGACAAAGCACAGTTTCTCGCATCCCGAGTCGAAGATAGTGAGTCACGCTTGCCAGATTGGGCCAAGAACCCCAAAGTTATCGTCGTTAATCCCTCGAGACGAGGGCTTCACGAAACCGCACGAGCCCACATTACTCACATTCTACGAAGTAACCCTTCCGCAAAACTTATCTATGTGTCGTGCGAGGTTCAAACGCTGGCCAGAGATCTCAAAGCCCTCGCTGCCGCTGGCCATACGGTCCGTCAAATAGAGGCCTTCGACATGTTTGCCCAGACCGACAAACTAGAGTGGCTCGCCGTTTTAACAGCCTAAAAAAACACGCCGAATGACCTTAAAATGGGATCTACCCCACGCCCATAAAAGGTGCTATGCTCGGGACCTTTGTGAGTTACGGCCGGCAAAACTTATGGGGTGATCACAAGATGAGCAGTAATTTTGAAGAAGGAATAATTGCGCCCGAGGGCTCAATGGTCACCTATTCGTCTTATTTAAAAATTACCGAACTACTCTCCCTTCAACAACCTCTATCCACCCCAAAAGAGCATGACGAAATGCTCTTCATCATTATTCATCAAACCTACGAGCTTTGGTTCAAGCAAATTCTCCACGAACTCGATCTCGCCGAGAGGGATTTGGATGCCGATAATCCGCTGGGATCTCTAAAGACCTTAAAGCGCATTTCGACAGTCATGGGTGTTTTGACACAGCAGGTCAGCATTCTAGAAACGATGACGCCAAATGACTTCAACCTCTTTCGCTCCAAGCTCAACCCAGCTTCAGGATTTCAAAGCCACCAGTTCAGAGTTCTTGAGTTTCGTATGGGGCTCAAAGATCAGGCGTTTCTAAAATTTTTTAAAACCAGCTCGACGTCCCTCGCCGCCATGGAACAGGCATTAAAAAAGCCGGCCTTTCAAGATCATCTCATCGGTTTTCTGGCAAGGCGTGGTTACAAGATCCCTGGAGCCCTTCTGGCTCGCGACGTCTCGAGCCCATGGACTCCGTCCAAAGAACTCGAGGATATCCTGACTGACATTTACGAAAACCATGCTAAGCATTACGAGGCTTATACACTTTTGGAGTCTCTTTGTGATTTAGATCAGCAATTCACACTTTGGCGCTACCGCCATGTGGCCATGGTGGAACGCATGATCGGCTCTCGAATTGGCACGGGTGGATCAAGCGGCGTAAAGTACCTGTCTTCGACGTTATCGAAGAGATTTTTTCCAGAGATCTGGAGCCTTCGAAGCCGACTTGGGTCAGGACTTAATTATGGGCAACCTCAACGCTAGTTGCCCGGTAGCAATCGGGAAGGGAGTAAAAGCTTATGGAATTAGTGAATAACGTCACCGCAAACATGAGACCCTACCCGATGGAGGAGCTGGCAAAGATTCGCTCCAATCTGGTTAAAGCGGGAAAGCCCGTTTTTGACTTCGGCACAGGGGACCCAAAGATTCCAACTTGGGAGCCGATACGTAGCGCCATCGTGAATGCTATCCCCACAATCAGTCAATATCCAAGCGTCAAAGGCAGCGACACACTGCGCACCTCTCAATTGGGTTACCTCAGCCGCCGCTTTGGAATCATGCCATCACCTGACCTTGCGGTGATACCGGCTCAAGGAACCAAAGAGGCTATTTTTAATATCGGCCTCTGTTTGATCGGTCGCGAAGGCAAAAAACACCTCATTTACCCGGATCCTGGCTACCCAGTTTACCGAGCTTCGGCATTATACGCCGGTGGAATTCCCTACCCTGTCCGTGTCACGGCTGAGTCAAACTTTAAACTAGAACCCTGGAAGCTGCCTCAAGACGTCCAGCAATCGGCCGCCGCCATCTGGATTAATCACCCGCACAACCCAACCGGTGCAAGTGCGACTTATGAGTACTGGCAGGAAATAATCGCTTGGTGTCACAAGACCAACACCATCCTACTTTCTGACGATTGCTACGTAGACATCTATGACAGCAAGCTAGATCGCGGAATCGATGCAAATCCAAGGCAAGACAAAAGGCCTCTGACGCCACTACAGTTTAGCTGCGACAGGGTTCTAACTTTCATGAGCCTGTCGAAGCGCTCAGGTTTGACGGGCTACCGAAGCGGTATGATCGCAGGCGACGCACGCATCGTAAATTCGCTACTTCAAGCACGCGCAAATTTTGGCGTCGGATCACCTGACTTCATTCAGGCGGGGGCCGCCGTCGCATGGAATGACGACTCACACGTTGCTGAACGCCGCAAAATCTTCACGGAACGACTCAATGTAGCCGCCCCTTACTTAATGAAGCTTGGACTTTTAGACGCGATGCCTGACGCTACATTTTATCTGTGGTGTAAAGTGCCAAAATCATACGACGGAGACGACAAGAGGTTCATCCTCGACCTTGCAGAGCAAGGTATTATCACAAGCCCAAGTTCATGGCTCAGTGAAGGTCTGACTGGATATTTCAGATTAGCCATGGTTCCAGACACCAAAGATACGGTGCAGGCTATGGAAATACTATCTCGTTTCGTCACCAAAACGAGCTAACTGTTGGGAGATCAAATCATGTCAGAGACGACTCAGATGAAAAGCCAGATTGAATCCATTCAAGAAAAACTCTCAAGTGGTGATGACGCCGCTCTTCGCGACGGCCGGCAATGGGTTGAAAAAGTTATGGATAGTCTTGATCGCGGTCTAATCCGAGTGGCTGAAAACATCTCTGGGGAATGGGCCACTCACGCGTGGGTCAAACAAGCGATCATGATGTATTTTCGAATCATGGAGATGCGCGAGATGGAGGTAGGCCCTTTTATTTTCAGGGATAAAATCCCTCTCAAGCGTAACTTTAAAGAATTAAATGTCCGAGTTGTGCCCCCGGCAGTTGCCCGATACGGAAGCTTCCTAGGTTCTGGCGTGGTTTTAATGCCTTCCTACGTGAATATCGGAGCCTACGTTGGAAGCGGCACCATGGTAGACACCTGGGCCACCGTTGGAAGCTGTGCCCAGATCGGTGCCGGCGTTCACCTTTCTGGCGGCGTTGGAATCGGCGGTGTTTTAGAGCCGGCGCAAGCCTCGCCCGTCATCGTCGAAGATGGCGCGTTTATTGGCTCAAGAGCTATTATTGTTGAAGGCGTAAGAATTTGTAGCCAAGCCGTGGTGGGAGCAAACGTAACATTGACGGCTTCAACACCAATCGTCGACTTACGAACCAGCAGCAAGACCATCACAAAAGGCGTTGTGCCAGAACGCTGCGTCGTAGTCCCCGGCACACTCGAAAAAGACGCGCCTCACGGCGGCGGCAAGATTCACACGCAATGCGCCTATATTCTTGGTGAGAGAAAAGCGTCCACAGATCTCAAAACATCCCTCAATTCCGCACTGCGGGATTTCTCGGTGTCGGTCTGATGGCAAAGCTAACCTTTCTACCATCCAATAAAACGGTGGAAACAACCCCCGACCAAAAGGTTCTGATCGCGGCTCGAAAAAATCAGATCCCCTTGCGATTTGGCTGCGCCTCATGCCGCTGCGGCACATGTGGTGTCAAGGTCGCGCCGACTGATGCCTTCCATCCAATGTCGCCTGATGAAGCAGCACTGCTTAAAAGAATGCGGTTACCACTAACGGGAGAGGTCCGCCTGGCTTGCCAAGCTAAGCAAACGGGCGCGCTGGATGCGCAGGTCGATCTTGCATTTCAGGACACATACTCCCCGGATGATGGGGATGGGGACGGCTCGCTGGCCTGAGATCCACAAAAAATCTAATAATTTCATAGTATTGGCTCGTTATTTAATAATTTCGGCTAAAATCCGATAATTCACAGACTCACGTAGTGGAGACCTCGGTTCATGTCCGCAGAGCTTCCCAAAAAACAGTCATTTCATCCAAGCGCGGAATTCTCGCTTTGCCGCTTTCCTGTCGACAGCATACTCGATAATTCGGTGACCGATTTTGATTTGTTCGCCGAGGTTAATTCGCATGTGGTTTTGTACAGCCAAAGCGGCTATCGGTGGGCCCGAGACGAACTATCGGGACTGATCGGCAACGGCCATACTCATCTATGGATCAGACCAGAGGACCGCCCCAAAGCGGCTGTTTATGAAAAAATGGCCGCACTTCCAAAAATTTCGGCAACCCTGAGCCCTGAAGAACGCCTCGGCAGAGTCCAAGACGTTGGTCTCGTATTCACTAAATATCTTTTCGAGGGTGACATCACAGAGTCGGCTGTCGGAAAAGCCCGGGAACTATCGGCTCACATCGTTTCATGCGTCCAAGAAGATCCCGGCTGCGTACGCGCTCTCACCGGATTAGCCGATCATGATCTCTACACCTACCTGCACAGCGTAAGGGTCGCCGCCTACGCGACAGCGATCGCTCAGGAAATGGGTCTAAAAGACGCGGAAATCCTGAAGCTTATTGCCCTAGGCGGCGTGTTCCATGATGTCGGCAAGTCAAATGTGGATATGGACATTATTAACAAACGCGGACCTCTGCTTGACCATGAGTGGAAGGCCATGCGCTCCCATCCAACAGAAGGTCTTAAAAAGTTGGAGCACACCAACCTAAGTCACGTGAGCAAGGAGATCGTCGTCCATCACCATGAACGCCTGAATGGGAGTGGTTACCCACATGGCATTAATAAAGACTCACTGATGGTTGAAGTTCAGATTGCAACGCTTGCTGACATATTTGACGCTCTCACATCATCTAGGAGCTACCAAAATAAGCGGTCTCGATACGAGGCCTTGGATTTTATAAAACACCGACTCGTGGGTTCAGAAGTTTCCAGCGAGGCCTTTCAGGCCTTGGTTAGGTGCCTCGTAAAATAAGCCCTGACGACCCAAAGCAACTTTGATAAAATCGCTCATCGAAAATCCTTAACGGTGAGCTCCAAACGTGACCCATCTACCTCGCGTTATAATTCTGCTTGGAATGCTTGGCTTAAATAGCCCCGTCATGGGTGATGATGCTCTTTTAACTGGCCAGTGTGCGCTGAAGAGCGACCCAGAGCAAACAACGCCGGGATTTTTGAATATCTGCCTCAATGCGTCTGCAGGCTCGTGGATCATTCAACAGTCAAAAGTGAATGATTCAAAGCAGCCGCCTATTATGCATCGAGCGGATGGCAGGCTATCCATTCTTCTGTCCCCCTGGATAAGTATTCACACCAAAGGACACTCAAGCGTATTCGTTGATAGACAGACGCAAAGGACTATCAACAAGGAGAATCAGGGAGATCTGTCGAACTTACAGATCGGAAATAGCGCCCTGAGTCGCCATCGGCTTAGCGCTGGTCTCGGCCGTGTTCCCTACCGTCTAGACCACAATCAGCGTCCTGGGTTGGAGTATGCTTGGAGTATCGACCGATTCCTTGCGCCCAAGTCTAGGTTTGCAACCTACACGTATGACAACCAGCTGGATTGGACCTTGCAGGCCACCTATGGACAGCTAACTGATGAATCCTTGCGGCCGGATCAAAAAATGTTTGTTGGCGGTCGCGCCATGCACGACATCGCCGCCCTTGAGGGAACAAGAATAAGCCTTGGTGGCTACAACGACGGACTGGTGCGCCGAGCTGTGGCTCTCGGCATTCTTAACGTCAACGGTAAGGGTGATGAGACCTCTTTGGAATTCACCCGGACGTTTTCTTTCAATCCATATAAACCATCTGAATTCAATCAACTCATAAGGCTTGGCTACATCAGCCATCTACAGGAAAAATTTAGATATAAATTTCAGTATGACGATATTTTCAGTCAAGTACGCATCGGTGGAATGGCGGCATTATACACCCCCTACAAATACACCCACCTTGAGTTCATGCTGGGCTACGCGAAGCGAGAGGATAATAAAAAATTGAGCCATTGGTTCGCTGCACTAAACGCGGGAGCGCATCTCGAGTGAAATCCCACAGACAAAAAACACACTTAAGCCTGGTAATAGCATTTTTATCATGCATGCTTTCGATAGAAGCTGTGGCGGCACCAAAAAAACCAAAGCGCTCAAAAGGCAAGACATCACAAACATCGCCACAGGCGCACCCACAGTCTGACAAAAGCAAACCAGCACGTGCCGAACAAACAAGCACCGTGATTGAGGTCAGCGACACGACTTCTGACGAGGTGGAACAAGTATCCAATCGCCCCATCGACCGTCTTTTTAGAAATCCAGTTCTTGCCGCTGGTTTAATAAGCGGCGCAGACGCCATCAACAAAGAGCTGGATAACCTTATGGAGTCACTGTTCTATAGCTTACTAGACAACCGTCTTAAATGGCCATTAGCCGGGCCAACATCGACAAACTTAGCCTTGACGAGAGACCTCTACAACGCACGAGATGGGGCCTACGTCGTTATCGATCGATTTGGAATCGGACCTGATTATAATCGCGAGCTTTACCGCTATAACGGCATCCCGGTTAATCTCGGCGCCAGTCAATCAAGCGACGTCTACGATATTTATCTACGCACAGATCCGATGCGTGTGACCGAGAACAAAAGCCTACCGTTTTGGAGAGTGGCTCTAAATAACTGGCTCGGCGCCCTACCCTTACTCGAAGCCATTTTGCCGCCGTCGTTTAACCCCAATGAAATGTACGACCCCATCAACCTCATTGAGACGCCCTTTACATTCCCCTTGTCGGTAGATTCCGCCAAAGCGATGGATATCGGTAGTATCAAAAGCTACTCCATTAACGGCGGCATAAATCTCGGAGTCGAAGCCGCCCAAGGAATACATGGGTTTAAAGATCAGGTCATGACTGGAGCCACTGCACTACAGATAAAACTGCCTTACACTGTTTTTAGAACGGGAGAATACCGCATCAATGTACTCAAAAAAGACACCAACACCGTATTAGTCGGCGTCATGGACTCAAACAGGCTGGGGCACCGCGTGGAAACGAAGCTAGGTAAAACCTACTTTCTACTCGCAAAAACCATTCCTCTCTGGCGCGGAATGCCTGCGCCTATATTCCCGATTGATTTTGCAATTGAGGAAACGATCGGAAATATCTTTGGCCGTGTTTACTCGTTCGACCTACGAAATGAGGAGGCCAAGACGGCATTTGTGGAGGCTGTCCATGGAAATTTTGCCGCAGCACAAATCTCATGGCTACGTTCAAAGGAAGACAGGCACGACACTGGCGTCACGTTTTTTTATACAAAAAAGGAGCAGCGCTTTGAAACGTCTGTCGCCACAGGTCACAACATTTATCTTACAAGCCGGAGAACAAACCGCAGTCACTCAGATGCCGAAATTGAAATTAATGATGCATCGGGTAATTACTACATTCTCGAAGCGAAAGAGGACGCCGATCAGCGACGATGGGACATGCTAACTGGCCGCGCCGAAACAAACATCACACTTCAGGCGGACCTTATGGTTCGCAAGGTCGTTGAAAAAGAACTCGGGCAAGACACGATAAAATCTCGATATGAATTTATTGCCGAGGGAAATCCCGTCGAATTAACCTTCAGTCTTTCTCTAAATGATAAATTCGTCGAGACAGAGGATCTTGCCGCATATTTAAAAACTCTATCTAAGTTTACTCAGCTAGAGATGAATGGGCTGCCTGAATTCACAACGCGAGAAGAGGAGCAACTATCCAGAAGACGCCGCGAAATATATTTTAATAATGACTCTGATGATAATCATCGCTTGCATGTAACCCCGACTCACCTTGGACAGTTTGAAGGGTACGCAAGTATCCGAATGACAAACGATCAATTACTTTCGGTGGCCAACTTGCCACGGACCGAACTGTGGAAGATGTTTTGTAAATCTTTTTCAATCAATGACGAAGAACTATGCCTCACATGGGAAAGATCTCTACTTTGGCGAAATCTCTACAGATTGAACGGCTTGCTAACACGACCGCTTCGTCTAATAGACTACAGAATCCGATTTGCAGATGCCGCCGATGAGATCGAGAACGCTGTTGCGGCGCTGCGTGAGTTCGCAGCAACCCAAACTCCGACGGAAAAACAGGCTGCATTGCGTCGTCTATTTTCAACCGAATACCCGCTCGAGATTGTAGAAGCATTACTGCTGCTTTCAGAACTCCGGGATATCCCTCGGTCCTGTGAAATTCAAACCAAACCAAAAGGAAACGCCTCAAGAGAGGTGAAAGACAGGTTCAAGTTGATGGATGGGCATCGTTTTACAAGCGAACGTGCATTTCCACCTCCAGCTCGCTATGACTCCACAAAGGAAACGGAAAGAAAATTTGACCCTGCAAACCTGGCATTTACGGGCACGAAGCCACGGGTCAAGAAAATTACGTTATTTAAAGAACAAGGGGCCAGTGTGCCTGGTGACGTCACCCCCAAAAAGTCACCCGCCGCTGCTCCAATGCTTTCAACTAAAATATCGGTCTCTAAAATCAGCGGAAAGAGCCATTTGTCTGTCTATGTAAAGTTAGAGCAAGCCGGTCGCTTACAACTAGCTAAATTAAAATTAATCGAAGACGTCATCGACGTGCCAGTAGCTGCCGAAAGCTCCTCCGCTGCGGCATTGGACCGGGCTAACTTTGTTATTAAGCTATCTGGGCCAGGCAGCCTCCTAGCCAACGTGATGTCAGAAGAGTCACTTACTAGCGGCGGTGAGTTTCGACTAACTCTAGCCATTTCAGCCAACGGCCTCATCTGGAGTGACGAAAAAAGCTTGGAATTTCGGATAGAAGGCGGTGAGTTGAAAGCGCGCTAAAGCGCTAGACCCGCCCGGCTGATGTGGCAAAAAAACATTGACTCCTAGGCACAAGCATGTAATTTACGATGCTTCTCGCGCTGCGGTGGCTGTGGCGAAGTGGTTAACGCAGCGGATTGTGATTCCGCCATCCGTGGGTTCAAGTCCCATCAGCCACCCCATTTTCATCCGTGCTTCATTTCCAGCAAAAGTTTTAATAAAAATTCGAAGTGTTACGATTTAATGGGCCAATGTATCGTGAGCTTGATACACCACATGGCGCCCATCTTTTCGGACAGTAATCTGCTTGTCGTCGGCCATACGTTTCAGCAGACGCTTCACTGTGGCAAGGGATACACTTGTTTTCTCTGCTAGTTGCTGACTCGATAGGGGACTTCGCGAGAGCAGATGCTGTATGCGTCGATCAACCGAGGGATCATCGGACACATCTTTGATAACCGTGATGGCTTCGCCGAAAAAGCGCAGCCTCTCGTTATGGATCACGATCGGCGCGATCGTGTAGGGACACAGGTCCCTAACCCTCATCACGGCATTCCGAATTTTCTGCTGCCAGCCCTGAGCATTCACGCTTTCCTTCCATACATTTGCCTGGATCTCTGCCAAGGAAACGCCGCCAGCAGGTGCAGCTACCAAGTATTGAATCAGGTCAGCCATCGCAGGGTGCTTTTCCAGATTGACGATGTAATGCTCAGAAACGACCAAACACTTACCGCCTGAAAACTTCAATGTCGGAGCAAAATAACTCCTAACGAACCTGGCAACCAACTTCTGTTGCCAATCATACTGAAAACGAGGGCTCTCGCCGCGGAGAGTGGCTAAGCAAGCATGGGCAGCGAATCGATCAGGCCAACTTACCGCGGCCATCTTTTCAGTCGCATGCAGCAGCTTAAATGCTCTGTCAAAATCACCCCTTTGGTAAGCGATGCCCGCGTAGATGAATTGCAACTTGGCGCCGATAGGCGTGTCGCCTAGGCGAGACACAGCAATTTCTAGCGACGAAAGACGCTGCTGAACTTTATCTAAGTCATGCCTTTGAAGGTGTTGTGAGATTATCGCCAACAAAATGTAGGCCTGATGATTAAGGGCGTCTAAACTGCGAGCCATTTTAAGACAATCTTCAAGCTCCGATAGCACATCATCAGATGTCTCATGAGAACTCGATAGTAGTACTCGAGAGTATTTATACTCCAGCCACTGCGTCTGATTTTTCTGAAGTGATTCATCAACCTTGAATCGCTCCAATAAGACCTCACCCATCGCTGCTAACTGAATTTGATACCGGCTTAATGTTGAAAGCTCCTCGAGATTGCGGACACCATGAAGTGCAAGCTGATGAGCTGCAGATTGAAGCACCTGCATACTTTCGGGTATTTTGCCCTCTTCCCAGAGGATCTCAGCTTCCAGGGCTTGATACCTGGTCTTAAACCTTTCGCTAGCGTCAAGAGCTGCTAATTCAATCGTTTGTCTGCCAAATTTAATACCAAGAGCGTACTTACCCATGGCGAAATAAGTAAAACTAAGAAACGACATAATGTGAAGCCTTCGAAACGACTTATCGCTGGCTGGCAATACCGTCATGGCCCGCCGGAAGTGCTCGCGCGCCCCAATAAAGTTACCTTTGCTAAATGCCTCAACGCCGTAGAAGGCCTCACAGTGTGAGCGTGGTCCCGGCAAGTTATGCTCCACACTAAGTTTGCGCGCTCGCTCGACAAGCGCCGTGGCATCCTCTGTCTTCTCGGCGCCGCTGTTTTGAATACAGGCGCCCGCGTTGAAAAGTGCCCTCGCCGCACCCTCCCAATCTTGCAACTCAAGCAAAATCGGAGCTGCCTCCTCGAACGCTGCTGCCGCCTCTGGATAACGACCCATAAAATATTGTAACCGGCCCATACGCATCACAAAATCTGCTCTCTCCCGATGCGACATTTGAGCAGAGCGAACAAGAATCACCACTTTTGAGAGAACACGAACGGCATGTTCGGTTTTACCTTCTTCTGCAAAACTAGAGGCCACCAAGAGCTCAAGGTTGATTCGATCAAGATCACTGATCGAGGAAAGACGGAGAGATCGCTGCGCATAATCGCGACTAATCCCAGGCTTTCCAGCTTCAAGGAAAATCTGAGCGGCCGGAATGCTGACTACAGGGACTGTCAATTTTTTAGAAAATTCGGCTATGCTCACACCTGCTTCGATGTTCCAGCACGACGTGGCGCCAACCAACAAAGCACCCCACAGCCTAGGGTCATAATTTAATGACTGCGGATCACTCTCAAGTTTACGAAAAATGTCTCCAATCAGCTTTGGGCTGGCGTGAGACGAGAGCACGTCAAAATATTTGGCAAAATAATCATCCCAATGCCTTTTCGTATGGCAGTCTTTGAGAGACTTTAATGCTTGGTCCAAACGTTCTGACATCATTAAAACTTATTAATCCCCCCAGGAAATATTGGAGTTTATATACCCAGGCGCACCAGATTGTGAATCAAAAATAATCACCCACCGCCCAAAAAGATGAGACCCGAGGGGCCAAAACCCCAAAGGAGCCAATCTGCTTGCTTTACGCGCAAAATAAGGGCTATAACCTTGGGCATTAGTTTCCGGTTAACTTTACGTGAAGTCAGGATAAAGGATCTGTCCTATGATGAGCGTCGTTCGTTCTCTACTCAACCTCGTTGAACGCCCGCGCCGCGGCACACTGAAGGCCATTGGCGTCTGTATAATTTCGGCTGGTATTTACACAACGGCAGTGCAGGCTTTTGATGGACCACAGCGCCTGACAAGCTCCGTTATGTGGCAAACAAGTGAAAAGCCGGATGAGCGGTTTGTCTATCCTCCCGGAGTGCCCGCCGTTCTTCGTCCATCAACAAAAGAGCGAACATTGCGGGTCGAACAGTACTTTTCGCACCCCATCTCAGCCACAAGTATCGCAGTAGACCTTCACGGCACTTGGCCGGAAATACCCGAAAATGCCCTGACAGCGGAAGCCCATGGCGGCTGGAGTGGTCGCTTTGTTCGCATCTCGGCGCCGGCGTGTGATGAAACCAAAACTCTTGGTGGATTTCGATGTTTCATGGACGTCAAGATATCTCCGTCGACTCCGTCTGGCACAATCGGTCTTAGTACTCGGCTGAACATTTTCGGACGAAACTACGGTCATCAAAATGGCGTGTTCTGGATCATCCTGCCAGAGATGTCCGCACCTCATTTCGAGAGACCATTCGCAAAGAATACGGTACCAGCATCTGTCAAAACATCTGTGAACCTCACCGAAGATTCACCCTACCCGGCCCTCTCTGTTTTCAATCGTGAGAGAGCCAAGCGAGCCACTGTGCAGATAACGCTCGAGGGGAACTTTTCTCTTGGGTCAGGTTTCCTTGTTTCTAATGCCGAGACGATTTTTCCGGTTTTTGGATCTGAGATGTCCGAAAAACTCCGCGCGCTACCCACGAACACACGTTTTGTAGTGACGGCAGCCCATCTCTTTCCGCTCGGCTACGGTTTTGCTCCTCGAGGTCAAATTCAAAACATATTGGACAACGCCGAAAGCTTATTCGACGACGGAGAGACCTATGATCTTCTGATCTCCGGTAAGCTCTATGAACGTGCAGGTCGACTTCTCGTGACGAACATGGAAAGTGATATCGCGCTCCTGGCATTATCACCTGAGGCTGAGGCGCAAGTGCTAGCTAGCGGCACCATGTCAGAAGTTGATTTGCTGGGATTAAATATCGCCAGGAATATGAACAATAACGTGGCTCTTGATGTATTTGGCTACCCCGTTTCAGGAAAAGGCCTCATCACGCATCGTCGCGGCTATCTAGCGCCAAACGCCTGGCCGACAGACGACACGTCTAACTTCGGACCACTGATCAAATTCAAGCTCCAAGCTATCGATACCGCTGTTAACCTGGCTGAGGCAGGCCTGTCTGGCGGTCCGATCATTAACCTCAACGGTGAAGTCGTTGGACTTTCCATGGAGCGCCCAAATGATACGAACTCTCTCGTCGCCGTCGACCTAACGAGTTTGGCCAACCTGCCTACAGACTGGCAGGGCGACGACTCTGAGTGCAAGGTTGTGTTTAACCCGTTTGACCGCGTCTTACGCATATTTAAAAACGGTGACTCTTGTTCCTACGGGCGCTTTGGTAGTCCACAACGATTTGCATCTCTGTCGGGCGAATGGTCGTTTCAAGAAGTGTTCGGGTTTGCAGACGAAAATGGCGATATAACTCCTGACGTGGCGAACGCCTACTGGCTGATGAATGGTCATGCCATCATCAATGGCCATGCCATTATTAATGGGCATGCGATCATCAATGGTCACGCCATTATTCGGGGAACTAAGCTCGTAGTTGATCGAAATAATATCGATCTCATCAACAACTCAGAGATGATCGGTGGCTTTAAACTCAACCCTGATAGCTTTAGACCCATGGTGAGCAAGGGAGTCCGCATCTTGAAGGCTGGATCGAACTTCGTTCAAACGGAAGACTTTCTAGGAAAACTCATTCTCGGAACAAGACCTAATTCCGATAAAGCACACTATCAGCCCGTATACTCGATCAGAGACTTTGTAATCTGGTGGCACAAGGTTGCCGACAGCGCCGATGCTTCGAAGCTACTCTGCTACAGCGGCGAAAACTGCGGCAAGTGATTCGATAGGACGAAAAAACTATTTAAGATGCTCGAAGATCGCGCTTGCGCATTCTCGGCCGAATGATTGCGGCATGCCAAGCAAAGCGATTACTCCCATCCTTACCAAGCCTTCATCAATCTTTGTGGTGGCTTCCATCCGAGCGCCAACTCCGACTTGATCTATAGCCCAGCTGGTGACCAGTTCAGCCCTGTCAAATGACACACTGGCGTACACCCCTCCCGGAGTCAAAAAAGTCAGAATTAAATTTTTGAGTGCACCTGAGGCGTCCCTATCTAGAACAAGATCGAAGGGGCCCTCACCTCGAAACTTCAAGCGTACGTCACCATTGGCCAGTACCTCCTCGCCAATGGCTACCGACGTATGACCCCAATGAATAGGAGCCATTAAATCTCGCATTGCATGAAAATCTTCTATGGACGCATGTCGGAAAGCCATCCCGAAGCCGCGAGGTCTCGCCAGAATCTTCACGATTTCGACTGGTTTACAGAATCCAGCCACCCTGAGATTTGCCATGACTGGCAGGCTCACAGATGCCAATAAGGCCTCCGGATTTTCCACCAAGGCAAAACATCCAAAATGCGAGATGTTGGATACGGAAAGCGTTCCGAAAATGTCGCTCTCGCAGACGAATAGACTCGAAACATTCAGCGGATAGCGCTGATGGAGTCGGCGCTGGGCCTGCTCCGCGGGGTCTTTTGGAGGGGAGGCTGAGGACTCTGCCTTGAATAGTTTTTTGAAAAAACTCATAAAAATCAGCTCACTTTAACCCATCAAGTGCATGACGTCGCTGCGGTCGAGTGCCCTCACCCGTAACGTCTAACATACTATCAAAACGGGTAAAATTGGTCACCTCCAGATAATAACGACACCTTTGGAAAGCAAACTATTGCCATCAGTACCGCCCCCGTGCTACAAGGACGCCACTCGATTTAGTATTCGAGACCGGCGGAGCTGCCTTGAAAGTGTAACGATTAAGACCCCTTGGGTCGCAAAAGGCAGCTTCTGAACCGTCTGGCTAACTAAGCTAGCAACTTTCTAGCGTCATAAAAACCGCACAAATTTGCTGCACCAGACACTTCCACCGGACTTTTCCTAATTTTTTGGAGAAGTCATCGACGGCCGGATGTGGAAGGTGTTTTTTTAATTCGGTTGAGACGTGAGAGGTAAAAACTTTGAAATTGCCACGAGACAAGCTTCATCAAATCGCGGACATGGTTACAGCCATGCTGCAAGGCGAGGGTTTTGTTTGTCTAGATGCTGAATTCGAAGCCCACACCAGAACCCTGAGACTCTATGTCGATCATAAAGACGGAGTTGACATTGACGCTTGCACGCGAGTTTCCAATACGCTCGTAGAAAGCCCTGAACTCGACGAAGTGATCCCCGTTGAATTCAACCTTGAGATTAGCTCTCCGGGCGTTGAGCGCCCTGTGCGAACGTTGTCTGACTTCGTCGCAGCTAAGAATGAAGGTTGCCAGATCAATGTTGGTTTAACAGAGAAATACATGAATCGCCGCAAAGGCAAAGGGCGTGTCACGGCGATTGATGACAAGGATATGATCTCAATGTCCACAACCGAGGGAGCCTGGAGCTTCCCTTGGCATATGGTTTTAAAGGCAAATAGGGTCGTTGATTGGACGGCAGTTCGATAACGACAATGTTTAACATTCACCTCCGGTGAGGATCTAACAAAAGGTTGGAACTATGAGCACTACTGAACAAAATGAAATTGAAGGCGCACTAAAGGCAGTGATCACGGCAGTTAGCCGCGAGAAAAACGTGGACAAGGCCGTTATTATCGATGCTCTTGAGCAAGCAGTGATCCACGCAGCACGTCGTAATCATGGCCCCACAGCTGACCTTGAGGCCCATTACAACGCCGACACCGATGAAATTGAGCTCTTTCAGTTTCGCAAAGTCGTGGACGATGTCGCCGACGAAGATCTTGAGATTGACGCGGAAGATGCTGCAAAGCTCGATCCCGAGGCACAAATGGGCGATTCTATCGGCGTTAAGTTGGATAAATCTGCTTTCGGACGTATCGCAGCTCAGTCGGCCAAACAAATTATCGTACAAAAAGTAAGGGACGCAGAACGTCTACAAGTTTACGAGGAATTCAAAGACCGCGTTGGCGAAATCCTTTCGGGAACCGTACGACGCTTCGAGCGAAGCGATATTGTGGTAGACCTAGGAAAAACAGAGGCTATCATTCCTTATCGTGAGCAAATTCCTACCGAGAAATATAAGATCAAAGACCGCATTCAAGGTTACGTGCTTGAAGTAAAGCGTTCCTCCCGCGGTCCACAAGTTGTCATGAGCAGAGCTCACTCTGGTTTCGTAATTCGCCTATTCGAACAAAACGTTACCGAAGTCTATGATGGCATCGTAACCATCGAGAGTGCGGCCCGTGACCCAGGTTTCCGAACAAAAATCGCCGTTCATTCTAGAGATAGTGCCGTCGACCCAGTTGGAGCCTGCGTTGGACTCAAGGGCGCGCGCGTCGAGTCCGTAAGGCAGGAACTTGCGGGCGAGAAAATCGACATTGTTCCTTGGGATGCAGATCCCGCCAGATTTGTTTGCAACGCTCTACACCCAGCAGTAGTGACCAAAGTCATTGTCGATGAAGACAACCACAGCATGGAAGTCATCGTTGCTGACGACCAGCTATCTCTTGCAATTGGCAAACGCGGTCAAAACGTACGACTTGCTGCCCAGCTTACGGGTTGGCGACTTGACATCAAAAGCGAGGCACGCCTGGCTCAAGAACTCGTTGGTTCCAAGGAGCTCATCGCGTCAATTCCTGGAGTCGGCATGATGAGAGCCGAAATTTTGGTCAACGAAGGTATCAAAACCATTCCGGAAGTCGCGGAGATGAGCGCACGTAGTTTTGTACGTCTTCTTAATATGGACGAAACAGAGGCAAACGCCGTTGTTGAAGCCGCCAAGGAAATGATGGCTCAGGGAATAGGCGCTACGAAGGAGAAACAAGCTCCAGCAGGCGCAGATCACGACGATTTCCTTGCAAACTCGAGCGCTGACCCGACTCGTCAAGATAACACGCGCGAAGCAACTGGCTATGACTCTGCTCGTAACGAGCGAATTACGCTATTCCTCGAACTTGACGGCGTGGGTGAAGCCACTGCGCATGCACTCGCCGATGCAGGCTACGGAACCATCGGAGATCTCGTAGCTGACGCAGCGGAAGAGGTCGCATCACGCTCTGGTCTATCCATTGGCGTAGCTCGTACGGTTCAAATGGCTGCTGACAGGTACCTACAGCGCTGAGCTTGAGACGTATTGAACGTGAAAAGGGAATTTTTTTTAAAGGACGAATGACGCATGTCAAAAAAACGAGTCCATGAGTTGGCCAAAGACCTTGGCGTTGAATGGAAAGTTCTGCAAGCCAAGGGCAAAAGCCTCGGCATAGAGATCAACACAGCGCAGAACACCCTTAGTGATGACGAGGCCGTAAAGTTAAAAAATGCCGTCAAGGGAACAACAACTGAAACTGCCTCTGCAGCGCCGTCTGCCGCGAAAACAGTTGTAATTAGGCGCCGCGCAGGAGCAGCCGCCACTGATGCTGCACCAGCCGCACCAGCGGCACCGGCTGAACCGGTAACGATGCCTTCTGTCGAGCAAGTTGTCGTGGCAAAAAGTGAAGTTGCCGCGCCAACCCCGGTTGCCCCAGTGGTGCGCAAAGCGCCTACTGAGTTGCCGACTGAAAAGATTGATGTTGTAGCCCCATCCGAGACTGCACCCGTTTCCACTGCAGAGACCGCAAGGCCCTCTGCTGAGCCTGTTTCCGCCAAGCCGGCAACTAGCTCCGGTGATGACGTCGCACGTAAAAAAGTGGTTAGTTCCGGCGGTGCAACGATTGTCCGCAGAGCATCGCCCGAAGAAATCGAAGCGCAACGTCGTAGAGAGCAAGAAGCTACTGACGCACAAGGCAACCGGACCGTCCGTCGGGAAGACAACCGAGGCGTGCGCGTCAGCGGTATGGGATTATTGTCCTCTAGAGGCCGCTCAGAGCAAGCACCGACGCGCGGCCCAGGACCCCGAACGGGACCAACTGCGCCGAGCGATACGATCTCCGCTTTCCCCCCAGAGGTGGATGAGTGGGGAGTTAGAAAAGAAAAATCTCGATTTGATGATCGCGAAGAAGAAGAACAGCAAAAGCCGTCTGCCAAGGTCGCGAAACAAAAACGCGCCAATCTGAACATGAGGACATTGCTGAGTCAGGTTGAAGAGACGGATGAATTTGTAGAAGAAGTCCCGGAAGAGGAAGTTCAAACAAGGATATTTACGCCGTCTGCCCCGGTACGTCACAAACGAGACATGCGCCGTCGACGCGATCTGAAGAAGACTCAAATTACAACTCCGCGCGCCCAGTACCGCGTCGTTGAAATGGAAGGCGCGATCACTGTCGCAGAACTTGGGAGACAGCTAGCTATCAAGTCCACTGAAGTCATTAAAAAGCTCATGGCCATGGGCGTCATGGCAACGATCAATCAGGAATTAGACTTCGACACCGCCACTCTCATTGCATCCGAGTTTGGCTTTGAAACGAAGAACAAAGAGAAAACCGTTGATGATGTCCTGTCGCAGTCTGCACCTGTAATGACTGGCGAGTTAAAAGAGCGCCCCCCTATTGTGACCATCATGGGCCACGTCGATCACGGGAAGACCTCGCTGCTGGATGCCATTAGATCTGCTAGTGTGGCCTCGGGCGAAGCTGGAGGCATCACTCAGCATATTGGCGCCTACACGGCGGAGTACAACGGCAAAAAAATCGCCTTCCTCGATACGCCTGGCCACGAAGCTTTCTCGGCCATGCGCTCACGGGGAGCAAGCCTTACGGATATTGTTGTTTTAGTGGTTGCTGCAGACGATGGTGTTATGCCGCAGACTGTAGAAGCAATCAGCCACGCAAAAGCTGCGGGTGTTCCCATCATCGTTGCTGTAAACAAGATTGATAAACCAAACCTCATGCTAGACCGCCTCTTTAGCCAATTGGCTGAACATGGCATCCAATCCGAGGAGTGGGGCGGTGATAACCAGTTCGTAAAAACGTCAGCTCTGCAAAAAGTTGGCCTCGAAGATTTACTTGAATCTATCTTACTGCAAGCTGAGGTTCTTGACCTCAAGGCAAGCTACGAAGGCCAGGCCACTGGAACAGTAGTGGAAGCTCACCTCGACAAAGGACGTGGCGCTATCGCGACGATCATGATTCAGTCGGGCACGTTGCAAGTAGGTCAGTACATCGTGGCAGGCCGTGAATTCGGTCGAGTCCGAGCCATGACCGATCATCGCGGTCAGCGTTTGGAAACCGCTGGACCATCCACTCCAGTCGAAGTTATCGGCTTGGGAGGCGTGCCAGGTGCGGGTGACCGAGTCAATGCCGTTGCCGACGAGCGCACAGCTCGCGAAGTGGTGGCGCTTCGAGATGAGCAGGAGCGCAAACGTCATGCTGGTAAATCCAGCGCGGCAAGTCTTGCAGACCTTCTTGCCAAAGTTCAAACAAGCGAGCGACCAGAGCTTGCCATCATCGTCAAAGCAGACGTGCAGGGCTCTCTTGAAGCCGTATGCGAAGCGATCAACAAGCTGTCGGGCGATAAAGTCCAGAACAGAATTGTTCACCGTGCAGTCGGCGGAATCACGGAAAGCGACATCGCTCTTGCAACAGCAACTGGAGCCGTCATTGTCGGCTTCAATGTTCGAGCTGCACGCGGACTAGATGACGTCGCCAATAAGAACGGCGTGGTTCTGAAATATTTCTCGATCATTTATGAACTCGTGGATGCGGTAAAAGCCATCATGGCCGGTAAACTTCCGCCGATCGTCACCGAGAGCGTGCTTGGTCATGCCGAAGTTCGTCAAACCATCAGCGTGCCAAAAATTGGCCTCATTGCTGGATCTGCTGTTTTGGACGGCAAAATCACTCGTCAGTCAAAACTGCGACTCATCCGTGACAGTGTTGTTATATACAACGGCAAAATCTCGTCACTTCGCCGATTCAAAGATGACGTTCGCGAGGTCGTTCAAGGTTACGAATGTGGTATCGGTATTGATGGATACGCAGATATCCGGGTCGGTGATGTTATTGAAGCTTACGAGCTCCAAGAAACAGCCCCTACTCTATAAACTGGACTAAGAGGCGAAATTATGGGACTGCGAAAAGAACGGATGGCCGACGAAATACGGGACATCATCGCTAGCTGCCTGACGGGTGGTCAGCTCAATGATCCCCGTTTGGAATTCGTTACAATCACAGGTGTTAAGCTCAGTCCAGACCTGCAATTGGCCTCGGTGCAGTTTCGCATTATTGACCCGAAAAAACAGGAAGAAACCAGGATAGCCCTCGACAGAGCTGCAGGGGTTTTTAAGACGAAACTTGCCAAGGCACTCGATATTCGGCGAGTCCCTGATCTGAGATTTTTTTTCGATACGTCTGCAGAACGCGGCGCCTCCGTCGATGCGATGCTAGATTTGATTCGAAAAGAGCGCAAAAACCAGTGAGTGAATCGTTAAATGGACGCCAAGTTTCCGAACGCTTTATCGGGACTCATACCCGTTAACAAACCAGTTGGTATGACGTCAAAAGACGTTAGTCGCCTGTTGGTGAAGCGATTTGGTCGACTAAAACTCGGTCACGTGGGCACTCTTGACCCCGATGCAGATGGCGTTCTTCCGCTGCTTTTGGGCAAAGCGACGAAGTTACAAGATTACCTTCTAAAGATGACCAAGGCGTACAGTTTTGAGTTCAAGTTGGGAACAGCCACAGACACTTTAGACGCCTCCGGAAAGGTCGTGCTTGAGTTGCCTTGGGAACACGTGACGCGACCCATGATTCAGGCGGTAACCCCTAAATTCCATGGTGTTATTAGACAAACCCCGCCCATGTTTTCCGCGGTAAAGTACAAAGGTAAAGAACTCTACAAATACGCTCGCCAGGGCTCTAGGCCTGACGAGCTGAATTTGAATGATCTTTCGCGCGAGGTCGAAATCAATAGACTTTCCATCGATTCCGTAGATTTACCATTCATCCAAATGTCGGTTGAATGCAGCAAGGGGACATACGTCCGCACCCTCGCATTGGATATAGCCGAGCAACTTGGAACGACCGCGCATGTCACAAAATTAACCCGGCTAAAAAGTGCTGGTTTTACGATAGGTGACTGCGCAACTATTGAACAGCTCTCTCGTGAAACGACGACACTTGAAGATGTTTTGATCCCCTTAGACCAGCTTGCAATTGGTTTGCCCGCCTGGCGACCTGATGATATGGTGCTGCACAAAAGGTTGGTCGACGGCCAGTCTGTTATAGGCGAAATCGCTGGGTTAGGCTTGCCGCCTTTGGCTACAAATGCCGATGTACTTTTAAAATCTACAGACGGCAGTAGTACGGGTATTGTTTCAACGGTTTTCCTGGATAACGGCCAGATAAAACTCCACTTAAAGAGAGGTTTATAATGTCTTCAAGCATGAATAATTCTGACTATCTTTTTACCTCTGAATCAGTCAGTGAGGGACACCCAGACAAAGTCGCTGACCAGGTATCTGATGGTATTCTTGATGGGCTACTGGCTCAGGATAAATTTAGCCGTGTTGCGTGCGAGACGTTGGTGAAAACCGGTCTCGTCGTGATTGCTGGTGAGATCACCACAAAAGCCAGAGTTGACTATGCAAAAATTGCTCGTGAGGTGATCGCTGACATTGGTTATACCGACGGAGATCTCGGTTTTGATGCCAAGAGCTGCGGCGTAATCTGCGCTATCGAAGAACAATCACCTGATATCTCCATGGGCGTGACTGAGGGAGAGGGACTCCATAAGGAGCAAGGTGCTGGCGACCAAGGCATGATGTTTGGATTTGCCTGTAATGAGACAAAAGAATTCATGCCTGCGACTATCAGCTATAGCCATCAGTTGCTAAAAAGACTTAGCAACCTCAGGCGAAGCAAGGACGTTAATTTCCTGAGACCAGATGCCAAGAGTCAGGTGACGGCGGAATACAAATCTGGACGTCTGTCGAGGATTGAAACTGTCGTTATCTCAACGCAACACTCACCTGATGTAAACCACAAGAAACTTGAAGAGTATGTCGTTGAAAGTTGCATCAAAAAAACAATTCCAGCCGAGCTACTGCGCGACACGAAATACTACATTAATCCAACTGGTCGATTTGTGATTGGCGGACCACAGGGTGACTGCGGTCTGACTGGTCGTAAGATCATTGTGGACACCTACGGTGGACATGGCGCCCACGGCGGAGGAGCCTTCTCAGGCAAAGACCCCACCAAGGTTGACAGGTCTGCAGCCTATATGGCTCGCTATATGGCTAAAAACATCGTTGCCGCAGGACTGGCAGAAAAATGCCTCGTACAATTGGCTTACGCCATCGGCGTTGCAGAACCTGTTTCCATTTTTATCGATACATACGGAACAGGAAAACATTCAACAGCATCTCTTGCTGCGGCCGCGCGTAAGGTTTTCAACTGCAAACCACGGGGCATCGTTGAAACGTTTGATCTTTTAAGGCCTATTTATAGAACCACTGCCGCCTACGGGCATTTTGGCAGGGACGAATTCCCCTGGGAGCGCCTGGACAAAGTGGACGCCTTAAAGTCTGCGTTAAATTAATTGATTGGAGCTTTCCTAGACATAAACCGGAGCAGTTGCTCCGGTTTTTTTATCCAGAGCCTGGTAAACATTCCGCTTGGGCTCGTACAGCTGAATCGCTATAATATTGATATGAATCACGGCCGAAAATCAAAAAGAATATGGCTAGTTAATCGCGATTTTCAGTTTAGATATGCTGCCGCGGGTCTCGTTGCCGGTTTATCGTCTACAATCATCACAGCAACGCTCATCATTTATCCTTTATTCGCTTTCAAAATTTTAACGATCGGACTTTTTTTACCCTGGCCCATAGTAGTAACAATATCGGCGGCTATTGTTGTAAATTGTGTACTACAAATCATCTTCGGCCTTTTATTAACCCACCGAATCGCGGGGCCTGTATTTAATTTAGTCCGTTATCTTCGGATGATCGGTCATGGCCATTGGAGCATCAAAATGAATCAGCGAAGTCATGATGAGCTCGGTATGGTCGTTAGACACGTAAACGAAATGAGTCAAAGTTTAACCAAAGCTGTACAAGATGATCTAGCAGTATTAGCGCAGGTAGAATCTCTTCTCAGGGATGCGAAAAAAGACCCTAATAAGATCGAATCGACCCTGCAGGCGATTGAGTCCTTGCAGCTAAGACTTCAAAAACGAATCACCGCCCAAGGAGGCATCATATGATCGAGCATCTGAGTGGAACTGTTCTTAGACGAACTCCGACCACCCTTATCATCGACGTCAATGGGGTCGGCTACGGCGTAGAGATGCCGCTAAGCGCTCTGTGTGAAGCACCAGCAAACGGACAACGAGTGTCAGTATGGATTGATACGTATGTTCGAGAGGACGCTCTCAGGCTATTTGGTTTTATGTCGTTTGAAGATCGTCAGGCATTTATCATGTTACGCTCTGTGTCAGGAATTGGCCCTAAAATCGCGCTCGCCATACTCTCAACATTCGATGCCTCGTCCCTTCGGCAAGTCATCCTTCAAAACAAAGCCACTTTATTAGAATCTGTGCCAGGTATTGGTGGTAGGACCGCTGAAAAAATTGTCCTGGAACTTCGAAGTAAAATTGAGCGACTTGGCCTAACGGGTACTGCACCAAAATCGCGGAAGGCCGGCGCAACCGGCAACACATCCACACAAGGTATCGACAACGTAGACGGCTTGCTGGAAGACACAGTGAGCGAGAGTGTTCTAGCAGACGTGAGAAGTGCCCTGGAAAATCTAGGTTATAAAGACAAAGAGATCAATCCAGTCATATCAGAGATCCTCCGCAACCCGGAGACAGCCAAAGAAGACGGATTTCAGGTGGTCTTGAAATCCGCTCTAAAGTCACTGAGAGCTAGTTATTAACTCGAATAAAGAGAGATCAACATGGTAGAGCCGACAAAAGTAACAAAACCGGTTATCGAGAGACTCTCCGTAGCCTCGGAGCTTATCGAGGATCAAGAGCTTGACTTGCGGACACCATCCATTCGACCAACCAGATTCACCGATTATCCAGGACAAGAGTCTGTTAAAAAGAATCTTGAAGTCTACGTAACGGCTTCTTTAAAGCGCACAAGACCAATGGATCACGTTATCTTACATGGAGCTCCAGGTCTCGGTAAGACAACTCTAGCCAACATTATAGCCAACGAGCTGGGCGTTCCTTTCGTTGCTACTAGCGGTCCTGCAATCGATAAATCGGGCGATCTTGCCGGAATATTGACGGGTCTCGAGCCTGGGTCCCTTTTATTTATTGACGAAATTCATCGGTTGAATATCAAGGTCGAAGAAGTGCTCTATAGTGCGATGGAAGACTTCTCAATTGATATCATCATAGGACAGGGTGCAGCTGCCAGAAGTGTTAGAATGGACATTGCGCCGTTTACTCTGGTGGGGGCTACTACAAGACTGTCACTTCTGTCCCGTCCGCTTTTGGGGCGTTTTGGAATTCAAGAAAGACTAGAATTTTATGACGCACCGTCGCTGACAAAAATTTTATTTCGAACGGCTGATATTCTTGGATTTAAGCTTTCAAATGAAGCCGCCCTCGAAATAGCTCATCGCAGTCGCGGTACACCTCGACTAGCCAATCGTCTTCTCAGACGGGTTGCCGACTTTGCGGACGTGGAAAATCTTAGGGAAATCAATCGCAAGGTCGCCGACCTAGCCCTTGTCAGGCAAGGAATTGACGCTTCTGGACTTGACCGTGTTGACCGAAGAATCTTGAGTACCATGCTTGAGCAGTATGAAGGCGGACCCGTTGGTATCGAAACTCTAGCGGTCACTCTGAACGAAGATCGCGACACGATCGAGGACGTCTACGAACCCTACTTAGTGTACCGCGGCTTTATAGCACGCACTCCGCGCGGCCGAAGTCTGACGTCCCAAGGACTGAACTACGTCAAAACTCAGTTGAGCACGCATCCAATTGACTAGGCCGAGACTTGTGCTAGTTTAATTCCACTGCTCGACAGTGATACAGACCTTGTGCGCCTCTATACACGTGAATTCCGATAATTCTTGGCAACTGGTCTTTATTTGACTCCAAAAGATGAAGAATTCTGCGGTAAGCATCCTCATGACTACCAGCGTGGAGGGTTGTCATGATACCCCCATGCCCCGTCCTAGAAAGCTCCGCCCACAATTTAGCCTCGGAGTCTCTGATTTCCCCAATCACAATTTTCTGGGGCGACAAACGCAGGATCTCACATTTCAAATGATTCAGAGATATGCCCCCCTTTCCACCCACATCGGGGGGGACCT
>CAYOEM010000002.1:0-81615 GCA_964402975.1 uncultured Polynucleobacter sp.
CGCGTACGCCGTCGGATTGAGCAAGTCGGAGCAATTAAGTGGGCCAGTTTATACATCTGATATCAGGTTTTTTCACTTCTCGTCACTAGGGCTTTGGAGCTTCCTAGAGTAAAAGGCACCATGATTATCGACACTACTTAGATTCGTTAAAACAAAATTAGGTTGATTTTAGCAGTCTACCTAAACTTGTTTTGCAGATTCATTCCGAGAAGCCACCAGATCTGTAGCCAGGTATATGCATTCAAAATATTTGCTGTAGCAATATCTCGCCAAGTCCGCTCAAAGTAGGTTTTTTCCAGTGCGATGGATGCCATGAAAAAAACTATAAAAATACTATTGGCGGTTGCAAATAAAAGTTGTTCCGAAACACCAGCCACGATTCTTGCGATATGTGGTTGGCACCAAGAAAAAAATAGGTAACAAGAAAGCCAAAGCAACGGGTGCCTAGGAACTGAAACCACCTGTCCAATACGAAATAAATTATGACGGATGGGAGCCATGGAATTAAGAGGTCGAAAGTCATTGGTATACCTATTTTAAAATTAAGCGCGCGATTTTATCGCTAATGAGCCATGGGGCAGAATTTTGTCTGTTTGTGAGTATAACAATGCCAAGTTTTTTGTCGGGAAATATCGCAATCGAGTGTTTTTGTCCGATGGTGCTGCCAGTATGGGAAATGCGGCGATTTCGGTCAAATATGTCAATAAACCAACCATAGCCGTACTGAGTGACGCTGCCATTATTCAGTTTTTTTGGAGTTGTCATCAGCTTTGACGAATCTGGTGTCAACACGCTGAGACCTCCCGTCCACATCACGAACCAATTGAGCAAATCCATCGTCGAGGAGTAAATGCCGCCGTCCCCGAGTACGGCACTGGTTTGACTTTGGTCTGAGCGCTTATAACCGTTTGTTAGCATGGAGTAGCCGTAGGCACGATTGTCGATAGTGTTCTCTCCTGCGACGTGCGCAAGGGTGCCATACATACCAAGAGGCTTAAATATGTGTTGGGCTAAATATTGATGAAATCGTTCTCCGCTAACTGCGGAGATCACCTCAGCCAAGATAGCGTAGCCAGTATTCGAATAGCGAAAACGTGTCCCGGGTGAAAAGTAGGTTGAACGTTGTCGTTTCATAATCTCCAAGACATCGGCGTCTGTTACCTGCTTCGAGGAATCGCTTGGCAATAAGTTTTCGTAGTCTAGGAGTCCGCTGGTATGACTAAGTAAGTGATGTAACGTGATGTTCTGACCATAGGAGGGGAAGTCTTTGAAAATTTCAGTCAGAGTAGTTTGCAGGGTGATTTCTTCTGCTTCAACGAGCTGGAGGATGGCGGTCGCTGTAAAGGCTTTTGTAAGAGAGGCTGTTCGGAAATTAGTATCGGATGTCACCGGCTCCCGGGCTTCAAGGTTTCGTAGGCCGTAGTTTTTTTCAAGGAGCACACCCTTGTCAGAGTAAATGGCGACTGCTGCCCCTGGAACATTTTCACCATCATAGTCCTGCATGAGTGCGTCAATGCTGGACTCAAGGTCATCGGCCTTTGTCACATCATCAAGAGCCGACGCGCTAGGGCCGAAGGCGGCCGCTAGGGCAAGTAACCCAAAGAAGGAAAAAAGCTTAAAATTCAGCATGTAGTCGGCTCCTTCGTCGCGTTTGATGCAATTTTTTGATAAACTCGGTCCCAGTATACCAACACTAGCCACGAGTCGTTACATGAAATTTATAAACCCACGATCATGCATTCCTTGCTTAATTTTCCTATCTGCAGTCTTGTCTTGCAAGGAGCGTTCGGCAGCTGTTTCAAGACAAAGTAGCTACGAAAACTTGACGGTGGGCTACGCGACGGAAGTCGTTCCCTTTAACCGTCTTCCCTTGGATCGCCTTAAAGCGGACGAAGAAATATTTCGACGAAATGGATGGCAATTGCCGAAGGAGACGAAAGTTATTCAAACCCACAATGGTGTTGACTATGGTATCAGAGTCATAAGTCCAGATGAGTTGAAGACGTTCGTATCGGATGGCGATATTGCTGTTGACTACGATCCCATACACGACCCTAACAATCTTGTCAGGGAGTCAAAATTAATTGGCATCCAGCAAAAGTCAGCCGGAGAAAAAGTTGAGCAGGAAGAGATCGGTTTAAATCATCTTATTCTGGTTAGACTTGGTGAAAAGGGCATGAGTCACGCAAAAATGGTCGTCACCCGAGGTGGCAGATTGTGTCATGTAGACTCTCCAGAGTCGATGTCGGATTGTGGTTGGGATTCTTATACACATTTTTTCAGAGTTGAAACCACGCCTAGCGTGCGGAAAAGCGTGTTTAATATGATCGATGTCTTGAAGGTGAGAGAGACCTCCTATGATTACGACTCCTTTTTGTATACCGATATTTACGTTAAGGGAGTGCCATCGTTTCAAAGTCGAATGACAAAACTCAATGAAAGTAAGTCTAGCAAGTTGCCGCCTTTATATTGCTCGGAGCTTCCATTTTCAATTTACTCTCTTGCACTGGGGCGTAATATGCTGGAGACGAATTTCAACATGATGGATTTTGCCAAACAGATTTCAGATATGCGGTCAGAGCCTCGTTTCGCACCGTTCGTTAATAATGAGCTTATGCAGCAGAGCTTGTCTGCGTTTGTTCTTGGGGCCTCCACGGTTCCTGAGAGCGTCCGTCCCATTATCTCTGGCGGCATCAAGCAGTTGCTATCAAATGGATATATGGGGGGGAGTCTTCGTTATTTGGTCAAAAAATATTATCCGTCACTTATTTTGCCGCAGCATTTCATGCTAGCAGCCATAAGTCCGGAAAAAGTTCCAGGTGCTCGTGTGGTGTATATTGGCAGTATCGAAGGACCTACGGTTGAAAAAAATCGTGCGTATTTTAGCACCTTAATTCAAGAAACGGGTCGTGTTGCGATTGCAAATTACCTGCAGCGAGTTAAAGACTGGTGGAAGAATCCGCCACCTGCTGAGGACGATTCGAATCTAAATCTAGATGGTGCTCAGCTAGATAGCGTGAAGCCGTCTTATATCGAGCCCGACTATTCGCGTTAAAATGCCTCTAATATGTAGAGATAAAGGGCTGGAGTTCTTGGCTCCGAACGGTTAAATCCGACGTCTAGTCGAGCGTTAATTCGTTGATTTCGCGTGAGTCGATATCTCATGCCACCGCCCCAAGCAACTAGTGGTGTCGTTTCGGAAAGCTGTTGGCCCGTAGGAGCCACTTGTCCAGCCGCAGCAAACAGAGCAAGACCAAAACGGCGAGCTATATGCCTTCTAATTTCCGCCTGTGTCACCAGCATCTGCTCATCTCGAAAGCGACCCAAGTAATAGCCACGCAGCATGCTATTGCCGCCCGGTTGCGCGAGCTGGTACCAAGGCACATCTCCGTTAGAAAATTGGCCATAAAGTTGCAGTGCCAGGGTCGTACGTTGGTCTAGTGGTATGAACGTGGCATTATTGCTCCAAAATCGAATGTTTTCAAAGTCACTCCCGAGTGCCTTCGTTGCTCGGTAGATATCCCAAGAGATTCTTGTACCGCTGTGCGGCTCAAAGTCGTCATCGTTATCTTGGTATTGCCATCGCAGTGTCAAATTCCTGCTGAGGCCCCCAAAATGGCCACGGTAATTTTTTCGGGATAGTAAGCCATTTTGTGTAAACGGTTCAAATTCCGTGATGTCCTGGTGAACGCCAAGGCCAAATTGATGTTTCGGGTTAAATTTTGGCGCTACTCTAAGGGCGACGCCAATCTCCCTTGTCCGCATGGTATAAAGGTCTTTATCCACGAGGCTTGTGCGGTTCCCGACGCCAAAAAAGTAATCAGGATAACGCGTTAATCTAAAATGTGTTCGAATAGAGATGTACTCGTCATCATCATATAACTCAATAATTCCAGCATTTAAAAACTGTTGTCGCTGCGTGAACGTCACACCAATGAGTGCAAAGTCACGTCGGGTTTTCAACTTTGGGCCAAGATAAACTAAAGCTCCGCCACCGCCGATGCCGGTTTCAGGCGAGGAAAACAAGGCGGGCACTCCCGTAAGCTCTGAGGAACCCGTCGCCTTTTCTTCATCCTGTGACGCCTGAGCCGCTTCTTCCGCCCTTGCGCGCCCCAGGGCTGCGCCGTCAACAATATCGGGTTGAGATGTGGAGACCTCAGATCTCGCAATATGGCTGCAGAGAAGACCATGAGTGGCTCCAAGGATTGATAGTGCCAAAAACCACGTTTTTTTTGTGCGTAAAAATTGCAAAGAAATCCTCTTCTGGTCGAAGCTTCATTATAGCACGATAGATTTGCGGGGTAGCTAGTGTTGGTTAAACGAATAAAAACGAAGGATTTCCTCAAGAATAGGAAAGCCTTCGTTTTTATTCGCGGTTCCGCCCGATTTAGAGGGGCCGCGTGTGCGCTAGGTTTGGGAAAGCCATACCAGCTTTCCTCTCGATCTCTTGTAGCGAGACTTTGTAGTCGCGCCAATCTGTCGAGATTGAACCTGAGCCGCCACGTTGTTGCTCTTGGCAGGCTTCGTCTTTGTTAGCGACGGGATCTCTGCCATGTGACGTGACGTTTGGCATGATGACGGCGATATAGCCTATGGGATTTTTCTCGTCATCATCCTTGTAAACGACTACGACTTTGTAGAAGGCATCAGGGATTTGAATATCACCGTTCCGCCCAATACCTTCGCGACCATCGCGAAGAATCGTACCCGCGTACACCTGTAGCTTTCGACCTTCGTCCCTGACTAAGTCTCGGCTGTAGGATTCCAGATCGGCCCAAATTCTCCGGTTTAAAAACGCGGATTGTGGCGCCATGTTACTCATGTAAAACGTCGCCAAATTATGTTTCGGCTGATCTGTCCTGTCCGCAGAGGGTGCTTGGTGGCCTCGATCGAAACACGTATTCTTGTAGTCCTCGGGAATGACGCCGAGATTTCTCTCGCGTAACTCGAGGTACGTGTTGAGGATTGAGTCGCTTCGGAAGTTGTCAGATCTGGCAACATCCCCCAAGTCTTGTCTGACGACCTGCCAAGCTGTCCAAGCTGGGACTTTGGCTTTTGAGTCAAACGAGACCACGAATTGCTGGCGAGACAAGAAAACATCCTCGTTCGTAGCGACTCTTTCCGAAATAATCCTCGGGAATCCGCCGAAGATATTCCGATTGCCTGTCAGGTCAGTATCACCGACCACCATCGCCTTGCCAATTTGCCTTGGCATAACGATGGATGCTTGCAGGCTATCCGTTAGCATCGAGTTTTGCTGGCTGCGCGGACGACATCCAACAAGGGCGGCAATCCCTGCCAACCCGATGACTGCCACGGTCCTAGTGAATCTCATTAGCACCTCCAAATGGTGAGGGGGTTTGAGATGGACCTACTCCTTAGGTCCTACGCTAACAGTAGCTTAAAATTTTAATAAAAGTCAATAAAATAGTTTAAAATCTTTTTAAAATGTCGAAATCATTGGCAAAGTAAAATAAGCCCAGCTTATAACTGCTGGGCTTTATTTCATATGCTAAATCCAAGGACTAATTCGTGGTTCCCGTTGTCTGAGGCACTGTTTGGTCCACGTTCTGGGCGGGTATCGCATACGTGTGGTAGGTATACGGTCCTGCTTGCACCTGGCCGATGTACTGATATTGCGTCGGGGCGGTTGTAGTAGACGTACCCGTCGTTGTCTGACCATTGACCGTATTTGCTGGATACGTATAGGTCGAATTCGATGCGGAATTGATCGGTACGCAACCGTAGGCAGCATAATTGGACGCCGTTTGGCCCCATGGCAATGCTAATGTTGATGCAGCATTTGAACCTGTAAATATTCCAATCAATGATTGGAGAGTACCCGAGATCGATTCGGTGATGCCATCGCCGCTCGCCAAGGAGCCGCCCAAGAGATTGCTGAATATGCTAGAGCCACCATTACTGAAGGTGCTGTAGATGTTGTCTATACCGATGTTCGGCTGGGGCTGTGTGGGAGTGGCCTGGGATGCCTGCACGGAAGACGGCATGTAATATCCAGGGGGGCACTGATAAAGTGCGAACATATTGCCGGTGCTGTTGTCGGATGCAGCGAGCGCCATGCCGTCTTTCTTTAGGGTTAGCGGACGACCGTTGTCGTAAGCCTTAGCGACGTCCAATGGGTTGCTTGTTTTATTTATTGCGGTGTTGGATGCTGTAAACTGCAACACACCCATATTTTTGTTTTGTGAATCCGGAGAAATTCTTGCAATCACGGACTTTGTCGTTGGAGAGTGCTTGCGCCCACCTTGTATATGTTCGTCCTGCTGACAGGACGTCGTTGTTACAAGTAAGATGGCGCTACACAAGAGTGCGAGGTTTGATTTGCAGTTCATGGGCGTCTCCTTCTGCTTTATCAACATCATGATCAACGACGAGCACGTGCTTGGACTTTGGGACTATTGGTCCCTGCCACATTGAAAGCAAACGCTGTGCCAGAGTTCGAAACACGCCTAAGATCCTGATTTCAAATGAAAAAATTGATACATGTAAATCGTCTCGCTGTCAGGGGTCTGGACATAGTGCGGTGTCTCTAAACACCCCCACTGAGCGGTAGTGTTAGTCTTCTGATATACTTAGGAAAACTTTCTCTTGCAACTTGCCCACACCGGCTTCGATCAATGGGGTTTTTGCCTATGAGTCCAGCTTTATGGATGCTGACAGTCGTAAATCTCATCTGCTACCTAGATCGGTATATTATATCTGCCGCCGCACCCCGTATTCAGTCAGAGTTCTCACTCAGTAATGCCCAAACCGGCACATTCATGAGCATCTTTATGGTGGGCTACATGCTGACGAGTCCTCTTTTTGGGTTTTATGGTGACCGCAAATCTAGACCGTTTTTAATGGCAATCGGTGTGCTTCTTTGGAGTTTTGCGACGCTTTGGAGTGGGTTAGCCAGTAACTTCTACGTGCTGTTAGTCGCGCGTGCGTTGGTTGGCGTTGGGGAGGCCAGTTTCGCCACGCTGTCTCCGCCCTTTATACGTGATAGCTTGCGTGATGAAAGCGCTATCAACAAAGTTTTGGGTGTATTTTACACATCGATCCCGATTGGAGCAGCCTTAGGCTACATCTGGGGCGGCTGGATGGCAGATATCGGTCACTGGCGTTGGGCATTTTATCTTGGCGCTATCCCGGGGTTTCTGATCACTTACTGGGTCTGGACAATGCCTGAGCCACAGCACAGAGTTCGGCAAACCAGTAACATGAGGTTTGGGAGCGTGCTGAAAGACTTAATTCGCAACCCGGATTACCGTTGGGCAGTTTTGGGCTACACGGCTCAAACGTTTGCTTTGGGCGGATTTTCAGCGTGGGCTCCAAAGTACGGCGAGCATGTCTTGAATGTCTCATTGACGGAGAGTTCTCTGAAAATCGGTGCTTCAACGTTAGCGTCTGGTCTTATTGGGACATTGATCGGAGCCAAGTGGGGGCATGTATTCCTCAAGGGTACAGAGCAGAAAACTGGTATCGTGGCGGCGCGCGCGTTCTGTAAGTTTTGTGCATGGACGTCTGTCATTGCGACCCCACTGGGATTCTGGGCGTTTCGAAGTCATGATTTTAATGAATTTGTATTGGCGCTTTTTCTCGTGCAGACATCAATTTTTGCAGCACTTGCCCCAGCAAATACAGCTATTTTGCAGTCGGTGCCAGCTAGAGTTGCGTCCACCGCATTTGCTGTTTCGATTTTCACCATCCATGCACTCGGGGACGTGATTTCTCCCCCTCTTGCCGGGCTTCTCGCAGATCATATGCCTATGCCTGACGCTATGATGATGCTCGTTGCTGCAGTGGCTCTTAGTGCGGTGCTTTGGTTTCTTGGTGGAAGGAACCAAGCCGCAGCGCCAGCACTATAAGCAAAATTCCTAGTACGAGCGGCCCGGGATGCGTTTTTTCTCCAAAGAAAACGATACTGACTGCTACGGCAATCGGTAGTTTTAGATTGTTCGCGACGCTTAAAATAACTCCGCTAACTCTAACTGCACCTTTGTTCCAGAGTAAAAATCCAAGGCCGGACGATATGACGCCAAGCCATAACAATTGCGCAAACTGCTCGGTGCTTGGGAATTCAAACGTCTTTGAAAACAATAAAAACATCACGGCTGAGGCGAAAAAAGCTCCAGTGAAGAACGGCACCATCAAAGCTGTCGCTCTATCCGCAGAGAGTGTAAACCATCTAGTCCAGTAAAACGAACCTAGCGCAAAAAAGACATTTGATAACTGGACGAGTGCCGCGCCAATAACCAAGCTGTCGGAAACGGCGGCTTGGTAAGTAGCTACTATACCGCCTGCGGTTGCCAGTAGGATGGCGGTCGCCAAGCGTATGCCGAACGAGAACTTGCCTTCTTTGCTTCGATTTATTTCCGATGGAATGAAGAAAATCGACATAATAAGCGGTGTGGACATGGTGAAAAGCGCGACTTCGTGGGCATTAATGAAGCGAAATGAAAGTGTGTAAGGTCCGTACATAAGACCAAGCTGCACGGCACCGCAGATAAAAGCGCGTCGATAGTTTAAATACAGAGCCTGCCGGTCTGTTTGAGTTTGAACACTGCGGCCTTTCTGATTGGCGTAGAGTAGATACGCAACTTGCCATGGGATAAAAAAGACGGTTGCGACGCCAGTTCTGATGAGGTTGACCGCAAACGGGTCTACGGAAATCGTTAATTTTTTGACGATTCCAAAAGAAAAGGCCCAAATAAGCGAGGCTAGCAGCAGCCAGACCATAAAATCTCCTTTTTCGAGATGTGAAAGTACAGTAATCTTCGAGGCCTATGAAGTACAAAAATAAGGCAACAAGGGTCCCCCTAAGGCGCAACTTTACAGCGCGTTTGCTAAGGTTGATGGCCGTGTTCATCGCGATATTTCAAACCATGGACTCGGCGTTTCCGTGCAGTGCGGTTTACCGTCAGGATAGCAGCAACAAAGCTCAGCTGGGTGCCAATTTTGATTGGAATGCAAGAGGTGGAATTTTATTTTTATCGCCAAGGCAGCAAGTTAAATCGGCTGGGGCGATTGTTGCGGGAAAAGGCAGGCCGGTGACATGGATCTCCCGTTACGCCAGCATAACGTTATCTCAGTTTGGACGAGATTATCCCATGCAGGGCATCAACGAGGCTGGGCTGGCAGGAGCGGTGCTCATGGCGCCTGCGCAGTATCCAGTCACCGGACCGGCAGGATATATCACTGAGAACTTATGGCTTCAGTATCAGCTAGACCGTTTTGCGACTGTTAGTGACGTTATTTTACATGTCGCTGATTTTGGAATTCACAAGATTTCGGCCGATCTTCATTGGATGCTTTGTGACAAGACGGGAGAGTGTGCCACCATCGAGTACATCGATGGTCGTCCTCACATCTATAAAAGTCGAGACGTAGCGCGTAATGTCTTAACAAATTCTCCCTATGCGCTTGCCTGGCAGACTTATCTCGATTGGTCAGCGTCAAATCGACCGTTACCGCAGGGCTATCAGAGTTCAGCCCGATTTATTCGTCTCGCTTTTAGTCAAATTAATCCCAACTTAAAAAGCATGGAGGAAACACTCGATGATGTTGCCTTGCCTGGATTTACGGCTTGGCAAACCGTCTTTGAGCTATCAACCAGTTCCCTGAAAGTCCGTGTGGAAGGTGGTTCTTGGAGTGATGTTGCCTTTGAATTGTCGAGACTCCATTGCAGCCCAAAGCTAATGATGTATGAACTTGGTCATGACGTATGGACGCCGTATGATGGTCGCGTGGTGGAGGATCTCATCGCTCGTGCAACTGTGGGAATCCCAAAAAATGAGGTTGCCTTGATCTTTGAGTCCAAACGTTTGTCCGAGCAGATTTCTTGCTCTAATTTAGAGAGTCACTAGCGAGACGTTCTTGCGATTTTAATTTTGGCAGGCCGATTTTCTGAGGCTTCGCTTCAGCTCCGGATCGTTTAATCTGCAGACGGTTTTTAACAGCACGAACCCCGAGCACATTATTAGCAACGTTGGCGATATATTTTGATACTGATTGTGATGGTACTGCTCCATCAATAGACACAATCTGGTCTTGAACAGTTATCCTGACCTCAGATCTATCGCGAATATGGAGTCTTGATAAGCCTAACCGGATGTCTCGTAAAATGGACGTCGGATCTCGTTCAAATCCGGTCCGATTATCTGCAATATAGTCATGCAAAAAACTTAAA
Organism: uncultured Polynucleobacter sp.; assembly: GCA_964402975.1. Taxonomy (GTDB): domain Bacteria; phylum Bdellovibrionota_B; class Oligoflexia; order Oligoflexales; family RGVZ01; genus CAMDKS01. Next base: position 10,193 of record CAYOEM010000002.1, read on the forward strand.
TCTAAAAAAAATGGGGGATTGAATGTTTCGTAGTATCGTCCCATGGTCTTGACTCCTACCGAGCAGTAAAGAACGACCATAAACTACAAGAAGAAAGCAAGTAGCAAAACACGGCTATTGTTATGGATGCACTGGAAGTTTGAGCCCCTAGTGACTCGACTGCGCAAATCATTTAAAATAGAGAGCAACGCATCAATTTTACGTCAGTTATTGACATGCGTGTCGTATTCAAACAAGGCGGAGAATGTGGCTGTGGGATTTTTTGACTCGAGAGTTTTAAGGCTTATTGTCGTCACGATTCTCGGCTTCGCCAGTGGACTACCTCTAGCCCTTTCAGGAACGGCTCTGCAGACATGGCTTACGGTTGACAATGTTGACCTGACAACAATCGGTTGGTTTAGCCTAGTCGGATTGCCATATACGTTTAAGTTTTTATGGGCGCCTTTGATGGACCGTTTTGAGCCAGCTTTTTTGGGGCGTAGGCGTAGTTGGCTTGTGATCGTACAAGTAGCGCTGGCAGTATGTCTTGTTGCTATGAGTTTTTTATCACCCAGTCAAAACACCTCGTTGATTGCTTTAGCCGCTATTGGTGTGGCTTTTTTATCTGCTTCTCAAGACATTATTATCGACGCTTATCGGACGGATATATTGCGATCTGATGAAAGGGGGCTGGGGGGGTCCTTAAGCACTTTTGGTTATCGCTTAGCCATGATTTTATCAGGTGGCATCGCGTTAGTATGGGCTGATCAAGCTTCAGGATACGGTTGGAGCTGGTCTCATATTTATAAAGTCATGGCCGGGGTCGTGGCGGTATTGTCTGTTGTGACAATGCTCTTACTACCGCCACTTGCGTCGGACGCCCCGCGGCCGCGGTCGAATGCACGCAATGATTTGTTCGGATTTTTCGCCCTGCTTTTGACAGTCGTGCTGGGCTTTTTGGTGACATCGCGGGTATTTAGTCCATTTTTCGAATGGACTGCTCTACAGTTGTCACAGGGATCTTTGCCGCAAGATGTAAAAAAATGGACTGATTTAGTGTCCTTGCTGGCTGGACTGGCATTCACCATCCCACTTGGTTGGTGGGTTTCAGTTCGCTCAAAATTCGAGACCTTAAATGTATCCCTATCAAATTATTTTCAATTAGACGGTGCGATCAATATTTTAGTGTTAATCGTTCTCTATAAGCTCGGTGATGCGTTTGCCGGTTCTCTGACAACTCCGTTTCTCATCAAAGGAATGGGGTTTTCTCAAGCGGAAATAGGTGTTGTAAATAAAGTCATCGGGATATGGCTTACGATTGTGGGCGCTTTGTTTGGCGGCGCATTGATGGTTCGACTTGGACTTTTTTGGTCTCTTTTGGTGTTTGGGTTTTTGCAAATGATGTCAAACCTAGGATTTTGGCTTGTAGCAGTGATGGGACGAAGCGCTTGGGGTTCGATTATGCTACCGGCATTTGACCTCGGGTTTGTCTCATTAAAAGAGGCAACCAGTTTGGACTTGTTATTGGTATCTGCTATCGGATTCGAAAATATTACTGGCGGTATGGGAACTGCTGCCTTTGTTGCTCTGCTGATGGCGCTTTGTAATCAGAAATTTACCGCAACTCAGTATGCACTGCTGTCGGCTTTTGCAGCTGTTGGTCGAGTTTGGGTGGGGCCGATGTCTGGTGTTTTAGCTTCGTCTATGGGTTGGCCGCAGTTTTTTGTTTTTTCCACGATTTCAGCAGTACCGGGACTTGTGATGCTTTGGTATCTGCGTGCGGTTGTTCGAAGACTGGATGCGCCTCTTTCGGCAAGCTATCTGGACGACTAGGATTGGCTGTCTCGCCTTTAGTTGCGACAACATAGCTTCGCAGACGTTGATTAAAACAATAATTACTACGATTACTTGTTGAGAAATCATGGGTTAGCCATGGCTGCAGCCCTGCAGATTTTTATGATAAAATGTTGGTATCTATTAAATTCACTCCAATTCGACAGGAATGTAATGATGGCGCCTCGTAATGGATTGTTAATGGCAATTGTCAGCTTGGTTGCAGTTGATTCAGTGAGCTCGTGTAAGCCACGTAGAGAGGAAAGCCGGATTAACGCGGCCGATGAATATGGCGCGGTACAGTCGATGCCGACGCAGGAACTGCATGGATATCTCAAAAAACGCGTCGAGGCACAGGCGGCCAGAAAAACATTGGACGATGGAACCAATCCCAAAGAGGATATCTGGGATTACTACGTGGATCCTCAGCTCGTAAATAAGCAGATGGGCATTAACATTAAAACTCACCGCGAATTATTCGGATTACCGCTTACGGCCCTTCGTTTGCCTGCAGGCGCACCGATTCCGGACGTTTGCCCTGAGGCCAATAGAATGGACTTGGATGGAAAGCCGGCGTGTCTTGCTGCTGACAACCTGATGCGCTACATGTGGGAGCCTAAGGGGCGCGGCAATCACAAGAAGGACCCAAAGGATTGGTTTGTTCATTTAATTCCGCAGTTCTACGGAAGCAAGCAACCTGCATTGCAGAGATTTCTAAAGGATGGGGACATTATCGTTTACTTCCATCCTGAAAAACGTGGCGACGTTCCAGCCGTAGCGACCCAGTGGAGGACGACTCACGCGGCTACCATCGTCAAGCGCGAATCTGATGGAGCAGTTATGACGGTTGATACCCCTGCCGGATATGCGAAACCGTTCAACGGAGTAGACGCGACTCCGTTTCATGTATTCAGGTTTGTCCCGAGAAGTTTTCCAGATTGGGGAGTCGTTGACGAGTACGGACGACAAATCGCGCGATGGGGCACTCTCGGTTTTGATCAGTTTAAATTCGAGGGCAATTACGGTGTCATGGCGACCGCACTGCGAACTTCTGCTGATATAGATAAATTCGCGGACAACTACATAAAGTCCGCAAGGGACACATCGGGCAGCTTGTTTCTGCCGAACATGTACTGTGCATGGTTTGCCTGGACCAACCTTAATTTGGGTTGGATGCGGCCATTTAGTCCGGCTGCGCTTGGCGATGCGCGTTACCGGTCTCTTGCTGGACAAAAGTTTGAGGACGCAAAAGTTTCTCATGTTTTTGCCGAGGGTGATTTTGATAAGGGTTATGCGGTGCCTAAATCAATGCAGAGCCGGATGACTAAGAAAGAGAGTTTTGCATTGATGCCAATGACGGCTCCCGAATTGCTCCTGGGATTCCTGGATCGCGTGGTTGGTAGAACTGCTGATGTGTCGTCAGCTCAGGAGTTTGTCGGAATGGCTAAGGTGAAAGCTGGCATGCTGGCAGGTATCCTTGCGGATCCAAATAATATTAGAACTATACAAAACGAGGCTCGACTTGTAGCTCAGTACGCCGGCGGGGTATCGCCAACACCAGCACAGGCCCAGAGTGTTGAAGAGTATAACGGTAAGGTCACAGTCACTATTCAGACCTTTGCAAAAATGTTTGATGATTTAGCCGACGCCGTTGCGGCGGGACGCATCGACTATAAATTTGCGCTTCAGAATATTAGCGATGAGTTTTTGAAGGTTGTTAAGCGGGAGTGGACGGACAAGCTGGATGTGTCCAGAAAGTGGATACCCCCATATGGTTTCATGCATCATGCTGATTATGGCTACGAGAATTATAATGTTCAGGAAAAAGGTCATCCTGTGCTGGTGTACGTTGGCACGGTCATGCATGAAAAGTTTCTTAGAAGAAAGGGCGAGAAGCCCGGAAAAAAATCTCTTTCCATGATCACAGCCCTCGAACCTACCGCCGATGATTTAGCCTTGGATAAGGATATCTATAAGGCTCTGGGTTGTGAGGTTAAAAGTGACGGTAATGGATGGAAGGCTCTTTTGAAGCAAGTCAGCCCGTCTGGTGATTCAGGATGCGGGAAGCCGCCACAGGGGCTTCAAAAAATGACTAAGGCCGAATTTGCTGCTCTGGAAAGTATGCTCAAAGACTGGGAGGTCTCATCTCCTCCAAGTGAGCGGGATATTTTCGTTCGCAACACGTTCGGTCTTGATCCAGTGATTGCGCGCAGACTTTTGGCCAGCTATTGGAACGATCCGACCAAACACTTTAAAGTCTCCATCTACGAGGGGGATGCATCCACGATTGATACGGCTGTCTTAAATATAAGGATCCTCCTGAGCTCTGAGACGGTGAAGCTAAATGCTGCTCCAGCAACATCAGATTTATATGAGAGGGTGGGCCATCCACGCCGAAGCTCTGGGGTTCCCTGTCTTGCTTTTGGCTCGGTGGAGGCTGGAACCTGCCGTCGAGGTAAATGGGCTACAGCATTCACCGATTAAAGGCGATAGGAGTTCATTAATAAATCTTATAAAAACCGCCTTCCGAGGCGGTTTTTTATTGAACGCAAAGTTAGCAAATACTTCATGAAATTAGGGGGTTTGAGCTTCCTACGGCAATTTTGGCTTGCGGGCCAACTAGATCGTCGATATACAGCGGTCTTCTGATGTTGAAGTCCTGACCATCTTTGCTTGCAGTTGAGCGGCTTATCCTCCCTCGGTGGTTTAACGTGAGGGGCGGGATCCGGTGTTTTCTTTCATGTTTTTTAACTGGGAGGTTTTATGCGTTATATGTCTCATCTATTAGTTACGCGCGCTACGGCAGCCCTTCTTATTCTATCCTCGGTTTATTCGTCTAACCGCGCGTTGGCTTGCTCCACATTTAGCTACCAGGAGAGTGGGCATGTTTACGTGGGTAAATCCTACGACTGGGATAAAGAACAGGGCGTTGTACATGTTAACAAACGCGGCGTACGCAAATCCGCAATCGCAGTTTTTCCGACTGATAAGCCGCTCACTTGGACGTCAAAATACGGCAGCGTCACTCTTAATCAATACGGACGAGAGCTTCCCAATGCTGGTTTAAACGAAGCCGGATTGGTTGTGGAAGTCATGGTTCTCGGAGGTGCCAAATTTCCAGATATCGATGAAAAACCATCTGTCAACGAGAGTCAGTGGGTTCAGTTTATGCTCGATATGGCTGGCTCTGTTGATGATGTTGTGAACTTGACGAAACAGGCACGGTTATCAAAGATATTGATTCCGTTGCACTATATGGCTTGTGACCCGAGCGGAGCTTGCGTTGCTGTGGAGCCGGTTAAGGGCGAACTTTTGATCACTGATCTTTCAGCTAGGGGTAACAAGGTTCTGACTAATGACTCCTACGAGTCTTCCATGGATTACTTGGCTGATTTTGTTGGTTTCGGGGGTAGTCGTCCCATTCCTACGTCCAAGGGGTCTTTGGATCGATTTGTTATTGCCTCGGATCACGTTAAGCAAGCCGCTGGTTTGCAAGGGCGTGATGGCGTGAAATTCGGTTTTGAAGGTGTCGAGCTTGTTGCTAGTGGCGCTACAAAATGGCGTGTCGTTTACGATATTGATGCTCGCAAGGTCTTCTTTTCTACACAGTCTGCACCGGGCGTCAAATCCGCTGAACTTAAAGACTTTAATTTTGATTGTCGCGAGCCCGTGAAGGTTTTCGATATGACATGGCAGGGAGATGGTTCGGTAACCTCGAAGTTTTCAGATTATAGCAGCGAGAATAATGCCAGGCTCGTTCGTCAGAGCCTAGGTCGAAGCGTCCCTGAAGCACTACTGCAGGCCGCAGAGTCACTTCCAGAGAACACCGAGTGCGTCCAGTAGGTTTCTATAGAATTAAGGATAGTCAGTGCATTGGTTTTATTTGAGTGTAGCCATTATCGCTGAAGTTATAGCAACGTCTGCTCTTAAAGCGTCAGAAGGTTTCACACGCGTTCTACCATCGGTAGTTGTGGCTATCGGTTACGGTGTGGCGTTTTATTTCCTCTCGCTAACGTTAAAAACACTGCCAGTAGGCATTGCCTATGCAGTCTGGTCAGGACTCGGAGTGGTGCTGGTGTCAATCGTGGGCTTTATATTTCTTGGCCAGTCGCTGGACATTGCTGGGTGTGTTGGGATAGGGCTTATCGTGGCAGGCGTCGCTGTATTGAACTTGTTGTCAACAGTTGCACAGCATTGATTCTAGAAGATTAAATGTTTTCAAAAAGGTTTGGAGGCGCCGACCGGATTCGAACCGGTGTGAAAACGATTTGCAATCGTTTGCGTAGCCACTCCGCCACAGCGCCATTTCTTGAGGATCAAGAGTTAAACAAAAGCTCGGTTGTTTTACAACCCAAATTGTCCTTAAACTAAGAGGGACCTGACACAAGCCAGCAAGACGTTAGTGTTGACCAACTTTGCAGCCAGTCTCTACCGAGGCCATAATGTCGTCTCTCGGTATCAGCTCGGTTGGCAGATGGGCTCTTCGTAGGTTCGCATTGTATAGAATAGCTCCTCGAAGCTTTGCATAGTCAAGGTCAGCATCCTCTAAGCTAGCGTTCGTGAAGTTCGCGCCCTCAAGGTTTGCGTTCCAAAGCGATGCCCCATTCAGTACAGCGTTGGTGAAGTTTGCGTCTTTGAGGTTGCTGTAACTGAGGTTACAACCACTGAGGTCACAACCACTAAAGTCTATTTTCATGAGGTTGGCTTTTCGGATATCCGTATCTTTGAAGTCTTTTGTGCCTTCGGCCAGCCACTCCATAACTTCCTTACGAGTCAATGTAATCGCTTTATCTTTTGCCATATTTCTCTCCTGTGACGCCCAATCATTATTCAGAGGGCTATCGATCATTTATTTTGCCATCAAACGAGCAATATCCAGCATTCTCCAGCTAAAACCTGTTTCATTGTCGTACCACGACAAGACCTTAACTAAAGTACCGTCAATCACTTTGGTGGAATCACCATCAATGAAGCTCGAATGATTATCTCCGTTAAAATCAACAGACACAAGTGGGGCGTCAGTGAAACCAAGGACTCCTTTGAGGGGGCCATTTGCCGCATCACGCAGGAGTTTATTAACGTCATCTCTCGTCGTGGGTTTTGAAACTTCAAATGTTACATCAACTAACGAAACGTTTGGGGTGGGCACTCTAACCGCAAGGCCATCAAGCTTGCCCTTTAATTCGGGTATAACCAGTCCTATGGCTTTTGCTGCGCCGGTTGATGTGGGAATCATTGAGAGCGCTGCTGCTCTGGCTCGACGCAAATCTTTATGAGGCAAATCAAGAGTGTTTTGGTCATTTGTATAGCTGTGAACGGTTGTCATCAACCCTCTTTTAACCCCGAGAGCTTCATGAAGGACCTTCGTGAATGGCGCTAGGCAGTTGGTCGTGCAGCTCGCGTTGGAGACGATCTTGTGTGTCTTCGGATCAAGTTTTTGATGATTGACCCCGTAGACAACTGTGAGGTCTTCGTCAGTCGCAGGAGCTGATATCAAAACACTACGGGCGCCAGCTTTAATGTGTCCCTCAGCGTCAGCTTTTTTAGTAAAAATACCCGTGCACTCAAAAACAACGTCTACATTTTTATCTTTCCACGGTAGTTCAGGAACTGCTTTGATCTTCGAAACGGTGACTTTTTTTCCGTTGACGGTGATGCTTCCCTCATCGTGGGATACGTCAGCGTCGAGAACGCCGTGGACAGAGTCATATTTAAGAAGATGGGCTAGGGTTTTAGTGTCGGTTAGGTCGTTGATATGGGTGATTTCGATGTCGGAGTTTTTGCTATTTAGCGCGGCTCGGAATACAGAACGTCCGATACGACCGAATCCATTAATGCCGATCCTGATTGCCATGATGTATGTCACCCCTGCATTAAATAAATCGTTTACGACTCAGCCTGCCATGCAAAAACCAATAGCCGCCAGGCGGAAAGCTTTATCTTATAACACCCTGAGGGAAATCTTTAAAAGGACTAAAATGGCTTAAATATCTCTTTTTTTAGCACTTTGCGTAATGTTTCGAGTGTTTGGTCGATATCTTTGTCTTCAATCTGCAAATGGGTCACCGCCCGTATTTTCCCGTGACCAAGGTGGTTCATCAGAATGCTGTGTTCTTGCAGCTGACTGACTAAAAATTCACCATCAGAGACCCTAAAATATAAAATATTCGTCCAAATTTCAGGAAGCGCTGCTTCGACGGGCAGCCCGCTATTCTTTAATTCAAGAATACCGTCAAATAAGCGTTTAATTCTGTGGTGATCTTCAACCAGACGGTTGCGGTTATTCACGAGGGCGTAGCTCGCACCGGCGGCAAGATAGCCAGCCTGCCGCATACCGCCACCCCATCGTTTTCGAACTTTTCGCGCCTGGTCGATAAATTGACGCTTACCTAGTAGGGCACTGCCAACGGGGGCGCCGAGCCCTTTGCTGAAACAGACCGATACCGAGTCAAAATTCCGTGTCAGAGCTTGTTCGGAACATCCCAAAGCCGCGGCGGCATTCCATATTCTAGCGCCATCACAATGGGTCAAAAGTTTATGTTCTTTGGCAACCTGTTGGATACGCTCGATGTCACCTATATCTAGGACGCGACCAGAGCCTCGATTGTGAGTGTTTTCGACCACAACAAGTTTGGTGGACGCATAGTGCAGCCATTCTGGTTTTATTTTCGCAGTCATAGACGCAACTGACCAGTTATCCGCGAGTGGTATAAAGTCAAACTGTACCCCACTTTGAGCCGCCGCGGCCCCTGCCTCGTAAAGATATACGTGGCTATCTTCTTCGGCGAGCACACTATCTCCATGGCGGGTGTGACAATGGATGGCAATTTGGTTAGCCATAGTCCCCGATGGGGTGAACAACGCGGATTCAAAGCCAAGAAGTTTTGCAACGGCCGTTTCAAGCGCATTGACCGAAGGGTCTTCAGAGTAAACATCATCGCCGACGTCAGCCGCAAACATGGCCTCTAACATTGCATCCGTCGGCTTGGTTACCGTATCTGATCTTAGATCGATAATGCGAGTCATCAAAACTCAGGATGGGAGTCGTCGCCCTGGTGTTGGATAGGTTTCGGAAATGGGATGATGTTAGTCGTTCTGGGAGTCTTTACATCTTGCGCTGTTGCGCCCTGACGCATGGCTATGGTCGGAGTTTTAGCTGAATTCTTGGCCTTGCTCGGTTGAGCAGGTGTTGGTTCCGCAGTTTTTACGTACAACGTGGCGAGTCCTCCGCCGTCCAGCAATCTACCAGCTGCAAGGCCAGCTCGTACTAAGTGCGCGGTCTTGGCATCTAGACGAGCAAGCTCCGGAAGCCGGTCGCAATCAAGGGTCTTTTTTGCGCGAAGCACTACGAGCATGGCGTCGTCGATGTGTCCGCCGTGCAGATAGGCTCGCACTAGCAGGGTATAGAAGTCTTCAAGGACGATGCGCGTGTGTCGAGATTTAGGCCGCCGTCCCAAGGCGTTCTCAATTCTGGTCACCAGGAATTCAAGCTGGAAAACCGCCGAGTCAAAGTTACCAAGACGCCAGTCTATGGCTGCCTTTATGAACCGACTAAGTAGCCCTTGCGGACTCAAGATCCAAACGTACCAGAAGGCGTTGCCGAGGTATAACGTACCGCGCAGGATCCCAAGCGGACCTAGTATAAGCCCCCAAACGACAAGAATCGAGGCTGCAATAAGATCGTTCGCTGCGACTAAAATTCCACGTCCACTGACGTTGTTGTTCGCCATAGTGGGGTTGGTATACCGTAGAAGTTCGGTGCTTTGCAACCCGGAGTCGGTAACTGCGTTTGTCTATTTTAACAGCCTGTTTTACTTAGATAATTTTTAAGCTTGGCTTCTTGATTCGCACCAGGGCAAGTCCCAATGGCCGCTTGTATTGTGCTAATTTGAGCTGCGGCAGCCTGGTCGGTTGTGGACGATGAGTCACCACCTGCAAAGGCCGCCGCTGCGCTGGCTAGTTGGGTTAATATCGTGACGGCGTCCCCAGAGCTCATCCCCAGTAGTTCAGAGACTGATATCGTGCCGTCTCCATTCGTGTCGTACTTCTTTGTTCTAAGCGTTAACGACGCCGTTTGGAACATGGCGATTTTGAGGACGTCGGCCGTTGTGCGATTAACGGCTGGAATCTTGAGCATTAAAGCTACGGCTTCATCCACGTCACTGATATTTGCATCGGTGGCATCGGGCAAAATTGCAAATAAAGATGTGACTTCATTGGTGGACGTGGTCTGGCCTCCTGAACTAGATGCCATCTTTTGAGCAAGTGTCAGAGCGTTTATTCCAGCCCTCTCTGCATAGGCGAGAGCGAGAATCGAGACCCACTGCCAATTCTCTGGCTCATCTTTTAGAGCATCGGTTAGAATTTTAATAGCCTTATCGGGGTTACCGTCTTCGAGGGCTACCGTAGCGTCCTCGGCAGGATCTTTAGTTTCGTATGACGCGAATGGATTAGGGCCACAGCCGACAAGGTGTGACATGATTAGCGCAAGAAGATAAACTTTAGTCTTAATCATGATGCGGCCTCCCTTCAAAGTCCCATGGTTAATCTGAACATTAAGCGTTTGTCGGGCCTGATGCCTGAACGATCAGAAACTTCTTGAATATAGATGCCAGCATCTAGCCGAAGGAGTCTCAAATCTAAATATAACCCTCCGCTTGACCAGCCCTCTGAGAGGCCAGCCGTGAAGCCAATCATGTCTCGCACAGATAATTCCGCACCGAGATGAATTTTTTTAAGTCGCGACGAGTTTAGCCGACTTGTGACATCCCAGAGCTCTCCTAATAGCTTAAACTTACTGAGTTGAGATTGTGGTTGGATAGCAAATCCCAAGTTAATGATTTGCTTGAGTGGCGAAGGTGCCGGAGATTCATCAGTGAATCGTCGGAATGACGTGCCGCCGACATTTTGTATGGTCGCAGCAACAGTCGGTTGAACCAGGCCATTTAATTTATAAATCACACCCAAGTCAGCGCTCGTTCCTATTCCAGACTTCAGCAGGTCAGAGCTTTGCATGTTGCCAAGTGATTCAGCATCCGTAACGTTAGCATCGAGGCTCGCTGTGCCACGGTGTAAATATTTGATGTTGGCTCCAACAAATAAACGTTTATCCATGAAGTCTTGCGCGAGAGAAAACGCTATACCGTTGTTTGTAACCAAACGAGCTTTGACGGCTTCGAGTCCTCCTGACTCAGGTGATTTAAAAACAAGAATGTCAGTTGTTTCTGCATTAAATACTGATAGTGCAGCGCGTCTAAAAATAATGGCTGTGGAATTGTATAGACCGATATGTTGATTTTTTCCGATTCGTTTTCGTAGGATCGAAGGAATATCTGCATTCTCATCTTGAAGCTCAGTGGCCATGTTTCGGGCGTCGTCACTAAATTCGAGATGAGGACTCAAAAAAATAAGTCGCCCAAATACGCCTTGTCCTTGAGCGATTCCCGCGGGGTTGTAATACAATCCATCTGGACCCTCAGCCGTCGCAAGACTGGTATCGCCACGACCAAGATAGTGAGCACTCCGATACAGACGCTGTGAGTCCTCGGCAAATATGGGCGAAAACGACATGCAGAGATAGGCGGCCGCAAAGAAAAATTTGTGTTTGGCTTGGCGAAGCCTCATGTCGAACCATCCTCCAAGTGAGCGCGAGACGTCTCGTGCTGCGTAAGGGGTTCGGCTGAATAGGCTGAAAATTAAGAAGAATTATTAAAATCACACTTTAAATCAATGAATATAGGGCCTTAAAAAGCAAGAGGCCGGTCTTGCCGGCCCCTGAAGCTTTGTCGCCTAAGGTGAAATTTAATTTTTGGGAGAAACTTTATGAATTTGTCAGAACTTGTAGATAAAACGGTCCCAGTTAAGGGGAAGGGCTCATTCGATAATGCGGCGACAAAGCATCTTAAAACTGACGAGCTTTTAACGGGTTGCAAGCAGCTGGTCAACATTTATTCATAGGCCAATTGGCCAGTTATCGTTTTTTATTCATATCAAAAAGATATGTATTATTGGGGTCTTAGCATAACCTCTCAATAGATCTAGCTTTTTTCCCGTAACAGCGTTCAGGAGGGGCGTTGTTAAAGCAACGCCAAAAGATGCCATGCAACAGTTTTCCAGGGTTTTTGAAGCAATTGCGACCCTTGAGCGGGTCCTTCTGGCCGGCGACTCACCTGGGGTGAAAATGGCCGCTGGATTTGCGATGGAGGTTCTCGTCGGACAAGGGGTTTTGGGCCGCCCAGTTTCCTGTCGCACCCATAAAAACTTGGTGTTTAGCGTCAGCGCTACTGTTCTTTCAGACGACATGGAGCACGTTCTCGTTATTCGTGGACATCGTGGGCCTATGTTACCGCGAAAAATAATCGAGGTTGAAAATTGCAAGAAACTGCTCGATGTTGCGCATGAACTGGCTAGTATATCGTGCGGAGATCCAAGCACTGAAATTGTGCTGAGTGGTCGCGCATTATCTGTTGAAATTTGGGATGACGCCGATCATGAATTACAAATCGGATTTAATTTTCTTGCCATCTCACGAAATACGCCTGTCATGGATGTTGGTGATGCATGGGATTTTATTGAATTCTCCAAGCTGAATATCGATCTCATAGACCCGAGGGAAGCACTGGCACTCAGTGAAATGCTTAGCATTATGGGCATCAAAAACCCTTACGACATTGAAGCCGATCAAGATTCAAATATTTCTGCTGCATAGTATGATTGGTGGTGTACTATAACTCGCTGACTCAGCAGTTAGAGTTTTGATTAGGTGCGTGTGCATCGTCAGTGAGGGGCACATCATGAAACATTTGCTTTTTATGATTCCTGTTTTTTCAACGGCTATAGTCGCTGCAACATCGGTAGTTTTAAAATTTGCGGTGATTGAGTCGGTTGAGGAAGGATCACTAGGCGCCAAACGTTTATATTATGATTTAGCCTGCAACCAAGAGTTTGTGCAGGTTTTGGATCAGCCTGCGGGATCCAACAAGATCGATGTTGGTATATTGACCAGATGGCGTGACGAGTCCTGTGATGAACCGACCCGCAGGGTTTTTTCCAGGTATAACCCTTACGGAAAGGCTGTGAACGCGGTGCAAAGTTTTGAACAGGTTTGGTACTGTGAGGCAACTTGCTTCACTCCTGGGGGCCCTGACATGCCGCCTTACAACCGCTTTGTTTCAGCATTTGGAACAAGTGAGAAACAAGCGACAGAATACCTTGGGTGCACGCCACCATATTTGCAGCATCTCACCTGCCATACCGTAAACGTTCAGTAGTGACGTCGGGATCTATGCGCTTAGTTTAAATTTGTTTTCGGGTCTATTATATTCCGGGTCTTTTATAGATTTTAGCCGCGTGACAAGGCCCAATGATTTTAAAAATCTAATAACCATCATCGTTGGATCGATCTCCCACCATTTATGCCCCGCTTCTGCAACACCTTGTATGGCGTGGTGGTTATTGTGCCAGCCCTCACCGAAAGTAATTAGAGCGACCCACCAAGTATTACGCGAGAGATCATTGATAGCGTAGTTTCGGTATCCAAAGAAGTGTGTGGCGCTATTGACGCACCACGTAGCATGATAGACAAGAACCATTCGTAAACAGACGCCCCACAGCACCATACCGAGGCCGCCAATCCAGTAGAGTAAACCTGCTAAAATGAACTGTGGAACGACTTGTCCGGGTACGGTGTCCAGAAAGCGGTAGTAGGGGTCGGTAGCGACATCTCTGGCGAATCTGCGAAGCCTGACTGGATTATCGAATTGGTCGCGCCATTTCGTGGTCCATAAAAAGTGACAGTGCAGAAAACCCTGGCGCGAGCTGTGAGGGTCCATATCCGTGTCGGGTGCGGAGTGATGCTGACGGTGTATGGCAGTCCACTTGATCGGGCCGCCTTGCATGGCTAAGGCGCCACATGTGGCGCATATCCGTTCAAACCATTTCGGCGTGACAAACGTTCTGTGCGAAATCATACGGTGATATGTCATCGTGATGCCTATGCATCCGGTTAGAAAATACATAACAAGCAGAGCAACGACATTCTGTGTGGAAGCATAATTCAAAGCGAAAATCGCGCCCACATGCATGAGCGTTACCCAAAAAATACTTCCCCAGTTCACGCTGGTTTGTGTGTCTTCACCACGCTTTGACATTTTTGTGGTTTCAAAGCCATTCATCTGCACTCCAATTCAAACACTGCTTTGGTGTTTATTCATTTTTCTGCTTAATAAGATTGTCGGCTGCCTTTGAATAAGGCACCAGTAAAAGATATGTAAAAACGGGAGTCCTCGAGGAGTCCTCTTTTAAGGCTCTGTAATCACATGTTTTTTACGTTTTTCGAGAGCCTTTGCATGATGGGGACATCTGACTTGGCGCTCCAATTTGAGTCTTTAAAGAGTCAGATCTAACGGCGACCTGAGAAGCTCTCTTCTGAGGGCCTTGGCTGAATCTTTGAATTCACTTAATGCGGCGAGAGACTGTAAATATGTTGCGACTCTATACATGAGGCCCATTAGATCTCCCACGCCGAAGTATTCCGTGGTGCCATTTTTAACCAAACTCGTCCAATCAGCCCCCGTCAGCCACTGGCGCACGATCCATCCTGCGGACGGGTTGAATTCTTTTATTTGATGCCAGGTCCGACGTCCAAAGGGTAAATCGTAGGCTTCTGGAAAGAGCTCGATTGGATAAAATAATTCCAAATCCTCTTCCAGCTTCGCAGCATCAAAGGGGAATCGGTAACTAGGATCCGAGCCCGGCTCTTTAAATCGTGGCAAGCAAAGAGCTGCCATTAATTCTGCGGCCGCGATCATCTTGTCTGTTGTCACCATACCCTTGTCAATCATGCTTGATAGCATGAGGCCACCGCTTTGGGGGAAGTAACGCGCGATGGACCCGAGGTTTGTTAGGTTTTCGCTATTAGATATGAATCCTAGTTTGTGCAAGTGGAGATGCATACCTGCTAGTTTTGCTTGCTTGCGATGATCTAGATAAAGGTGGCAGGGTTGACGCAGCGTGCATGTGGTGCAAGAGCTAAGGGCGGGCGTGGTTAGTGCATCTGATTTGTTTTGAAATCGAGCAAATTCTGCGGCGGGACTTATGCAAGGTAAATCTTGGTTTGAAAGCTTGTTCTCGACGTCAGGCTTTCGAATAAGCCTTAGGTCTGTTTTGCGATGCTGGTATTTAAGGAAGCTTTTAGCGTAAATTCCTTCAATAGTACTCAAGTTCAGCCCACGACCTAGAAGTCCCAACAGTGTGGTGGGGTCTGTTCTTAGGCGCGAATTGCAAGGCTCTCTTTTGGCACCGGCCTGTCTAGAATAGGACTCAACGCTTGACCAGAGTGAAAATCCAATGACGTCTTTGCCCCTTCTACCAGCGCGCCCCAGCATCTGTAAGATTTCACCTTCGGCGTAAGGTGTCATGCCGGCCTCGCCCGGCCTTTGATAATCGGCTATCAAAGCGCTTCTTACACTAAAGTTGATACCAAGCGAAAGCCCCATGGTCGCAACGCAAAATCTGAGGAGACCGTCCTTTACAAGACGTTCAACCGCAATTCGAGCCGCTGGGGCGAGACCTGAATGATGGAAACCAACCCCGTATGTTTGCATCATGCGCCGCAGGGAGGGTTTTATAAAAGAGAGAGAGCCGACATCTTTGTGGGCCTGTTGTAGCACGCTTCCTATTTTCTCAGCTTGCTCCGCACTTAATGGGGGTAACGATCTTTCAATTTCCATGGCCAGGTTTTCACAATCAAACCTCTTTCCGCAGTAGATAATACATGGAGTTAACTCTAAATCGATAAGAGGTGGGAGTCTTGTCACGAGGTCTGAGTGACGCAACGGCAGCTGCTGCCTAGCGGGATTCATCGATTTGAACGCATCTTTAGGCAGGCAGTCTTCTGTAAGCCAATGCCCGCTGTAATAGACAAGATTTGTTAGAGGCACCGGTCTGTGCTCTGTTCTTACAAGCGTGCAACGCTTCTTTCCCTGGGATGATATCCAATCCGCAAATTCCTCAGCGTTAGCTACTGAGGCCGATAACAATAAAACCTGACATGAAGGCGGCGTCAGGATGATAGCTTCCTCCCAAGCACTGCCTCGACCTTCGTCTTGCAAATAATGGTACTCGTCAAAGACCACCAAACTTCGGCCCAAATCAGGCTCAATTCCCAGCAACGAGTTTCGGTAACTTTCAAGTGTCGCGACCACGATTGGCGCATCGAGGTTTTCCTTGATATCACCTGTGGCTATGCCAACCTTGTCGTCCCCAAACATGGCCCGAAGTTCTCGCACCTTATCATTCGAAAGAGACTTAACCGGTGTCGTATACGCCGCCCGGAACGAGGGATCATCAATGTTCATTGCAAAAAAAACTTCAACGGCTCGGGTTTTCCCAGCCGTGGTTGGCGCATCTACGATAACACTCTCGCCGCTGCGAAGAAGGTCAAAGACCTGCTGTTGCCAAGGATCAAGGCTAAGAAGCTTAGGATCTGAGGTCCCCTTATTTGCAGAGGCGCTCATTGACCTTAGTTCCGCGCCGGCGCTTAGCCATGACTTAATTAATTGACGACTTTTTAAAATGCTGTCTTCACTAACGTCAGCTCGCACTCTATCTTGGAAATCCGCTGTGCGATCTCGGCGTTGAAATGGCTTGAAGTGGGGCCTGGTCTTATCTGACGCGCCTTTTCGATGATGCCGGTGACCTTCTCCGTGGCCCTGCGACTTTACTGGGCGATCCCCCGCAGACCCTGGTCGATCTCGTTGACCGCCGTTTTTTCCGTTTTGGCCAGAAGGCTTTGAGCCGTCATTGTTTCCAGCACTTCGCTTACCGGACCCGTGTCGTTTACCACGGTTTTTACCGGATGCGCCCTTCCCGAATCGGCTCATGTTATCCTTTCGCAGCATGCATGGGAGGACGACCTCGTAGTCCTCCACCGGCAGTATACTACATCACGTAAAGGATCTCACGATACTTCGGCAAAGACCATAATTGATCATCAACGAGCATCTCCAGCTGGTCACTGATTTTTCGAATGTCTTCCATCATCGGCATGCCATCGGCGGCTATTTTATCTGCGAGTTTAGGCTCATCATGAATAGTCGAGCACTGATCCATGAATTTAACAAGTCGATCTTTGCTCGCGGCCAATCTTGACGTTAGCTCGGTCACCGACTTTAGCTGATTTTCAAACTCTGGAGGTATGGTGCCTAGAGCCGTCTTTAGTCCTGCTGCGGACTGCGCCAGAATTCGTGTGTGGGCCACCGCAGCGGGAAGGACTTCGTTAAAAATCATCTCTTGAAGCGTCTCTAACTCGATCATCCGGACTTTGATATAGCGTTCAAGTTTGACGTTATAGCGAGCTTCAACCTCACTGCCCCGGTGAACTCCAAGAGAGGACAGCATCGTTTTGTTTTTGGGTGCTTTTATTGCGGCCAGGGCTTCTGGTGTCGTTCGGATGTTGGGCAGTCCGCGTTTCTCAGCCTCTTTATGCCACTCAGCGCTGTACCCGTTGCCCTCAAAGCAGACATTCTTGTTAGCAGACAATGTTTCGCTAATAAGTTTGAGGACATCTTCTTGACTGGGCTTTGACGAGACTTTTCGAAGTTGTTCATTCATTTCGGATAAAGAACTTGCCACCGCTGCGTTGAGGTAGGTTAAAGAGGGTGAGATTGAAGCAGAGGCACCAACAGCTCGAAATTCAAACTTGTTACCAGTGAAAGCAAACGGAGAGGTGCGGTTTCTGTCTGTATTATCTCTAGCGATCTCGGGAACTCTCGCTAGATCAAGATTTATGCTTCGCGCTCTATCAGAAAGACTGCTCCCCGATCCAGCTGTGGTCAGTTTTTGAACGACCTCAGTCAACGTATCACCAAGAAAACAGCTAATTATGGCTGGAGGGGCTTCATTTGCTCCCAGTCTAAAATCGTTACCTGCCGAGGCAATACTCATACGAAGCAGAGTTGAGTATTCATTAACGGCTTTAACAGTGCCGGCCAAGAACCAAAGAAAACGGATGTTGTCTAGCGGGTTGTCACCCGGCTCAAGCATGTTATGGCCGTGATTGTCTGACATGGACCAGTTTACGTGCTTACCGCTGCCATTAATACCCGCATATGGTTTTTCATGGAATAGCACTTGAAGTTGATGCCGTCTCGCTACCGTTCTTAAAACCTCAAGGACAAGTTGATTGTGGTCTGCGGCGATGTTGGCGTTTTCATAGATAGGTGCAATTTCACATTGGCTCGGCGCGACCTCATTGTGCCTAGTCTTGCATGGGACACCCAACTTGTAGAGTTCGTGTTCTGCCTCCATCATGAATGCAAGGATGCGGGGCTTGATCGAGCCAAAGTAATGGTCTTCCAACTGTTGGCCCCGCGGAGGGTTTCGGCCGAGCAGGGTTCGTCCGGCCAACAGTAAATCAGGGCGTAAATTAAAAAGAGCTTCGTCGCAAACAAAGTACTCTTGCTCAGGTCCCGCCGATGCAATGACGTACTTTACATCGTGACCGAGTAGGCGAAGTGAGTCTGTGGCGGCCTTATTGAGAGCTGACAGCGATCTTAAGAGCGGGGTTTTCTCATCCAACGCTTCGCCGTTATATGAGATGAAAAGACTTGGAATACAGAGTGTCAGGCCATTTTCGCTTTCCATTAAAAACATCGGAGAGCTAGCGTCCCACGCAGTATAGCCACGAGCCTCAAATGTAGCTCGCACGCCGCCAGAAGGAAACGAACTTGCATCCGGCTCGGATTGGATGAGTTCTTTTCCAGTGAATCTCTCGACAGCGTTTCCTCTTTTATCAAAACTAAAGAACGCATCATGCTTTTCTGCAGTGGCTCCTGTTTGCGGCTGGAACCAGTGACAGTAGTGAGTTGCCCCGCGGCTAAGTGCCCATTCTCTAGCAGCATCTGCGACCTTGTTGGCAAGTTCGAGTGTTAGTGGCTTGTTGCTAGTCGCAAATTCTCGCAAGGTAGCTAAATCAGAAGCAGGCAGCTTTTTTTCCATCATTTCAAAGCTGAAAGTATTACAGCCGAAATATTCACTAGCTTTGAGTCCAGCTTCGTGTTGATGCGTGTAAGTCTTTTTGAAGACTCTGGGCGCTCTTGAACCGGCAACTCTAACTGCGTCAAAACGTGCGGATGCTCTGTTCGTCGTCATGGCATTCTCCCTAGTGAAAGATCGAGTCTGATGCGTGATGTAGGCCGGTGCTCAAACAGTGGGCAAGGACGGCATTAAAGCTGCAAAAAAAAATGAGCCCTAATGGACTTTTGTTATATGGGCAGGGTAGACTGAAGGCAAGGATTTTTTGCTAAAAACTGGCGTTTTTTCTGCTGGTTAAGCGTTTGTCGCCTTAATCATTTCTTTGATTTTTTGGGTCAACTCCTCAAGGCTGCACTGCGTATCGATACGGCGAGTGGCTAGTTTTGCCTTCCGCTCGGCTGACCATTGGGCTCGAATAATCTCGAGACATTTGTCCCGGTTTAGTTTTGAACGTTCTATTAGCCTTTCTAGCTGGCAGCTTTCATCGCAAATGGTTGCCCAGGTTTCACGGAATAAGTTTTCGCGGTGGAGTTCGAATATTAGGGCGGCCTCGTAGAAGAAAATTTGTCCTTGGCCCAGGTTTCGCAATTTTACGCAGGTTTCGAATTGAGATTGAATGGCGGGATGGATAATCGATTCAAGGCTTTTGCGCGCCGAATCGTTTGTCATGACGAGGTCCCGCAGTTTAGCTCTGTCTAATACGCCGTCTTTGCTGACAACTCCGGTGCCAAAAAATGCGATTATTTTTTCTAATGTTGGCTGCCCCGGCTGCACGACGTCGCGAGCAAGTTGATCAGCATCGATGACGGTCATGCCCATGGATCTTAATATGTTTCCAACCGTTGATTTTCCGGTTGCCACAGCTCCAGTTAAGGCGATGCACCATTGTTTTATATTGGCTTGGGTAAGATCGCCATTTTTATGTTGTGCGGTCATGGGATTATCCGGGGTGATTATAGTTGCAGCTTGATGCCAAACGTCAAGCTATGGCGCAGTTCATCATTTTGCACGTCTCGGATAGGTGTATAACCGAACTGATAATCTACTTCTGTTAACTGTTCACCGCTGAGTGAGTATGGCATAGAGACCGCCCAAGTTCCTAGTGGCGCAAGATCCAAGTCGAGATCCATTGAATAATTTATACGGGGCTTACTGCCACCTTTTTTTGTTTTAGGCTTAGGTTTGTTTATATAAGCATCTAGGACGCCAAGACCCCAAAGCCCGACAAACGAGACTAATGAATATTGAGAATTCTGCTTCGCTTTTTCTATAGCGGCAGTCCCTTGTTCTCTCTTTTTCTGCGTTTCATTGTCAAAAGCTTGTCCTTCGTCCGGGTCAGTTATCGGCTCTCTGTCGATAGCGCGTTGCGCGAGAATGGCATTTAGTTTTTTCTGATAAGCGTCGGCGGCAGCGGCATTAGAGCGATAGAAATAAATAGCCGCGACCTCTCCGCCGAGAAACACAACACCTTTTAGCGTGCTTCCGTTACAGAATTGACCAGCCCCAAACGGTAAAAGTCGGATGGCTCCGCATTTATCAACGGGAGCAGAAGCTTTGGCGGCCGATTTTGAATTCCCAGCTACGATCGGTGCAGGTGGCATGCCGTCACCGGACGAGATCGGCCCGTCTGCTAACGGCGGCGATGCTGAGTCTGCAGAGGATTCGACTGGTGGACCCAAATAACCGCCGTAAGGGTCGGCGGCCGCTGGTGCGCCTCCGTATGGCGATACAGGTGGTGGCGGCGCATAAGCGTAAGGATTGGGTGGTGCCATATATCCACCGTAAGGGGCTGGTGGATAATAGGGCATACCGTAAGGTTGCATCGGAGGCGCGTACTGTGGGTAAACCGGGTATGGCGATGTTGGCATTGGTGGTGCGTATTGCGGCATTGGTTGATACATTCCTGGCGCCTGACCATAACCTTGCATCGGTTGGACGGGTTGAGATGGTGCGGGTGGTGGAGTTACATATGTTCCAGGAGCCTGAGGTTGAGCTTGAGCCTGGGGTACAGGCGCATACATTTGGTCCGCCATCGGGTCATCGCCGAATAAATCGCCCTTGCCACCTGGTTGCTTTGTCTTGGCTTGCTTCGCTCCAGGAAGTGGCATCCCGCCATTAGGCAATGGGATGTTTCTTGCTACGACCGGGGGTTTTGGTTTTGGCTTCACGATCTTATCCAAATTAACTGTCACTACGCTCGATGTTAAAGGACGAAGCTGAACTTTTATGGCTTTAGTCTTAAATCCTGCGGCAGACACTTCAAGAATGACGGTGCCTGGCTGGACTTCAATTTCCTGACCAGCTGTACCGTAGGTAATGCCGTCAATGCTTATGCTTGCCGTCGCTGCATTTGAAATTACTTTCAAAAGAGTCTTTTTTGATTTTTGTCGCGTCATCGCAGGTGCCTTGGCGGCTCGGGCTGTGCTTGTATTATTTGTCCTTCTTGCAGGAGGGCTACCTGCGGATGTGGCACGAGCCATATTAAACACCGGAATAACTGACTCGTCTATGACTTCGGCCGCCGTTAATTGTATGGCAGGGTTGTTTGCCTTTGCCATTTTGAATGACGCGATCGCGCCATTTCTATCCCCGGACATATATTGAGCCACGCCTAAATACTTATAGGTTTCCGCTCTTTCTGCTCCAGATTTTGAGGTCTTCAAGGCTTTCGACAGTTGCGCCTTAGCTGACTTGAAGTCATTCTTCATGAGAGAAGAACGCCCCGTTTTCCATACCTGCGCCATTGATGTTTGGGGAATGCTGAAAATGATCAATAATACGCAGACGATTGACACGAGCTGGCGTGCCAATGGCGTTATGAACATTTTCCTGTTTCTCACAAACATTCCGTCTTAAGTCCTCTAATTCTGTTGAGATTGATCCTTGAATTCAACGCTGAACGTTAATTGTTGAGTGCTGCCTGAAAATTCGAGCCTTCGTTTCCTTGTGTCCCCATTTCTATTCATGGTCACCTCATAAATTCCTTTTTCAAGGTTAATCGTTTTTGTTGGTTGCGTAAGGTTGATTGTTTGTTTTGCGTTAGTCTCTATATTAATAATAGATACCTCAACTGGAGGTAGGTTGGTTGACAGAGTCAGTTTATAACTTCCTCGTTGGGAGGTTGCCGCATCTGTCCTGTGTAATTCGTATGGTCCAAATCTCTGTTTCAGATCTGTTGACACCAAAATTATTTCTTTGTGCGCAGAAAAACCTGCTCGTCGCAATTCAATTCTGCGGACTCCGCTATCTAACTCAATCCAATGGCTTGATGATCCGCCATCGTTAGTTGTTCCTTGACGTCTTCCATCTATATACAACTCAGCTGCCGGAGTGCTTGACACGCTTATTTGAACCTTCTTTACTTGTTTTTTTGGCTCAGCTGCCTGAGAAGTTTTAGAGTTGGGGCCCTTGTTAACTGGTTTTTGTGAATCCGTGACAGTAGGCTCGCTAATTGAATTCTCCACGTCTTGCGGCGAGGAGCTGATTTTGGCGGGTTGGATTTGTGGAGTCTGCTTCAACGCGGGTGTTACAGTCGCGATCGGGCGGCCGGTTTGTTCTGTTTTTGTGGACTTCGCTTTAGGTTCCAACGTCGGCTTCGGTAAGGAATCTTGTACTGATGGTCGCGTCCTGGCGTCCTTGTTAAGATCTATGCTCACGTTGCCTGTAGCTAGCCGTTTTTCATTCGGGGTTGTGGTGCTGTCTTTGTTTAGCCCTTGTTTTTGCGCAAATTTAGGTAACGGCTCACTTCTAACGTTTGCTTTCGTAGCAACCATGTCTTTTTCGTTGCGGGGGGTGGTTTTGTCCCCGGTTTGTAAATCTTCGGGCAATTTGTTTGATGCTGGGGGTGTTACTGGCGCTTTAGGTTCGATCTTCGTTTTCTTTGGCTTTGAGCTTGATGCTATAGTTTGACGGGCCTTTATCGCGGAACTTCGATTGTTACCCATCCACACAATTGCTGCCGACGAAAGAAGAAGTATTGCAATTACAAATTTTGAAAATACGCCCGAACCACGGTTTGGATAGTAGGTGTCTTGCGCATAGGGGGCAACGTGCCGTGGCGCTCGCTTCGGTGTTGCAGGAATAATTCTGGATGCTGGACGGATATCCCTACGAATCTGCGGCACATTATTCCGCAAAACCTGTTGGTTTGGATGTGGAGATATTTTTTGAACTTGGCGCACTACATCTTGTTTCGGTGCTGCGGTGTGAGGAACGGCCACTTTGTTACTATATTGGCCGAACTTACTTCCTGAGGCCAATCTCGTTGGTTCAGCGGCGCGTTGTTGATGTCTTCGCTCTGGTAAGTGAGCGGAGATGGCCTCGGCGGTTAATTGCCTCTTAGTGAAATGAGGGACCGCACGTGGGGGTAACAAATGGTCCCTGCGTTGAGATCCCGAAGCTAAATGCTCTCCAGAAATATCTGGTCTCGGAATTGGCGATTTAATTGCCTCAGCATTCCATTTTGCGACCGGATTAGCCTGTGGGTTGTGAATCAGTACCGTGGCTTCTTGTTTGGCCTCTGAAACACGAAGTATTCTGGCAAGTCGATCACCGTAAGCTTTAGGGTCTTTGAAACAGCGCTCGAGTTCTTTCAAGCTGCTGTCCATACCAAGAGATTCCAGCAGGTTGTCGATAGCTTCTCCCACAGCCTCGATCGTTTGTGGTCTGTTTTCAGGCTGAAGTGACATACACTGAACGATGCATCGGTCAATGCTGTCGGGAATACCTGCCATGATAAATCTAGGGTGCGCAAAATCGCCGTTTAAGATCCGCATTGCGATGTCAGCAGTGGATGAGCCTGTAAAGGGCAGTTTTCCCGTTATAAGTTCGTAGAAAAGGACGCCTAAGCTGTATATATCGCTGCGTGGATCAACGTCTCGTCCACGGACCTGTTCTGGCGACATGTAACTTGGGGATCCCATGAACATGCCTGTTTGAGTCATGCTTGTGATGCGCTGGATTTTAGCAATTCCAAAATCCATAAGTTTTACTGTGCCGTGATGTGTGATCATGACGTTTTCGGGTTTAACGTCACGATGAATTACGCCGTGCTCGTGGGCACTGGCTAGCGCCCTGCAGATTTCTCTGACGATTGACGCAGCAATGACGGGATGCAGCCATCCGCTTGGCGTGGTCTCCAAAATCTGCGCCAAGTTGCGTCCGTGTATGAGCTCGGTCACGATCCAGAGTTGACGAGATTCCTCGCCAGAAAAATCATAAACTTTTAGTATGTTAGGGTGATCGAAGGATGAGATGGCTCGCGCCTCATGCTGAAATCTGATTCGAATTTCATCATGATTTTCATAACGTTCGCGCAAAATTTTTATCGCGACGTCTCGTCCGAGCTTTTCGTCAACTGCAAGATGTACGACGGCCATTCCGCCTTCGCCGATTTTCCGCAGTACGCGATAGCGATGACCTATGAGTTGTCCACTCATCAAATTATTTCCTCGTCAGTTCCAACAAAAACGTATTTTCACCGCAGGTTTATCGGCGTAGTTTTGCCAAAAATTAAGCTGACTTGGCTATTGCGATTGTCGGGGTAAACTAGGCAGAATCGCGCTTTTTTGAGTGGAAAAAATAGACGCCGAACTTGATGGGCGAAAAGTGATTAAATTGGCATTACGTCAAGGATCGTGTGGTAAAATGTCATGAAAACTCGAAAATCGCTTCTGTGGGCTGTAGAAGCGCAAATTGCTAACTCGGCTTGTGTAGACGCAGGCAAAGCCCTCAACCTGATAAGCAAAACGGCTCCTTTCGAGTCCTACCTTCATCAGCTCGCCCCATATAGGGTGTAGACAAGCCTCCTTTTTTGCCAGCAAGTCTTTGATGTCATTGTCGAGTTGCGCTAAAATTGGAGATTTCTCATCTATTTTGGAGGCAAATTTATCCAGCTCTTTTTCAAGGTGATGGGCTTTTTTTGAGTCGCCATCGCGCAGGGATAGTTTTAGATGTCTCTGAACAGACATGAGTTTTGATGTGGTTTTTTGAATTTCTTCATCTAGGGATTCTCTCTCGTGTATCTTGTGTTGGATTTCTTGAAAAATAGGTTTTATCTTCTCAAGGTTTTCGAGCTCATGCTCCAGTTCTTCCACCACGAGCAGCGTCCGCCAATTAAGCTTTCCTTTTGACTGCATGATGTCACCAAAAATATGGTCACCGACATACAAAATTTCGTCACCCTTAAATTTTGTGATTTTTTGAAATAAACCGGCGTTGCCCCCCTGGTAAACCCGATTTTTGATCAAGGTTCCCGTATGGGGTTTCAGTAATCCCGAGTCTGTCATCACCTCAAGAAACGGTTGAGATCCGGTGAAGAATCCCGGTTTGCCCGACGAAACAATTGTGTAGTCAAAGTAGTCTTGCCAGTCGGGGAACTCTTCATGTTCTCCACTGAGAATATAACTCATCATGCGGTTCGTATAATCCCAGCCTGAATTCGTAAGTAAGAATAATGATTTTCCACCGTCCAAAAGTCGCATAAGAGCAGTTGCTAGATGTTTGTCTTTTCGAGCGAATTGAGCAGGGTTCGCCATGACAAGATTCTTGATTGAACCGTCGGCATGACTCAGATCTATGAACTTTCGGAGGTCGCTGTAAACCTCCCGGTAGGTTTTCTTTATTTTAGTCGGATTGGAGTCCATAAAATCGACAATTTCTACAAACAGTTGAACTTCACTGAGCGCGAAAAATGTATCCACACTCAGGAACTCTTGGGCCTTGAATGATTCACTATTGTAAAGCTGATGTCGCGTGGTTTTGTCTAGTAGGCGTGTGCCATGAAAAGCCGTTTTAACATATTTGTGACCGTCAACCTTCAGAAGGTTGCCGCGATCCATGTCAACCAGAAGTCCCCGGATCAAGAAGTTCGGTTTAAATTGTAGCTCGGCCAGCTCTTCGGGGTAACCGGCTTCAATAAATTTGTTAAGAGTTTCCCGGAAAGCAAGTGACTCAAAGGCTTCGCGGTTATACATGAGCAAAGTGTGATCCATATCAAAGCCAATGGCTTTTATCCGCTCCATGTTAAGCGAGCGATTAATATACATTCGTTGCCATTTTTCAAGCTTGCTGTAGGGACTAGCCAAGGAGGATCCTTTTCCTGTCAATTACTTAATGTTTGCGCTTTGTGAACTAAGAAACTTGAGGCCCACTTGCACGCGCAATGAACCCTCAAGGTCTAGAAACTTTCGGTTATATACGACCTCGCCAGAGGCTGTCGTCCATAGTTTTCCATCGATCGTAACCCGTATATTAGGAAGTGCGACGCCTGGGCTAAACGGCCTCGTCTGGTGATTAATTCTGAGCGAAAGACCGGTAGCCGACATATCCATAACATTACGGTGAAGCGTTGTTTCACTGTCGAAGGGGTTGATAACTTCAGCGATGACCTTCTCCTCAGGGCTGAACATAAAGCGCTCCGACTGGCGGGTTTCTTCAACGGCTGAGTTGTCTTCAACCTCGAACGCCATGAACGTGCCTCTAGGTGACACAATAGATGATTGAAGTCTGAGCATCTTGCATTGAAGAAAAAACTTTCCACCACTGGCAAAGCGGGCAATATATTCCGGCCGCACCTTGTTTTCTAAAATGATCGTATTCTCTTGCAGCTCTTTGATGACAGTCTGAAATGCGATATCAAGACCGCTGCTGGCAATGAACACTGGGATCCTGGAGGTTTTGCACTCCGTTAAAACGCTTTGTAAACTGCTAGACGTCATTCAAAAGTGTCCTTAGTGAAGGCTGCATCGGCGAAGCGCTCTGTCATTTTGGACACTCGCACTGTTCCCGGAAAAGCCCAACTTACACCGCCCACGTACACCAGTTTGCTTTTAGAGAAAACCTTCTGATTGCTTTTGTTTTCAACCATAAGGCCATTAAAAGAAAAGCGTAAATTCGGTGTTTTGTCCCAGTATAACGCAACTTGGAGCATCTGGCCAGCATCGGCGCGCCGACAGGAAGAACGCGTATCGCCGTCTTGTGATTCCCCGTTTGTAGGGGGCGTTGGCGCGCCACATTTTCCCGTCCTGATGTGGGGTAGTTTATATCCATCTTGGTATAGGCCCACGAGAAGTTTCGCACCAAAGTCTTTGAACACCTCGTATTGGGCTTCGGCAATTCCGCCTAGGCGTGAGTAGTCCAAGAAATAATCATTGAATATAAATTCGTACTGAAAGAGGTCGAAACTTAGTTGGAGGTCTCGCGTTGGAAAGTCGAGTTCGTGGGCTATCGATATGCTAATGGCTGGTTGATCTGAGTTAAAGTTAGTTTCAAACGTTTTATTGCTATGCTCATTGCTTTGGAGATGGATGTCTTTTCTCAAATAAAGAGAAAACTGTGAGCGGGATGTTTCCGACCAAGTCCAGCCCAGCCAAGGGATCAGTAGTTGAGAGTCGGTTGTTGGCGTCACCACTTTAAGACTTGATTCATCTGGGCTCGGAAAAAAGCTACTGCCAACGCGAGAAAACTCGATGCGAGCGTAGGCACCAGCGAAAAGATTGGGTGAGAACTGCTTTCTGACGTCTCCGAAAAATCTGTGCGTGCGCTCCATCATATCTCCCCGAATGGGGAGTAGTTCTAGGTTAAGGCTAGTAAAAAATCCTTCCAGGGCTTCCCCTTGGACAATCCAGTCTTGGATATACGTGTAACCGGCGAAGGATGTTGCGCCCTTTTGGCGGACGGGACCCACGCCAATAGAGGCCTTCACCCCTAGAGAGTAATCGGTAATGGTATTTTCCTTCAAACCTTCGCTGGTGGTCGGTTCGTAGATTTGCTGTTCTAAACCGCGAGATTGGAGTTGCACTTGCCAAAAATGCGGTGAATTAAAAAGAGACCATGGGTGGTATTTGAAAACAGTTAGCTCTGGGTCTGGGCGGTCGAAGCCTTTTACCGGGTCAATGCGGGTGCCACCGTCCGATATGGATTTCAGCAGTTCCTTGGCCGACGACAAGTCAGGTCCGCGCGGAAATTTTTGAACGTAGACGGTGAGCCATTGCTTTGCTTTTGGGTCATCTCCAGCGCGGTAATAGGCGGCTCCTAGCTCGTAAGTGGCGCGGGCGCCAAACTCGTCAGGCCAGTAAGCCGCGAACTCCCAATGTTTAAGAGCGCTCTTATCTCCGCCCAAAACTGCTAGACACATTCCTTGGTAGAAATAATTGAATGAACGGTCAGGAGAGTTTCGCTGAATGCGCTGCAGGGTGTTGAGGGCATTTTTAACTTGTCCAGAGTGATAATATGCTGCCGCAAGCTGATTCCAGGCCTGGTAGTCGTTGGGCACGGAACGAAGGTGTCGCCGGTAAAGGGCAATGGCTGTATCCCATTGCCCTTTGGCGAACTCCGCTTTTGCGGCCTGAATGGTGTTGGTGGGAGCAAAAGACCGGGTTTGGCTTGGATCTGGCGCGCTTTTTGCGTCGTTGTAACCTGCGATGCAGCAGGTTAGCATCAGACCAGAGAGAATCATCCTATATGGGCGGGTTAAAATGTTAAATCCCCTCGACCTAAAAGCTCGGCGGACGGTAGAGTCCAGCCACTCGGAAGGCGTTGTCGTCGCGGGCATACATCTGTCTGGACCCAACGCGAAGAAATCAGCTGTGGTGATTCTATCTTCAAGCAATTCCGAGGCTAAGTTTGTTTCATTATATGAGAAGATCGGGTCGGTTGGCAGCTTATTTTCTGATGAGCGTATTATTGATATCTTAGGATTGTCTCCAGCCCTTCAGCAAGTGTTTGTGGACTGCCCAACGTCCGAACCACCATGCGTAAAATGTGAGCGTCCAAGCTGTCCTGGCGTGGTTCGATGTGAAGATGTGGCCGTGGGCATGATGTTGGCGATCGATCAAAAGCGGGGGCGTAAAGGCGGACATAAGCTGCGGCCTTTAAATCCCCAGAATTTGAGGCTGTGGGACGCCATGTATGGTCGAGATAGTGAGTTTGGAAATATGGAGCCAAGCTATAGCGCCAATCTCGCCCCATTAGTCGTTCGGGCCAGAACGCTCCAGCGTCGGCTTAGGGCAGCCATGCCCAACTTGGAATTAAGGGAGACCAATGTTCCGTTCCTTTTGCGGCAGCTAGAGGGCTTGCATGGGCAAAAGGAATGGGTTCGCGGTTACCGTGCTTTTGAGCATGGATTTCGTACTCGATTGGAGATTTTAAAGCATGTCACACAAGCGCTCCAAAGACCTGACGCCAAGGACTATAAGATTAAAGTTGATGATGAGACCAGTAGCCAGATTGCAATGAGTGTGGAGTCGTTTCATGCGTTTATGACAGCTGCGATGGCGCTTTGGGCTGTTCAGGGACACGCCAAAGAGCGCAGTGATTATTTTGCCGGTAATCCAGGCTGGGTAGAGCTCTTAGACGTAAGTCGGGCCGGTCAGTTGGCGAGGTGAGATAGTCCGGTCTTAATGGTGTCTATATCTTTGCAAAAGGCGAATCTGACATATTTTTGTTTTGCGCGAGCCAGAATCGGGTTTTCGTAAAAGACGCTAATGGGAATGACCGCAACTTTTTTGACTTCCGTAAGCCACAGGGCGAATTCCTGATCTCCAAGGCTCGACATGTGGCTGTAATCGGCTACAACAAAGTAGGTTCCTTCAGGTTTTCTGAATTTAAAGCCAAGTTTCTGTAAGCCGTTGCACAGGGTGTCTCTACGGTCCGTATAGTCCAAACGAAGTTGATCGTAATAACTATCAGGCATTTCCATGGCTCGGCACATGCCTACTTGAAGGGGGGTTGCACTGCAAAAAACCGTAAACTGATGAACTCCCCGCATCTCTGCGGTTAATTCTTTTGGGGCATAGGCAAAACCAACTTTCCAGCCTGTGAAACTGAATGTTTTGGCTGTGCTAGAGATAACGACGGTCCGCTCCCGCATCCCTGGCAAAGATGCAAACCGCGTGAACGGTATGCCGTCGAATACAAGTTCCTCGTAAACCTCGTCCGTAATGGCTAACAAGTCATTTTTTTCGACAAAATCAGCTAAAAATTTCATTTCTTCGTGTGAAAAGACTCTTCCCGTTGGATTATGAGGGGTGTTGATGAGGATGGCCTTTGTATTTTTGGTTAATTTGGACTCCAAGTTTTGCAGTGTGAAAGTCCAATCCGGGGCTCGCAGCGGTATTTCTACAAGCTTTGCGCCAGAGGAAAATGCTCCCGCTGGATAGCAATCAAAAAAAGGTGCAAAAGCCAGTATTTCGTCACCGGGTCTAAAAAAGGCTTGAAAGGCACAAAACAAAGCCTCCGTTGCGCCAGAAAAAACTGTAACTTCCGTGTCTGGATTGTAGGTGAGGCCAGCGGTTTTTTGGATCCTTGAAGCAATAAGCTCCCTCAGCCGGGGAATTCCGATTGAAGGCGCATATTGGTTAAAACTTCCCGAGATGGCTTCAATAGCCGCCTGCTTAATTTCGTTAGGGCCATCAAAATTAGGAAATCCCTGGGCTAGGTTTACGGCCCCAAACCTGTTGGCCGCTTGAGTCATTGTGCTAAATATCGAGGTCCCAAAGCGCGACCATTTATTTGAAAATTCTACCATTATAAGCCTGTTTAGTGATTCGCTAAAAAGTAAACGAGTCTCCAGTTATACCCTACGCGAGCCCCCTTTGGCCACGCTTCTGATAAGTCCCCTGAATGGTGAGCTCTAAATATTAAGCTTTCCCTGAAATGTCCGATAGATGCGTCGGGTTTTTAGGGGACATTTGTGAGGGGGTCATATGCGGATTCGCATGGCGGGTGCGACGGATATCGGTCGTAAGCGCAAAGCAAATCAAGACAGTATTTATTTTGATGAGGCCCATGGTCTCGGCGTAGTGGCAGATGGCATCGGAGGGCGTAAGGGTGGTGAAGTGGCATCATCCATAGCAGTCGCTTCAATGAAGAAAGCGTTTCAAGCAGCCGACTCCATCCGACATGGCGAAGTCAACAGTTTCCTGATCAGTGCTATAGATCAGTTAAATAGCGACATCATCGCGCGAGGCCAAGCCGAGCCTGAAATTGCAGGCATGGGAACGACACTCAACTGTTTGGCTTTTGTAGGAGAGAGACTTCATCTAGCTCATATTGGTGACAGCAGAACTTATCTTTATCAAGACGGAAATATCTTTCAATTAACCATTGACCATAATGTCGGTACTTTTGCTGAACGGGGCTGGTTGAGGCCGCACCAAATCATTCCCGGTGCGCGTGACGAGGCGCTGGTGAAGGGCCTAGGCCTTGGGCCAACCTGCGAAGTTGACATTTATGAATTCGACGTCCAGCCTGGTCAGATTTTTCTAGCGTGCTCGGATGGTCTCAGCGGAATGATTTCTGACCAGGAGATAGCGAATATCATAAAAAAGAACCCGTCTAAGATCGACGATTTACCGGCTCAATTAATCGCTGCGGCAAACGCTGCTGGCGGTCGAGACAATATTACCGTTCTACTTTGCGAAGTGAGGAAATGACCGTGTCCCGTAATCGTTATTATCTTGTGAGGCGTGAATGCCGAGAGTTTCTCGGCCCAATGGCTGCAGCCGAATTTAAGCAAAGATTTGATCGTCTTGAATTTGGAATGCAGGACGAAGTTTCCGGTCATTGTGGTCCTTGGGTTATTCTCGACCGAAAAGATGAGCTGTTTAAACACTACCCAGACCTTGCAAAGATTTTTGGTGAAGAAATCCCGCTATCTTGGCGCGAAAATACCGGGCACGCAAAAGTATTGTCACGAAAAGATTCGAGAAAGGATCAAAAAAAGAGTCTTGACGAGCAACGCAGGTCGAGAAACGATTTTCAATCCTATATGGAACAAAGAAATAGGCAGTCCAAGACTCGAAAGGCCGTGGCGTTGTTGACTCTTGCGGCATCGATTGCCGTTAGCGCTTTCATTCTGACGCAACGTGATGAATATCCAAACGCTGACGAGATCGCGATTGCCGCACAAAAGGCTGATCCATCCGAATTTTTAAATATCATGGGGTTGAAGGTGGTTCCCCAGGCGTCGCGGCTCGTTAAGTCGCAAAAGCAACAACCCGTCTGGTTACCGTATCTGCGTATGTACGCTTATTTGACCACTGGCGCAATTGATGGTGTGCCTCAAAAAATTCTTCGCGGTGACGCAAGCATAGCAGCGCCGGGCGAGTGTTCGGTAGAATTTTGGAAGCGCAAGTGGCGAGAGACAGCTGATCAAAACATCGCCTTCGTACAAGGCAAGTCCCTTCAAAAGAATCCGTGGACAAAATTGTTAGCTATGGATCCAGATTGGGTCCGCAGACGGCCTCAAAAGGGTTGGATTCGCCCTCGAAACTACATCGAAGGCTGCATCATGACAGCCTACACAGCAATGCGATCACTGGCATCTGGTGTTAAGGGCGATCCTGAGTATGGAACGGATATACCAGATGGTGTCACTGATATGGTCTTAAACCGGATGAAATCTCAGCTTGATATCATCAGCAATGGCAGGACGAGTCAAAACGCTGTTAATGGAATCTTATCCCGACTGACATGTCTTGAGACGCAAGCCAAAGTAGAAGATTTGAATCTATGCGTTAATGGGGTTGATCCACAGTTCAAACAATTATTTGATGAGCGTACTGCGTTCGCCGTATTACGACTTGCTTCGCAGTCGACGGATTCGCAGACGGATAAGCAGTTTAGTCAGCGCATGCAATCGATCGCCGCCAAATTTCAGACGGAAGACTATATGGGGCGCTTTGATTTGGCGCCTGAAATGAAGTTGGTTAGCTATTTTGCGTTGGGTGACAGTTCTCCTCAAGCGATGTCGAAGATTGAACAGGAATATCCAGATGTGAAATTTAAATAAGCTACGTATTGGATTTTCTAAGTCAGGATGACTTTGAAGGCGGCCCAAGATGGGACAAGGACATGGACAAACTTCTCCGAAGGCTTTAATGCACGGATTAGCACGTCATGTAGCAATATTCATGCTATTGTGTTTTGGATTGTTTGGGTCGGAGCAGGTCTTTGCAAACAATAAAGACAAGCAGTTCAAATACCCCGTTCGCAACGACAAGCAAACGCAAGTGAATAAGGGCGCGTCCCGTGGTTCTCCGCGCCCTACGTCCAAGTCATCAGATAAGAAACTAACTGCTTCAGGCTTGTATCAAAAGGCCAAAGAGTATTTTGATGCAGGAAAATATCCTGAGGCTATCCAATATGGTGCAGCGGCACAGAGACGTACCGCTGCAAGTAAGTTGCCTACCGTGATCGTGGCGCAAAGTTACTACCGTCTTGGTAATTCTGCCAGAGCCGCAAAACTTTTTTTAACAGTGCCACTAAATGAATTACCGCGTAGCGCAGCTGTGGATTATTTGTTTTCGATGTATGCGGCTCGGCGTTATTTAAATGTAATAAAAGTTTTTCCTTTAATACCCCAGGAACATGCCTACCGGGATGTTGCCAGATTTTATGTGGGCGTATCCTACATGCAGCTTAAGCTTTATCAGAAAGCCACAGCAAACCTGCGTGCCTCAAAAAAAATCCCGTCTGATCTTAAAGGTCAACGTCGCCAGATTCTCGCTCAGATAAGCAAAATTCGTCAGCAAGAGCGGCGTGGCGAAGCGTCACGTACTCCTTATTTCCAAAGCCCAACCTATGTGCCTATTGCTCCTCCACCCGTAGAGATTGCTCAGCCTGGTCCAGTTTTGCCTGGCGGAACACCCGCCAAGCCGCAGCCACCGAAGGAGACGCCTCCAAAAGTAGGTTTTTCTTTCTCGGTAAAACCCGGCCTGGATTATAAAGTATCGTCTGAACGTACGGATTATAACGGCTACAATTTAGAGCAGTCAGATAGTCAAACACCGAAATTTTCTGTGGCACTCGGTGCGAAGTACCAGGGAGAGCCCAGATCATTTGGTGGTCAGCCAGAATTAGAGATTGGCATAACGCCGTCGTCTTCGACAAAGGACAGTAAGTCGTCAACGTCAAAATTGGTGGCTCAAGAGGATAATCCATCAAATATCCAAAATGTCACGACCCGTTCCGATTCAAAATCAGAGGTTAATGACCTCGCATTTAACGTGTCCGCTGTGATGCCGATTAATGACGCCGTCGATGTAGGCGCAAGCTACGACATGACTAATACGACGACGAAAAAAACATCAAAAACCGAGGAGACCGAGGAGACGATTGGCGTTAAATTGTC
Organism: uncultured Polynucleobacter sp.; assembly: GCA_964402975.1. Classification (GTDB taxonomy): domain Bacteria; phylum Bdellovibrionota_B; class Oligoflexia; order Oligoflexales; family RGVZ01; genus CAMDKS01. The sequence continues at coordinate 44,172 of CAYOEM010000002.1, forward strand.
AGGTGATTTTGACGTTCTCGACTTTACACTGAACCACGACGTGTCGTCTTCGAAGACAAAAGGATCAAGCGATAAGTCGGGATCTTCAACTAGTAAAGTTTCGCTGACGCATGCAGGCTCATTGTGGACCACTGCTTTCACGGGCTCCATAAAAGAAAATGACCCCCCGAGTAGTGGCATAAAGTCAAAAACCGACTTGGACTTGACGCTGACCAGGGATCTTGGTGATTTTGACTTAGAACTCGGGTTAGCAAAGTTTGAAAAGCAACGACTCGCTTTACAAGCCGCCGGTAGCAGCCTGTCTGAGACTTCGGCTAAAGGCGAGGTGACTTATTCGCTTGATATCGGTTTATCTGCGTCAGTATCGGCGAGCTTTATACAAATTGACAGCTTGCCCGTGGCCAAAGATAGCACGATTACAGAGGGGCCTGAGGAGGTTATTGCATCAGGCGCTGCACAGCAGTACGTAGTAACCGTTAAATATTCGCCGATTAGTTTTGCCAGCGCCAGTGTCTCCTACGATTATTCAGACCGCATGTTAAAGGTTGGCAATCCAGCATTTAAGCTTAAGATGCTGAAAGAGAATTGGAGTCAAATAACCTCAACCACGCTGAAATTATCGGTGAGTTACACGTTCTGACGATTCATAATAATGCTGCCAAAATAAACAGCAGACTTTTGCTTTTTTGCGTCTTTGTTGAGAAGTAAGGTATAATTTCGGCAAGTTATCACCTGACGTCTGTGAGGGATCATAAGCATGCTTTATTGGTTGGGCACGGTTCTCGAAAATTCCTGGGGGCCATTTCGGCTTCTTGCGTCCCATTTTTTCCTGGGAGGGATCGGGTTCGTTGCGTGCGGATTGCTAACTTGGAAGTTTCTACCCCGTCTAGCGGAGACGTATTGCCCTCGTGACAGGGGGCGCGCACATGCCGTAGAGGCGTTGCTGTCGCAAGGCAAGCCCACGGGTGCGGGAATTGTTTTTATACCTTTGTTTCTTGCGGTGCAGCTTTTTGTCCTGCCACTTTCGTTCGAGGTGTTCGGAATATTATTTCTAACGTTAGTGGCCAGCGTCTTTGGCTTTCTAGATGACAAAGCTTCTGATGCGTGGGGGGAGTATTTAAAGGGAGCGATTGATTTGATTATCGGCGTCGCGGCCGCGCTTCTATTAGGAGGCCTAGAGCCCACTGAAATTTGGCTTCCTTTTACCAAGGTAAAGCTTTTATTGTCCCCGGCTATTTCCATTCCTTTAGCCGTGGTTTGGATCTGGACAGCGATCAACGCAACCAATTGTAGTGACGGGGTTGATGGTCTGAGCGGCACCCTAAGTGGAATTGCTTTTCTAAGCTTGGGTGCACTTCTTTACTTCGTTCTAGGGCATGTGGAGATGTCTAGTTATTTACTGGTTCCTCATTACAAGGATGGTGCCACGTACGGAATTTTAGCCCTTTCAATGGCAGGTACTTTGGGGGGGTACCTTTGGCACAATGCGCATCCTAGTTCGCTCCTCATGGGGGATGCAGGGTCGCGCGCCATCGGCTTTCTTTTAGGTGTTTTGGTTTTGAAATGCGGAAACCCATTTCTAGCCCTGGTAGTTGCTGGAGTGCTTCTGGTCAATGGTGGGACGGGCCTTCTTAAAGTGGCGCTGCTTAGGTTTTTTAAAATATCGATATTTAAAAATATTCGATTTCCATTGCATGATCATGTTCGAAAAAACATGAACTGGAGTACACCACAAGTGCTGGTGCGGTTTAGCTTAATTCAAATGGCGATGACGTTAACGCTCATAGTGCTTCTATTGAAACTTCGTTGAGGCCTCAAGTATGCAGCTTGATCAAATTTTATCGGCAGCTGTTCGAGGCGGTGCTTCGGACGTGGTTCTAAAAACCGGTTGTCTGCCGCGTTTTCGCTACCGCGGTGAGCTTGTGGCGCCGGAGAACGGCGCTGTCATAACGCCGGAATTGATGTTGACATGGCTGCAAAAGCTCTTGCCGGAAAGTAAACGAGACCTTCGAAAGGAAAGAGATTTTGCTTATCAGACACCCGAAGGAAACCGGTTTCGGGTCAATGCATTTATGCAACGAGGCCTTATTACTGTGGTCGCTCGAGTGGTCCTGGGACACATCAGAAGTTTAGATGAGCTTCATTTACCAGCTGTTATTAGTAACCTAACGAAAGAGGCTCGAGGCCTAATCCTTGTCACAGGGGTTACAGGGAGCGGTAAGAGCACCACGCTTGCGGCGATGATTGATCGTATTAACCGAACCCGACCCGCTCACATTTTGACAATTGAGGATCCAATTGAGTATCTGATCCGAGACGAGTTGTCAGTTGTCCAGCAACGGGAGATCGGTCTAGATACCGAATCATTTGAAACCGCCTTGAGAGCGGCCATGCGACAGAATCCAGATGTGATCATGATAGGCGAGATGCGCGATCGGGAGACTGTCGAAACGGCACTGCGGGCGGCAGAAACTGGGCATCTAGTATTATCAACCCTTCACACGTCCGATGCAGTTGAGTCACTTGGTCGTCTGACGGGCATGTTCTCGGGCGCAGCTGCGGATAATATTCGGCAATCAATTGCCCGAACCCTTAAAGCCGTCATTAGTCAGCGATTGGTTCCAAGGGCTGATGGTCGGGGGATGGTGGCTTCCGTTGAAATCATGGTGGTCAGCGGAGCAATCAAAGAGTTGATCCTGGAGGGAGCTGGTTTTTCAGGAATTAGGCAGCTTATTAGGGATGGGCGCGATACGTACGGCATGCAAACCTTTGATGACTCACTAGCAGGCCTTGTAACAAATGGCATGATCTCCAGGGGGGATGCTTTAAATTTCGCAAGTAGTCGCCAGGAACTTGAACTTACTTTAGCAGGTGTTGGACAATAAAAGAGCAACTTTACCCTGCGAGGTGCCTATGAAAACTCTAAATCGGATGCTGCTTGCGGCAGTCGTTGTTATTGGCGCCGGCTCTATGGCTTCAGGCTTACTGATGGCCGCCCAGTTTCCAGTGGAGCAGATGCCTATTGGGTCCGAGGTGACAATCCCGCCTACAGCAAGGACCACGGCCCCGTTGGGTGCAAGAATCAAAGTCACTAGCACGGACTCTCCACAGACTATTCGCATCACACCGATAGGAAACGGCTCCACGTTTGCGGCGCCAATTAAGGTGGCTATTTTTGATAAGAATCAAGATCGCGTAAAATATGTGACCGTTAATCCCAACGAGCCATTTTTGTACAGTTTTAAAGGTTTATCGACGATCGCCATACAGCCATCGTTAGCCAAGGGGCACGCAAATTTGGCGGGTGGTATTCGCATGCAGATTGAGAGTGATAGGGCCGTAACGCTCGCTCGTTGATTCTAGCTGACCTCACATGGTACGGTGAAGCTTCGTATTAAAGCCTCTGCAAACCGAAACCATGGTGGTGCGTTTGTCGTTAATTAGAATCTTTTTTTTGATTTTAGCGCTCGCAGCAGTCTCTGACCCAGCCCACTCGGAAGGCTTTAAGGTCGGACTTGTGCTGGATAAAGCTGGAAAAGATGACCAAAGTTTCAACGCATCAGCGTTTCGTGGTGCTCAGCGCGCTGAAAGACAGCTGAATGTGATTGTTAAGACCGTTGAGGTAAAGGACGCCGCATCGTCTGAGAGCATGATGCGAGCCCTTGCTGGGCGTCGGTTTGATTTGATTATTGCTGTAGGTTTTAGTCATGCGGGAGCGGTTAAACGCGTAGCACCAGCATTTCCGAATCGATCGTTTGTCATTATCGATAGCGAGATCAAACAGCCGAATGTTACCTCAGTGATGTTCGCAGAACATGAGGGATCTTTTCTAGTGGGTGCCATGGCGGCGCTTGCTTCAAAGACAAAAAATGTGGGTTTTATTGGCGGCATGGATATCCCCTTGATTCGGCGTTTTGCACTGGGTTACGAGTCAGGCGCCAAACACGCAGTTCCCACCATAAAGGTTCAGTCGGCTTACATCGGGATTACCGGAGATGCTTTTAATAATCCGCCAAAAGCCAAAGAGCTCGCTTTATTGCAGAACTCGGAGGGAGCTGACGTCATCTTCCATGCAGCCGGGTCCTCGGGGGCGGGTTTATTTGATGCGGCCGAGGAGAAGAAATTTCTGGCGATTGGCGTTGATAGCAATCAAAACGGCGTTAAACCGGGAAGAGTGTTAACTAGTCTGGTAAAGGCCGTTGATGTCGGAGTGTTTGACGCAATAAAATTGGCTGTTGATAAGATGTTGCGAGGCGGCGAGACCGTCTTTCATGGATTTAGTTCAGGCGGTATAGAGATGGCCGTGGATCAAAATAACCGGGCGCTATTGACGGACGACATGCTGAAGCAAGCCGACTTAATTAAAGCAGGCATCATCAATGGCTCAATCAAAGTTCCAGATTACTATTTTAGAGCAAAGTAAAGCGAGATGACTGGTTCTCTAAAAACAAATGAGCAGGCCATGATCGAGTTCAAAAATGTCTCGAAAAGGTACGCGAACATTCTGGCTAATGACAATCTTTCTTTTCGTGTGGCGAAGGGGCAAATCCACGCAATTATAGGCGAGAATGGCGCAGGGAAAACCACGGCCATGAAGCTGCTTTTTGGTCTCGAAAAGGTAACTAGTGGGGAGATTTTGTTTAACGGATGTCCAAAGCCTTGGTCCGGACCAAAGGGCGCCCTAGCTCATGGTGTTGGCATGGTGCATCAGCATTTTATGCTGTCGCAGTCGCATTCCGCTCTCGATAATGTTTTGCTCGGAAGTGAATTTGGAGAGAATTCGACGGGCGGTATTCTTTCGGGATTCAGAATGATTGACCGAGAATCTGCAGCACGACGCCTTGTGACGTTAGGCGAAGAATTAGGTTTCGATATCCCCTGGGGCAGTCTCGTTGGTGGTCTTCCCGTGGGAATTCAACAGCAATTGGAAATTATGAAGCTGGTTTGGGCTGGCGCTGACGTCATGATATTTGATGAGCCAACTGCTGTGCTGCCCCCGCCCGAGATAGAGAAATTCCAGAAGCTTTTGAAAAAGCTGGCAGGCCGCGGCAAAACAATTATTGTCATCACGCACAAATTAAAGGAAGTAAAAGAAGTGGCTGATCAGGTCACAATCTTTCGACGAGGCCGATCAGTAGAGACCCGTGACATCTCTGAACTCACAATTCAAGACATGGCAGACCGCATGGTGGGAAGGCATGTATTGTCGGAAGCATTGCCCCGATTATTAGTGGAGCCTACGGAAGCCGTTGTACACGTAGAGAATCTTTCAGCGCGCTCAAGGTCAAATTTAAGGCTTCTAGAAGACATAAACCTGAATGTGAAAAGTCATGAAATTGTCGGATTAGCCGGAGTTGAGGGTAGCGGTCAGCTGGAACTAGTGAATTTCATCTGTGGTCCAAGCGAGTACCGGAAAAGAAATTACGTGGATAGCGGCAGTTTTAAACTGTTTCAAAAAGATGCCCGAGATATGTCCAGGTCCCAATTTCGACGGGGTCCGGTTGGCATAATACCGTCTGATAGACTTTTGGAGGCAGTTTTATCGGACGAAAATCTTGTAGAAAATGACATGCTTGGGCATGATTATGAATTTGCAGCATCGGCGTTTCCTCGTAATTTATTTCTTCGTCGAAGTGAGGCCAGGTCTAAGCTTGCTTCTAGGCTAGATGAGTTTGATGTACGCCCTAATGATCCCGACAGGGTCATAGGAAGTTTCTCCGGCGGTAATCAACAGAAGTTTGTCATGGCCAGAGAGCTTACTAGGCGGCCAAAGCTCATCATTTGCGGAGAACCAACTCGTGGTGTTGATGTAGGATCGATTGAACGCATTCATCGCGAGATTCTTAGGTTTCGAGACGAGGGCGCGGCTATTTTGCTCATTTCTTCGCAGCTAGACGAGCTGATGGCCCTATCTGACCGAATTTGTGTGATGTTTCAAAGGTCTATTGTCGCCGAGTACAAACGGGCTGATTTTTCTGAAAGGGCCATAGGGCGTGCTATGGGTGGGGGGCATCCATCCTGAGTCAGCCATCAAAAAAAAATAGTTTAATTACAAACGGGTTTGTTGAATTGCTATGGGTGGTCTCCGCGCTATTGGTGGGGCTTGGATGTGGGGGCGTTGTGGCATGGAGTGTAGGTGAGAGCCCCCTGCATGTAATTAAGATCATTTTTGAAGGGGCTTTTGGCACTTCTTATGATGTAGGGATGGTCATCTATTTTACAACTATTTTGCTTTGCACAGGACTTGCCGTCGCTCTTCCTCTGCAGTGTGGGAATTTCAACATAGGCGCAGAGGGCCAAACCTTGGTGGGTGCTTTTGCTGCTGGGTTAGTTGGTGCGTATGGTCCGTCAACGTGGTCCAGCGGATTGTCAATTATTTTGGCGATGACCGCTGCCATTTTGGCTGCCGGGTTGTGGGGTGGATTTTCTGCAGCTATCAGGTCTTTTAAAGGCGGTCACGAAGTCATTAGTAGTATTATGCTAAACTTTATCGCCGCAGGAATAACCAGTTGGCTCGTTATTGCCTTTTTTCAAGCTAGTGACAGCCAGATTCCGGAAACGAACACGATCAAATCAAACTACCAGCTCGTAAGATTTTCCATGTTTGACGGGGCGCCCGCGACCATGGTCATACTTCTGTCTTTATGTGTGATTTTTCTGTTCTGGATTTTTTTAGACAAGACGCGCTGGGGTTTTCAAGTGAAGGCTATTCGGCAGTCACCCGCTGCTGCTGCCACGGCAGGTTACAACTCAAATTTAGCGATGTTTTGGGTGTTTACCGTGGGTAGTTCGATGTGCGGGATTGCCGGAGCTGTGATGGTGCTTGGTGAGTCTTGGCGCTTTCGACTAGAGATTAGTGATGGTTTCGGTTTCCTTGGTATCCCGGTCGCGTTGCTTGGTCGCGGGCGACCTTTAGGATTAGTTTTAGCGGCCTTTTTGTTCGCCAGCCTCCATCATGGATCGATGCTTCTTGACATTGAGTCGACTAAAGTTGGGAGAGATGTGGCTCAGGTGATTGAGGCGCTTATTGTGTTGTCAGTCGTGAGCGTTCCGCCTTTGCTGCGACTGTTGAGGGCGAGATTTTTAAGTGGGTTACACGCATGACGGACTTTTCAGGAATATTGGATCTGACGTTTGCAGTCCTGCGATGTAGTTCACCACTTGTGTTTGCAGCTCTAGCAGGTCTTTACAGCGAGAGAAGTGGTGTCATTCAGATCTCGTTAGAAGGATTTATGTTGGCCGGCGCTTTTTCGGCGGCTTCCTTTGCCAGTCTGCTTGGATCAGGCGCGCATGGTATGATTCTAGCAAGTGTCACGGGCCTATTTTGTGCCGTGTTTTATGGCTTTCTGGTCATTACGTTAAAGGTTGATCAGATCATCGCTGGTACGGTCATTAATATGCTAGCCTGGGGTGGAATACCCATAATATCCAAAGGGGTTTTTGGCTCCAGCGCGTCCACGCCTGTTTTAGATATAGCAGAGCGCTTGCCCAGCTGGTTTCCCGTGATTTTCGCCCTGACAATTGCGTTGCTTACAGTGTCGCTGTTCAAGCGCACAGCGCTAGGATTATGGTTATCGTTTGCCGGTGAGAAGCCGGAGGCTCTCAAGTCCGTTGGCGTAAGCGTTGTTCGATTACGATGGTTTGCAGTTTGCATAAGTGGTGTTCTGGCAGCAATAGGTGGCGCGGCGTTGTCAGTCAGTCTGTCGTCCAGTTATACTCGCAATATGACGGCTGGACGGGGTTTTATGGCCCTGGCAGCGTTGATTCTCGGTAAATGGAGACCTAAGGAGACGTTATTGGCATGCCTGTTTTTCGGCGCATCGGATGTTCTTCAGATGCGTCTACAGGGTGTATCATTACCAGTGTTAGGAGTTATACCGAATCAGCTGATTCAGGTTCTTCCCTATGCGTTCACACTGTTTTTGCTGACTGGAATTGTTGGTCGAAGTCAGGCCCCAGCAAAGCTAGGACAACCCCTTTGAAGTGACGTTTGATGCGTATCGGCTAAAGGAAGCCTTTAGCGCGTAAGCATTTCTTCCCGACCCGGTCCAGTACCGACCCACATGATCCGGGTGTTTGTGTGTCGCTCTAATGCCAAGAGGTAGTTTTTTGCATTGGTTGGAATTTGATCGATGGATCCCGACTTAGGCATGTCTTCCGACCACCCAGGCAGCGTGATGTAGACAGGCTCACATTTTGCCAAAACATTTGCGTCCCATGGGAAGTCGTCGATTTCGCCAAGTTCCGGGTGCTTATACTTGACGCAAATTTTTAATTCCTTTAAGCCTGTCAATATATCCATTTTGTTTATAATCACGCCGTCGAATCCATTGACCGCAGCGCTGTAGCGAAATGCAACGGCATCAAACCACCCGCAGCGTCTCGGTCTGCCAGTTGTGGCGCCGAATTCATTTCCTTTTTTTGCGATATCTGCGCCAACGTCGTCGTGTAATTCGGTGGGGAATGGACCACTACCGACTCGTGTGACATACGCTTTAGCAATTCCATATACATTGGTGACAGCTTTGGGTGACAGGCCAATACTGCTGCAAGCTCCAGCAGCTGCCGTGCTGCTAGAAGTTACGAACGGATATGTTCCATGGTCCAAGTCGAGAAGTGTGCCTTGTGCGCCTTCTAGTAAAAGTCGTTTCCCCGCCCGCAAGTGCTGTCTTAGTCTAGTTTCCGCGTCACAAACGAACGGTGCAATCTGTGGAGCAGATAAGTGAAATTCATCCCAAGTGGCTTTTTCTGATTCGTAGTGTCTTTTGAAAGCAGGATCGGACGCCGCCATGTCGTCTATCCAAGTGGTCCTCGCCTTGTCATCGATATAGTGTCCCATTCTTAATCCAGTGCGACTGGCTTTTTCGGAATAGGTTGGTCCGATGCCTCTTTTTGTCGTGCCTATGGGCGTCGAGGACTTTGATTCTCGCGCGCCATCCAGGTGAATGTGCCAAGGAGTGATGACATGAGCGCGGGCAGAAATCCAAAGGTTTTCCGGAGTAATTTTCACAGGAATAACTCTGGAATCAGTCGAAGCAGACGTCATTTTTCTTATCTCATTAACTAATCCGACGGGGTGAATCACGACCCCTGCCGCCATAGCAGAGATGAGGTTTTTTTGAAAAACCCCGCTTGGGATCTGGTGAAGCACATACTTGACGCCACCAATCCATATCGTATGCCCGGCATTATTACCGCCCTGATATCTAACAACGATGTCAGTTTTTTCGGCAAGGACGTCAACCCATTTGCCCTTGCCTTCGTCGCCCCATTGCGCGCCCACGACAACGTTCACTTGACTCATGGATTTAGCGGCCCTCATGCAGATAAATGAAAACGATTGAAGCGATTTAGTTAATTCACCAAATTGTCAGCCTACACAATTTCTAAAGTTGCGGTCGCCTTTATTCAAGCCCTAGATGCTCCGTCATTTAGAATTTAACAAAGTGATTAAAAAGTAATCAGAATAGGCCGAATTTCTCTCGTTCATAGGAGAAAATTTGACTATGGTGGCTCGGTCGATTCATTTGGCTGGCAGGTGGTTAGGGCTTCGCTCATTTATGAAAATTTCAGCCAAATAGTCCTGCCAGCAATTTTCAAGGGAGCGTCCGCTTGGATAGTCAAAAAATCAACGCGATAAGTCCTCTGGATGGACGTTACTATGCCCAACTTGAGGATTTATCGTCCGTCGTTAGTGAGGGTGCTTTAATAGGCTACCGCCTTAGGGTTGAGGCCCATTGGTTGCTTCACCTGGCGAGCTTCAAAGATATCGGTCTTTTGCTTGCGCCCAGGGTCCAGAAAGAGCTGATGGCTATATCGGCCGGGACACTTCCTGCCGAAGCAGCCATTGAAATCAAAGATATCGAAAAAGACACCAACCATGACGTCAAAGCAGTTGAGTACTGGTTGCGTCGCCGGTTAGCGGACGCTGGCGCCGATGACAAGACTCTCGCCCATATCCATTTTGCCTGTACGAGTGAAGACATCAATAATGCCGCCTACGGCCTAATGCTGAGAGACTTGCGCAGCGACATCTTGATTCCTGTGCTGTCTGATCTTCATTCTCAGTTAGCGGCACTCGCGGAACATGAATCGAGTACTCCGATGCTGTCTAGAACGCATGGCCAAACAGCGACTCCGACGACGCTTGGTAAAGAAATGGCTGTCTTTGCCTACCGAATTAGCCGACAAATTGGCGCATTAAAAAAGCAGCCAATTCTGAGCAAGTTTAATGGTGCTGTGGGCAATTACAACGCCCATCAGGCAGCTTGTCCTCATGTGGATTGGGTGGCTGTATCCAAGGTATTTATAGAAGATCGTTTGCAACTCGTGTGGAATCCTTTAACCACCCAGATTGAAAGTCATGATTCACTCGTGGAATACATGCAAACCGTGAACCTGCTAAACTCAATTCTGATTGGTTTCTGCAGGGATATGTGGGGCTATATTTCGCTGGGTTATTTTGCTCAGAAAGCGCTTGAGGGTGAAGTCGGGTCGAGCACGATGCCGCACAAAGTTAATCCGATATACTTCGAGAATGCGGAAGGTAATCTTGGCTTAGCAAACAGCATCTTGCGGCATTTTGCAGAAAAGCTGCCGATTAGCCGTTGGCAACGAGACCTCTCGGATTCAACAGTTCTTAGAGCCACCGGGACGGGAGTTGGGCACTCCGTGTTAGGTTACTCGAGTATTCTTAGAGGTTTAAAACGGGTTGCCGTCAATAAATCCGTTATCCAAAATGATCTTGCAGATGCATGGGAGGTGCTGGCGGAGCCAGTCCAGACCGTGATGCGACGATACGGGATTGTGGACGCCTACGAAAAGCTCAAAACAGCAACCCGGGGTTCCGGTGTTGTGACAAAAGATATGATTCACGTTGCAATCGATAACTGCGGTGAAATTCCTTTGGACGTCCGTAGCACCATGAAAGCCTGGACCCCATCCAATTACATCGGTCTGGCGTCCCGGCTGGCCACGGAGTTTGCGAAAAAATGAAAATTTCTCTTCAAGACCTCGCCAGCAGAATCGGGGCCCAATTGCATTTGCCTAAGGGCTGTCATGCTGACTCGTTCGTCGAGAGTGTGGCCCCTATCGACCGCGCATCTTCCGTTGATTTAACGTTTTTAGTTAATGCTGACTATGCGAAGTTTGCCGCTGAAACAAAGGCGGCTGCCGTCATTGTTGGAAGTTTCATGGATAGTTGCTCAAGGCCCCAGTTGGTTCATAAAAATCCTTATTGGGCGTTTGCGATGGCGTTTCAAATGTTTGTCATGCCTCGGAAGGAATCGGGATTAATCGATGCCCTAGCTTTTGTCAGCCCATCCGCAAAGATTGGTTCAGGGGTCACGATATACCCGTTCGCCCACGTCTCGGAGGGTGCAGTTATTGGCGACAACTGCGTTTTGTTCCCTTCGGTCCATATAGGACGTAACGTTCACATTGGATCTCAGTCTGTTCTGAGAGCAAACGTCGTGGTTGAAGACGCGTGCATGATCGGTGAACGTGTTTTAATTCATGGGAATACGACCATTGGAGCCGACGGTTTTGGTTTCGCTCCGGGTGAGTCGGGTAATGCTAAGATTCCTCAGGTCGGCATCGTTCGGATCGAGGATGATGTTGAGATTGGGGCCGGATGCACAGTCGATCGCGCCGCATTTGGGGAGACTGTGATCGGACGGGGTACGAAGTTAGATAGTAGTGTACACGTTGGACACGGTGCCAAGATTGGCGCCCATGGGATTCTTTGCGCGGGGGCTGGTGTCGGCGGTAGTGCCAAGCTTGGTGAGCGAGTTGTGCTTGCAGGATCCACCAGTGTGAGTAATAATGTGTCAATTGCAGATAACACAAAAATTGGGGCGCTGGCTGGGGTGACGAAGTCTCTTCGTGAGTCCGGCGAATACATGGGGTTTCCTGCGGTTCCTGCAAATCAGTGGAGGCGCGAGGTTGCGGCGGTTCGTCGCTTGAAATCCCTCGAGGAACGAATTAGTAACCTCGAGAAAACATTGGAAAAAAAATGAAGTAATACAGGCGTTTTAGTAGGGTTAAAGCGGGGATGTGCCATGCCGATAACCCTTTATGAAGCGCCCGCGGAACGAATCGAGGGACTTTCGATGAAGATTAAAGCTTATGTTGTAGCCGCTATCATGGCCCCGTCACTAGCTTTTTTGGCTTTTGGGGGCTCAGGCCTCGCCTTTGCTAAAAGTGGCGAGCAAAGGCCGCCCAAAGTCGCGTCGGCAAGTGCTATTGTCGTATCAGTTCCAGTAGGGCAGATTCTCTTCGAAAAACGGGCCGATGAGGTTCGTCCTGTCGCTAGCCTTTCCAAGTTAATGAGTGCCATTGTCTTTATGGAGCAGTGTCAACACGTTAAGCTTGATGCGCTTCATCAGATGAATGCTGAGAATCGATTTCTGGCCAAAGGCGGGGATAAAAGCAAGCTTACGACCAATTGGAGTTACTCCAACTTGGATCTGCTCAAGGCGGCACTGATGCGTAGCGATAATCGTGCGATGCCCGCGCTGATGGATAGTTGCGGTATGAGACTCCAGGAATTTGCGATGCACATGAACCGAAAGGCCACGGATTTGGGGCTCAAAGATACAAGCTTTACAGAGCCCAATGGCTTGTCCCAATACAACGTTTCAACGGCGCGGGAATACACTAAAGTCGTACTGGAGGCTTCGAGATTCCCGATTTTAAGTGAGATTATGCAGACCAAGCGCGACGTGATCACCGGCTGGCGCAATGGTCGGGGCCAGAAAATAAGCTTAGGTAACACGGATTTGCTAATTGGCAGGAAGGGTGTAGATGTCATCGCAGGCAAGACCGGTTACACGGACATCGCGCGCTATTGTTTTTCGGTTCTTAATCGCCTGGTGGATAACTCAACGGTTGTCATGGTGTTTCTAGGAGCCGAGGGGAAGCACACAAGATTTGGGGACTTTTCAAGAATTCATCGTTGGCTCAATGATCGCATGTCTGAATTCTTTGCTGGAGACAGCCCCCAGCCAAGCCGCGGAACCTAACCCTGGCAGGCTAAAAGGGCCCGGATTTTTCAAGAAAATGTGGCATCTGAGCGACCAACCGTATATATCAGGGTGGTCGTTGTTACATTTATTCTCTTGAACAAAGGAAGACATCCAAGCCATGGGTCCGATTTCCTCTTTTATTGAGCATCATTACCGACACTTTAATGCGGCAGCGATGAAAGATGCTGCCAGGGCATATAAGGCACATATCGCGTCGGGCCAAAAAATGATGGTTACCCTTGCAGGTGCAATGAGCACAGCTGAACTGGGTCTTAGTCTCGCAGAAATGATTCGGCAGGGTAAAGTCCATGCGATCTCCTGCACGGGGGCGAATTTAGAGGAAGATATCTACAATCTCATAGCCCATGAGTTCTATGAGCGTGTTCCTAATTACCGCAACCTTAGCGACGAAGCAGAGCAGGCCTTGCTCGACAGGCATTTGAACCGGGTGACCGACACGTGTATTCCGGAGGGCGAAGCGATTCGCCGGTTGGAGGGCGCGATTATGCAGGTATGGCAAGAGGCCTCCGACAAGGGCGAGAGTTACTTTCCCCACGAGTACATGTATCAAATTATTAAGCGCGGCCTACTGAAGCAGTATTATCAAATTGATCCCAAAAATTCCTGGCTCGTGGCTGCGTGCGAAAAAAACCTGCCGATTATTGTTCCCGGATGGGAAGATTCCACGACCGGTAATATTTTTGCGGGTAGGGTGATGGAGGGCAAAATCAAACGATCAGCCCTCAAGAGCGGTATCGACTATATGATCTATCTTTGCGATTACTATGTGAAAAACTGCGGCAAGACGGGAATCGGTTTTTTCCAAATCGGCGGTGGTATTGCAGGAGATTTTCCTATCTGCGTCGTCCCGATGATAGAGCAAGACATGGAAATGGATGTGCCTAAGTGGAGTTATTTCTGCCAGATCAGTGACTCAACCACGTCTTATGGAAGTTACTCGGGTGCAGTCCCAAATGAAAAAATAACTTGGGGCAAATTAGCGATAACAACGCCTCGGTTTATCGTCGAGTCTGACGCGTCGATTGTGGCGCCGCTCATGTTTGCGTACATCCTCGACTGGTAACTGCCACTAAGTCATTTCTAAAAATTAACTTCGTAGCCAGCGTAAAGGGTTTATGCAAAAGATCGAACTCGAATCAAAGAATCTTTCGTCACAGAGCAACCCCGAGCTTCACTGGTTTAAAAATACCTATCAAGGTGACAAAGTCCCCCAATTGACGGTGCGCGCCGTAGTAATGGGATCATTGCTCGGCGGCTTTATGTCACTTTCAAACTTGTATGTTGGATTAAAAACCGGCTGGGGCTTGGGAGTTGCCATTACCGCTTGTATTCTGTCTTTTGCGATTTGGAAGACGCTTCATACACTTCTTCCATTTTTGTTTAAAACAGAGATGAGTATTCTTGAAAACAACTGCATGCAGTCGACGGCATCATCTGCCGGTTATTCCACCGGCGGCACGATGGTGTCAGCCATCGCTGCATACCTTATGGTAACTGGAAGCCACATGTCATGGCCGGTCTTAACGCTGTGGACGATTTTTTTGGCTGCTCTAGGTGTCTTTATGGCCGTTCCTTTAAAACGCCAAATGATTAACATCGAGCAGCTAAAGTTCCCGAGTGGCATTGCTGCTGCCGAAACATTGCGAAGTCTGCATGCTGAGGGTAAAGAGGCGAGCAGTAAGGCGAGAGCACTCGGGATAGCGGGTCTTGTTGGGGCAGTGGTCGCGTGGCTTCGTGACGTGGGACGCCCACTCTCAATCCCGGGGCATCTAAATTTTCCAGGCGTCTTTCATGGTCACGCTCTGTCAAAATGGACAATTAATTTTGAAATGAGCACCATCATGATCGCGGCTGGGTCCATTATTGGGTGGCGGGTGGCGTGGTCTTTAATGATGGGGGCTTGTATTAACTATTTGATTCTGGCGCCATGGATGGTGGACTTAGGTGCAATCAGTGCAGAAAATCTGGGATACAGGGCCATAGTTGGTTGGAGCACTTGGGCTGGAGCGTCGCTCATGGTGACGAGTGGTCTTACGGCTTTTGCAATGCAGTGGCGTACGGTTGTCAGGGCCTTGTCTGGGGTGACGAAGGTTCTTTCAAAAAGTCATCGAGATGAGTCTGACCCGATGGAAAAGATTGAGGTTCCAGCGTCGTGGTTTATCCTTGGTGCACTTGTGTCGGGTGCTGGTTGCATAGGCGTTTTGTATCTGTATTTTGATACCACTATCTGGATGGGAATGCTGGCCGTAGTGTTGACATTCTTTTTGGGGATTGTTGCTTGCCGTGCCACTGGAGAATCTGACATCACACCGATCGGAGCTATGGGTAAAGTGACTCAGCTATCATTTGGTGCTTTGGCTCCAGCGAACGTCTCTGCTAACCTCATGACAGCCGCAGTGACGGCTGGTGCAGCTGGATCAGCGGCGGATCTTTTGGTTGATTTGAAGAGCGGTTACCTGCTTGGAGCTAACCCTAGAAAACAGTTTATTGCCCAGTTTCTCGGTATCTTTGCTGGCACGCTTGTTGTTGTCCCTGCCTTTTATCTTTTGGTTCCTGATGCTGCATCTTTAGGGACTGATCAATGGCCGGCGCCAGCCGCCCAGACGTGGAAAGCCGTGGCGGATCTTTTGGCAAAGGGAGTTGGGGCGCTGCACGTCACGGCGCAGTGGGGCATCGTAGCGGGCGGTTTACTTGGAATTATTTTGCCGGTTCTCGAGCGGTTTACGCCAGAAAATCTTCGAAAGTTTATGCCGTCGGCCACCGGGCTTGGCCTCGCCATGGTTATCCCGTTCTTCAATAGTCTTGGAATGTTTATTGGTGCTTTGATCGCACTGGCACTTGAGAAAGCCAATGCGAAGCAGGCGACCAGCTATATTGTCCCTGTGGCAAGCGGCATCATTGCTGGGGAATCAATTATGGGTATTATCGTCGCGCTGTTAACCGCAACCAAAATACTGTAAATGATTACGAATCAATTTTCTTCCAGATCGTGTTCGCTACTACGTACGCGAAGTAAGTCGCCGGGTTGAAGCGGCGCATCAAGTGTGACCAAATAGTCGTAACCTGGCTTTGTATCCGGCGATAGACTGTTGTTCTGCGGGTTGGCAAGATTAATAGCTTTAACTCTCGTCTTCGTGAGTACACCTGGGCGAACGGCCTCTATTTCCTGTTCCGCTAAAAACTTATTTCGGGCAGTTATTAAATAATGACCTGGTCCGATAACATCCTTCACCACGCCAGCTAACACGTAGTTTTCGTCACTTTTTCCGTCCAACCGTTGAGCGTGGCGGTCAAGTTTGCCGAAGAAAAATCCCGTGGTGTAGCCACGATGACGGTAGGTTTCTAGCTCATTGATGCAGTCATTTGAAACCTTGAAGTCACCGGTAATATAGCTATCGAGGGCTGCGCGGTAAGCATTGACGGTGGTTGCGCCATAAAGGATGCCGCGATTACGTCCTTCAATTTTCAGCCCTGAAACTCCTGCCTCAATGATCTTATCCAAGAAATCAATCGTACACAGATCTTTTGAGTTATAGAGGTAATTCCCCGTTTCGTCCTCGTACACGGGGTAGTAGACACCCGGGCGCTTCTCTTCGACTAAAGCGTATTTCCATCTGCAGCTGTTTGCACACATGCCGTGATTGGAATCGCGTTGAGTCATGTAACTAGACATGGTGCATCGTCCAGAATATGTCATACACATGGCGCCATGTACAAAGACCTCTAATTCAAGTTCCGGAACCTTATCCTTTATGGACTTGATTTCATCGAGACCGAGTTCCCTGGCCAAAACGACCCGCTTTGCCCCCATGTCTTTGAACGCTTTTGCTGTCATCCAATTGGCTGTAGATGCCTGTGTTGAAACGTGAATTGGCAAAGATGAGTGCTCTCGGACCAGGGACATGATGCCAATGTCGGCCACGATCACAGCATCGACTTTCACTTCTTCAAGAAACTTGATGAAGTTAGGGAGTCCTTTAACATCGCGATTATGGGCAATAATGTTGAGAGTGACGTAAACGCGCTTGCCGAGCTCGTGAGCGTAGGCAACTCCCTCGCGCAAAGAATCCATGGAAAAGTTTGACGAGCCGGCTCGAAGGTTAAAAGCTTTCCCGCCAAGGTAGGCGGCATCAGCGCCATACCTAAGGACTGTCTTTAATTTCTCAAGGTTGCCTGCTGGCGCAAGTAGCTCAACATCAGCTCGCATACCGTATCTCCAAAGTTTGTTTGCTTCGATTCGATCACAATTAAAGGGTTTAAAGTGCCGAATTTCCTGACGGATTAGGTCGTGGGTATACCTATTGTTCAAGGAACGTGCAAGTCGAACTCTGGGGTGGGCTTTTATAATGATAAATAGTTATAATCTCAGTGCTTTTTTTGGCGCTTTTTATGAGTTGGGACGTGAACCTCAAATTGTTTTCCGTCGACGTGTCCCCAAACATTCCCGAAAAAGCTGAGTCGGCCGTTTTCCACGATTATGCCGCCTCCGTCGCTGACGCCGTAAATGGGACGTTTTATGAGTGCGCTTTGTTTTCTCAGCTCTCTGGCATACTCTGGCTCGTGATTATAGTGGGGAAAGAAGTCGAAGTTTACAAGACCTAGCGCATCAAGATTGCGAATGCCGACGGTGTTTTCATCTCGGTCGAATTTTGGATAGCTTGCCGTAGCAATCGAGGGAGTCATAATGATAGCTCCGGCCGATAGACCAGCGAGAACGCCGCCGCTGTGTACAAATTTTAGCAGAAGTCTATCGAAGTGATTTCGTCGAATCGATTTCAGAAAGTAAAATGTATTACCGCCGCTCAGGTAAATGATATCTGCGGATTTTATGATTTTTTCTGCGTCGTTCAACGAGTAAGGACGATCGAGGTTCAGTTGCGCGATATTTGTCACGCCTAGTGCGCCGTAAGTATCTTTTACATACTCGTATTCAAATTCAGGTACGTGATTAGCAGACGGAATGAAGACGAATCGTGGGTTTTTCTTACCGGTCAATCGAAGCGCGGCTCTATCGATTGGTTCATTAGCCTCGGCGTAACCACTGTAGAGAACAAGCTTCATTGCCGTAAACCCTACAGTCCGTAACGGAAGTCACGAACAACTTTCCCGAGGGCTTTGAGGATAGATTCGCTGCGGCCAGAGATCTTTTTAGAATTATTCTTCGCGTGTTCGCTTGCTTTGCCGTCTTGATTTTGGGATTTTGCGCCGATCGTAGGCCGACGAACTTGTTTTAGTCTTATATCGGGTACCAAAACTTGTTCTTCGATGAAGGATTCAATGACTGAGAATATCTCTCGTCTCTCCATTTGCTTGCGATTCTTCAGGATCTTGTCGCCGACATTACAGATGGCGTCCCCAGTGATGCGGTCACTACGGTTAATAACGGCTGAGCGCGCCGACACCTTTCCAATGACGTTTTCTAGTCTAGAGTCAGTCAATCTCGCGGTTGCTTCAATTACTTCCATGTAGGATGTCTGAAAGCGTTGAGCCCAGACTCTTCGAAGCATTGTCGGACGCATGTCGTTGCTTGCGCAAAAACTCGACGCAATAGCCCGCATGAAGTCTTTGACAGGGATATGTGCCCATTTTTCGTGGAGACACTTCGGGAGAATTCTTAGTATGTCTCGCATTGAATAAAGAGCGTCTTTTGTAATGCCATCGGCAACGCGGTAATGCTTTTTTTGCTTTGTTTTTCTTTCCCACCAGCTGAAATTTTGCTCGAAATTTTTGACGATTTTTGGGGCTTTGGAGAGTACAAGCTCTGCTTCGTGGCGAGGAAGACCAACTTTTTCAAGAAGCAGACGACGTTTGGCAACGATAAACGTTTGATCAAATCGCCTTACTTCTGGGTGGTTGCGGAAGCGGGCAATTTCGAGTTTTTTGCCAGTGTTAATGTAGTGTTCTATTTGGGCAAATGTTTGTACCAGGTAGCGGGCTTGAGCTCTTTGCTCTGTCAGTGTCGTGGACCATCGATCGACGTCGTCAAATTTATACTCATGATGAAATAAGCCAAATTGTCGGATTGAGCCGTAGTCGATAATGCCGCCATTGGCCAGGATATTGTCACCGTCCCAAGCGAGCCAACAGAAAATATATTCGGATTCAAAACGAGCGGCCATCTCGGCGAATGTGTTGCTGACCTCGCATAATAATCTTTTGTATCTGTTCTCAGTCTTACCAAGCGGTGCCCATTCGCCATTGGCTAGCTCTCGGTTTATGAAGAAGTCCACGGCGGCTTTGAGACGCGGCAGGTTGGATTGCTTAAGATGGTTGAAAAAGTGGCTCGGCCTAAGTAGGTTCGTGCCGGCTCGAACATTGATACTCAAATTACCTGGAAATTCTATGACGCAAAGGATTCTCTCGGTCGGGATGCTGTTGCGATGCATAATTTCAGAAAAAATAGCGCCGGTGACGCCGTCATCAAGATCACTGTATCCACATCCATAACTAATGGAGGGGTCTCCCGTTTGGAAGAATTTTTTGAAAATATGGGTTGCTGGACTTAGGCAAGTAGCGCCTGTACCGCAACTAGTGATATCCCATGTCTTTCCTTTGCCTTTCCAAACGCCGTTCCACAGGCTTCTGCCATCACCACTAGTGATGCCCGTCTTTCCCGGGTGCTGCAGCTGCAGGTAGCGAGTCGCCATGTAGTGCTTAGGTTTTATTTCTGATGCCGGAATTTTCACCCCGTTCATTAGGTCGTACTCATTGATAATCTGTATCGCGAATGTATCAAGGAGTTGAGCTTCGAGCTGTGGGTTCATGGCATGCGGGTGGGTCGGAGATAGTAGTCCCATCTCGATGGCTAAATCAAAATTAAACCACGCGACTTTGCCGCCTTTGCGCTGTCTGGCGCGATAAAGCACATGTGATCCTGGCACCTCAGTCTGCCAGGGGTGAGAGCCATCGATGCTAGAAAAGTGGGAGTAATCAGACGAGGGTCTACTTACTGTCTTCACGTTTAATTGGCGAACCGCCATTAACTGCCAAGCCTCCGAGCCATTTATGATTTGCTTTTGTTCGGATGTTTTCCGCAAGACTTTAGCCGTTATCAGGGGTTGCAAGATTTGGTGGCGGAACAAAATCGCCGCAAACCGAAGAGGTGCGGCGGTTCAATGGGTTCAAATCTCGTTTTTTATTATAATTATCGATGGTTATCGCCTTGCTGATTCGGGTTTTGATGAGAGCTTGTCTTGCGTTACCCAGCTCGATCGAGCGCTTTTTCAAAATTGGTTTGCATGAAATAACGTTGGGTTTTAAAAAGAAGTCGCGAATCGTTGCAGGTGGAGCATGAGTTTGGGCTGGCGCGGTTGATGCAAGGTCAATAACAACGGCGGACGAGGAGATTCAAAACATGGGCGTAAAAATTACAGGAACGTTTCTTGGGGGCCTTAATACAAGCATGACGCATGAACTGTCCCACGTCAAGATCATGACAGATCCGCCTTTGGATAATGGTGGCGAAGGGAAGAGCTTTAGCCCAACGGATCTGCTGGCTACAGCTGCAGGGTCATGCGTCATGACCATCATGGCGATCTATGCAAAAAAGAATGGAATTAATCTTACCGGCATGTCTTGTGACATCGAAAAGCACATGGCCCCTGTCCCACCTCGTCGTGTTTCTGCACTGGATATTAATGTTTTTATGCCAAAAAGTTTGACTGACGATCAACGCCGCGTGCTTGAGGAGGTCGGCAATAGTTGCCCAGTTCTCCTAAGCTTAAGTCCAGACGTAAAATTAAATAAGAAATATATTTATAACGTCTAAGGGGCCTTCAGTCATTTGATCAGTAAATCGTTTCCCATTCAGTGCGTATCGGCAGCGGATGCATTTGCGCTTGTCTCGCCAGGCGCTACTGTTGTTACATCAATGGCCGCCGCAGAGCCCCAGATTTTCTGGGCCGGCCTTCGAGAGCATATCTTGGGACTAGCGAGCGCCCCTGGTTCGCATCGTCCAGAGGAGTTAATTCGCGTTTTTTGCGCAAATCCTAGCACTGCATGGCCGGTCTTGTCTGACGACAAAATGAGCCGTTATCTGGAAATCGTGATCATGTTCTTCTCGGCGGCAGCACGAAAGCTTCAAGGCCGAGGGTTCGTGCACTATATGCCCCAGCATTTATCTCAGTGGTCTAGACATATCACATCAAGACCTGGTGGTGTTGATGTTTTCTGGGGGTCGTGTTCGATGCCCGACAACAGAGGCTTTGTCACACTTGGTACATCCAATTGTTATGAATCAGAAGTGCTTCGAGTCTCCAGGAAAGTTGTTTTGGAAATTAACCCGCACATGCCTGCAACCCACGGCGCAACTGAAGTCTCTTTGGACGAAGTTGACGCGTTCATCATGAGTGATAAAAAGCTTCCAGAAGTGACGCCCGCGCCTTACGGCCCGGTAGAAGATTCAATCGCCGATTACGTGGTAAGCCTCATTCCAGATCGAGCGACGCTCCAGCTCGGTATAGGGGGTATTCCAAATGCCATCGGCAAAAAACTTGCCCAAAAGAAGGACCTAGGAATTCATACTGAGATGATCAATGACGCTGTCTTGGAGCTCTATAACCAAGGGGTTGTGACGGGGCGATACAAATCGATTTGGCCAAGAAAGATTATCGGTGCTTTTGCGTATGGATCAGAGCAACTTTATGAATTTATTCGCGATAATCCCATGGTGGAAATTCACCCGGCATCGGTTGTGAATGATCCCTACCGTATAGGGAGAAATCATAAGATGATTTCTATCAATTCGGCTGTAGAGATCGATATGACAGGACAAGTGTGTAGTGAATCAATAGGCCACATCGAATTAAGTGGAGTGGGTGGAGCGGCCGAGACGCATATTGGTGCACAGAGAAGCGACTGTGGGCGCGGTATTATTGCAATGCCGTCTACCACGAAAGACGGAGCCAATAGCAAGATAGTGGCAAGCTTACAGCAAGGTGCTAAGGTCAGTGTTTCAAGAAACGATATTGATACCGTTGTCACTGAATATGGAATAGCCGAACTCAAGGGAAAAACCGTTCCGGAGCGCATTCAAAGCATGATTAAAATAGCTCACCCAAATTTTCAGGCGGCTCTCATGGAGCAAGCAAAAAAGTTATCGTATATTTAACTATATATGCTTAGCAGCAGTTTGAGCCAAGTCTTCAACTGTCGACGTTTTAGATACAATGATTTTATCAAAAAGTGTCTTACAGGCGTTCGCGGTCGTTTCGCCTATACATACAGCAGTTAATTCGTGCTTGAGTCGATTGTCCATGGGGTGAAGTGATTTTGAAAATCCCTCCACCGCCGATGGGCTAGCAAAACAAACCACACCCTCCAGGGACTGTATGTATCGCTCAATATCGTCGAGTTCCGGTTCTTTTCCATTTGGTAAGTGCAGCGAGCGCTCGGTCGCGTAAACGGCAAGCGGCTCAACATGAACGTCAAACGCTCGCAAGTGTTCTGCAATGTCATAACTTGGCTCTTTTGAGCAAGGCCATGCGACGTCGCTACCTGGGCGAATATTAGATGACAGCCATCTGGAAAGGCTTTCAGCGTTGTTAACGCCGGGGGGCACCTCCGCGTTAACTTTGAACTCCTTCAGGGCTTCCTTCGTGCCTGGACCAATTGCGAAAACAGCCTCCGCCGAACGCATAAGATTCAATAGCGCCGTGTGTCTGGCTGTGTAGCGAATGGCATTGCCACTAGTCGCAATAAAAATATTTGGTTTTCGCTTTGGGAATTTGACAGACAAGCCAGCCATCATAATACATGGCAAGTGCAGAACGTCGACGTCAAGCTTATCGAGTATCGGCTTGTCGTGCGTCCAATCGTCAATTGACCTAGTCCAAATTAATAACGCCATAGATTTATATTATCACCAGAAATTAAATAAACTTCAAACGATTAAACAAATTACCCCGCATCCGGCTTATAACCGAAAACTTAGGCCTAGAGCCTTTAAAATATCGTTAGCGCCTTGAGCGCGCAGTTCCGATAACAAAAGACGCTCCAAGTTTGCCTTTAGGTCTTTTGAGCCCTTGGGTAGATCTACTTTTGCGGTAGCCGCTTGTCCATTATTGGATAGAAGGATCGCAGAGGCGGATAGTTTCGCAGAGTCTTTCTCGTCTGTAACAACCAGACATCCAAACGGCATCGTGCAGTCACCGCCTAGCGCGGCGAGCACATTTCTTTCGATATCGACGGCAAGCCTTGTTTCCGGGCATTCAAGACATGTTAAAAATCTTGAAACAGCACTGTGACGTAAAGACTCAATAGCCAGAGCGCCTTGGCCCGCACAAGGAATAAACCAGGTAGGATCGATAGGGTAGGCAGCGACATCCTTGATGTTTAGCCTTTCGAGCGAAGCTTCGGCGAGAATAATAGCGTGCCAAGGTTCATGTTCAAGTTTATGAAGCCTGGTATCGACATTGCCGCGAACAGGCACCGTATTGATGTCGGGGCAACTGCCCATTAAAAGAGACTTGCGGCGAAGGCTGGATGTTGCCACGGTCAGTGGACCGAGGGATTTTAAAGTAGAGCTTGTTACGAAGGATCCTTCAGGAAGTGCAATAGCCTTGGCCACGTCTTTTTTAAAAATAATGACATCTCGATAAGAATGGCGCTTGAGCACGGCTGTTAATTCGAAATTTGAAGGAATTCGTGCTGGCATGTCTTTCAGGCTGTGGACCGCAAAATCAGCCTGCTTCTTTTGCATGGCCTCTTCTAGTTCCTTTATGAAAAGACCTTTCCCGCCGATTTCGTGGAGAAAACGATCTTGGACGATGTCGCCAGTGGTCTTCCACGTTTTTATCTCGACATCCTGACCATTTTTACGAATCGCTTCGGCAACAAAATGCGCTTGCCACAATGCGAGGCGGCTTCCTCGTGACGCAAGAATGAATGGTTTATCAGTCATCATGGCCACCCGTTAGTCTCTTTTGTAGATGGCGTCGAGTGCGTCAGCGAGTTGACGGGCCTCTGACTCTGGGAGTTTTTTCAAGGTTTGAGCCACATCTGATGTCATTTTTGATGAGATGGCCTCAAGCATCGCCATAATGGCCTCGTGCTGGCGTGGAGACATATCGCTAAAAATTTCTTTAGCTAACGTTTTTTCGGCCTCGCGCTTACAAAGATCCATAAAATAGTGGGACGTGGCCGACATGACGGGGGAGAAGTCTTTGCTATAAAGCCATTGCTCAAAGTTAGCCACACTTGCTGATACGATGTCTGCGGCAGCTGCAAGTGCTTCGCGACGTTTTTCAATGTGGGATTCGACGACATCTCTTAGGTCATCAATATCAAATAGATAGACGTCATCAACGTTTGATATTTCTGGCTCAATATTTCTTGGAAGCGCGATGTCGATTAAAAATAACGGACCATCCCCCCGACCCTTTACAGCGCTCATTATATCTTGTTTACGGATAATAAAGTTGGCTGAGGTGGTGGCCGTGATGACTACATCGGCTCTGGTTATAAGAGTCTGTAAGTTCTCTAGACCGTGGGACTCTCCGTAACCCAAATGCTGGCATAGTTCAAATGCCCTAGAAGACGTTCGATTGGCTAATATAAGTTCCTTTGGCCGGTAGCTCGAGGCGTATTCAGCCGCCACACGGGCCATCTCCCCTGCTCCGATGATCAAGAACCGGAGAGACGTCAGATCTTCCGAGGCCCGGCGCGCAAGGTCGATGGCTGCATGAGCGATACTGACCTTGTGACGACCAATTTCGGTGTTCGATCTTATTTTTTTTGCGGTACCTAGTGCCTCTTGGGACAATCGGATCAGCATCGATCCGAGAGTCCCAGCGTTTTTTGCGATGTTTATTGCGTCTTTAAACTGGGCCGTAATCTGAGTTTCTCCGGGAACCAACGAATCAAGGCTGGCCGCGACTTTGAATGCGTGTCGAACCGCGTCGATGCCGGTTAAAATATAGAGAGACTGACTAAGAGAGTCAGAGGCAAAAGCTTTTGAGTCACGAGAATTCGTGTGGACGTGACGATAGACGTTATAGAGAAACTCTGGCTGTAATTTGTCTGGGCTGTCGGCTACTCCGATGATTTCACATCGATTACATGTGGACAATATTGCCAGTTCATCAAGTTTAAATCGCTGACTTGCATCTTGAATGGCAAGATTTATTTCTTCTGGGGTCAGGTAAAAATTCTCGCGCGTACTAATTCCCGCCGTGCGGTGATTACTGCCTACGCAAAAAAAAGTTGGTCCACGGGACTTCGAATCTGAAAGTGCATGATGAAGTTCTCTCATGCGTTCCCCCAGGGTGCCCAAAAAAGTAGTCCAAACCAGCTGAACGCAAGTAGGAAAAAACCGACGAGACTCATGCGTGCAACCTTATGCGGCCGATAGCCTAGTACACCACGTAGGACCAAAATAGCCAGATACCACACCCAAACGAGGATGGCCCATGACACTTTTGGCGCCATGTTTGTTCCAGCCGGTATGATGCCGAGTAGGGCGAACAAAGATCCACTCAGTAAGCTTAGCGTGATGAATATAAAGCCAAGCCAAAGTGTACCGGCGAGTGCGCGACTCAGAGTCGATATTGCCGGGAATTTCTCTGGAAGAGCTCCCAGCTGGCGAGTCTTTAATTTCTGATCCAGCCAAAGAAATAATAGGCTTAGGCCGCAGGCTAAAATGGCAAAGGATTGCCCGAGTATGGCCGTGGCAACGTGTAACTTGATGGCGGGTTGTGAGCCGGTTGATGTAAAACTGTGGCCACCTGCGCTGAAGAAAATGGCTGAGACAAGAATCACGGCGATAACGGGTGACGTAAATGCGCCAACTAGTTCAACCTGCCAAACAAACCAACTGATCACTGTTCCCCAGGCCAATGCGGCCGCAAGTAGAACGGCAGAGTTTCCCAAAAGCAATGCGTGAACGGTGGCGCTGAGCGTTCCGATGGCAAACAGTCCATACCCGATCCTCGTTCCGAGTAGGCTTGATTTCTTGCTCTTAAAGCCCAAGACCAGAAGACCTGAAGCCAGCATAAAGGAGGCAAGATCCACCATTGAAATCACTACGGAAATATCGGGTCCAGCGATCATGTTGTCCTTTAAATGCAGTTGGCGGCCCACAGTATGGAAGGACTGGCATAAGATCGCAATAAAAAGTATATAGAAAGGCCTTCGGGAGCCCGTTTTTTATGAAATAAACCGGCGTGAGGTTACGACTATTCGGCCTGAAACTATACATAATTTCAATAAATACGGTGCCTTAGGCCTTTGGCAGCCGCATACCTGGCGCGACTTCGAGGCGCAGCAGCAGCCCAATTGGGGTTCAGCCGAGACCTTGCTGATGGCAGGTGAGCAGCTTAAACGCCTCCCAGGCCTTGTTGGAGCCGCTGAGATTGAGGGTTTGAAGCAGCATTTGGCCGATGCCGGCCTCGGTCGCAGGTTTATCCTGCAAGGCGGGGATTGCGCAGAGCGGTTTCAAGACTGCCGCGAGGATGTGATCCGTCGAAAGTTGCAGATCTTACTTCAGATGGCTCTGGTGATGGGGTTTGCCGGTCGAAAGCCCATCGTTCCAATTGGTAGAATCGCGGGGCAGTACGCAAAACCAAGAAGCGTGGATCTTGAAGATGATGGCTCGGGTGGTTTGGTGCCGATTTTTCGTGGCGAGTCTGTCAATGGTTATACTCCAACAGCAAATTCCAGAAAAGCAGACCCTAGCCGACTTCTGCAGGCCTATCATGCATCGAGCGCCACGTTAAATTTTATTCGCCTTCTGATGGGGGGTGGGTTCGGTGATCTTAGTCAGATGGATCATTGGGAGCTCATCGGCTCTACTAAGGGTGCCTACGGCAAACGGTTTGAACAAATCACCCAAGGTCTGAAGGACGCACTTGAATTCATATCGTCTTGCTCCCAGGACCAGAACTCAGGATCGATGGTTGTGCCAGGCTTTAAGGAGTTTTTTGTATCGCACGAGGCTCTTCTCCTGCCATATGAAGAGTCGATGACGAGATTTGTGCCTGAGATGGGGCGATTCTATAACTTGAGCACGCACATGGTGTGGATTGGTGATCGAACTCGCAAAGCAGACGGCGCGCACGTGGAATACTGTCGGGGCATAGGTAATCCTGTGGGCATAAAGGTTGGTAGTGACGTGGAGTGCCTCGATCTTTTGAATGTGATTAGCAAAATCAATCCTCACAACGAAATTGGTAAAGTCTCACTGATCACAAGGCTAGGTGCTCGCGACGTTAGAAGGATTCTGCCGGACCTGATCAATGCCATTCGTCAGTCGGGCATTCATGTGACTTGGATTGTTGATCCTATGCACGGCAATACAGTTCGCGCATCAGATGGCCGTAAGACCAGGCGTTTTGAGGATATTGTTTATGAGGTCAAAGAATCTTTCGAAATTCATAGTAGATTTTGCAGTGTCCTGGGTGGCGTTCATCTGGAAATGACCGCCGACGATGTGACGGAGTGCACAGGTGGAGTCGCCGGCCCAGACGACAACGTGTTGTCTACACGCTATGAGACATGGTGTGACCCCAGACTTAATCGAGCTCAAAGCGTTGAGTTAGCATTTCATATTGCTGCCTGCCTGCGTTCAGAACAGGCCCGTATCTTAAATTAAGCTCAGATGAAGTTACCCGTATTGGCAGCTGCCCGAGCAACCGCCGCAGCTGCCGCTGCCACAGCTCGAGCAGGTTCCTCCGGAGCAACCACCGGCGACGCCTCCACAGTCACCGCAGTCGCAGCCACCGTCAGAGAGCATGTTAAACACGCCGCCGATAATGTTACTGACGAGTCCCATGGTACCGCCAGCTCCGCTGCCACCGCCACTGAGGAGGTTCGTGAATGGAGCAGCTGCGCCACCAGCGCCGCCACCAAACATGCCCATGATATTTTGGACAAGTGGCATGGCTGAGGAGAGAAATTCGCCGCCAGCAAGTGACAGTTCATCACCTTCAGCTAGGCCGAATTCAGCTTTTTTGTCATTTTTTTTGCGATCTTTGTCCCCGTTTTTTTGTGTCACAGCTTTGCCTGTCAGCGCTGCTGACGTTTGGCTTATTGAAGCGTCTAGCCTTTGGAATAGAGCGCTAGATTTTTTGAATTTTGAGTTCGCGACAGATAGAGACTTGGCGTTGCAGTGAGCTGACTGAAACGAGTTGGCAAACACGTAGTCAAGAAATTGCCTTCGGCGACTTTCATCTTTCAGAAATGAAAGTTTGTCCAGTGGCTTTTCAATATTATCGCCCTTTAGTTCCTCGTTGGATTTCTTTCCTATCAAGTTCTCTAGGACTTCAAGTTTGTAGTTTTTGGTCGAGATGATGTCACTTAAAAAGGCATTTGCGACGTCTTCCTTGAGAGTGGCTAGTGCCATGGGTTCAGTTCCGTCGATCTTTAGGCCGTTTTTTCCTGCAGAGATCGTTAAACGGCTGTAGAACTGTGCGTACATATATCCGAAAATCTGGGGGCCGTAGTATCTGATCTTTTTTGCATCGGGGGACTGCACCACTGCGAAGATCGGTGTTTTTCTTTTGCCCGGATCACTCACGAAATGAAAGCAACCGTCTGTCTGTTCGCCCTTGGATGAGTCGAGATTTTTACCGTAGAATGAACTCGAACAAATCTCGTTTGTTCGATTTGTTATCATGACTTGTCCGCCCATTTTAAGAAATAATTCTTCAACTTCTGGGGGAAGAGCAGCAAAGTAGTCTTTAACGGCTTTCCTGATGTCTTTTTTCTTTTCTTCGCTAAGTTTTTTGGTATCTTTTCGGTCGAAAATTATTTTCTTATCCGTGATGGCGACAGATCGAGACCCATCACACTGATAGTCATCGATATTCAAAGATCCACTAGCGATTGAGTCGAGTGTCTTTATCCTGGCGGCGGAATCATCAGGCTTTTTGCAAGACACGTAAAAACCAGCTAGGATCATGATTAAAACAGAATTGAGTAAATTCAGAGACTTCATACCAATACCCCCATAGAGTTAGGCTCGGTTCTCAGGTTGTGGCCCTTTAAGTAATCCCGAAAGATCGCATAAATTCAGCGGTTTGGACCATTGTATCACACTGGCTAAAAAAAACCGCCCGGGTTCCCAGGCGGTTGTGCTGCAACACGTTGTTCCTCTATAGTTTAAGGAGTTGGGTAAATCGTAGAATACTGCTGGGCTACCGCCATCAAAACCAAGCTCATCAGCGCTTGTGCGTTTGCTCCTTGAGATGTGGCCCCAATGACCTGTGCGTACTGCGGAATCATCGCAATCAATTGACCGGGGTTGTTCACGTTTGTCATAGACATAATCTGAGCGATATTGACGCCCGTTTGCAGTTGACCCGGTAAAGCTGCTGTCACCCCTGGTATGTTTATAGGGATCAGCTGTGTCAAGCACTGAGTTGCGTTAAGGCTGATGCCAGCTAACGAGATGATTTGCGAAATATTCATTGTAGGAAATCCAGAAATCAGACCCACTAGCTGAAGCATATTGAACTGGCCACCATTTTGCCCCATGGAGGCGTTCAATAGCACCGTTAAAAGTCCCAAGGCTCCTTGCGTGTTTTGAAGGGCGACGTTGATGGGAAGACCATTGACGCTGATATTTGGAATGACGCATCCGACGACGCTGTTGATGGCCAGTGGCATTGCTCCCAGAATATTATTGAGATTTGCAAAGTTTGAAAGACCTGGGAGTGCTGTCAGCTGCGGAGGCAGATTTGCAAATGCTTGTGGCAGGTTGATTTGCGGAAGATTCAACGCTGGCACCGGTAGCGTAGGGAGAACCGGGATACCTGCAAGCGTTGACGTACCAGATCCCAGGGCCGTTTGAAGAATTGTGGCAGCATTTTGTGGCAGACCACTGGAGGAGGCAACTCCTGTTGCAAACCCCACGGCCGATTGAAGATCCCATGGATACATCAAATCATCTTTGTTGTTCGTGTGATCTAGACCGTACGTATGGCCAGCCTCGTGAGCGATAGTTCTTGCAAGAGACTCGAGATCTTTTGTCTGCTGGAACACAAAACCAATATCACTCGGATTTGCGTTACCAACATCAAATGGCGCTAGACCAGCTGGCGAGGCCGCAGAGCCACAGCCTAGATCAGCGTAGCTACCACCGACATGAATCGTGGTATATTCGCCTGATGATGGCTGCTCTGTTGTTACCGAGACGCCAGCGCCGGCATTAGAAAAGTAGGATGCCACAAGATTTGCGATCTCTTGTTGGCTGGAGGCAGGAAGTTGGGCAGCAGGAATCTTGGCTTGACTCTTACAAGGAAGGAAGCTTTGACCAAGCTGCGTGCCCTTACTGATTGTTGCTCCGGCGAAATTAAGCCAAAGGACTGGGTCTTGCGCTTTTTTCAGCGAGCCAGAATTCGCGAGTTGCATTCGATCTGCCAAAACGGCGTCATAGTAAGCGCGAGGTGGCTTAGCGATTTTGTCGCGGCCTACGAAACCTCCCGCGTCACCAGAACCGACGCGTCCATCGGAATCTGATCCGCATGCACTCATCATCACGGCCATTGACGCAACCGAAATAAACCGACTTCCATTGAGTCTGCCGAACACAAAACTCAGCAAGCCCGTACGACGGCGTTCCATAGTTGGTTCCTCCAAAAATAAATTCAAAAAACGTGGCAAATTCAGCTAGCTGACCTTGTGAGTCAACCTTCGGGGGGTTTTCGGCCGGATTATGGGGGGCATTAAGAAATATTTTAACTTACTGGAATCATTGAATTAAAAATATAATCTTTCGCAATCAACAATGTGATTGCAAAAAAAAGTCGTGATTTCCTCACTATTTTGAGACGGGTTGGCTTGAAGTCTAGTTTAGGTAGGATGAGTGGGCGACCGGGGGCACGCTCGCCGCCGCTGCCTTACCAATTCCCATGCGTGTGGTGATGATAGACCACATATCAGACCAAGGAGTATTGAAGATGATGTCTTGGTCTACTGGATGTAAAAGCCAGGACCCAGCTCTGATCTCATCGTCAAGTTGTCCAGCACCCCATCCTGCATAACCGACTAAAAACCTGTATGGGTTCAAAATGTCATGTACCAATTGACCGTTGGCTCTTTCCCTGATGGTTACTTCGCTTTCGCCGATGAGGGAATCGAGCACGCGGCCCGAGGTGCTTAGATAGATGTTGGAGCCAATTTCAGTATCGCCATCGGCTGGTTTTCTCGAGTGAAGGATAATGGCCGTGCCAGTATCGATTGGTCCACCATACCAAGCAGGGATAGCTGGTGGTATCTCGCGATCAATCACACTTAGCATGGATTTAAGCGGAACCGTGCTCGGCCTGTTTAGGACAAATCCGACCGCTCCCTCATTATTGTGTTCCGCCAATAGCATAACAGTGCGCGCAAAATTACTGTCGAGCATGCTAGGCATGGCGACCAGTAAACATGGAGCGGAAACATGTGTAATCATCCTTGATCACCATCCGTTCTTGTTGATGACGCCCAGCCGCTACTACGGCAGCCAAAGACAATCCCTATCTTTAGGCGGCACCAAACTATTCACAATAAAATACTTTGCTCGTCCCAGAGCTTAACGAGGCAGTTTATGGCGGTCAACTAAATAGATGGTGAGACTATCAAATATTCTTATATCGATTACTTCTTGAGCAAGACTGTCTTGATAAGACCCATTAATTGCCTTATGCTTCTCTCAATTCAGGCGCAATTTTCAGTTTAAACAGGACTATGTCGCCTTATTTATCAGCATGCCAGGGAAAGGGCTCGCTTCATTGTTCAGTGTGCATAAAAATCACAGCATGTATCTGTTGCGTTGCGTCTACTCAATGACCGTTAAATCCCTGCCGGTCATCATGCTAGTTTCGCCGGCAGTATTGGCTCATGAGATCGATCAACACGTTGGCCGCTTCAGTTCGACTGACGGTGAATCAAGGGTCATGGCCAAGTTTATTGGTCGTGCGGATGCTCCAGCCTTTGCCGACGGTGACGGGCAATTATCTGTGTCGCTGAGTGCCCAGTCTGAGACCATCGAAAATAACGACAAATATATGCAAACCCATTTTGACGAGGGCACCAGGCGAGAGACGTCGTTTGGTGTTGATGTATTGACCACGCTAGCCAAGCGATCGGAGGTGTCGGTGGGCGGCTCTGTTGCTGGCGACACCGTGACTCGCTCTAAAAGTGCACGCGCGTCTTTGGGACAGTGGTTTTTAGGCGATCAGTTACGGGTTGGGGTTGCTGGTTCCAAGTCACTAACCGAAAGGCCTGTGGACTCATTTCTTGATTATGACTCTGCGACGGTAAACGTAGCGCCTCGTGTTGAGTCGTCATCCGGAAGTCTTAATCTAAAGGCTATCCTAAATCCTCGAACCATTGCCTCGGGTGATTATACGGTTGTTAGTAGTTCTGAGCGCCCTCTACTGCGCTCGTGGTCGGTTGGACTTAAACAGTTTATTGATTCGTGTGACTGCGCCGTTCACGGCGAGGCAGCCCGGGTGATCAATCTTGGCAAACTCGACACGACGATGTCAGTGGGCGAGTTGACTGGAAATCAGTTTACCGTGGCCTACCTACAGTCTCTTTGGAAAAACGCACACAGCCGCCTTTCCTACCGTTATGCAAGGGAAGACGAGTTTACGAGAGCCTACGGTGATCACTTGGTGTTTGGTGCGGATAGTTATGTTGCGGGTCTGTCTCAGGAGATTGATGACGTGACGGTGGCCGGGACCGCAAGGCCAGTGCTCTTGGACCTGGCAGCTACGCGTTATATTCACAACCGAGCTGGTGCAGCCACGACTGTCGAGTTCGGTGGAAGCGTGAAGTTTTAATTTACCCGGAACAGACAAAGGAGTGCGTTTCATGTTTGATTTCAAAGATGTCGGCATTAAAGCAGTCTCCGGATGCTTTTCCTTTTTATTGGCTCTTACGGGTTTGGCGACGTCGTCGTGTCGGGCTATCAGGCCCTACGAGAAAGAATACCTAGTACATCCCGTCATGGATGACGCGCGTATTGAACGAGTTTCCGCTCCGTACGGTAAAACCAGACGTTCAAACGAGCGCCTTGCGATTGCCGGTTCCGGAGGTGGTTCAACATCCTGCCCCACGTGTGGGGGTAAATGATGTTACCAAAAAATATTTATGGAATTCGAAGACGAATATCCTTTGCGATCTTGTGCGCAAGCTTGACGATCTTTAACTGTGCAGCGAATTTACCTAAAGAGGTGACAGTTAGAAGGCCTTTGGCTGAAGCCAAGCCATTTAACGCCGATGCAGTGATTTTGAAAAATTTGGCGAGCCAATCTGAGCTTTCTCTTGGGCAATACATGCGTGACCGCCAGCTGAAATATATAGTACTGACGTTTGGAAGCCAAGGTTGTGCTGTCTGCATGCAAAAAGCCAGGTATCTGCAAAGCAACCTCGTGAATCAAGATTATAGCTTGCTCGGATCTGCGGCAAAAAATGTCGTAGAGTTGGTGGGTGTTGTCACCGATCCGGCCGAGGCCCGCGAAGATGTCCTTTCTTTGGTAGATAATGAAGGGCTATCTCACCTGTCGCTTTGGGACCCTGGTCATACGGTCATGATGGAATATTTTCAGCCAGAGTCTAGAAACTTCAGCGTTCCACTGACGGTCATGGTCAGCCAAAAAGAAATCTTGTGGCGAGTACCCAGCTGGGAGCCCGTCAGTGGACCAGAGATCATCCAAAAAATTGCAGCGACCTTAGGTGTTGACGCGAATCCTCCGCCAGTGAACCCTGATAATCCTCAAGACACCGTCAGTCGCACTTTGCTTGCCAAAGAACAGCAAAATCGTCTAGATGATGTGAAAATTTCTCGGTGCTCTGATCGAACGGTGGTTAGTCTTGGCGAACGGCTACCAGTTCAGGAAAAAGGCTTAAGGGCTGTTTTGCTGTCGCACAAGGCCTGTACGGGTGATCCGGTCTGTGAGGATGCAAAATTGGCACTTGAGAGGTGGAAGTCAGACTGCGAGGCATCTTGGGGCAAACAGTGTCAGGTGCAGCAGCTCGTCACGGACTCCACCTATTGTACTGACGACCAGAATTTATACTCAGGGGGCAAGGAGTTTTTCTCTGTGTTCTCTGATTACTTTAACTGGACATACACGCCCATTCAGTCGGCCCCCGGTCGGTATAACCTACCTGAGGTATCAGGGCCACTAACGATGGTGTTTGACCAGGACGGCAAGCTCGTGTTTGCGCGCGAGGGGGTTGTTGGTGATTCGCTAAATGTGAGGATGCAGACCGATCAGCTGACATCTCGAGAGATGGGTCCTGCGTTTCCGGTTTGGATCGAAGAGGCTCCAAAGCTAATGTCTGCACCGCGAGAGAAAAAAAGCGTAGCAGCTAATTTTTCAGGCCTGAGGGCCAAGTCAAAATATACGCTTGTGATGTTTTGGAACACCTGGTGCGGTAGCTGCATGGAAGAGCTGGAAGATTGGCATGCTCGTTCTGATTCAGCCTATAACTTTTGTAAGGAACGGCCAGATTTTTGTCAGGTCACAGCCCTTGAAACTGGGCGCTCAGAGTCCGAGTTATCTCCTTCAGACTACCTACATGGTCTTCTTAACGGTAATGACGACTTTGATGGTTGGTTAAAAAAAGGCTGGACGATGCCACTTGCGGTCGAAGATGTAGCGCCAGAAAATGGCGGTGCAAAGATGGGTTGGTATGACGGCTGGTTTAGGGCGAGATTTGGCACTAAAGAGCCTCGCAACGTTTTGTATGATCAAGAGGGTAAGGTGGTCGGCGCATGGCTTGGACTACCCGGAGAGCATGGCCCTGAGAAGGCTCTACAATCTCTTTACAAAAGTGAGACGTCACAAGGAGTATGGTAATGAAGTGGATTTTAACAGCGGTTCTGCTTTCTTTTGCGATGCCGGCGTTTGCGGTCAAGGTGGGAGATATTCTTCCAAAGCTTGAGGTTCAGGATGAGTCCGGTAAGGCTTTGCAGCCATGGGCTGGTAAACAAACACTCATTAACTTTTGGGCCACATGGTGTGATGCCTGTAAGGTTGAGCTTAAAGAGATGGAATCTGAGGTCGCAAAACTTGGCGCGGGTCGTCAGGTGGTGTTTGTTAGCCTAGATAAAGAGCCAAAAAAGGCAAAAGACTATTTTGCAAAAGAATTTAAATCAGGCGCTGCAATGGTGGGACGATTATTCTATGATTCGAGCTTTGCTATGGCCGAGGCGTTAGGAGTCGAGAGTTTTCCCATGACGCTCGTCGTAGATGAGAAAGGCAAGGTGATTAAGATTCAAGACGGCTTTAAGCCCGGATCGGGATCGACAGAGGCTTTGTTTCAAGCTCTGAACAGCGCATCTAAATAACTTAAAGATGGTAAAAAAACACCTCTGAGAAACTAATCTCAGAGGTTTTTTTTGTTTTGCAAAATGTCTATCAAATACCAGTTATATTGACGTCCGGGCTATCACCACTGAATTGGAACATGGTGTTTGTCTCGTCTTTTTGAAGCACAGTCTCAACTTTAAACTTGGCGTGTAGCGCCATTTTAGCAACTGGATCTTTAGCGGTGCCACCGTTTGTTGTGGTGATCGTTTCAACTGCGTAGTTGACTGTATATCCCCACAAGACGCTTAGGTTTGTCGGTATAACGGAGACTGTTTCAAGATATTGTCCTTTACCGTCATACTGACCGCCGAACTGGTGGACTGCTGTCAAGGTCACGTCATAAACCGTCATGCCAAACTTGTTGGTTCCCCAGATCCGCACACTTTTACTTTGCAGATCAGAAAATCCTGTGAGTGCGCTGCTGTCGGTAACACCTTTTGGCAAAGCATTTGCAAAATTAAATTTAACTTGAGCCACTGGTGCGTTGGCTTTGATAACGTCCCAAGCCTTTTGGGCCATGTTGATGATGGCGTCAATATCGACGACTTCGGTGCCTTGACCTGCAAATGGGGTTGCGTCAGGAAAGACGTTTAAACGATCAATGTATGCAAACGCATCATTGGGCGTATCGACGACTTGAGAATGCATGGTGATCTTTTCAGAGGCTTGGGGGGCAGCGTGAGATGTCGCAGCAAAGGCAAGAAACAAAAACACTCCACAAAACCAGGGCACAGTCCGTTTCAAGGGCGTAAAACTCATAAAGACCTCTTTAAAAAAGCTGTTAGACTTATAGGACCCATAAAATACGAGTCCTAACCCTCGATTACTAATAGAAATTTTAAATTAAGTCAATAAATTGCTTTTATTTTTTTAATAATTTTATGCTTATAATATAACGTAACCCCTCAATTCAACTTCCCTTTTTAAAATCACTCTCTTAAACTTATTCCACGTCAAGCTAAAGGCTAACTAGTGGCCTAGGTCGCTTTAAAACCACTGTCCAGAGGGGGCTTTGCCGGGTTTGAAAATCCTAGTCATTCAACTTCGCCAGCTCGGCGACATCCTCCTTACGACACCCGTAATCAGGGCCATCAAAGACCAGAATCCCGAGGCCCAGGTCGACTTTATGACCTATCCCATGGGTAGGCTCATCATTCCCGGAAACCCACTCGTTCGTAAACATATCATCGCCCCGCAAGAGGGCATCTTAGAAGCCCTTCGTTTTGCCAGGGAGCTTCGTCGTGAATCCTATGACGTAGTGTTTGACTTTATGGCCACACCGAGAAGCGCGGTTATCGCGAGACTGGTTCCTGCGAAAGAGCGCATTGCTTTTCACACGAGTCGAGCACCGCTATTCACCAAAACAGTGCCGCGCGGCAAAGCAGAAGAATACATCGTGCGCGAAAAGTTTCGATTGCTGAAGGCCATCGGAATTAATTCGTCGGATGTGCGCATGATGTTGCCTGTCGCCGAGCGTGATCATGATGTTGCAAGGAATTTTATTAGCTCAAATCCAGAACTGTCTAAATCACAGATGCGCGTGATCTTAAGTCCCACTCATCGGCGTGCAGAAAGACGCTGGCCCATGGAGCGATGGGCAGAGTTAGCCGTCTGGCTTGAACGCGACCAAAACGCCAAAGTCATTTGGATTTGGGGGCCAGGCGAGGAATCCGAAATTGATGCCGTGATGAAGCTAGCGGGCGGTGTTGGCACTAAAAGCCCGAAGACAACCTTTAGAGAGCTCGCAGCCTTAATCAAGGAGTGCCATTTATTTATCGGCAATAGTAACGGCCCTAGTCACGTGGCAGTCGCTATGGACACGCCGTCCATTCAGCTTCACGGGCCAACAAGTGCCGTGAGTTGGTGCCCAATGACTGAGAAGCATCGGGCTGTACAGAAGTCTAGTATGGATGAAATAGGTCTCGACGATGTCACTGGCCTAATTGGCAGCCATTCCATTGTCTCTAATTTTACAATTTTTAAAAATTAATTTTGAAGAGCAATAGTTTCCAAGTCGAGATCAAGTCCGGATCCTGCGCTAAATCCACCGTCTAGGGTGCCATCACTATTTAGTCTTGCGAGGTAATTTCTGGC
>CAYOEM010000002.1:81715-81923 GCA_964402975.1 uncultured Polynucleobacter sp.
TAAATCCACCGTCTAGGGTGCCATCACTATTTAGTCTTGCGAGGTAATTTCTGGCCGCTCCGTTATAGCTAGTGAAACCTCCTCCAATCAATATTTTGCCGTCGCTTTGAATCGTTATGTTTTTGACCATGCCGTTAAAACCACTCCCTACATTAAATCCACCGTCTAGGGTGCCATCACTATTTAGTCTTGCGAGGTAATTTCTGGC
>CAYOEM010000002.1:82023-131437 GCA_964402975.1 uncultured Polynucleobacter sp.
CCGTTAAAACCACTCCCTACATTAAATCCACCGTCTAGGGTGCCATCACTATTTAATCTTGCGATATAATTTCTTGATAATGCGTTGTAGGTAGTAAAAGCTCCTCCTAACAGAACTTTTCGCGTATCTGGAGCGGTGTAAGTGTAGCCTCCAACCAGAGCGCCATTTTGACCATCAGGATTCGTAACCACCACGTTTTTAACTCCATGTGTACCTGCTGGAGTTGTAGCAGTCAGAGACATCGATGACCCAAAAGTGACGCCAGTTGCGCTGACTCCCCCAATCGTAACCGTAGCACCGGACACAAATCCCGTTCCACTTATAGTTACTGCCGTGCCGCCACTAGTTAATCCTGAACTAGGCGAAATGGCTGTAACCGTGGGCGCTGCATACGAATACGGTGCAGCACTAACCTCATTTGACAATGCACCCTCAATACCGTTTTTCACCGCGGCTAATTTGTAATAGCGCGTAACACCACCGCTTAAAGGGGTGTGCGTATAAACAGATGTGACATTACTTATTTTAGAGGAAGCTGTTGTAACGCCGGCAGTCATTGACCAGTAGAGGTTATACGTCTCTCCTGTCACTGAAGCCCAAGATAATCCAAGTGATGTGACGTAGCGTATAGGTGTCGACAAGGTCGGAGCTGCTAGCGGGGTGACAACTTGGATGGCCAAACTACCGGAGATTGACCAGTTACCTGCATCATCGCGTTCCTGGACATAAAGTGTGTGAGTCGCCTCTGCCAGTCCAGATCCTGGCGTGTAAGATGCTACAGTCGTTTGGGTGGCTCCTGTAGAGAGATCAGTGCTGTTTAATTTATAACGATATGTTCCATTGCCACCACCCCCGGTAGTCCATGTCCAGGTAGGAGTTGAATTAGAAGTTGGCGTTGCTCCCGTGACAACTGGGGCGTTCGGTGGCGTGGCATCATAAGCTATCGACCAGGGCGTGGATGCGATATTGCCATTAGTAGCTGAGTCTGTGGCTGAATTCGCCAGCACACTAGCCGATACTGTCGCGCCTGTTGCTGTGATTGCCAAGGTGTAAACCGACGGACTTGTGGCGGTAAATGTTCCCGCCGTCGCATTCGTTAATGCAACATCAGAAGCAGTAAACCCAGTCACAGGCTCAGAGAACGTAAAGGTCAATGTAATGGCAGAATTATTAGTCGGCCCACTAGAAGGACTAGATGTAATGGTCACCGTTGGAGCAGCGTTGTCGTATGTAATACTCCACTGACTAGATGCCGTGTTGCCGTTACCTGCGGGGTCATTGGCCATGTTAGCCGCGACATTTGCCGTAACGTTTGATCCGGCGGCAGTGATTACCAATGTGTAGACCTTAGAACTAGTCGCTGTGAATGTGCCTTTTGTCGCGTTCGTGACTGAGACGTCCGCAGCATAAAATCCCGTGACGGCCTCTGAGAAGGTAAATATCAGAGTAATTGCCGAGTTATTTGTCGGACCTGGGTCCCGGTTAGATGTGATCGCTACAGTAGGAGCGGAGTTATCGTAAGTAATCGACCATGGGGTTGATGCCATGTTGCCATTGGAAGCCGAATCTACCGCTGAATTTGCTGCTACGCTGGCGGAGACCGTCGAAGCCGTGGGAGTTATTGCTAGTGTATAGACCGTAGAGCTAGTCGCCGTGAAGGTTCCTTTCGTAGCGTTTGTGACTGCGACGTCTGTGGCATCAAATCCTGTCACCGGCTCTGAGAAGGTAAATGTCAAGGTAATTGCCGAGTTATTTGTCGGGCCTGGGTCACGGTTAGACGTAATCGCCACGGTCGGAGCTGAGTTATCAAAAGAAATACTCCACGGACTAGCTGCCGTGTTGCCATTACCTGCGGTGTCGTAAGCGATGCTTGCCGCAATACTTGCGGTTATGTTTGGCCCTGTTGCGTTAATTTGCAGAGTGTAGTTGGTAGGGCTTATTGCTGTGAAAGTGCCGGCAGTTGCATTCACCAAAGTAACATCAGACGAGTCAAATCCAGTTACGCTTTCAGAGAATGAAAAATTGAGCGTGATCGAAGGATTATTTGTCGGATTTGACGTGGTCGTTGAGGAGATAATAACATATGGATTTATAATGTCGTATATTGTCGATCGAGTTGTTGATGCAATATTACCGTTAGTAGCTGCATCTTGAGCGACGTTTTCAGCAATATTGAGGGTTACTGCTCCTTGGGTTATTGGCGTGATGATTGCCGAGTACGTAGTGCCTGACCCTGAAAAGCTGCTCGCTACGCCGTTAGTGACGGAGAGGTCTCCAATGTCAAACCCGGTGACTGCAGTGGAGAAAATAATCGATACTGGGATAGAAGTTAAATTAGTAACAGCAGGCGCTGAGATAGCAACGGTTGGGGCGATCACGTTATAAGTGTATTGCACAGTCTGGACAGGAGACGATTGTCCAAGAATATCGCAGGAAATCGCCTTTAAAATAGTCGTGGAAGCGGGTATGTTAACACTTGTCGGTTGAGTTGATGAGCCCGCTCCACTAGAACACGACGGGTTAGTTCCGTCCAGCGTATAGCGGAAATCCTTAAAGTTAGCATCAGGAACAATATTCTGCTGGATCGATGTCGTGAAACTGGCGTTGAATGTTTTTGATGCATCAGCAATGACAGGGGTGAGTGGAGCTGTATTGTCGTGGATAATC
Organism: uncultured Polynucleobacter sp.; assembly: GCA_964402975.1. Taxonomy (GTDB): domain Bacteria; phylum Bdellovibrionota_B; class Oligoflexia; order Oligoflexales; family RGVZ01; genus CAMDKS01. Next base: position 84,691 of record CAYOEM010000002.1, read on the forward strand.
GTGCCTCTTACGCATCCTGTTTCGTTACCGAATAAATCGCGATATTTTCCATAAACTGTAGCAGTAGTGTTGCTCTGACCTAATGTCCACGACTTGGAAGGTCCGATCGTCTCCCAAATTCCGCCCGAGCTGCAGCCGGCTGTATTTGTAATGTAGACTTCGGTAGAGTCGGTGGCGCTGAGATTTAATGTTACTGATGTGTTGTTTACGTAAATTTCTCCATTGTTTATCACGACACTAGGATTAGACGGTGGTGTCGCGTCAACAACATAGCTCGCCGAGAATTCTGCGGAGTCGAAAAAGTGGTTTTTTGTTGCGATAGCCCTTAAGTTGAACGAAGTGCTCAAAGGCACGCCTGTTGAATAGAGGCTCGATGACGAGGTTGGTTTTGATCCATCTGTCGTGTAATAGATCGCAGCACCTGGAGTCGTGGAGGTTATCTGGACGGTCTGGGAAGGCCCATAGGTTCCACCAGCAAGCGAGAATGTTGGCGTTGCGACAGTATCAAGAACGGCAAGGGTAACGTCCGCTTCCGTGGAAGGACCGACCGCGTTAGTCGCAACGATTTTATAAGTGGTCGGGCTTAGAAGCGCTGCAGGCGCTCCCGTAATGGCGCAGGTGCTTTGATTGATGAGCACCCCAGCGGGAAAGCTTGTCGTTCCGGCTTTTGTGCCGCAAGCAATTATATTTGATCCGTTTATGATTAAAGACGTCGGCGACACGGAAAAAGTTTCGGTTGGTTTTATTCTATTACCGGTAGCTCCAGCATAACTAAGCGTCGGCTTGTCAGCGAAACTAGTTCCAACAATGCTAGCCCCAGTTGGGCCATATGGTGTGCCCACGACTACTTTATCTTTCGAAGGTAGCGTCATAGTTCCAGCGATGCCTGCAATGAAGCGGCCGGCTAAGATCGTCTCGGGTTTTATCAGGCTCAAATCTGCAGCTTTAAAGGATTCACCGGTCACACATCCAACCTGCCCGTCTTTAGCGCAGGGCTGGTAGACTGCGGCCGTGTAGCGTTCACAGGCTTTCAAAGCTGGATTATCGGAAGTCAGAGAGAACGTGCCGACTGACTGACTGCCCCCGGCGCCGTAAAGGGTCCCAGCTCGGACCGTTGACGTTAGTGGCAAGACGACACTGCCTTGTAGGTTTTGAATGGATGCGGACGAAAGAATAAAATCTGCTCGCAAAAAAGTCATATCGACAGCTTTGAATGCATCTGTTGAGACGCATCCGGTTTGACCGTGAGCTGTACAATTTGGGTACAACTCTGCAGCATAACGCTCACAAGACTTTAACGCTGGCGGCTCTTCAGTTTTTACAACGACAGCGGCCGATATCTTCTTCTCGGCCACACCAACTTGGAATGTTCCAAACTTGGTTGTTTGAAACGAGACTTTGTTTTTTGCGCGCGTCACATTTTCACCAGGCAAAATTCCTGCTTCGAACTTTGTTTCGCCATTTTCAATGATTGTCCAGCGGTACATTACGACAATGTTCTCGCTGTCGACATCATTTAGGTTAAGAGATGTAGATCCAAAGGGGATCGAAAGAGTCATTGGATTGCTTGCTACGACGTCCTGACTGGCGGTAAAACTGACGCTTGGGCCCCCTGCGTTTATTTTGTTGTCTGTAATGCCTAATGTTTGACTAAAAGAGCTTGTTGCCAGTGATACGCCTTCGCCTACGGCAATCGATACAGGGATCGACAAAGCTGCTGGAGGAATTGCAACAGCGGCTCCTGCTATCGCACCCGACGTAATTCGCATGAGTTGGGTTTCAGATTTGGTTGGATCAAAAGAAGCGATGTGGTTCCCGGAGTCATCAAGTTTTGTTTGAAGGGTCGCAATGGCAGCGGTTTTATCTGCTGTGGTTTGCTTCATAAACTTGTCTTCACAAGAAGTAAAAAGAAGCGAAGTCCCTAAAAAAAGGATTGCAGCCTTCCTGTGCACGAACATTGATTTGCTGACACGAGAGTTACTCATGGTTGCACCGATCCTGACGGCTTATGGCTTGGTCGACACTGAGCCATATCAATAGAGATCGGTCGGATGGTTAGGTGGCGTTCTTAAGGCATGGGGGTAAGAGACGCGTTTTCAACGGGTTATACCCGGCCCTAAGCTTACGAATTTTTTAACTATAAGCTGGTAAATTGGGTTTTAATAAAAAATCAGTAAAAACTTTAAGTACGACCGCAAAACACGCCTCGCGCAACCTTTTCACATTGAGTGAGATCCTCCGCGGTTAATCCAAATTTTCTTTGGACCAAGGACTCCTCGTCGCTGAGATCAATGTCAAAAATCCCTGGGTCGTCTGTGGAAATGGTGACCCTAATTTGATGATCGAGAAAACGCCTGAGCGGATGAAAGTCTTGTCGTCCGAGTGCTCCAATACGAATATTTGAGGTGGGACACGTTTCGATAAGTGGATCGGAACCTTTGATGATCGATAGCAATGCATTCTGAAACGTTCTGGTGTGTTCAATGAGATCATGGTCGTAGTGCCATGCCACATAATCGTCCGTGGTTGCCTGCTCAAATCTATCAGAAAACCACTGATAGTCTTTTACAGTATAGTTATTTTCGTGAAGCATGTGACGATGGGCGTTAATCCACTGAAGGTGTCTCTTCGCTTCAGAGATGTTTTCGCGGATCGTGCGTCCAGCCAAAGATTCAGGATTCATCGCAAGTGCTAAGGCATGTCCCAGTCTATCGACGCCTAGTTGTGCCGATTCGACGCACCACCGGGCAGCCGAGTGAAGGCCAATATCTTGCCACATCTCGCCGACGTGGTACAAAATCTCCAAAGAATGCAGTCCTGCTTTGCGGTCGGCGTGTACTTGCTTGAAAAGCTTTTTTTTTGCTTCCGGTGGATGTCCTTGCTCGTTGCCGCAGAAATCTATTCCAGTAATAAACGAACGCGCGTCAGGATGGTGATCCAAGTAATTCAATAGAAAACGGTACGATTCCCATGCGTCCGCGTCTTGACGGCTAAACGAGATGGCAATGCGTGGGTGATAAAAAGAAGTCTCATAGGAACGAGCCGATTTAATTAACTGATCGAGATATTTGGTCCTTGCATCTGCATTCAGGTAGAGCGGAAGAAATGTTCGGTACTCTTTGTAACCACCGAAACTTACATGGGATGCAAACACCTTTTCGGCAAGTGTCATATCGTCGGGCGTAGGCGGAAAAAGCGCGATCAGGAGATTGAACTTGGCCTGAAAGATATTAAACGTGCAAGGATCACTGCATATAAAATCTTTCCGAAATTTATCCCTGCCGTTACTTGCATTCCACCAGGATTCTGGCTTGATTTTGTTACCCGTAGCTTTTTCGAATTCGGAGATAAACCACTGAAACCTTGTCTCATATTTTTTTGCGCGGTCGAAACTTGCCTCAAAAAGACTGTCAGCAGAGAGGCAGCCATAGAGATGAAGATGATTTTCACTTTGAAGGATTGTCATGGGGACTGTGGCCTGTGGCGTTGGATGCCGTCTCGAATTTCTTTGGAGAAGATCTCAGCAAGTTCTTCCTGGTCATAGCGTATCAAAAAAGTCTCCGACTTATCAACGAGCCAGAGCCCGGGGGCCAGGCCCTTGGTTTTCCGGATAAACTGTCGCCTTGTGCAGTAAACGTCTCCTTCTCGCGCTTTGCTTCGATCAGAGAAATGCAAGGCCAGTATGCCGGCTGAGCGCAGTAGGCTTGGACTTAGCGGACTTTTGGACGATACACCTGTCACCAAGACGTGGCTTCCTCGGCCACCTCCTGCGATGTGGACCCACCAGTCACTTGATTTTGCAGCCTTCACGATTTGATCGGATTCTTTGGCATCTCGTCCGAGTATCAAAACAACGCCTTCAGGTGCAGAAAACCGACGCCCAAGGGTATTTTTCGAGGTTTTAACGGGGCGAGTGGGTGTAGCAGTTAATTTTGGTTTAATGAGCGATAAGCCTGATAGTAGTTGAATAACCTCCATATCCGTCATCGATACTGACGAGTCCCGGATCCTCGTTAAAGCCTCCTCAAAAGATTGAATGTCTCGTTTAATCCCTGCAACGCGGTCGCTTTGAAGTTTTGAAGCTCGTTCCAGCTTTTTTATACGTGTATAAAATAGTTCAAGGTTCTCACCCGGCGTTTTGCTGGGGTTTAATTTTAGGATCTTTTTGGATTCACCTGATTCCATGGTATCGATGATTAGTTCATCGGAGTTCAGATTTAGACGCCAAAGATTACTTGAAAGAAGCTCTGCTTCTTGTTTTGCGGTTTTAATGATGTCCAATGAAGGAAGCTTTGAGAGGTCTTGATCAAGTGTTTTTTTGAGGGTTTTAAGTCGCCTAGCTATCTTGTCTCTGGCTTGTCGTCTAGGCGCGCTGAGAGCCTCTCCGATTTGAGGCTGGTTTGCTGAAATGACTTGCTCGTCTTTGCTTAATAGAGATTTTAACCAGATAATTAGCTGGGATTCATCAAAATCATCGGCGTCAAGTACATCGGATGAAGCAGTCTTTTTAACGGTAAAAGTCCCCTTAGCCTGCAAGCGGCATAAGCTGACGCCACCGACGATAAAGTCGATTTCTGGCGTGGGTTTTGCGGAGACGACGAGAAACGTATCATCGTTTGGTGAGGAAGAGAGGAGTCTTATGCGCAAGAATGATTTTTCGTGTTCGGCAGAGCTCAATGCCACATTAATTAGACGACAAGACGGGCAGTACTTTCGAATGATGGCTGCGACACCAGTGGATTTTAGCTCTAAGGATGGTTTCTCTGTTGAAAGCATCAGGCTATTTGACTTAGCAGTGGCATCCAAGGTCAGATACGCTTTGGTTTTTTCGCCGCTTAGTGGATCAAAAATAGATGCTTGAAAAACAAGGGTTCCGTGATCTGTTTGCCAGGACTTACTTAGATTTATCACCGGTAGCGATGACTGAGGACTCATTCATATCGTCCTGTCAGTCCAGCTGCGCGGATACTTCTTATGAACTTGTCGGTGAGTTCGATGCCGTCTTTTGTGTTGAGTACGACCTTAGACTGCGGGTAGTCGAGTTCAATCCTTAATTTTGCTGGACCTTTACTAGTAGACGCCATCTGCGAGAGCGCTGTCATCGCCGGCTTTGGGTCGCTAGCAGTGGCACCTTGCCGCAAGTTGATAGTCACCGTGTAGGACTTAACTGCCTGCTGCCTGATCTCCTCGATGGTGACGATTCGTTCAAGCTTCATACGCATAACAGTGCCATCAGGGAGTTTTTTAATCGACGCTTGCACCCAAACTGGAGTACCCGGTAGGGGAAACGCTTGAGGAATGTCTTTTTCAAACATCATGGCCTCGGTTGCGCCAGATCTGTCCTCAAGTATTACGAAGCCACGCGGCTTTTGATCCTTACGGCTTATGGCGACCGTGCCAGCTTGAAAGATAGCTACAATTTGAATCTTATCCTTACCGGAGAGGGAGGCGTACTGATGGGCGTCAGCTAAAGTGGTTTTTCCGAATTTTTTTAGATCGGCCTCATAAAAGTCAAGGGGATGACCTGTGAGGTAAACGCCTGTCAGTTTTTTCTCATCCTCAAGGTGTTCAATAGTGACCGGTGCCGTGAAGCCTGGTGTTCCTATCCAATCTGGATGTGCGTCTTGACTCTCTTGGCTATTGGATTGTGCGTCGTCATTACCGAAGTCAAAAAGGGATTTTTGGCCCTGCTTTTTTGCCGAAAAGTGGGTTTCGCTGTATTTAACGACATCGCCAATTATGGCAAGCATGTGGCCTCGAGATAGACCAAACTGATCAAGAGCACCAGTCTTGATGAGAAGCTCCATGGTTTTCTTACTGACATCCAAGTGCAGATTGACCCGGCGAGCCATGTCAAAGAGACTTTTGAAAGGTCCATTAGCTTGGCGGTCAGCGACCAAGGGCTTAACAGCCGATGAGCCAATGCCTTTGATGGCAGCAAGGCCCCACCGAATCTCTCCCTTGCCTGGCACGGTGAACTCCATTGAGCTCTGATTAATGTCCGGTGGCAGGAGTCTTATTTTCATACGCTGGCAGTCGAGGGCGTATGAAATGACCTTATCCGTGTTGTCTAAGTCACACGTCATGATGGCGGCCATGAAGAGCTCTGGATATTTGGTCTTCAGGTAGGCCGTTTGGTAAGCAATAAGTCCGTAAGCAGCCGAGTGGGACTTGTTAAAGCCGTACTCTGCAAACTTTGCCATGAGGTCAAAGATCTGACCGGCTTTTTCTGGATCTAGTTTATTCTCAGTGGCCCCTTTTAAGAAACGCTCGCGCTGGGCGTCCATCTCTGATTTGATTTTTTTACCCATGGCGCGCCGCAGCATATCGGCCTCGCCTGGGGTATAGTTGGCAAGAGTGACAGCGGTTTTTTGCACTTGCTCTTGGTACAAAATGACGCCGTAGGTTTCTTTAAGAATGTCTTTTAGTTGGGGCAGGGGGTAAACGATTTCTTGACGTCCGTGTTTACGCTCCACGAAGTCATCCACCATCCCTGATCCCAAAGGACCTGGTCGAAACAACGCTACAAGCGCGATGATATCTTCAAAGCGGCTAGGTTTAAGCTTCGTGACAAGCTGTTTCATGCCGTCACCCTCAAGCTGGAATACGGCAGTCGTATGTCCCTCAGCGATGTTTCTGTAAACGTCAGCTTCTTCGAGGTTAATGGCAGCGATATCAAACGTCGGATCGGCGGATTTTTTTATAAGTTTGAGGGCGTACTCAATAACGGTCAAAGTCTTAAGGCCTAGGAAGTCAAACTTAACAAGTCCAACCTTTTCAGCATTTTTCATTTCATACTGGGTGATGAGTCCGCCTTCTGTGGTCGTGAATACCGGTAGATATTCCGTCATCGGCCCGTCTGACATGACGATACCAGCGGCGTGGGTGCCGGTCTGGCGATTTAAGCCTTCGATTTGGGCGGTGATGTCCAAAATATCTTTGATGGTCGAGTCTTTTTCGGCCTCTTCCACAAGTCGAGGCTCAGCTTTCATAGCCAAAGGAATGGTGGCCTCGACCTCTTCACCTTTTTCGTTTGGAACTTTGGCTGGGATTAATTTTGCGATCTTATCAGCCCGTCCGTAGGATATCTCCATGACGCGCGCCACGTCCCTGACAGCAAGTTTGGCCTTCATTTTTCCAAACGTTGCAATTTGGGCAACATGCTCAGTGCCATATTTTTGAGTGACGTAGTCAATGACCTCGCCGCGACGATCCTGGCAAAAATCCACGTCAAAGTCAGGCATGCTGATACGCTCAGGATTTAAGAAACGCTCAAACAAAAGATTGAAGCGCAGGGGGTCAAGGTCGGTGATGCGAAGAGCATACGCCACAAGAGACCCAGCCCCCGATCCCCGCCCAGGTCCTACAGGGATTCCGTTATTTTTTGCCCAGTTTATGAAGTCTTGAACGATCAAGAAGTAACCGGGAAAACCCATTTTTTGAATGACAGAAACTTCATAGTCAAGGCGTTGCCGGTATTCGTTTTTTCGCTTGTCATCAAAACTTGGTCCGTAGATTTTGGATAAAGCTTCAAGACGCTCTTCCAGCATCTCTTTTGAGATTTTTTGCAGGTAGCTAGCCTCATCAAGACCATCAGGTGCTGGAAATTTTGGTAGGTAATACTTCCCAAACTCAAATGAGACGTTACAGGCATCGGCGATGGTTAGCGTATTGGCGATCGCCTCTGGGTAGTCTTTATAAACGTCTAGAAACTCGTCATTATTAAGGAGATGAAACCTCGCACGCTTATTGCGGCCACGAAGTTCTTTAAACGTGATGCCAGCCTTAATCGCAACAAAGACGCTTTGCGCTTTGGCAAATGATGGATCCACGTAATGGGCATCGGCTGTAGCCACTATTGGTAAATTAAAATGTCGGGCGACGGCTGCCGTATCGGCCATAAGTTCTCGCTGCCCAGCGAGTCCATTATCGATTAATTCCAGGTAGTAATGTCCTTGGCCAACATAGCCATGAATGGAATCAATATGGGTCTTAATTGCTTGGATGACGCGCTGGGCGTCAGGATGGCTGGAGTCAAGATTGAGTGGGCCATCAGGCTGAATTTTTCTGAGCTGCAGAATGAGAAATGCTAGCTCGCTACGCTGATCGCCGGAGAGGGCAATCATGTGCCCATGCCACTTTTGAAGGTGCTCCTCCTTGACGATAGGCACATCTTTAAGACCGTCGGTGTAGCCGGCACTCACAATCTTACAAAGATTTTTGTAGCCTTGGTTGTCTTTGCATAAAAGCACCAGATGAAAAGCACCGACAGTCGGAAAACCTAGTTTTGCTTCTTCGGCCAGTTCCAGCGTGGGTTTATGGCCTTCAAAGTAGATCTCACTGCCGATTATGGCCTTGATTCCCTCGGCCTTGGCTTTACTGTAAAACTCCACGGCTCCAAATAAATTGCCGGAGTCAGTGATGGCTATAGCAGAATGCCCCCACTGTTTTGCTTTCTTAACGAGTTGTCCGGTGCGAATAGTCCCGTCGATCAGAGAGTATTCCGTGTGAACGTGCAGATGCACAAATGGCGCTCGCACTTCTTCAGTGGAATTTGATATGTTAGTGGTGTCAGCCATTATGGCTAAACTCCATGACCTTCAAAGGGTTCAAGGGGACGTTCACAGTCTAGGGGCTTAACGCACCCGATCCTACTATCCAGGTCCTGGGGCAGCAACACCATAGATCCCTTGAGTCATGATATTTGGCCTAATATTTAACCATCTGTCTATAATTTAGGCAAAAAATGGTTACTAAAAGGCTCGTTTATGACATCTTCTTTTGGAGCTCGCCTGCGAGTTTCTGCATAGCTTCCGCTCGTTCAAGGGGTGACAGATCGATTCGCGCCATGAGAGCAGCCATGTCGGCTTGGTATTTTGCCATGACAGCCATTTGATTACCAATCTCGAGGGCGGCGTGTGCACTTGCCTGAACTTGGGCTGCAATCTCGGCCTGCTGCTGCGTCATGTCCGTAGAGTCATTATCGCTAGGATCTTCCTTGGACTGAATGGTCCCCTGTTTTGCATCCTGTTCCAACTGCGCGCAGGAGTCTAGGACCTCGGCAATAATTTTCATGATCTCTTCTTCGCGGGATTCGCTGGATGACAGATGACCCGTGCCTTTAAGTTTTTTTACGAGAGAGCTGAGATCACTGCTAATAGCGTCGGCAATCCGTTTGGATGTGGCTGGGCCTAAGTTACTGGCTCTCGACTGCAGTTCTTCTGAGATTCTGATGTACGCGTCGAGGACGTCAGGGCCTTCTTTAGGTATGTGGCCTGCGACCAGGTTAGCCATTTCAGTGACAAACGATTCAAACCTATGATTTGGAAGTTGCTTTAGGGTCATGAATGTCCAATTCAGCAGACGAAACCCATCAAAACTCAGCGCCTCAGAAATAACCTGACTCGGGTTTTCCCAAAAATTAACGCCTTGAAATTCCAAAATCCCCGCGATTTCAAACACCTTATCGCCAGCAAGACCAATAAGAGGTCGTCTGCCCAGCGACGATCTCGCATACAAGCCAGCTAGGCCCGATAAGACGTCAGCTTTTTTGTCGCTTCGAAGTAGATCGGCAATCCATGTTTCCCTAACCGTTTTTAGGGTTTCAGGGTCTTCATCGTTCGTTATTTTAGAGGCAAATGACATCAGTGCCGGTACGGTTTTCTCGACAAACGATGAGTCAAAGTCTCGCATCATTTGTGACATGTGCCTGCGAATCCCCGGGCTTATTGCAAGGTTTCCGATCGTGTCAAATTCACCTAATTCACAAGCTCTCTCGATGACGGCTTCAGTAAACCACTTCTTTATTTTGTAGTCATTTGACGCCATGAGAGACAACTGCGCTTCGGGGGTAGGATATTCATTTATAAGAGCGTCCATGGTGCGACGTAGTAACTTTCGTTTGAATATCTCGCAATCAGGAAGATTTTTAAGTCTGTTCGCATGCGCTCCTACGCGCATTAACTCGACTGTATTCAGGTGATAATCCGGCGCCAAGAATGGATCAAAGAGGATGACGGCAGACGCTGCGTTCTGGTCTTTTTGTGCGGATTCAATGAATTGACTCTCAGATATGTTTTCAATGAAATAGATTAGTTTGTCTCGAATGGAACCCTTAGCATCTCTGAGGAATTCAATACTTAATTTAAGTTTTGCGATGACGTCTTCGTTGGCATCAATCGTTCGCCAAAGAAATTCGCTTTGCCCCGCCTCGTCCAGTGAGGAAAATTGCTGTCTTAAGACTGGAATATTCAAGGTGCTTCGGTCGCTGCGGATGACGATGAATTTTGTTAATACGTTGTTGAGGTTTTTTTCTGGTGGTGGCGTGACAGTCGAAATAAAGCCGACGTCCTCAGCTAGTAAAGCCGCCGAGATTTTAAAATCCATAAATTCAGTTTCAGACATCTTGGTTTTTGGCGTATCCCGCCGACTGTTTAGCTCAGCTATAAGCTTGGGGGCGCTGCTACGTAGATCCTTAATAAAGTCGGAGTCTCCCTTGTCGGCGGTCGGGTACGCTTTCATCCATTGGCATATAGCGAGTAAAACCCAGTCACCATAGAGCTTGTGGTCGATCAATGGCAAAAGATCTTCTAAGCATTCTTCTGAAAGTAATGAGCGGCCTAATCCGTATCCATGCTTACCCGCGTCATCTAGTCCCAGCAGATTTCGGTAACGCCAGTTGGCTGCCAAGCATGCGGCCTCTGCCATACCAAGCGTTCCAAAGTTGTAATATTTATCAAAAACGACTCGAAAAAAATAATGCGCATCGCTGCGTACATTCATTTTTAGAAGAACTGTCAGACCGAGCCAACACAACGGCGCATGATAGCGTGACAGTGCAACAAATTCCGTAATGTTTTCCTTGGTAAGACCATCTAGTTTCGAAAACCAGTTTTTGTAGTGATCAACAAAAGCATCGCCATTCGTTGGAAGGCCGCGCAATAAACGATTGGTGAAACCATATCTATAAAACTGCGTCTTAAAAAGTGGTTTTAATTGATCTAGGTGAGAAAACTCGGCCTTTAATTGATCAATTTGGCTAGCGTAGGATTCAGCCCATTCAGAGAATGCGTCTCTGTGATCAACAAAAAGCTTACTAAATTTTTCATCCCATGAGAGGTTTTTAGAACCGCCGTACACTCGGCTAATAAGCCTAGATTTCTGCCACTCTTTAAGCTGAGGGTAGGGTGACGAGCATGTCGGGCAAGCTTTAGGGTTTGTTTTTATGAGCGCCGCAAGGTCATCGGATCTTTTTGGTTCAAGACAATCTGGGCAAATCATGGCGCCTTCGCACGAGCCGCCGCAGTCAAAGCATTTGTCTCCGGGCATCCACTCAAATGACTGTTCGACGGCGCAAGAGTTGCATTGTGCTAGATACATGCGTCTATTCCCTAGATTTTTGTTTACCAAATTTTAACATGGAACTCGTGCGTGAGTCAGAGCCGCACCTAATAAGAATAGAATTTTCGAATGTGGTGCTGTAACGGGTTGTTTGGGAACAGAAAATGCAGGCTTCTTTGCGAAAACAGGAGGTGCCTATGCAAACACTAGAGCGTCATGGACATGCGGGTTGGCAACCCAAAGATGCTGAAATTGAACACGGAATTAAAAATGCCTTGGCAAGGCACCCTCGCATAAAATTGCGAGATCTTAAAGTGTTCGTCAAAGATGGCGACGTTAAAATCAGCGGTAAATCCGCCAAGCAGTCAGAGATCGAAGAGGCTGGGGCAATTGCCGCAAATGTTTTTGGGGTGCGCCGCTTTGAAAATAATTTATCTCTAAATTAGTTATTGAACTGGCGCTGCGATCATTCCCATTCGATCGTTGCAGGGGGCTTTGTTGTGATGTCGTAGACCACGCGGTTGATGCCGTGGACCCGCCTAATAATCCGGTCGGAGACTTTCGTTAGAAAGTTCAATGGAAGGTCTGCCACACCTGCTGTCATGCCGTCACTGGACGTTACGGCCCTTAAGGCGATGGTCTGCTGATAGGTGCGGTTATCCCCCATGACGCCGACTGATTTGACGGGCAGGAGAACAGCAAATGCCTGCCAGGGAACATGGTAGAGACCATCTTCTCTGAGAGCAGAGATGAAGATATCGTCGGCCTCTTGGAGCATTTTTACTTTATCTGGCGTAATATCACCAAGGATCCGGACGGCCAGACCTGGCCCTGGGAATGGGTGTCTTTCGATAAGCTCTTTGGGGAGTCCTAGCTCAAGACCAATAGACCTTACTTCGTCCTTAAATAGCCATCTAAAAGGCTCGACGAGCTTTAGATGGAGCTTTTCCGGAAGCCCTCCCACGTTATGATGGCTCTTAATCACTTTTGCGCCGGCACCGTGCCCGGCAGACTCAATGACGTCAGGATAGAGGGTCCCCTGACCAAGATGAGTGAATTCTTGGTGTTTCCTCGCAAAATGTTCAAATTCCTCAATAAACAGTCGTCCGATGATCTTTCGCTTATCTTCCGGGTCAGTGACTCCTGCCAGAGCTTCAAAAAATTTTGGCGAAGACCTAAGGACTTCAATGTGCCTAAGACCAAGAATTTTTAATTTCTCTGAGACCCAGTCCACTTCGTTTTTTCGAAGTAATCCGGTGTCGCAGAAGACAGCCGTGACGCGATCTGGACCAAGCGCTTTTTGTAACAAGGCTGCAGTAACCGTCGAATCAACGCCGCCGCTGCACGCTACCAAAACATGCCCCGGACCCACGGTCTCTTGAATGTACCTGCACAAAGCACTTGTGCGGGCTTTGCCATCCCAGTCAAGTTCCATGTGACAAAGGTTTTTGACGAAGGCTTTAAGGAGCTCTTTGCCTTGATCACTGTGAGCCACTTCAGGGTGATACTGAAGTCCTGCAATCGGCAGGGTCTTATGTGTAATCGCTGCAATCACATGGTCTTCGGTTTCACCTGCAAGCTCATATGAGGACGGTATTTCGCCAATATCATCGCCGTGGCTCATCCAAACGGTCTGAGTCCGCTCTCCACCAAAAAGTATAGACGCCGGTGATGATGTGCGCTTTGGGTGCATGACGGCTTTGCCGTACTCGCGCTTTGTACCGGCCCTTACCTTGCCTCCCGCAGTTTCCACCAGGAGCTGCATGCCGTAGCAGATACCTAGGACTGGCACTTTGAGACTCATGACCCATGAGGGTAAGCGACGACTTTCCGCCTCGTAAACAGAATCTGGGCCGCCCGATAAAATGATACCTTTGATCTCAAAGCCCGCCGGCGGCGCGCTTGCCCTGCCGTCGATGATCTCACTGTAACTTCCAATTTCCCGTAAGCGTCTGGCAATAAGAAGGGTGTATTGAGATCCGTAGTCGAGCACAAGAATCCCTTTGCTAACTGGCCGCTCGAAGGATTTGGGATGAGTCATTTAAGTTACTTTCAGGCTTTATATCTCAGTTTTGTAATTGGGGGCTTCACGGGTGATATAGACATTGTGCACGTGACTTTCTCGAAGTCCTGCGTTTGAGATGCGAACAAATTCTGTTCTGGTTTGAAGATCATGAATCGTTTTTGAACCGGTGTAGCCCATGGCACTTCTAATGCCTCCAACTAGCTGATAGATCTGCTGAGCCAGTGGGCCTTTGTATGCCACACGACCCTCAATTCCTTCTGGTACCAGTTTTCCCTGGTCGTTGATGCCGGCTTGGAAGTAGCGGTCCTTGCTGCCAAGGCTCATGGCACCGATACTGCCCATGCCGCGGTAGCTTTTATAGGTTTTACCCTGATAAATAATGAGCTCTCCCGGAGCTTCGTCAGTGCCTGCAAACAGACTTCCTATCATGACGGCGCCAGCACCTGCTGCTAAAGCCTTAACAACGTCCCCAGAGTATTTGATTCCACCGTCAGCGATCACTGGAACATGTTTGACTTTCGCTGCAGCCGCGCAGTCTAAGACGGCAGAAAACTGCGGGACGCCAATACCGGCTACGATCCTGGTCGTACAGATGGAGCCTGGACCAATGCCGACTTTCACGCAGTCTGCTCCTGCTTCAATAAGGGCTAAAGTAGCGGCCGCAGTGGCCACGTTACCTGCAATTAACTGAAACGGACGTTTGGCAAAGCTTGATTTTACTTTGCGAACACTATCGATCACTCCCTGGCTGTGTCCATGGGCTGTATCAATAACAAGGACGTCGACCCCTGCAGAGAGCAGGGCTTCGGCTCGCTCGAGAGCTTCCGGGCCAGAGCCAATCGCTGCGCCCACAAGAAGCCTACCAGCGGCATCTTTTGACGCAAGTGGGTGTTCCTGGGTTTTTAGAATATCTTTTATCGTGAACATGCCAGCCAACGTTTGGCCATCACTAGCAAGCACAGGTAGCTTTTCGATACGGTGCTTGTGCATGATGTCGACAGCTTGGCCAGGCGTGGTACCTATCGGTACCGTTACAAGCTTGCTTGTCATAACCTCGTTAACGGGCCTTTTGATGTCTTTTTCAAATCGGATATCTCGGCCAGTAACGATGCCGACCAGTTTGCCGGAATCTACAACGGGGAAGCCGCTAAAACGGTATTTTTGCATAATACCTAGCACATCACCGACGGTGTCAGTTGATTTGACTGAGATGGGGTCAGTCACCATCCCGCTCTCGCTTTTTTTGACTTTTTTTACTTCGCGGGCCTGGTCTTCGATGGAGAGGTTTTTATGAATGATCCCAATGCCACCAGCCTGAGCCATGGCAATTGCGGTTGCCGACTCGGTGACGGTATCCATGGCAGCCGAAAGCAGCGGCGTCTTGAGGGTTATGTCTCGTGTGAGTTTTGATGTGAGATCGGTTTCATGGGGGAGAACGGCGGAATGCTGGGGAACAATGAGCACGTCGTCGTAGGCTAGGGCATCTCGCAGCGTCCTGTCGCGATGTTGGCCTTCAGTATTAGATAGGTCCATAGTCACTCCTTTGACTGCGTAATTTTAGACTCTTGGTACCAAAGGTCAACTATCGAAATGTTAATGGATATTTAAGATGGCACATCCCTCACCCGGCCAGGGACGATTGACTGGTGGGTGAAAAATGTAACCTGCCTGTTAATTTACGAAGTGATTTCGGCGATATATCTATTAACGGAAAATAGTCCTAAAGAAACCGCTTGTTACTCCGATCCTACTCTCCTCGCGGTCGGAGGTCAGCTTTGCGTTCTTTTTTGGGCACTTTGGTAACGGTATTGGTCTTGTCTTCTTGCGCTGGCAAGAAGACAGAGTCCCGTCAGGCAGAGCAGCCCTCTGAAGTAGCGGGTGGGTTTGGTCTTACCATGCAGTGTAGCGTCTTAAACCGTAACGCCGCGGATTCGGCGTCCTCCTCGGTTGGCTGCCTCGTATTCAATGACGACGGAACTCCATACGGAGGCTCGATTACGAACACGTCCGCAGAATTTGTGACCACATCAGGCAAAGTCATAAAAAGTGCGCAAATTATTACCGGACCAAACGCAGCGAACTATTCCATTCTTGTGGAAGCATCAGATCTTAAACCTTCCGAGACGGCAACGATTCGAGTCTCTGCTACATTTGACGGCAGAAGTTTTATTCTCGTGTCATCGCTAAAGGAGTTTGCCACAATATGTACCCAGGATATGAACCTGTTTGTTGACTCAGCGGCTCCGGCAACAAATCGAGCGTGCACTAGCTCTGAAAAGTGTCGAACGATGACGCAAGCTCTCGCCATGATTCCTGACATCATAACTTGTAAAATCACGATCGATGTCGCAAAAGGGGTTTATCAGGAATCAATAAATCTTACTGAAAAATCTGTGCGCAAAGATGGTGTCCTTAAAATCCAAGGGGTTCCTAAGAGAGACGGCGGAGGATATGACACCATCTTAACCAACGACGTTTCAAGTTCCGATTCTTTATCACGGATACGAGGTTTTGTATTGGCCGGCTTTTCGACGGAATCCAAGTTTGGGGCTTTACACCTTGCGAATCTTAAACTTGAGGGGCGTCCTTCGTCGGTTGCCGATGATCCACCGATTACTGCAATACAAGCTCACTCATCAGCCGTGCTACTTGAAAACGTTGAAATAAGTAATTATAGCCAAGGGATTTCGTCGCCAAGTGCAAGCGTTGTCAGGCTTAAAAACGTCACGATTAAAGGCGCTAAAGTTGGGTTTTCTGCTAGAGATCTCATCATTTTTAGTTTGTCTGAAGACATTGTATTGAGTGGATTGGATAAAACGGACGCTTCTAGTAGGGGTATCTTTATTGATGGATGTAGAGATTTTCAGAGTAGTCATCGGGGAATTCCCTTAAAGTCTCTGACCATTGATAATTTCCACAGCGCGATTTTTCTTGCGGACACTAGCGTTAACTTTAAAGGTGGTGAGACAGTCACGATCAATAATGTTCACAAAGGGATCACGTTGTTTGAAGGGTCAACAATAAGTTTTCCAAAGACAATCGCGGAGGGCAGTACTGACGACAGTGGTAAACCTGTTAATCCGGTTCCTCCCGTCGAGTTGTCGATAAAAAACATTACGGGACACGGCATTTACCTGTCCGAGTCTTCGTTCGACGATGGTCTAAAAGGTGCACCACAGATTAAGCACTCTCTCGTTATTGACGGTAATCCAGACACGCCTCTAATCTGGGCAGCCAATAATAGCCGCATTGATTTAAAGCAGACTGATGTGAATTTTTGTTTTAAATCATTTAACAGTAGTCTCGATACCGTATGGAGTACATCTGCAAATCCTTCAAGTTACGCGTTTGTCGTTGATAGGGATTCCGATGCAAGCCTGACATGGTCGGAAAATCCGTTTAAATTCGGGTCAGCTTGCTCGAGCACTGATATTGCAAAGCGACCACTGCATGTTAAGACCTGGAAATATCGTTTCAAAACCTCGACGGTTTGTCCCGCTGGCTACACTATTCAAAATGAAGGTATTGAAAGTTTTTGCTACGCAGGATTTGGCCGCGCTCGCTATTGGTATCCTCGAGCCACAATGCCAGACGTTTATTTTGGAGCACTCCAAAGCGACAGTCGGATTGATGATAAGTCGGAGCCATTTCCGTAAACGCTATTCGTCAACATCGCAACGATAGGCTTTCGCGGCGATCCGAGTAGGCTTTAATATTTTACATGAAATGCTATAATCTGATCATGCTTGAAAAGAAAATAAATCAGAAATTCTTGGAGAATAGCAAGGAAATCTTGCGTTTAAGACATCGTGTTATTTTTATCTCTCTTTTTCTATCTTTGGTCACTTGCATCGCCTTGCAAGCCACCGGCGCGATTGAGTCGCTTGAGGACCGTATTGGACGCCCTGCGTTATTTTACATTCGCCAACAACTTGGACTGGCGCCCAAGTTAGACCCTCGCGTTGTTATTTATGCATACTCAGATGACGCCGTAAACGAGTGGGGTAGGCCTGAGTTGTTAAGCGGCAAACAGTGGGGAGAAATTCTCGGCGCGATTGCAGCGCATAAACCAAAAGCAATCTTTGTTGATATGATCTTTGGTAATAAACGAAAAGATCCGTCAGATGTGGCTGCAATGAACAGGGCTTTCAAGCAACCGTCCCCGATTTTTACGGCAGCAGTCGTTTTTCAGAACCCGCTTAAACGCGCGAAGCCGCTCGACATGACCCACAAGGAGTTCGTCGCAAGGGGTGAAGATCTAAAGTTTTTGCAGAAGTATCAAGGCGGCAGTCCAACAAAAACTCCGTACGGGCCCGCAGCCAACCTTTCAGAGCTTCATCGTCGTGTTGGCCAAATAAATTTTAGAGTGCCTGGTTTTTTCATGCCGGTGGTCCCATTCCCTCCAGACAGAATGCTCAAGCATATGTCGCTAGCAAATCCTGATATTTCGACCCTCACCATAGAAAGTAGTGATGTCTTTGTAAATGGTAATCAGCTATTTCTTAACAGGGATGGGGAGTCAGTTGTCAACTACAGTTCGCCGAAAGACTACTTCAAAAACACATACGAGATTCTCGACCTCGTCGAGATGAGGCGTGCCGGTAATTTTTCCAATCTTATAAAAAATGACTCAATAGTTTTGTTTCTTCCCCTTATGTTTACCGGCAATGCTGACTTCAAACAGACCTTTGTGGGACAACTAGCGGGGGGCTATGTACACGCGTCGATTTTAAATTCGAGTTTAACCGGGAATTGGATCCATGTTTTTGATCCTGCCTATTTGGGTGTTTTCTGCGCCGTACTAGCTGGTTTTTTTGGAGCGTTAATTCGTCGTAACTATATGATGATCTCTTATGCCGCGGCGATGAATGTTATTTTTTTTACTGCATGCGTAGTAAGTTTTTTTGCGAAGGGTTGGTTGGTTGAGTGGCTTAATTGTATCCTTGCCTTTAATTTGATGATTATACCAGTCTTGATTTGGCTCGAGGTGAGCGAGGAGATTCACAGTATTCGCATTACAGATGCGTTATCTGGCGTCCTCTCGCCAAAAATGTTAGAACAAATAAATAAGGCTCCAGACATGTTTTCTCTGTCAGCGGTGGAGCAGACGGTCACCGTGATGTTTGTGGATTTTGTCGGATTCTCAAAGGTTGCCGAGCGAATGCCGTCGCAGCTTGTTTTTGCTAGTTTGAAGAGGCATTTTAGTGACCTTGGTAAGATTATTCATAAGCATCACGGCATAGTCGATAAGTCACTCGGGGACGGCCTGCTTGGTGTGTTCGGATTTGATCCTATCACTAAAGAAGTTAGCACGACTCACGCTGATGACGCGGTGATGGCGGCAATTGAGATTCAACAATTTATTGGCCGAGAGTGCGCCGGGTATCTTGAGTCGGCAGAAAAATCTGACAAAGTCATATTTGCGTCCCGGGTCGGATTAAATACCGGTAGCGTTTTTATCGGTAATATTGGCGAGGATGGGCGTCTTGATCTTACGGTAATTGGACATGCGGTGAATATGGGGAAACGGTATGAGGACTCTTGTGAGCCCTTTAAAATTCTCATGGGGCAAAATACCAAGCAATATTTGAGCGGCAAAAATCGGGAGAAAGTAGCTCAAAGAGATATAAAGATCAAACATCACTCAGAATTGATTCATGCTTATGAGTTGGATCCCTTTGAAAGTAGTGGGGAACTCTATACGCAGGCGATTAAAGGCTTTCGCGATTTTTCACAAGTATCTAGAAGCAGCGAGAGACTACTGGTCCCGCCAGAACAAATTTGGGAAATGTCGCATGTGTCATCGAAGCTCGGTGTTGTCTTGGATTATTCGGCCGGCGGATTGTGCGTCGATCTAGTTAACTATCTGGGTAATAAAGTTAATGTAGAATTTGATCTAGTCATCAAGTCTAAAACTGATAGCAAGGTTCTTCATGAGTTGAAAAGCCTTCACGCAGTTGTTGCATGGGGAAGAAGATTCAACGGTAGCTTTCGTCACGGCTTGATTTTTTCTGGTGAGAGTCAGGTGAAGTTTAGTTCAATGGCGCTTGAAACATTAACAACACTATAAAAACACCCTAAACTTTTTGAGCACTTCCCGTCGAATCGATTCCCAAGCGCTACCACCAGATACATAAGACTCGGCCATCTCATTGGTGACGGGTCTTGCATAGGTTGGACCACTGTCGTGCTCTTGTTGCTCAAGAAGTTGAGCCACGAGAAGGGGAGAGTCGGTCTCATAAAGAATTTCACTATTCCACACAGAGCTTCGAGGGTCCAAGTTAAAGGAGCCCATTAAAGCCATTTGTCGATCAAAGATGGCGTACTTAGCATGAAAGTTTGAGTAGCCATTTTGGAAAACCTTATCACCACCCCATTCATAGATACTTATAGGCACACTCATAGGCCACTGATTAGAAGCTTGAGTCTGTAGAATCAGTTCTTTGTAGAACATTCTACCGACTTCTTGGACGTATTCAGTATCACCACTTTCGTAGGAGTTCGTCAGTATCTTGATGCTTACTCCTCGACGAGCTGTTCCGATCATGGCTTTCATCATCTCTTCAGAAGGGATGATGTAAGGATTGACTATAATCACCTCGCGCTGTGCGTTGCTAATGGCACTAACAAAACGCTTCTCGGCCGTTAATTCGTTACGCAGAGGGCGGTGGTGAATCTGCCGAATATTGGCCGTGTTCCAGCGTAATTTTAGATTACGGTTCAAGGCTTCGTTATACTGATCGATGGCATACTGGCGCAGCTCGATGCCATTGGCTTTTTTATCACCGAATCGACCGCGTTTGCCAGATACGTAGTCTTCGATTGTATCGGAAAAGTAAGCGTCCTTGTTGACGGCATCAATATCATAAAGGTTTGAATCAAAGGCTTCCGCCAAGTCGGCGACGATGTCGCCACGTACAAGCATATCCTGATCGCGCCATTTCAATTCACCGGGCTGTCCAATGATTTCATAGTATTCGTTGGCAATATTTGTTCCTCCAACCATACCCATGCCCCAACCTGGGATTTCGGCATCGATCACCATAATTTTTTCATGGAAACGGTGGTTTTCTATCTTCGCAACATTGAAAGCGCCACCAAACCGGTCATTGAAGGTGGTTCCACCAAAAATACGTTCAAACACGCCTGGATTATTTCCTGCTTGCATCCAGATAGGTCGGTAACCAGTCACCTTGATGCCGTGGCTTGTCAGGTAATAGTAAAGACTTTCAGAACCTTTAAAAATCGCCGTAGTATCATCAACGATCAAATGGACGTCGATACCGCGCTCGGCAAGTTCAATGAGTTTATTTGCGAAAGCTTGGCCCGTCTCATCACCGCTCAGAATGAACGTTTGAATACGAACGGACCGAGTCGCGCTGTCGAGAAGTTGCATTCTGGCTTTGAGGGAGTCAAATCCTGGACGAAGATAGGCGATGTCGCCTCGACGCCACATGCCTAGGCCGTCTTGCTCCAAATTTGGAGGCGGCAGCTGCCATGGATTGTAGAGCGAGTTGAGTCGCGCTATTTCCTTAGCCTCCGCGTAATCCTCCGGGCTCATAGGCTGGGACTTGTACTGTTTATTGTCGGGCTCGTTTTCTTTGTCTCGGCCCGTCGCTTTTTTAAACATGCCGCAGGAGAGCAGCATCGTTGTGGCCACAAGACTTATGACAGCATTTAAGGAGATCACGCGTGTTTGGTTCGCCATTGGAGGTATTTCCATAAATAGTTTCGATTCTTATAATATTTAGGGTTAAATAAGTCAATTTTTAATAATATTTAATAGAAATACATGAAAATACTGGTATATTTTTGTGTATACATAAGATTTACTGATGAATATGGCCGGAACGTTGAGGTCTTATACTTTCTCAAGCTCGGATAGACCTGGGAACTTGATCCCGGCCTTTTGCTCAATATCCTTTAATTTGACCTGGTAACGCTCCCATTCAATTGAAAGGCTGCCTGTACCGCCTTTATCCTGCTCCTTGCAGGTCACCTGTTTATTGGCGACCGGATCAAGGCCATTTGATGTGGCGTTTGGCATGATGACTGCAATGTAACTCGACGGCTTCTTCGCAGCCTTATTAGGGTAGATGGCTAGGACTTTGAAGAAGGCTTCAGGAACCTGAATATCCTTATTCGGGCCAATTCCCTCTCGGCCGTCCTTCATGATGGGGCCCGCGTAGACTTGAATCTTGTTGCCCTTTTCTTCAACTAACTTTCGGGTGTGTTTTTCTAGGCCGGCCCAAATTCTTTCGTTAAGAAATGCAGTCTGAGGAGCCATGTTGCTCATAAAATAAGTAGCTTCGTTGTCTTCCAGTGAGTTTGATCGATCTGCAGACGCCGCTTGATGGCCACGGTCAAAACAAGTGCCGCCGTAGTCGTCTGCCGACACGCCTTCTGTTCTTTCTTTAACCCTTAAGTAGTTGTTGAGGATATCGTCGCCTCTGAATCTGTTGGAGCGCAATTGTTCTCCGAGATCCGTATCGACAACCTGCCAGGCAGTCCAAGCAGGAATTTTTGCTTTGACGTTGTAGTAGATCACAAACTGTTTACGGGAAAGATAAACATCCGACTTAGGGGCGAAGCTACTTGCTGTAAATTTTGGTAGGCCAGCCTCCAGGTTTCGGTTACCTGTGAGGTCAGTGTCTCCAATCACGATGGCATCATCAATCTTTTGCGGCTGAACCAAGTTATTACCCAACGCCTTTTGAAGGCTTGCCATCCGTTCGTCACGGGCTCTGCAGGAGACCAAGCAAGCGCCGACGACGCCTAGAAGCACGATGTTGGTTGATACTTTCATGGATCCTCCAGCTAGTCGATGACGCACACGACGGGTACCGAATTTACGGCCTTGCTAACAGATGTTATTGGCGTCATAAAATGAAATTATTATTCATATTTATAGCATTTTACGGGCGTTGGTGTCCATAAGACCGAACGGCCCAGCTTAAGCCGATGATCATCAGCACATTGGGCAGATTTTTGGTGCCAAATAAAAATCAGTAGTTTTTAGCAAAGATCACTCGGGTTGTCGTTGGCCTGCCGGTGAAGAGGCAGCGCCCAGCTGAGGCCTCTGAGTTTAGAGGAATACAGCGCGCTGTAACTTTAAGTGCTGCGAGCTTGTCATTAATCTCTTTTGCTGCTGCAGCGTCTGGACTCCAATGAGCAACTGCAAAGCCGCCATGGATTTCAGGTTTGTCTTCATTTTTAGGTGTGAACCATTTGGCAAACTCTCCAAACTCCGTAATAGTTTGCGTTTTGGATTCGCGAAGAGCTAAAGCTCTATTGAAAAGACTCTTTTGAATCTCATCCAAAGTCTGAGTTATTGTCGCGACGAACTCGCCACGCGGCACGGCTTTTTTATCTTTAACTCCTTGGTCACGTCTTGCTACGAAGAGGCTATCACTTTGCATATCTCTCGGTCCTACTTCCGCACGAATCGGGGTGCCTTTTTTAATGTGCTGCCAAGTTTTTTCGCCGCCTCGGATGTCTCGCGCATCAATTTCAACTTTCACGCTACTTGCACCATACGCTTTTGATTCAAGTTCTTTTTTGACCTTATGGCAGTATTCGAGAACCTGAGTCTTCTCGTCGTCATTTCTAAAAATTGGCAGAAGTACTATATGCTTGGGCGCAAGACGGGGGGGCACGATCAGCCCGTCGTCATCGGAATGGGTCATGATGAGGCCGCCGATGAGTCTTGTTGAAACACCCCACGATGTGGTCCAAGCGAACTCTTCTTGGCCGGCTTGGTTCTGGAATTTAATACCTGAGGCCTTTGCAAAGTTTTGGCCGAGAAAATGACTTGTGCCCGCTTGTAGAGCCTTGCCATCTTGCATCATCGCTTCGATCGTATAGGTGTTCACAGCGCCCGGAAACTTTTCACCCGGTGTCTTCTCACCCTTGATCACGGGCATGGCCATATATTCATGGGCAAACCACTCATAGACGTCAAGCATCTGCATGGTTTCCTCTTGGGCTTCTTTTGCTGTCGCGTGAGCGGTGTGTCCCTCCTGCCATAGGAACTCGGCAGTTCTCAGGAACATTCTCGTGCGCATTTCCCAGCGCATCACGTTAGCCCACTGATTAATGAGAATGGGGAGATCGCGGTAGCTTTGCACCCATTTTGCATAGGAGGCCCCAATAATGGTCTCTGAGGTTGGACGAATAATAAATGGCTCTTCCAACTCTCCGGCAGGAATGAGCTTGCCGTCTGGTCCTGCTTCTAGCCGGTGGTGAGTTACGACGGCGCACTCTTTTGCGAAACCCTCCACGTGCTCGGCTTCCTGCTCGAGAAAACTCTTTGGAATAAGTAGCGGGAAGTATGCGTTGACGTGGCCTGTTTCCTTGAATTTTTGATCGAGTACTTGCTGAATGTTCTCCCATAAAGCATAGCCCCAAGGCTTTATCACCATGCAACCACGCGTCGGAGAGTTTTCAGCCAAATCGGCGGCCTTGATGACCTGCTGGTACCATTCGGGGTAATCATCAGATCTGGTGGGTGTGATTGCTGATTGGGGAGCCTTGCTCATCTGATGATCTCCTGAAGTTTCGCAAACTATGGCCGTAGGTGGCGATTATTGCTAGGAATCTTGCTTGTAGCAAGCACATTTCCCTGAAGTCATGGTGCTGCTACTCGTGTTGACCAAATTTTGAGCTCAACTATTACGGAAATTGACCAAAATTAACCTTAAAAAAAAACGTCTCTTCGTGGATAATAGATGCTCAATAACAGGTAATAATTTTAGTTTCTTAGCTTGTGGGTGTGACGTTGCGCACAAAAGGTTCATTTCATAACAAAA
Source organism: uncultured Polynucleobacter sp. (assembly GCA_964402975.1). Lineage (GTDB taxonomy): Bacteria > Bdellovibrionota_B > Oligoflexia > Oligoflexales > RGVZ01 > CAMDKS01. The sequence continues at coordinate 108,865 of CAYOEM010000002.1, forward strand.
CAGGCACCCAGCATGCCCTGGTTTCCACTATGCAAAGGCGCGTTGAAATAGCCCGCGGCGACAAGCCGGCGGAAATGGTCGTGCGCAATGCGAAATGGTTGGACGTGTTCTCTGGCGCTTGGCAGAGCGGTGATGTTGCCATTGCTGATGGCGTGATTGTTGGGGTTAAGGATAGCTATGAGGCCGCAGAGGTCGTGGACGGCACAGGCTGTTTTCTTGTCCCCGGTTTCATTGATGCGCATGTGCATGTGGAAAGCTCGATGATGACACCACCAAAGTTTGCCTCGGCAGTACTGCCCCGAGGCACGACGACCGTCATTTGGGATCCCCACGAGATAGCAAACGTCAAAGGCTTGGCCGGTATCCGTTGGGCCTTGGAGAGCACAGAGGGTTTGCCTGTTGATTTTTTTGTAATGGTACCGAGCTGTGTTCCATCGACTAGTCCAGAGTTAGGTTTGGAGTCAAGCGGGGCGAGTTTACAATCTAATGACCTAAAAGAATTTGTTAATCACCCCCGCGTGCTTGGACTTGCCGAGATGATGAATTGGCCCGGCCTGGTTGGTGGGGACAAAGAGGTGATGACGAAACTTGCCTTATTCGCGGGTCACCGTCGAGATGGTCACTGCCCCGGATTGTCGGGTAAAGCCCTCAACGCATATGGCGTCGCTGGAATTCACTCTTGTCATGAGTCAACCACAATGACTGAGGGGGCAGAGAAACTCAGCAAAGGTATTCACGTGCTCGTTCGTGAGGGTAGTTGTGCCAAGGATGCTGACGTGTTGCTTCCGCTTCTGACGAGCTATAGTTCTGCCACGTTGGGTTACTGTAGTGACGACCGAAATCCATTAGATATCGAGGAATCGGGGCACCTAGACTGTATCATCAATAAGGGCCTCGTCGGTAAGCTAGATCCGGTCGCTGTTTTCAGAGCGTCGTCGTTTGCTGTGGCAAAAATGTATGGGCTGGATGACCGAGGCGCTATTGCGCCAGGCTACAGAGCTGATGTTGCGCTTGTTAGAACCCGGGGAAAAGAGGGTGATTTTTCCAAAGGCGTTGAGATTGTTAACGTCTGGAAAGATGGACAGTCGGCCACTGCTTTAATGCAGATATTGGCGCCAGCTAAGGTCAGCTCAGCGAATTTTTCAGGGAAAAATTTGGCCATCATGCACGATGTGATCGAGCCTAAACAATTCAAAATAACTGCCAATCGTAAAACAAAAACGAAAGCGCGCGTGATCGGCGTAAGACCCGGGCAGATCGTCACGGATGAGCTTCATGCTGATTTTGATGTTAATGGAGACGAACTGATTGTTAATGCGGCTAGTGGCATCAACAAGATTACTGTGATTGAACGACACCATAAAACCGGTTTTATGACGACAGCCTTGGTTAAGGGATTTTCGTTGAGATCTGGCGCTATTGCCACGTCGATTAACCATGATTGCCACAACGTGATCGCGACAGGATCAAGCGACGAACTGATGGCCAAAGCTGTGCAGGAGTTAAGACGTATTGACGGTGGGATTGTGGTCGTAAGTTCAAGTGGTGAGACGTGTTGTATAGAATTACCAATTGGTGGACTGATGACCGATATGGAACCAAAGCAGGTGGCTCAGAGGCTGCGGGAATTGAAACGTTTAGCACACTCGATTGGATGTCAGTTAGAGGAGCCATTTCTGCAGCTTTCATTTTTGGCGCTTCCGGTTATTCCATCCCTGAAGGTAACGGATCGAGGTCTTGTGGATGGTCAAAAATTTCAGATAGTGCCAGTAGAGATTTAAGGGTAACCTAGTTGAAATCCCATGGAGTCAGTTGAATGAAGCAGATGATCGACCAAATAAGGCGTGTGCTTGAGAACGGGATAGCCCGTGGCCGTGAAAACCTCGTGGAAGGCCCCGAGATTCATGAGATCCAGGAGGTGGTCATGGAGTCACTGCCTGGGATGGTGGATCGCCTAGCCAAGCGTGATTATGACCCCGGCCGTTACATGCTGTACAAGGATCCAGACTACGGATTCGTTGTGATGATGCTCGTATGGGCCAGGGGACAGTCAACTCCCATACACGCTCACGGCACTTGGGGGGTTGAGGCGGTGATAAAGAATCGCGTGCGGGTCACGAGCTATTCCTGTGACGATCACGAGGCGCGAGAGGTTGGCTCGGTTGTGTTGCCCAAGGGTGCGGTAGCCTATGTGCTACCTCCTGATGCTGATATTCATAAAGTAGAGCACTTTGGCGACGGCCAGGCGATCACGGTCCATATTTATGGACGAGAATTGATTGAAAACATGGTCTTTATTCCCGGACAAGGTTTTAAAGGCATGCCGGTCTCAGTCAATAAGCTTCCGGAAGATTTGGACTGGTTTTCTGGCGTTCCAAGGCCGTCAGATGTCTGGCCGCAGGCTTAGTTAGACCAGGCGGCTAGACTCGATAGTGACGAAACAAGCATTCAAAAATAGTGGGGTTATGCGCCGGCTTAAACAGATTGGTCCGGTGTTGCTGATCTGTTTGTGCGTCAATTTGATTGCGTTGTTCGCTCTACGTAGCGTTCATTTGAATACTGGGTCCAGTGTTTTATCAGACCTCTTGGTGACCCTGGAGAATAGGTCCCTGGACTTCAGGTTTTTACTACGTGGAAAACAGAAGCCCTCAGGTAAGATTGGCATTCTGGCGATCGATGAAAAGGCGATTCAAAAATTTGGACGCTGGCCGTTTCCTCGCAGGATATTTGAAAAGGCGTTCGTCAATGTGAAGAAGGCGGGCGTAGAGTGGATCGGCTTTGACGTGGTTTGGGATCAGCCGGAGCGGCCACTTCTTGAAGACGCTATACCAGAGATCGAAAAAATAAAGGCGTCGCCTAAAAACGCGGGGCCGGCTTGGGAGAGTATTCGCCGAATGCGACAGGCCAGCCTCTCTGACTTATCGATCGCGGCTGCGATCAAGAACTATGGCAAGATTGTTTTGGGTTATTACTACTATTCGCCTCAGGACAAAGAGGCGCTTAAATCTCTATCAGGTCGTGAGTTTCAAGCGATCGATAAAATGGAAGCGTCAGTTATTCAACTCTATCAAGTCCCCGATGGTATGAGTTTTAATGACTATCCCGAGTTGAGAATTGGCGCACTGGTCGGCAACACTCCTGTTATTGCGTCTAGTTCTTCTCATTTCGGTTTCTTTAACAATGACTCCGATAGTGACGACGCAATTTGGCGCAGTGTGAACTTAGTGAAGCAAGCTAACGGTAATCTGTTGCCGTCACTTGGACTTAAGATGGCAGCTAACATGCTTGGTCGACAGATCTTCGTCAATTTTGACAGAGTGGGCGTTGAGTCAATTATTTTGCCTGATGAGCAAGACGACAAAATTATTACCGAGATTCCAGTCGACCCGGCCGGCAATGGCAAGATGATCATAAATCATCTTGGCCCGTCCGAGACGTTGAGGCATGTATCACTGGCTGATGCTTATGATGACGCATTTTCCTCTGAGGAACGCAAGGCCCTTAAGGGCATGAGTCTTCTAATGGGTCCAACCGCTATTGCAATTAACGACTTAAGAGCCAACCCGTTTGATATGAAGTTCAATGGTGTGGAGCACCACGGAACACTCATTGATAATATAGTGTCCAAACGCTTTATCAGTCGCCCTAAAGACGTCATGGTGACAGAAGTGAAGGTTCTTGTAGCTTTGGCTCTGCTGTTTGTCTTGGTGCTTTCGTTCTCGTCGGCATTAGTTTCAGGGGTGTTTCTGCTTGTGACGTATCTGGTGTATTTTCAGATCGATAAGTATTTATGGTTTAGTAAAGGCATATGGGTCTTCATTGGGTTGCCCTATGCGCAGGTTTCGGTGATGTTCATCGCGGTGACGTTGTACAAGTATTTCATCGAAGAGCGGGAAAAGCGAAAAGTTAAGGGCGCGTTTCAACATTATCTCTCGCCTGAGGTTATGGATCAGGTTTTGAGCGATCCTGAAAAATTGAAGTTAGGTGGTGAGCGTCGAGAGTGCACCATGTTTTTTAGCGATGTGCGAGACTTCACGACAATATCGGAGCGGTTGCCGCCTGAGAAACTTGTGGAGTTGATGAATGACTACTTGTCACCGATGACGGAAATTATTCTTAGAAACCGAGGCGTTCTAGATAAGTATATCGGAGACGCTATCGTGGCTTTTTGGGGGGCGCCCATTGACACCCCAGATCAGGCTGACGTAGCCGCGCTGGCGGCTCTGCAGATGATCGAAAAGCTTGGCGAATTGAGAAAGTCATTTCCCGATAAAAATTTCCCCCCCATCGATATTGGCTGCGGGCTAAATACTGGGGTTGTCTCAGTGGGTAACATGGGTAGCTCTGAGCGTTTTGCCTATACAGTAATGGGCGATGCCGTCAACCTTTGTGCACGTCTTGAGTCAATCACAAAAGAGTACGGCGTAAGAAGTATCGTCAGCAATAACACGGTGCTTCGAATGAAAGATCCTAAAAGATTTCTACTGCGTGATTTGGACGACATTGTCGTTAAAGGAAAGCGTGAGGCCATAAAAATCTTCGAACTCATGCATCCCTCGTATTTTCAGGCGCAAAGTGTTGTGGGCGAATTTATCGGCGAGTTCGGGGCCCTGAGACATGCGTACCGCGAGCAAAATTGGACTGATGCCAAAAAGCATCTTCAGGCTTGCCTTATGATCAGACCAGAGGACGGGCCAGCAAACATGTATGCATCAAGAATTAAAGAGATGGAGCATCAGCCGCCCATTGAAAATTGGGACGGCGTGCACCGTTTCAAACACAAATAGTGTTGGTCCATCAATCTTTTGAGATATCGTTAAATCTTGGTCGATCTTGCATGGGCCTGGTCGGCAGGCCTTGTATTTCGGCCAGTCGATTTTGGAAAAATTCCCACGTCCAGTCTGTATGCATGATGGCGCGGTGAGCGTTGACCCAATCAATATTTGTTGGCGGTTCATAGCGAATGTTTCGATCAGCGGCGTCTACCGGTCCCGACGTCAAGTAGGGCATCGACTCTTGGTAGATATTAATCCAGCTGCCGTCAGCTGCAGAAGAAATGTAAGGGACAATGTGATCCAAATCAGCAGGGGCCTTGTGACAGTTGTCTGGCTCGCCAAGCCAGTTGAACGTATTGTATAGAATGTGGAAGGGGAACCAGTGACTCGCGCAGAGCGTGTAGCTGATGGGGTCAATAGTTAAAAGCTGCTGGAGTTTGGCGTTTTCTATAAGAGATATCTGATAAGCAACGCGCATAGCCATCCAGCCGCCGTGGGAGTGGCCTGCTATAAACACGTTGGTTTTTGAGGGCGCCTTTCCCTTCGCATATCGGGAGTTAAACTGTTTTATATCCTTGTAGATATAGTTCGCAATTTGAAGGGAGCCCGATTGGGGCTCAACGTCCTGCATGGGGGCCCATTCGCCCTTTTTGTTCATGGACGTGATGTAGAAGTATTCTTTCGTGTCACTCAGGTGCGTGACGTGACCGCCGTCGAAGCAGCCCCAGTATAGTTTACTGTTTGGGTTATCTGCAGTAGCGTTCAGAAATAGGCGCACCGGGCGATCTTCAATCCGTCTGCAGGAGTTGTAGCCTTGAAGATAAATGAAAATTAGCGGCGGCTTGGAGTCGGCGAGATCTCTGACATCTGACGTGATGGATTGAGCGAACAAGGAATTACCCTTGGTCAAACCTCCAAAAAATACTAGACATAGGAGGGCCGCGGTCCCGCGTGTTGTGTTTTTTAGTTGGCTCATAATAGTGTAGATCATAGTATAAAATACACCTACCTAATCTAAGCTACTATCATGATTTTATGAGAAAGTCAATATTTTAATGCTATGAATAAAACTGTAACCCATCAATTTGAAAGGGTAAATATCGAGATTGTAAATACCTGCAATCTCAAGTGTTCATTCTGCCCAGCTCCCGAGCGACCCGAGAGAGCCATGACGCCTGAGCAGTTTTTCAGTATAGCAAGCTCCCTTGCCGGTCGAACCAAGGAGATCGTATTGCATCTTCTTGGAGAGCCACTGAGCCATCCCGATTTGGGAGGTGTCTTGAGTGAAGCTCAAAAGGTAGGAATTCCGATCAATATCGTTACGAATGGTTTGCTGCTGGTCGGGCCAAAACTTGACGTTGTGCTGAGGCCCATCGTTCGGCAAATAAGCGTATCATTGCAGAGCTTTGCCGATAACTTCCCAGACCAGAACCCTGAAGCCTATGTCAGGCGTATTCAATTATTTTGTGACCAGGCTCTGAAAGAGCGGCCTGATTTATATGTGAACCTGAGATTTTGGGACCTCGCTTTGGGGGCAGATGACGGATCATCGAGCCTCCAAGAGAGTCCTGCATCCAAACGGCTCAGGGATGCTTTAGCCGCGGCGTTTGAATTTGATTGGGAAAATGTTCGGGTGGATCTTAGACGTAAGAAGAACCACCGGTTACGGGGCCGTCAGTACCTGCACTTTGACAGTCGGTTTACCTGGCCTAGCCTGAAAGGTGACGTGTTGCAGGATGCGGGCTTTTGTCATGCGCTGTCTGGACATGTGGGCGTTCACTCAGATGGCACGGTCGTTCCATGCTGTCTTGATCACAACGCGGATATACCCCTCGGGAACATTCTGTCGCAGCCGATCGATGATATTCTCTCGTCGGATCGGGCAGTTAAGATGAGAAACGGCTTCAAAAACCGATCACTCGTCGAAGATTTATGCCGGCGATGTGGCTTCATCAATCGATTTGCTTGATGGCGTTTCTCGACAAATGTGCGGAAGGCTTCTTGAGCTTTAATCGAGTGGACAAGAATGAGGCATTAATGCTACTCGGGGCCTCGTTGGTATAACTCTAGCTAACTGACGAGAAGTCACCTCTCGCAGAGTCAGGATTACTTGTGAACCGTCTCATGTTGTTGCCAATCGTGTCTTTTTTGGTCGCCTGCAGTGTCAATAAGTCAGCGTATTCTCAAACGACATCAAGTAATACCAATGATTGTTCAGATCGATGGCAATTATGGTCTGCAAAGCCAGGAGAGGAAGGCGCTTTCCCAGATACGCACGTCTCCTACTTCCGCTACACGTTTGAAGTTCCACATGATCGTCAAATATATCTTAAGGTAACAGCACGGTATCCGTTAGGGCGCTACATGGGTTTCAACATCTACAACACGTCAAAAATGGATAGTGTTGCTGGAATTAGTGACGTTGAAATAAATCCCGATGCTGGTTTTGAAAATCCATATCGGACTGGGGAGTCGTCAGATAGTTCCCGCTACACGCTGTTTATGAATCCTCACGATCCTATGATCAGCCAAAATAACACTGCATCTTCAATGATGCCCGATGAAGAAACGCCAAGTCCCGAGGCTGAGAAAAAACTCTATCAACGTGAAGTTTGGTACCGCATTTACGATCCGACAGATGGTATGGGCGGATCTGGGCAAGTCGAGCTACCGCGAGTTGAGGCGATAGATCAGGTAACAGGTGAACCCGTTGAGTGTCCGATGAATGCCGTCATTCCTGTTCCAAAAGGGGAGATGAACTGGGGGCGTTTGTGGTCTGCGCCGCCTGGACCAGATAGTTCTGGAAATCTTCATTTCGTTCATCATCAAGGCATGGGACTTTATGCTAACCGAGATACAAACTATCTGGCGGCCCGGTTAAAGCTGTTGGGCGCAGATAAAGAGGTCGTCGTTCTAAGGTTTAATTCTCCAAGAACCGCTAAGTCTATTAATGACCTAAAAAATCCCGAGAGTATTGACGTGAGATATTGGTCTTTTTGCATTGGCGGTGCTCTCACGACGGTGACAAGTGAGTGTCTTGCTGATCGTAATGCTAAGGTTGACGCAAACGGTTTTGTGAACATTGTGATCGCCCCAGAAAAAATGCGGTCCATTGCAGGTGACGCGAATTTTATGGTTCGACCTGTAGGTTTTATATCGGTACTGATTTATCGCAATTTGATTGCAAGTCAGAATTTTGAAGGCTCGTTTGAGAAAGTACCGCTTTGGCGCAGTAAGTTGCCGTTTATGGATGGTGGAGATTCTTATGCCGCCGATAAATTTATAGGCTCGTATGCACCCGTTGGCCGAGTTTGTACCATCGAGCAATTTGAGAAGGATCGCTGCCCGCTTTGATATTGCGGGTTTTTAAGCTTGCGATGTCATAATGAAAAGCGAGGGGTAAAGGATTCGAACCTTTGACCGCGGGCTTAGAAAGCCCGTGCTCTATCCAGCTGAGCTAACCCCCCGTAGAGGCTAGGATATTTAGCAAAAAAATAAACCCGACGCAAGCCAGGTTTATAAGTGCGGGATATTGTTAGGCGGCGAGTCTATTCTGCGCCGTCATCACGTTTGTGCGGTGAAGTTTACAATTTCATTAAGTAGCGCGCTGATGATTTCACGATCAGACAGTGGAGCAATCTCCAAAATTTGGCGGTAGCGGCGAGCCAAAGCATATTCGATGCGCTGCGCGCTCACACCAAGCATAGGTTCTTGAACGAGCGGTGGCATAAAACGAGATACACGAGCTGCCACTTTGCCTGTTACAGCCGTCAACCCGGAGGTTCCACTGCTCGGTAAGCCTCTTTGAGCGAAGATCAACTGGACCAACTGCCGCAGGGCTTTATTATGAAATTCGGTTCGGTCCATAGCCGTCGCTCCGGCTCGCCCGTCGGAGGCGAAAGAGCTTCGCTGCTTGACCGCGTAAATAGCTACCGCCGTATGTTCCAACTGCAGAGCCCTGTTTAGAGCCGCAACATAGGGCGTATCATTATAGTGAAGCCCAGATGTTCTTGGACGGCCACGAAACGACGAAAACGACAACACGCCGATGTTGTCGGAGTAGGTCAGTTCATTATAGACGCGGTCAAAAGGCATAATTTAGGTTTCACCGTTTTATCTACTGGTCCATTCAAGCGCTGCCTAATATATAGGCATACCTAATAATGTAATAGATCGTCCCGAAGGTTTCAAGTTGAAATTTTATGATTTTTATTAATATTCTTAGTAGCATAGCTCAAGCTGTTGACCACTCGTCTTGAGGGTGAGCTTTCGGGTAAGTCGCTGAATTTAATGTAACCAACTAGAATCTATACCCTATTCCTAGAGCTAGGACTGGCAGGGGGGCTTTGGTGAATCGTCCTAGCTCTTCTTTGGCCTTTTGGTCGAGGTCTTTCTCACTTTTGCTTCGCAGCTCCCCCAGGGCTCCTGAAAGTTCTTCTGGGGTCCCATCAGGGGCCACAATAGACGCTTTTACGGACGATTCTTCTTTTGTGCTAAATGGGACGAATGCACCGACTTCAGCGGTCAATGCCCAAGCTGGACCAAAGTTATAAATCCAACCCGTTGCAACTCGGCCGTAGGAGCTCTGCATTTTTATATCTGTTTCCAGAGCGATAACGTTTCTCGTCTGGATTGCTGCGCTATCATTTCCGCAAGGCGGCTCTTTTGCCGCTTCAGCAATGCTACAGATACGAAGTGGCGCCGACGTGGAACCCGAGATTTTTAGGGTGCGAACCCCACCAGCAAGGGAGGCGTACCAGACTCCACCTAATGGGTGCCAAATCATGCCGGCGTGCGCATGAGGACCCCAAGCCACCTTGAGGTTAATGTCAAAGGCCGGGTAGGCGACGGCAATTGATTTTGACTGGTCGGCCTTGATGATGTCGCTTGGCATGGAGACTTCAACGTCAATGGGTATAGGCACCCCAAGGCCAACAGCAAATGCAAACTTGGAAGAAACACTGAATCTGTAATCCAGGCGTGCGATCTCCGGCGAACTAGCGTAAATGGCAAAAGTGCTGCGTCTTGACTTGGTAGGAGCTGGCTCGAATTGAGCTTCGGAGGTTTTGCCGTCTTTCGCCGGCTGAGCCTCTGTTTCCGTGGGCCTGCGGCGCTGTTTCTTTATCCGTTTTTGATTTTCTTCGTGGTAGTAGCCCTCTCGCGAGTCACCGCCTGATTTCCAGTTTGGAGGCAGTTCGCCCGGGTTTTGCGCTAGGCTGACGTCAGAGGCGAGCGCCCCTAATAAGGTCACAGCTAAAATGGGGCGCAATTTCTTGTTGCCACGTGTGTCCATGAAACGAATCCCTATGAAACTGCACAAGATTTATCCTATATAGTTTACATTAAAATGGGGTAAAACGTGCTGAAATATACTGGGCAAGTCGCAGAAATGACCATGTTTTTAGTCATTCAGCCAGTTGGCTTGATGCCTAGTTGTTGCGCTTATGAGTTAGCGATGATTAAATCCGTCCGGTTTCGAGGCCAACGTAAAAGATCTGGGATGACTCACCATGCGTGATCACATCGAAGAATCAATTCGAGATCGCTTGTCTAGACTAGCCGGCCGTGCCGGCTCTGGAGAGAAGCCTCGCGTTTGCGCGCTTACGGTGACATGTCCAAAGTGCACCCAGTTTAAGGGTGTTCATCTCTCCGGTGACAAGTCCACCATTACGGCAAGTCTTTGTGACTGCATCCGTGGATGCCTCGTTTGCTCTGGTAGTGGCATGCGCCCTTCAACCGCACAAGCAATACCCAAAGGTGCCGGTTCTTCTTTGAAATCTGATCTTGTTTCGACCGTGGAGCCCTGCATGTCTCCGTCCCCAAAAAAAATAGCGGGAATCATTAACGAGGCACGAATCCCGTCCAGATATCTGGACGCCGAACTTGGTAAGTTTGAGGGATTTAACCCCGCTGATCGAACGCAGAAAACAACCATTACAAATTGGCTTCGCGGCCTAAAACCGGGAAAAAGTTCCGGTCTACTGTTAAGTGGCCCTGTTGGAATAGGTAAAAGTTGGCTGCTTGCCGCGATGGCAAAGCATTTGGCGTTCCAGGGTTTCTCGGTCCGTTATGCGGATTTTTTCCAGCTTGTGCACGAGCTTCGTGAAGCATATGCCAGTGAGCAGTCGGACAAATCAAGTCTTAAACCTCTTCAAAATGTCGATGTCTTGATCATCGATGAGCTTGGTAAGGGGCGCAATACTGAGTGGGAGCTGAGCGTCGCCGATAGTTTAATTAGTGACCGCTACAACGGTAACAAGTGCATTATTGCAGCTACAAACTATCCACTAAGGTCGAGCGTGCAAGAGCAGCGCCAGATTGATTACCTTAGATCAGAGCCAGCCACCAACCAGATGAATACCACCGCGTTTGAGCCGCTGTCTCAACGGGTCGGCGCCAGGATGTTTTCTAGACTTTCTGAAAATTGCATTTGTATGGAATTAATCGGCTCTGATAGACGTCGGCGGTAAGTCATGAGCCCCTCCGAAATTACCCCATGCTTCATGCGTTTGCTCGGCTCGTGGTCGCCCGAGACGCACTTGTTGGGACTAAAATCGACGGCTAATGGAGTGTCTCTCGATAAAGGGTCATTTAATTGCTGCGACGGGGATGGGATTCAGGTCACCAATTTAGATCCGAGGTCTGCAAGTCAATGTGGATTAATGCGACGATGGAGCAGGCTTTCTTCATACCTGTCCCATATTGGCCTAGAACCAAATGATCCCGCTAATCTACTATTCGGTCATAAAGCTGCAGAATCTGGACAAATCACTAAAGAACTTTGGGATATATGTCTGCGGAATCTTCAACTGTTTTGTCGCGACAATCTTGATGGACTGCTGCGAAGTACCCGGGGTCAAATTATAGAACTGAACCGTTACCCATGGGGTTTAGAGAGAACTCCAGGAGCACGTGAGACTGCAACCTCGGAAGCGTCTATACCCCGATTGGCATTGCTTGCGGGTGCGATTTTGATCTGGCATTTCGACTCCTGTGTTTTACCGTTTCGTATGGGACATGTTCGAAGTAATGCTGGCTCAGGGGCAATAAATTTTACAATGGTGCCAGTCAATTCTTGGGACGCTGTAATCGATAAAAGTAAATCTATTCACAAGTTAATTATGGTTGATGGTGTCTCAGAACTTTGGCACCCAAATCGTCTTGAGGTCATGGAAGCTTTAATTTCCTACGCATCAGAGCGAAGAATTCCTTTGTGGATTTTTGAAGATCAAGTAAGCGGTGCGACGGAAGTGCCAGGTCATCGAAACTCTGACAAAAGCTTTCGAAGTGGCGTAAATAAGCGGCTTTCAGAACTGCGAAGTCGCAGCGCGACGGATTGGATCACCGTACAGGGGAAAAGCCGACTCAGCGAGGTTTGTGAGGTTAAGCAAAGCGGAGCGCAAAGCCTCGGAATCCCTACAATTGTCTGAGTGATTTTTCGTTTTTATTAAAATTTTTTCATATCAAGTAATCAAGTTCGGATATTTAGCGACGATACCTCCTACATCTAGTCGTGTTGGAGGTTTTCATGGGATTCAGTTCATCAAGCGCCAACCGAATGCGTCTTGGCTTTTCGTTTTTCATATTGTTTCTATATTTGAATCAATTACCCCGGGCTTTCGGAGCCGACGAGGCGCCGATACGTAAAATATATGATGACAGCTACGTGATGAGTCGAGTTCAACTAGTCGGGGTCATCGCCGGAGGGCGTTCTGAGACATCGGGAATAGCCCTGATAAAAGATATTCACAGTGGCCGCTCTTACGCCGTTAAAACGGGAGACACCCTTCCAGGTGTCGACCACATCGTGTTAACGAAAGTGCAAAGAGAGGTCGCAGTGTTTAAGGCTAATGACCAGGAATATTTCGTCCGCGTCAACATTGGCTCATCACCGGGTTCTGTTGGCCCATCGGGCTCCAATGTTGCGTCCGAGGCGAGTTCCGAGCAGGATCAAACTCCAGACGCCAAAGGGCCAGGGCTTTTTGAAAAGTGGGCTGCAGGAGCCATTGAAAGAGGAACCGATCTGATATCTCTTGATAAAATTAAAAATAAGAAACCAACTTTGACAAGTCCTGTAACGCTAACGGGCGCTACCGAAGGGGCCGACGTTCGTTTGGTCGATGATCGAGACCCGGCAGAGGAAAATGTCATCGTAGAAGATGACACTGACGACGTCGAACCTTCACTTTAAAGCCGCATGTCTTATTCGTGAGGTTGTTCGTACCAGCCGTCACTTTTGCGGCGTTCGTGTATGAGCGCCCAAGCAGCTCCACAAAATAGTTTTCCGACACTCGTTAATTCAGCGTCATCCATCGGCGCTTCTGCTCTTACGACTATATTGAGTTGATCGCACTGCGCCGCAAGTTCACGCAGAGCGTTCACATCACCTTTGGCCTGCGCAATCGTATCGTAGAAGGCGACTCGATAGGCTTTATCGCTGCTTTTCGCCGCGACCGCGGGCTCTTTCGGAGGTCGACTTAAGGTACGCTTAGGCTGGATGGCGCTTTGAAAAGCAACTTTGCCTGCCTGCTGATGGCGTTGCCCCGGATTTGAGTCTGGGTTTGTCTGCGAGGGGGCGTGTTGACCCGCTTGGCGATGATCCTGACGTTGACCGGGTCCACCGCCGCGCTCACCGCGCTGGTTTTTGTTGTTATGTCTATTTCTACCGCCTCGACCACGTCGCGACATGTTCTATGACTCCTCTAACAGCTTGGCTTGTCAGAATTTATTCTACTTAGGACGGTGGCTAGCACGTCGTCGATTTTAATTCGTTGCTGGACGGCAGTGTCACGATCGCGAATGGTGACCGTATTGTCATCAAGTGACTGCATGTCAACTGTCAGGCAGAACGGTGTGCCAATTTCATCATGCCGTGCGTAGCGCTTTCCTATGGATTGTTGCTCATCGTAGCTTACATTGAGACCAGCTCGCCTTAGAATTTTAACGATCGATCGCGCTTTTTCTGGGAGTCCGTCTTTTTTTACAAGTGGTAAAATAGCAGCCTTGTAGGGCGAAAATTTTGGGTGAAGCTTTAGTACGACGCGAGACTTTTCTTGCCCCTCGTGATCGACGCCTTTCTCTTCATAGTAGGCATCCAGCAGGAAGCATAGGACGCTACGCGTTAACCCAGCAGCTGGTTCAATCACATAAGGCGTGTAGCGCCAGCCATTCTTGCCCGTTGTTGGATCTGGTTTGTTTTGATCAAAATAACTTAGTTTCACGCCGGTAGCTTCGGCGTGTTTACTCAGATCGTAGTCGGTCCTGGATGCAATGCCTTCCAGTTCACCCCAGCCCCAGGGGTACATATATTCAACGTCAAAACATGAGTCACTGTAGTGGGCTAATTCGTCGTCACTGTGGGGGCGAAGCCTGAAATTATCGCCTTTATTTGAAAATCTCTTGTACCAAGCCATACGTTCGCCGCACCAGTACTTCATCCATTCGTTCTGGGTGCCTGGTTCGCAAAAGTACTCCATTTCCATCTGCTCAAACTCGCAAGATCTGAAAATAAAGTGTTCGACGACGATTTCGTTACGAAAACTTTTACCGACCTGGGCTATACCAAATGGAATCTTCATGGACATGCTCTGTTGCACGTTTAAAAACTGTACAAACATGGCCTGCGCGGTTTCGGGGCGAAGATATACCGCAGACTTCGCGGAGATCTCATCGACGGTGGCTCTTTTTTGTTCGGCTGTCATGCCGGGTTCAACGGCAGCCAACATATCTAGGGTCGGGTCTACCGGCCCCAGATTTGTTTTGAACATCAGATTAAATTGGCGCTCTGCACTCAAGTTTGGGCAGTTACAAACAGGACAAACGTAGCCGCGCTCACTAACGGGAGCTCGTAGCTTTTCACCCGAGCTTTTCCCGCCCTTATGGAACGTCATCTCTGTGCCGGGTTTTTGTTGTGGTGCCTTGTCGGCTCTAAAGCGCTCTCGGCAGTTGAGGCAATCGACCAATGGGTCAGAAAAGCCCGACAGATGCCCCGAGGTCTGCCAAACGCGCGGGTGCATCATAATGCTTGCATCGATGCCAACGATATCTTCACGCTCATAGACCATGGCTTTCCACCACTCGTTAGCTATATTTCGCTTTAGCTCGACGCCTAATGGGCCGTAGTCGTAGCAACTGCGAAGGCCGCCATAAATCTCGGAGCTCTGAAAAATAAACCCCCGTCTTTTGCATAAGGATACGATTTTTGTCATCAAGTCGTTGGACGTTTCAGAATTCATGAGTGCTTGACCTAACCTAACAGTAAGTTGCAGCGTCTCGCTTTGGATGTATCAGCTGCAGTGGGTTCTCAGATCCCCGTCGACCGTGCCCGAACCGACGGGAGTAAGCTCTCTATATTACAACCATTTATGGAACATGGCGACGTGTTCTTAGTAAAAGCTAAACTGACACCGGCGTTGATCTTGTCCCCGAAATAGCAACTTTTTAAGGCATGGAGACAAGGGGTCGTTTAGATAACTTATGCAAGTGCCTGTTTACCTTGAGTTTTAATAGTATTAAAGATAGGATCTCACCCTGAGCTAGTTGTGTTTTTACAAGCGTCCCGAACCTATGTCGCCAGGAGTACCTCTCTCCTTACCTTGCACCATGGAGCAACCACGATGAGTAAACGTATCCCAGGATCTCAGAAATCTTCGCCCGCAAAATCTCCGACACAAAAAAACACGAGCTCTACTCGAGCGCTCGATTACAAGGTCAAAGATATCTCGCTTGCCGAATGGGGACGCAAGGAGATTGAAATCGCTGAAAAAGAGATGCCAGGATTGATGGCTCTACGGTCTGAGTACAAGGGCAAGAAGCCGCTTAAAGGTGCTAGAATCGCGGGCTGTCTTCACATGACGATTCAAACGGCTGTTCTTATCGAGACACTTGTGGAGCTTGGCGCTGACGTCCGCTGGTCTAGTTGCAACATTTTCTCAACGCAAGACCATGCAGCTGCTGCCATCGCCGCTGCTGGAATTCCAGTATTTGCTTGGAAGGGCGAGACCCTTAAAGAGTATGACTGGTGCATCGAGCAAACATTGATGTTTGGCGATAAACCGCTCAACATGATTTTGGATGATGGTGGAGATCTAACCATGATGGTTCATGATCAGTACTCCCATCTTTTGAAACACATCAAAGGTGTTTCGGAGGAGACAACGACAGGAGTTCACCGTCTTTACCAGATGTTTGAAAAGGGCAAGCTGAAGATCCCAGCTATTAACGTCAATGATTCTGTGACGAAGTCAAAATTCGACAATCTTTACGGCTGTCGTGAATCTTTGGCTGACGGTCTTAAGCGGGCAACCGATGTCATGGTGGCCGGCAAGGTTGTCGTCGTTGCTGGTTACGGTGACGTGGGTAAAGGATGTGCGCATTCGATGCGCGGGTTTGGAGCGCGTGTGTTAATCACAGAAATCGACCCAATCTGTGCTCTGCAGGCGGCCATGGAGGGTTTCGAAGTCGTAACCATGGAGGATGCTGCTCCCGAGGCTGATATTTTTGTTACGGCTACCGGTTGTGACGCGGTTATTACGGATAAGCATTTTAAACAAATGAAGGATAATGCCATCGTATGTAACATCGGCCACTTTGATAGCGAGATCGATGTTGCTTGGCTTGAGAAAAACTGTCGCAAGGAGATCAACATTAAGCCTCAGGTGGATAAGTTTGAACTGTCCAACGGTCGCTCGCTCATACTACTCGCGAGAGGGCGTTTGATGAACCTAGGTTGCGCTAATGGTCATCCAAGTTTTGTTATGTCGACAAGCTTCACAAATCAAACGATGGCTCAAATCGAGCTTTGGACGAATGCTGCCAAGTACAAAGTCGGCGTATACACGTTACCTAAAAAGCTTGATGAAAAGGTTGCGATGCTGCATTTGCAAAAGCTGGGCGTAAAGTTAACCAAATTAACTAAAAAGCAATCCGATTATCTTGGAATCCCGGCAGAGGGCCCTTTTAAGCCGGAGCACTACCGTTACTGATTTTGTGCAACTAATGGGTTTTAATTTAAGCCGGCCGTTTGTGGCCGGCTTTTTCTTATTCCATAAAACTCGGCAGAAATGCCGTGGGTTAAACTTGCCTATCATAGGCGCCTAAAAACACAAGTATCATAAATGCATGAACTAGATGGAAATGGCAGATTATGGTCATTCGATTTTCAAAAACTACGGTCGAGCAGCCCGCGAACGAGATCATCGCGGCTGCAGAAGACATGAACAAATTCATTAGCGCGGCCTCATCAGTTGTCGTTGGTAAAGATCATCAGCTCAAGATGGCATGGTGTTGCATCATTGCCGGAGGACACCTGTTAATTGAAGATTTACCCGGTATGGGAAAAACAACGATGGTTAAAACCATCGCAAAATTACTTGATCTACCCTGGAAGCGGGTGCAATGCACAAGCGACATGCTCCCAGCTGATGTCACGGGCGGCAGCGTCTACGACGAGGCGTCTAAGTCGTTTCTTTTTATGCGCGGTCCACTATTTGCAAACTTAGTAATGGCAGACGAACTAAACCGCGCGTCTCCGAAGTCCCAAAGCGCTTTTTTGCAGGCCATGGAGGAATTATCCGTGACGGTAGATGGGCACACCTATGATTTGCCAAAACCGTTTATTGTCATCGCCACGCAAAATAGCCTTGATAGCTCAGGAACAAATCCTTTGCCCGAATCCCAGTTGGATCGATTCATGATGAGTCTTAGCTTGGGAGTTCCGTCAAGGGATGTTGAGAAAAAACTTTTGACGTCGCCGCCCCGAGCGGATCTCTTAGAAACTTTGCCGCCAGTGATTACCGGCAAGAGATTAATGGAAATCAGTCGTATTGCCTCAGAAATTCATGTGGGTGAGAGAGTTGCTGATTACATTATGGATTTCGCCCAGTGGATTCGAGATAGGGCGCATGGGGTTTCGCCACGAACAGTCCTGGCGTTAACAGCTTCCAGTCGGGCTTGGGCGCTCAGTCATGGCCGTGATTTTGTCGTACCAGCGGACGTTAAAGACGTTGCCGTGAGTGTGCTGAATCACCGCCTAACTCCCAAGCGGCAGGGTGAGGTATTGTCGCCTTCCGAACTATTAGTGGAAGCCTTGAAAACAGTTGAAGTGAGTAGTTAATGTCCGCTTACGCCTCAAAGACAGGGAGTCTTGGTTCGTTCTGGGTCGGTGTGCGTAAGTTTTTTGGTGTGACATCAGAGCGCATTTATATCCTGCCCACGTGGTATTGTTTGGTATTCAATCTCTTACTTTTTATTTTGTTTTTAGCAAGCTTTCCCCTTCGTAACCCGTCATTGTTAGTCTTAGTTTTTGCGATGGTGTTTATTCAGCTTTTGTCGATGGTTGAAACACACGTAAATTTAAGGGAAATCGACATCAAACCCAGTGGCGACTATATTATAGAGACTGGCCAACAGTCTGACATCGCGATTCAGACAAGTAGCCGAGAGCGTTCATTCGGTTTGAACTTTCGAATTCTTGAAGGGTACGAATCAGACATATCAACGGATGGTGCGATAAAACGCCGCGCCATTCGTAGAATTATTTATGACGAATTCATATTTGCGCTTTTCAAAAGCTTTCGCTCCGAAATTGTTGAGGCTTCTGATTTGGTCACGGTCTCCCAAGACGCGAAGGTTATTCATATTCCTATGGTGTCCCAGAAAAGAGGTTGTTTTAGGTTGCCACCGGTTGTCATAACGTCATTTTTTCCGTTCGGATTGTTTAGAGCTATAAAGATCGTGTCCCTCCCGGTTTCTTACTTTTCATACCCGCAACCTCGTGCGTCGATTCGAACGTTGGAGTCAGTTGATCAGATTGCTAAAGATATGCGAGGGGCTGGTTCAATGGAGAGATTAACCGGCGGGATCGAGTACAATCATCATCGGGAATTTTTGGCCGGGGACCCCATTCGGCGCATTGATTGGAAAGCATCGTCACGGCGAGGTCTAAAAATCGTTAAAGTTTTTGGATCGTCTGGATTCATCCGCGGTAATATATTTAGATGGCAGGACACGGTAGCAGAGGATGTTGAAGGGAAGTTATCTGAGCTTGCGTTTTCCGTGATAAATGCTGCTCATGAGAATTCGTTTTTCTCTCTCGAGTTGCCACATCAGAAAACTCGTATCTCAACTGGCGACGACCATAAGCGCGATTGCCTTAGACTGCTCGCTGCTTTTGGGGGTTAGCCTTATGGCGTATCGAGGTGCCTGAGTGAACTCAAAAGACCTTCATGACGTCGACTATGCGGCTCTTGGGCTTATTGCACTTTTTCCATCTGTTCTGCATCAGCACTTAGAGCGCGGGCAGGGGTTTCTGTTATTTTTTCTATGTTTTCTTGTGGCAGGATATCTGTGGCTATCACTAAGAAAAGTTTGGAGCTGGAATTGGACGGCGCGAGTAGCTGTCGTCGGTTTTATGGGGTGGATCATAGCGAAGACCGACGTGTCTCAATCAACGTATGTTTTGTTTGGGATTTTTTTAATAACAGTCATATTTTTTTCATTCTCCCAAAGTCGTTGGGGGCGAAGTGTGCGTTGTTTGTGCGGGATTTTTATTAGCTTAACGTTGTTCACGAGTTTTCCCATTGAATTTGGTTTGCCTGCTGCAATTCTCTCCGTTCTTGTATTTGTTGGTGGGCTTTTAAGCGTATGGTCTGGCATGAGTTTGAATACTTCAATCATATGGTTCACAAAGCGGTCTTTTCGCAAAGAAACCGTATTTTTGATTATGTTTGTTACGGGCATCACTGCCATTGGTTTGGGTCAAGCTCAAAACTATGCGAGTCGTCGTTTAGGGCAATCCGGTCTTGCTGCATCGCTAGCGCCCGGATCTATTACGAAGCTGGCACTGTCATCAGAGCTTGCCATGAAATTTTATTTTCCATCGTCAATGCCGGTGCAGGCATCTTCCGTCTATATTCGCGCAAACTCCCTTGATCAATCCTTGGGCCTAGACTGGCTGCCGGGTACCAGCAAAATTTTAACAGGTGTATCTGAGGATCGTAGTGACTTAAATTATTCCGTAGCCCTGTCGCCTCGTCACATGGATTTTACGCCCGTCTTAGATTACGGGGTCAAAGTGTTTGATCGAGCCTTAGATGGGCGAGGCCTTGCACCACGAGACAATGGAGCATTTTTGGGAGGAAGTTTCACAACAGGCTGGCGCCACTACAGGGCGACTAGCCGCTCAACCCCAGTTCATGGCCTATCCTCATCCGGTGTCACAAATCTTTTGGTTGTCCAAGGTCAGAAAGATCTTGAGGTTCAAAAATTGGCCAAAAAGTTGGCTGACAATTCACCGGATGTGCAGAGGTTTTTGGAAAATCTTTCAAACTATTTTCAAAAGTCGGGTTTTGTTTACTCTCTAAGCCTTCCGAGCGAGACGAAGGACTTGAAGAGTTTTTTATTTGGATCAAAAATCGGCTTTTGCGAGCACTATGCCGCCGCCACTGCCACGCTTGCCCGGCTTGCGGGTTTTCCTGCGCGGGTGGTTACCGGGTTTCAGGGTGGATTTTTTGACGAATCAAATTCGACTTTATATGTTCGCGATCTTGATGCGCATGCTTGGACGGAGTTTTGGGACAAAACTAATAATAGCTGGTTTCGCTATGACCCAGTGTCGTATGTGGCGCCGTCACGTATAGATCAGGGGTCCGCTTATTTCTTGCGGTCAAACGGATATTCAATTCCAACCGACATTGAATTTGCAAGCCGGCTTTGGTTTACCCGCGCCCAGATCGAATTGGATGACTTTATTTCAGGGCTAAACTCAAATTCATCTCAGAAAGTCGGCCAACGGATCATTGAGTACGGGGAGGAGCTGGCACTCGTTGGCGTCTTTGGTCTAACGATGTCCTACGTTTTTCTGATCTATAGACGGCAGAGGCGAATGCGGCGACAGCCAGAAATTAACGTTATGGTTATGCTAAATAAATATTTTGAACGTAGACAACTCGGTAGAGACAAAAGCGAACCAATTTCCGTCTGGCTTAACAGATGCGCAAGCCACTTCGATAACGAAGCAAAAGGTCACATCGTCTTATTTGCAAACATTCACAGTCGATTCTGCCATGGACGCACTCACTTCGATGGTGACTTGCGGGAGATGTATCGACTTGCCCGCGCCATCACTCGCTCGAAAATGATTGAGCCCAAGATTGCTAAAAAACATTGATTTATTTGGTCTTGAGACCGGTCGTTAAGGTTCTCTCAAGCGCCGGAGCCCAGTCCAGGATCTGGACTTATGAGGCAAGGCATTGGTATCATCAGAAGAGCGACAAAATTCTTATTGATTTCAGGAATATACATCTGGCCTTAAGTTTTTAGGATTTTATCCGATAAGACTAGTCCCGATGGGGCATGCTTTTGGAGGCTTTTACATGAAAGACGACAAGTTCGGTTCCGACAAACGCAAAAAGCACAATGAGCAGCTGATTCGTCGCATGAAGTCCGGCGAAGCCTTATGGAGCTACGACAGCAAAGCAAGCTGGTTTCCGCCAAGACCAATCATTGAGAAAGATCCCGACGCTATAAAACGCCTCTATCAGGATGGTGGAAATGCGTCTGGTTCCGTTTATTCAGACCCGACCGTACGTCACATTGAGCGACAGTTAAAGCTAGTCCCTCCAGCGTCAGGATCAAATAAATCCGACAAGGTGAGTTAATAACAGCTTTGGCCCTGCCTAATTGACCCAGTAAATAGCTAGATCAGCCGCTGGAAGCCATCGATTGGCGTTGATGGGTTTATCATCCAAATCCTTCCCACTTAGCACCGAGTACTGAGGGCCTGCTCCAAGCCTTATGTTAAGGCCGTCGGCCGCCCAGTGTTGCGCCAATGTCACACGAGCAGAAAACGTTTCCAGAGCTTCCAAGCGGGTGCGCTCGAGCCGTGTGGATAGCAAAATCCTCTCGCCGGAGTGACGTTCCCATTCAGCTGTAACTTGGAACCGGTCCTCAGTAAGACCGCTAATCGATTGTAATTGCATAGCCCTACTTGCCACCTCGTATTGTCGATCCGGCTCAGAGGTGTCAGACTTTCTTTTGGCTAGTTCTGAACGACCATATTCACTCAGATTTGCTTCTGTTTTCCCTAGTCCGCTAGCCCAAAAACTGTGAATGATGAGGTGCTCGGAGACACGATTACTCCACGATACGGACGGTCGCAGAACTTTTGCATCAAGCTTATTGAAATACTTGTAAGCATCTCCAAACCACATGGCATCCCTGGAGAGATATACGTATTTAAGCGATACAGCCCAATCATCCTCGCCAAACTTGGGAATTTGCCATTTAAGTTGTACGGTCTTTGCGCCAAGAGCAGCAGCGGCCGGGTCTACTCCAGCAGACAAACCTGAGCCCAAGCCAGCTTCTAGCACGGATCCGATCGAAAAATGCCCCGCAGGCAACACCGATGCGGACCATTCGTCCAGCAGTCCATTAGGCTTTGATTCTGTTTGAAGGCTCTCCCCCGTTGCCAGCGAAGAAAAAACGGCAGAAGTGATAAGAACCATCCTGAAAAGGGTTTTGGGCAAATTTTTCAAAATCGATTGTCTCCTGAGGCCATTTAGTTCCGTTAGGATCATAAACACCGTAATTCAAGGGCGATTTATAGCGGGTAACCCGTCGATTCAGCTGCGGAAACGTGGTTAATTTTAACAAAAATAAAAAAAGCACTCAAGTGTTCCCTGGTTCTGTACGAACACCCCTTGGTGGGTCTTCAATCGTAGGTTGGAGCCCCAGGATTATAACTTAGAGGAGAATAGATCATGAAAGTTTTAAACCCACTTATTGTGGCGGGACTTCTG
>CAYOEM010000002.1:131537-243300 GCA_964402975.1 uncultured Polynucleobacter sp.
TAGAGGAGAATAGATCATGAAAGTTTTAAACCCACTTATTGTGGCGGGACTTCTGGCGTTTTTATGCCAAGGATGCGCCTCAACTGGCCACAAAACCGTGTCCAGCAAAAAGCGTAAAATGCCCCCGAAAGTCACAGAAAGCTACGCGTTGATGGAAGATTTCGAGCCAATTGATCTTGAAATTTTGCGTCGCGGCAACAAAGCTCGCGGTCTTTCCGAGTACTGAACACGGTAGACGGATGACCGAGCGCCGACTTAGCTGACATCAGCTTAGCCGGTACAGGTGTCTATACTTTTTATTCAAGTAGTCCACATACGCTTTGCTCGACAGAGGCGCACCCGTGGCGTGTTTAATCAGGTCATCTGGCCTGAGCATGGATCCCCACTGGTGAAGCTTCGTGCAAAGCCAGCGACGCAAGTCGTAAAAGTTACCTTTGGAAAATTCCGTTTCCATATGAGGCATATCTTTAAGTGCTGCATCGTATATTTGAGCGCTTAGCATATTGCCGATTGTGTAGCCCTGGAAAGATCCCCCAAAAGGTCCGCTAAACCAGTGCACATCTTGCAAACATCCATCTTTAAATGACGGAACTTTAACGCCAAGATCAGACTCGTATCGAGCATTCCAAGCCTCAGGAAGATCCTTGATTTTGAGTTTTCCCTCCAGCACGTCACATTCAAGATCAAATCGAATCATGACGTGGAGGTTATAGGTTAGCTCATCTGCGTCAACTCGAATGAGCCCCGGCTCCACATGATTGATCGCCCGCAGGAAGTCTTCGGCTGATACACGGTTAAATGTCGGAAATTCCTTTTGAAGAACAGGATAGAAGTGATCCCAAAAGGGCTTTCCGCGACCGATACGATTTTCCCATAGTCTTGACTGGCTCTCGTGGACTCCACTAGAGACGCCGTTAGCCAGGATCGTTCCGCTCAAATTTTCCCGCATTCCCATTTCATAGAGCGCATGCCCAACTTCATGAATAACGCTAAAAAGACAATCTGTCAGATCATCTCGTCTGACTCTCGTCGTGATTCTGACGTCATGACCACCCAGGCGGGTCATAAACGGATGAGGCGACATATCGATCCGACCTCGTCTGAAGTCATAGCCGATGGTTGCAGCTACAGCTTTGCAAAAGCGCATTTGCGCCGCTTCATCAAAATCTCCAAGCAGGCAATCTCGATTGATCTGTTTTGAATTTCGAACCCTTTGAACAAGAGGAACCAGTTCTTTTCGCAAAGAAGTGAATATTTCGCGCATGACAGCCGTTGTCGTTCCGGGGTCGCTAAACTGGATCAAGGCATCCATGGGATGGTTGAATTCCGGGAAGCAGTTGGCGAGCTCCATGCTGTAATTGACCGACTGCTCTAAGAATGGTTGCAAGACGTTAAAATCGTTTTTTGGGGACGCTGTCGCCCAAGCATCATACATGGCAGAAAAGTGCTGAGCCATGGCCACATGGAGCTTTAAAGGGATCCTTGAGTCCAAGTCTCGAAGGCGTTTTGCTTCGCGCACGAGGGCGGCGTCTTCGTTCTCATGGTCTTGTCTTACAGCCCAATCGTAGGAGTCAGAAATCATACGCCCGACCTCAGCCGATACCAAAATATCGTGACTAAGCTTCGTTAATGTTGCTATTTGCCGAGCTCTCTCGCCTCCGGCGTTGATTGGCAGGTTTGTGGCTTGATCCCAATAGAGGAGGCTATTCGTCGACTTGATATCGGTGAATGTTGCTAGTTTATTCTTTAATTCGGTGATGTTTGGAGTCATAAATTCTTTGTCTTCAAGGTTCGTGGTTATCCAATATGAGTTAATCCGCCGAGATAAGGCTGAAGGCACTTGGGTATTGCCACCCGGCCATCTTTTTGCTGGTGGACTTCAAGCAGTGAAATCAGAACTCTCGGGCTTGCGATAGCTGTGTTGTTGAGGGTGTGACAAACCTTAACCTGTCCGTCTTTGGTTTTATAACGCAATTTGAGTCGGCGAGCTTGAAATTCATGGAAAGTAGAGCATGAATGGGTCTCTCCGTAGCCGTTACGTGAAGGCATCCAGGTTTCAATGTCGTGTTTTCTAACCTGGCCTTGTCCGAGGTCTCCCGTGCAAACGTAGACGACTCGGTAGGGTAGTCCAAAGTCTTGCAGGCACTCTTCGGCGTTATTTAGAAGTTCTGTGTGGTAACTCTCTGATTGCGTCTCGTCGCTGGCGCCAATAATGACTTGCTCTATTTTTTGAAACTGATGCACGCGGTAAAGCCCGGACGTGTCTTTCCCATAAGTGCCAGCTTCCCGACGAAAGCAGCCGCTCCAGGCCATCATTTTTTTTGGTAGTTCACCTTCAGAGAGAATTTCGCCTGCGTAGAAGCTGGTGAGAGGAACCTCTGCCGTGCCGACTAGAGCCATTTCGTCTTTTTCGCAGTAGTAAGCCTGCTCGCGGCCAGTCGGGAAGTAGCCAGTTCCTACCATGCAGTCTTCCCGAACAAGCACGGGCACACTCATTGGCTGGTAGCCTTTGATTGCAAGTTTATCGTAGACGTAACGAAGAACTGCTTGTTCGAGTCGCGCGCCAAGACCGGTTAAAACGTAACTACGACTACCAGCAATGCGCACTCCGCGTTCGAAATCTACTAGCCCGTGCTTTTGTCCCAGTGTCACATGGTCCAAAGGCTTGAAGTCAAAACTAGGCGGTGTGCCCCATTTTTTAATCTCAAGATTTTCAGTGTCATCTTTTCCGATTGGCACATCAGCGCGAGCAGGTTGAGGGACAAGCAGAAGAAGTGATTCAAACTCAGGCTTTTTCTCGGCAAGCTGCCGTTCCAGTGTTTCCATCCTCGACTTTATGTCTTGCACCTCGGCCTTCATGGCTTCTCGCTGGTCAGGCGGGGCCTTGCCAATCTCTTTTGAAAGGCGATTTCTT
The DNA here is from genome assembly GCA_964402975.1 of uncultured Polynucleobacter sp. GTDB lineage: Bacteria > Bdellovibrionota_B > Oligoflexia > Oligoflexales > RGVZ01 > CAMDKS01. Next base: position 134,452 of record CAYOEM010000002.1, read on the forward strand.
GTGGCCTGTAGCTCCTCCCATGAGGTTTGAAGGGGGCGTATCTCGCTATCAAGCTTTAAGAGGTGGTCCACGTCGATATTGTTTCGCTTGTCGCGGGCGCCCTTTTTTACAAGGTCTGAGTTTTCGCGGATGTATTTAATGTCTAGCATGGGACCATTCATCTCCTATGGGAGGTCGTCTGTGTCAGAAGTCTTAGGATATTAATAAAATCAGACACTTGTCGCAACTGTCGAATCGTTTAGTTCCACACATCCAAAGAGAATTCATCATCAGTAAACACTATACTATTTCTAAGGCTTTTATATTGATTTTAATGAGGTTTACTGTTAACAGGAGGGGGTCGGTTAAACCATTATGGAGTCTCTTCCTGATGACGGAGTTGAGGGTTCCACTCAAATCTGTATTTGAGCGTCTCGGATTACCAAAGTTTCCGGTAATCCTAGCACCGCTTGCGGGTGTGTCCGATCACCCATTTCGCCGTGCGTGCGCCAGAAACGGTGCCGATTTAACTTATGTAGAGATGATCTCCGCAACGGCGATGCTCTACGAAAGTAAACGGACCTTTGACATGCTTAGGCGGCATGAGTCTGAGTCCATTTTAGGCGTGCAGATCACAGGTAAAACGGCGGATGAAGTGGGTCGTGCCGTGGCAATCTTAGACAGCATGCCGTTTGACACAATCGATATCAACATGGGCTGTCCGGTCAACAAAGTTGTGAAATCAGGGTGCGGTAGCGGTATTTTGCGTGACCCCGCCCGAGTCTATGAAACGACGCGAATGGCTCGCGAGTCCACCGGCAAACCACTGTCAGTAAAAATTCGACTTGGTTGGGATCGAAACAGTGTCACCTGGCCCGAAGTGCTTGATGCGGCTGAACAGGGTGGTGCGGAGTGGGTTACGATCCACGGCCGTTTAAGAAGTGATGATTATGGTGTCGCGGTTAATTTGGACGCCATGGCAGAGCTCAAACGCCGCGCTAAGATCCCTGTCATAGGTAACGGTAATGTTTTTTCACAAAGTGATGCACTCTATATGCGCGAGAGAACGTCGGTTGACGGCGTGATGGTCAGTCGCGGGGCGTTGGGTAATCCTTGGGTTTTTAACGCGATAAAGTCAGGCGAGACGCCGGTGACCGTGGACGAGTGGGAGTCTACCGTAACCGATCACCTTGCATGGCAGCAGCTGGAATATGGCGATACAGGCTCAGGCGCAGTCTGCATGAGAAAGCATCTTTTATGGTATGCCAAGGGCTGGCCAGCAGGAAAAGCCCTGAGGGAGGCTATCAGTCAGACCGGTAAAATCTCGGACTGCTTACAACTCGTGAGGGATTTTGCATCCGAACTGCGAGCCAGCGGAGTCACTGATAGGGCTCAAGTATGGCCCTCCGATCAAAATAATCGCTTCCAGTGGGATCCAAAATTTGACATGGATCGCCAACTAGATCGGGGCGTCGGTGATGACGGGCTTCAGATTTCAAGCGATACGATGTCCCAGATTACCAGTCAAATTGACTCCAATTCGAGTGGCATTGGTTCAGTTTTGTGACCATGCGCGCCAAGCTGTCGTTTTTTTTGGATTTAGATCAAGAGATTCAATTGAAATGCGTTTTGACCTGATTTAAAAAAAATCGATCAGACACTGAATTCTTTAATGTTTACTTGTGTTTTTTAAAGGTTTTAGTTAACAGAGCGCTTACATCTTAATTTTGGGAGACCCCTATGAAAAAGCTCGGCCTTCATCTGCTCCTCAAGTCGGTATCGTTTACAGCTGCCGTTGTCGGAGCCTTCAGCGCTCACGCAGCTGAAGTAACAGCCACAAAGAAAGCTGCCATCATGACCCCCATTGAGAACATGTATGGGCGAGTAGAGGTGCGTCAAACCAGTATGCGTTGGAAGAATGCTGACGGCAAAGTTGATAATGACGTTACAAGTTATCGGCTGCTTCCAAGACTCGGCACCACAGCATTTAATGATCGCCTTGACGTTTATGTTGAGATTCCGGTTACCAGTGAAGCACGATCAAGCATGTATAGTCAGTCACCGACAGTTTATCAGGCGACTTTTGCTGCACTAGCTGGCGATGTGTTTTCAATCACACCTTATGTGCAAGGATATCTACCTTACAACGACAGTGACTTCTCTTCTGATGCGGCTGTGAATTTCACTGCTGCCACAACCTACGACTCTATTTTGGGGGCTCTTGATCTTCGCGCAGGCGTTGAGCCACACGTCTCGTCGGGCACAGAGCCCACAAAGTCTGATGTTCGTATCAGGCGAAACGGAGTTTTGGCTTTGGGGCAGGACGGCACCCCTGAGACTCGCTCCGTTGATCACCAAGAGCCGACGACCATGATGGAGTATCTGTTTGGATTTACATTCACCCCGCACGCTGCCAAGAAGCTAAGCTTGTCCGTTGATACATTTATCGATCGCGAATATGCGCCGGTTTACGAAATCAAAGAGTCGGATGGATCTCAGTCTGTCGAAAAAACAGGTTATAAAGTTGGCGATGCAACGACCACGGACGTTGTTCTTCAGTATGCGGCTGATAGTCTAACCTCCGTTCAGTCTTTGACTCGTCTTCGTAACGACGGTTGGTATGCGGCTGGAGTTCGTTCGGCCGATGGCAGCCGTATGCCTCAGGTTGAGCAACGTATCTCGCTGATCCACAAATTATTCTGAAATATAATGACCTAATGAATCCTAATCCCCTGGCCACAGTCTCAAACTTTGGCCGGGGGAATTTGTTTAAAGCCGCTGGTAACTCGCGTTTTTCTCAAGGTAAAAGGTCACAATTACCTTTAAAAATAAAATTATTCCTTGAATGCTTCGTCTCTTTTCCGTCACGGATTTAGGTATGTCACGGGGATGTGCGCTATACTTTTACGAGGTCCCACAGCTTAAATTGATATCCATTGAGGCTGCGCCATGCAAGTAAGCGTATTGACGGAGAAGTTAGGTCGTTTGAGAGGCCTTCGTTATATGAACCCGAACAAAGTAAGATTTGGGGTTTTAACAACGTTGATCGGTGTGACGAGCGTCGCAATTTTACTGTCGTCCCTTAGCGCGTGTAAGTCGATGTCACGCACAAGGTCGGCAAATGACGCGGCGGCCCCGGTTGCGGCAGTGCCCGAAGCGACCAGCAGTTTGACGCCTGATGTTCCAGGCAGCCCGTCTATTATTTCACACCAGGCAGTGATGCCTGCCAGTCTTACAGACCCCGCACTGGATGGTGAAAAGTTTTGGGAGCCTGACGTGGCCGGCGGACCGGTGGCTGGTCTTGAGGCTTGGCAAGACGATAAGCCAGTTTCGGCAATTGTTACCGGCAAACAAGTGCTATTCAAACTAACTAACTGGACTCGCGATACGAATACAAACAATGGTTGTTCGACGCATCCTGGCATCGTGCAGGCGTCATGGACCATTGGCTCTAAACCGTCGGCTGACATCCAGCGCTTTGCGGGACAGGACTGTCGAGCTCTTGACTACAGTGGAATGTTTACCAAAGAGGGAACCATCACGGTTAGGCTCGATGTTCTGTCTGCTGACGGCGAGGTGGCATCCGTCGAAGAAACGTTTGCAGTGAAGCCAGCAAGCAATACAGCGATTCAATAAAGCTCAGTCGCAGTTAACGACATTCACGGGATTGACAAAAACAACATACCCAGAGATCGTGGCTCCTGGTTTGCAGCGCGCCAAGATTCTTCGGTAGTGGTTTACTTGGTCAAAGTAACCTCGCAGCTGGCAGAGAGTCCTTGCGTGCTTTTGATCTGATTGGGTGGTTTTAAAGTCGACAATGCGGTAGTCGCCAGTTTTAGTTAAAATGAGCAAATCTGCTACCGCAGTCATGAGATCGTTCCCATCCACGACGGCCATCGGAGCTTCGCAAAAAATCTTATCTGCATCCTTGGTAAGGTGGCGCCAATCATCAGACATTAAGAGTGACTCAACTTCATGTCTTGCTAATTTGATCATGTCCCTCATTGCTTGCTCAGCTGCTAGTGGACTCATGTACCTACGTAGCAAATTCATATATTGCTCTGACGTCCAGTCTCCCCCAGAGAGCGATAGCTCAAGACGTTTGTGTACAAGGATTCCGTAAGCCTGACTGTGGTCGACCGAGATGGCCCGAGGCGCTCCGGTGTAAAAATTAGGGTCGCCGAGAGAGTCTATTTCTCCGGGCGGTGTGCGAGATGGTTGCGACGTCGGCGACAGAATATTGAGTGGAGGATAGCGACTCGGTTTTTGCCTGACAATAACTTCAGAGGTGCTCTTAGGGGGCGTTTCTTGGGGGTTTAAGGACGTTGGAGCTTTCTCAGTGGTCAGTAGGATACCAGTGGCATTAGGACTAAGTTCAATATCCCGACGGACGAGTCCGCTAAGGCCCTTGCCAGATTGTAAAAGGCGTTCCCAATAAGTGTTGGGATCATCAGTATGTCGGCCGGTGATCATGATGTGGTGCGAGGCGCGGGTTAGCGCGACGTACAGTAGTCGGGCTTTTTCATATCGTGACTGAGACTCGTTATATTTTAGTAGGGAATCTAACTGCGGGGAGCTCTTCGGCCGTTGTGTCGTATTGCCAATGTACCAAAAACCTTCCTCGCCTGGTCGAGTGTCTTTGACCCATGTATGGTCGTCTCGGTGCCAATCGTCCGATGTTCCTGTCAGTATGACACAAGGGAACTCAAGCCCTTTACTCTTGTGAATCGTCATCAGTGTAACTGCATCACCGACAGTTGAGGCGTTACCGGTCTCATCGCCCTCGGCAGCATCCTCTAACCACTGGCTGAGCACTTGGGCCGATGAAGCCTTTGTCGACGCGATGGACCTGAGGATATCAAACCATTTCAGGATGTTTGCCTTAGCAAGCGGCCCCTCCACGGCTCCAAAGTTGACCAAGTACAAGTCAGCCACGTTGTAATGACTCAAGAGTTTCCCTGTGAGAACAGCCATGTCGCTGTCCTCCTTTTGTAGCGTTAGATCCAGCAAGAAACTATGCACCCGGGGATGGCTACGCTGCAGGTTTTCTAAAATCTTTTCTGGACCATGCGCAATGAGGGCCTGGTAGTCGCGATCACTTATAGAACAGAGGGGGGATTTCAGAACTGTGCTCAAGGCCACAGTATCGCCAGGCCAGGTTAGCCACCGAATGAGTGCCATCATGTCTTTGATCTCTGGGCGGCTATAGTATCCTTTTAGTTCAGCTCGTGCGCTTGCAATGCAATGTCTTCGAAGCGCATCCTCGTATACTTGGGAGTGTGTCGAGTTGGGATAAAGCAAAACAAAATCCCGCGGGCATGGGGCTCTCCAAATTTTCGAGTCTTTATCAAATACTTTTAGATCTATAACCCCTGATAAGCAGGCTTTGATATGTTTTGCAACAATCTCAGCTTCATGTTGCACCTCGTCAAGGCGCGTGGACTTCTCCTCGGATTCGCCTTGAGGATTGGACAACTGATAGAACGAGAGGGAGCCATATCGTATATCGGCCGCTGTGGTATGCTCGGGAAACTCTGGGATGAGGCTATTATCTCGAAACACGTCATTGATGAAATCAAGTACGAGCTTAGAGCTGCGATAACTTGATCGAAGCATGGTGGCGCTAACTCCAAAACGTTCAAGACCTTGTCTAGCGAGATCTAAAACCTCAGGATCAGCTTCACGGAATCTATAAATGGATTGTTTTTTATCGCCTACGATAAATACGCTGGCCTTTGGTCCCTGATGGCGATCACTGGATTCGCCACTAAGCAACTCTTCAGATAGTTTTTCAAAAATCATCCATTGAAGACGGCTTGTATCTTGGAATTCATCCAGCATGAGATGACGGATATTAGACCAAGCCATGGATCTTGCACCCGAGAAATCTTTGTGACAAGCCAGTAAGCTGACCCCTTTGACGGCGTCTGAAAACGTTCCAACCTGCGATTCTGACTTCAATCTGTGGGCGTCGTTCATTCTTGCACAAAATAACGACCATAAAAGCTGACCTGTGCGGTTAAGATCGGTAATTTTTTGTTGATCAGACCACGCTTGCAGCTTTTCACTCAGAGAAATGAATTTGGGATCATTTGCTTTTTTGGCTTTTGAAAACGTATTACCATTCAAACTATCGCCACTCGAATTAACGATGGCATTTGTGACAAGTCCTTGGAAATGTCTCTCAGCAATTGCGACCGAAGCCTGCTGCCGCTTTTCGGGGTTACTGGCTAGATTGATTACAGAGAGGAACAATTCGGAATGATCCGCTATAAACTGCTCGGGTGTCTGGGGCACGCCCGCTTGCATGAATGCTTTCAGAGGACTGGATTCTGACGTTAGGGAAATATACCAAGCAAGTGTCTCGTTCTCTGTGAGTGTTGATATTGCGGATAAAAGCGAGCGAATTTTGCCGTTTGGCGCATTGACGACCAGCGACTGCATCAGCTTCTTGTTCTCGTCCTCATCGCTGATCGCTGCGAGGACTCGTGCCCAAGCCGCTTGATAAAGACGCCTCTCTTCAAGGGGAGACATCAGCGTAAATGGTGACTGTAGCACATGTCCCGCGAGCTCTACGCTGGTTTCCAGTGGGTAGCGCCGACACCACTGCAAAAATATAGAATCGATTGTTGTGATTTTAAGTGACTGAGTTTTTTCAAGTATAGCAGCCGTCGTTTGCTCGGGTGTTCTGACAAGATGTTTAAGAGATGGCGGACACCGAGATAAGACATCACGGTAGAATTCCGCAAAACTTTCGTTTGGACTTGAAAGACCTAAAGCATCCTTCACGATACGCTCACGCATCTCGTTAGCGGCTTTTCTTGTGAATGTGACCGTCAATATGCTCGTCGGATCAGCGCCGGCAATCACAAGCGCAAGAAATCTTCGGCTGAGCTGCCAGGTCTTGCCACTGCCAGCTGACGCTTCGACAATGTAGCTATTCCAAGGGTTGTAAGGCATAGAATCAGAGTGTGAAACTGGGCTCATGACTGATCACCCGCCTTAGCTTGAGCAGCAATGGCATCCCTGTAACGAGGGTCGTCTTTGCGGCAAACACCGTCAAATGGGCAGTAGTCACAGTCTGAGGGGTCCGCCTCAAAACGTTGATTTTTTCTGATGGATTCAAGTCTTGCCGACCATCGGCCGCGCACAGATTGGACGACCTCTTCCATGTCGTCGGGTCGCGCGTTACGGCCGATGATGCCAGAGGACTGAAGTAAAGGCTTTACCGAGGAGCCGACTGCCGCCACCGTGGGTTTGCCTTCTCGCAGATTGAAATAGACCGCCGCAATATTCTTTTGATCAGTTGAGAACTGTTCATGGCGATCGACTTTAGACTCTGAAAAAGCCTCCGCGTACAGTGGCAGTTGGGGCTCAAGCCCTAGTGCAATAAGCCGTTTTTGTGGAACTGTTGAGGTTTTGTAATCCACCAGGACCGTAAAGTCTCCTGAGCGATGCGCCGCATCTATTGAGCCCCTTAGTTTCACATCGAGTCCAGATAACTTGATGTTCGCGGGTTTCGCCTTACCAATAGAAAGCTCTGTTTCAACTGAGCGAATGCTAAATCCACTCTCAAGCAACTGGCCCCAAAACCTTGCCACATCCAACCAGCCCTTGCCGAGCATTTGCTGAAAGTCCTCTGACCGTCGAAGCTCAGAGGGGATCAGTGAGGTTGCGATAGATTCCAGCCGCATGACGGCCCAGGGCACAAATTCAGGCCCAGGCGGCGGGCAGTTTTGTAAAGCTAGGTTAGGACTCAGCCCCGGAAGCTCTTCATCTCTAAAAAATGCCTCAAGAACCTTATGTAAGATTTGCCCGACGATAAGGGCTTTGCGATCCTCCGGCAGCTCGACGCTATCGATCCGCCGCATTTCAAGAAGATACCGGTAAGGGCACCAAAGAAGACTTTTTAACCTTGATGCAGACGTATGACTCAGTAGATCTTCGGGGTTATTGGACAACCCCTCAACCTCTGATTCTGATTTGGCGTAAGCTTTTGGGGGATCTTCTTTGCACCCCAGCCAAATCTCGCCATCGGTTGGCCTCGCATCACGAACGGGGACCTGACTGCGGAGCATTTCAATCCATCTAGATCTGACTTGAGGCGCGTCATTGTCTGATCTTGGATAACTGAGGTCCACGTTTGGCACCCGGGATGTCAGTAGATGGAACGTCGTGTCCTCAAGGGCTTCAAGGTCACTCCAACCCGGAATGCCAACGCTTTCGCGCAGTGTATTATCCACAAGGCTGTCTACGGGAAGGGCCTGAGGAAACGAGCCTTCAACACAGCCGACAATGATGACATGTGTAAATGGGATATACCGCGCCTCGGTTAAGCCGATGATCTGCAACCCAGACAGTGGTTCGCCCGTATCCCGGAGAACTTCCGAGTCGCAGCATCGATAGACGTCAGAAAGAAATCTTGCCCAGTCACCGTCGCGGTACTCGAGTGTAGTCGCAACGCTGTGAACTTGAGTGATAGAATCTTTGAGAATTCGCCAGCCCTCTCGTTGTCGGGGGCTCTTTTTGAAATCGTCGACTAACTCTGACGATATAAGCCCGAGCAGCCGTTCTGACATTTGGTCGACGGTTTTGGCCGCTAAGGGCTGGTGATTCATGCACCAATTCAATGCCGCATGGATATATTTACAGATGTCTTCATCGAATTGCCGCGAAAGGTACAAGGATAGCGGTTGGCCTCCTTGCCCAACATATTCTGGGATATCTTTCAGTTTTTGCTGAAATTCAAATAAATCGATACGCCCGGCGTTGAACAGTCGTTGAGTGATGGGGCTAAGAACGTATTGGCCAAAATCACGTAAATTGAAGGCCCCGGCTAAATTCTTACAAATTTCGAGCCAGTTCGCCGCTGAAGAGCATGACCACGCATTGGCTAGGGGCAGGTTGATCTTTAACGGATAGCCAAGTATTTCAGATGATCGAGACTCAAAAAAATCCTTTGCAGACGAGTAAACCGGTCCGTAAGCCTTTTCGTCGGTCACAATGATGGCAATGTCGTGTGGAGCCACTCCGTTTTGCATCAATTCTAGGGCCCAATTGAGGCTATTTGCAGCCTCATGGGTCATGTCGGAAGCCGAATGGATCGTTCTAATGTTCTTGCCCCATGAGTCTTTGGGTGCAAGATCTTCTGCGAGACCAACCGCAGAGCGCAGTCGCACCAGTGGCGCTTTTTTTAAATGTGGAGGAGGCAGGTCTAACCAGACAGAGCACTGATGCGTTTGACTAAGAGCACTCAGTAACTCGGTTTCAATCTTTGGAAGAGACGTCAAACCACAAATTAATAAGCGTTTGTCGCCAATGATTTCCTTAAGGTGATCCGGACCGTTGTCTTTAATTTCTTGCAAACATTCCATAATGGCGTCAGCGCGCTGCGCGGATCTTATGGTCCATTCGTATTTTAACAGCCGCATCTCGAATTGACGGAGGACTTCGAACACATCGTCGATGCGCTGATCCATAACCGCCACAGCTGCATCTGAACGATGCCACTGGTTATTCAGGCGGGTTTTAATAGTGTCCTTAGCATCGATGGTATGACCGGCTCGGCGGAGCTCGGAGTAAAAGTGAAGAAGTTCGTGGGCGTGGGACCTATTAACGTTGAAACGGCTGCGCATTTCTGGCTCTTGAGCAGCGAGCGCGATAACGGTCTCCATAACTAACTCAGCTTGGGAGCTTACCATAACCGAATTGTTGTTTTTGTATCGCGATAGAGTGGACTCGAGAAAGTTTTCCCAAGTTTCCACTCGGGGAAGGAGAGTGGCCCCGCCCTGACGCAGGACCAGCTCTCTCACCAAATACCTTTGGAGGCGCTGAGTTGGTAGCACCACTACAATATCAGATAGGTGTCCTCGATAGGAAAGTAGCGCGTCGGCCAGTTCAGAGACAAGGCACCCACCTGCTGATATCGAGCGATGATGATTTAAAAAATCGGTTGATAATGTTTCTCGCATAGGGCGCCATTATGCCCGCAGGAGAGGACTTCCACAACAGTCCGCAGTCGGTTCTTTTGCGATTTATTATCCGACGTCGCGGACTACTTGGCGCTCCAACGCTTCTGAAGCAACCAGCTCAGGTAACTTAAATCCAGGGGTTTCATCGCTATTTCTTGGTGCTTGGCGTCCATATGTCGCTTAAAAACTGGGATGAGCGAGTGTTTCGAAGTGGTTAATATGAGGTAAAATTTTGCTTTAACGACAACCGGAAGCAACTCGTGAACGTGAGAGTCGTGAAATCCGTCCAAATCGAGGATTAAAGTGCGTTTTTCAGCGTCTGGGGCAGCCGCGAATTTGTGCAGGTCAACGACCTCCTCCGCAGAAATGCCCAAACCTTTAAAAATTTCAATATATGTATTTACCAAATTTCGATTGGATGCCATCACGCCTAAGATCGGCTTGGCGCCTGCAGCACTATCAGACTCGGCCGATGATGCGGGGCCGCTTTTAACTTTGGCTTTGTTCTGCTCCTCCAGCATATAGTTGCGAGCAACGTCGGTAATACTGACAATTCCCACAAGATTCTCTTTTTTAGGTTCCTTAGCCAATAGCACAGGAAAATGCCGTACGCGCTTTTCCAGGTGCAGTTTAACGATCTGCTTGTGTGCGTCTTTAACTTGAACGAATTCTACGGGCCTGGTCATGATCGTAGCCACAGTTCTCTTGAGCTTATCTTCGAGGTCTAGAAGCGTAAATTTTCTAACGATATCTCGTTCAGTGATAATACCGACGATCATTCCTTTGTCATCTTCAACTAAAACCGAAGATATTTTCTTGTCGATCATCTCCTTAACGACGTCCTGCATGAGCGCATCATGCTTAGCAAAGGAGACGGTGGAGTTGATATACCCGGCGTCACCCTTGTTAGTTTGACTTTGCGCGGACTTATCGGTTGTGCTGGGATCTGCTGGTTTCACCTTATCGTCGGCCATTCCGCTATCCTTTTCGTCAAGTCATGAGACAGCTTTATTTCGTTCAGTCGCTCTTTAATTTTACCGTGCGAACCGCAACTAAGCTACCCGACGACCCATAGATGTGAAAACGCCAGAGATCTCCAGATGCCAGCAAAAGGTCGTCTTTCGAAACAAAGAAGGTGCGCTGCTTTTGAGTTTTGGCCAGTTCTGCCGTTGTTACCAGGCTTTGACAGCCGAATTCTTGGCCAGAAGAGACTTTGCAAAGTTCCGCCGTTTGCGCGCCTAAGCTTTGAGAGACGGCAGCTGAAATACGGTAGCCACCATTGGTGCCACGAGCGACGGCCATCTTCACCAAATCTTTCGTGCTTGTTTGCTCTGCCCATTTGCTGGACGCTTCGGATGCCGCAGATTTAAGACCCGCTTCGTGAGCCAGAAAAGCCAGAGAAAGTTTGGTGAACTTTGTAGCGAGTTCAAAATCGATATGCTCAGACTTATCTTGGGCTGAGTGGTAATAAGCACTGTAATTAACAGGGTTTTCAAATGCAAACGCAGCATGAAACCCCTTTTCAGACCAAGAGCGGTGGTCCGACGTTCCGGCAGGCAGAGAAGCCGCCTTCCAGCCACCGCCCAAATAGCTGGAGGCAAGATCTTTTAAGTGTCTGACCAGAACGGGGCTAGTGTCAGTTGTGATTATGTAAATAGATTGGTCAGCACCATTAGCCGAATAACCGATCATGTCGAGCTGAAGCATCGAGGAGATTTTTTGAGATCTGGACGTGGCGGCCGCAGCGAGGTCCTTACTCCCAACAAGCCCGACCTCCTCAGCTGCGTAGGCATGCAGTTCGATGTTCCTTGAGAAGGTTGACCCCGTAGATTTTATCAGCCGAAGAACCTCCGTGAGCGCAGCGATACCCGTGGCATCATCATCAGCCCCGGGCGCTTTTGTGGAATCCAATGGGTTAATGGAATCAAGATGCGCGCCAAGAATGACTGTGCTCGCGGACGTATCCGCGCCGGGAATTTTAACTACAACACTTTGCTGCGTGTAGCCCGTATGGCTTTCTTTTGTGAGGGTTGCCCCGCTGGGCAGTAGAGGCTGCCAAAGGCTTTCGACTGTAGTCGTCGCGTTGACGGAAGCATTGGAGTGGAACCTAGTGCCCAGGGCCTCTAGAGTCGACACCGCGGTCTTAAGATTCGCACTAGAAACACCAGACAGCAGAGTTGCCACTGTGGGCAGACTGGCTGATGTTGGAATCATGGGAGAGTCGGCGTCCCCGAGGAGGGTCCTGCTTTGGTTTATTTGAAGGATCTCAAGTGCCCCACAAGCATGAACATCTCGGTGCGCATCCATGGCGAGCCGATCCAAGTCCTCGATCGACACATTGGCAATGACGGCGCGGCCCAAACCGGACTTAAAAGACGTAAAGTAGGCGACCGTGTCTGGTCTTGTTTTAACCGAATTGGCAAAGGAAGATCCTGGGATATAACTAACCATAACCGTGCGTATTCTCTTTGTCTCGCTGCCAATCGCGAATAAACCAGCGTCAGGGTAAAAATCCCTACCATCCACGCTCCAATTGCCAGCCCCGTGACGAACCGACACGTCATTCAAGGGAACACTGCTCACTCCCAGGAAACCGTAAAAAAGTAATAGAGCCAAACCATGATAATTAGGTGCGCAGCGCATCAAGGTGCCTCAAGCCTCCATCCCTCGGCTTCGTAGTCACTACTTCCGTCCCACGCGGCAGGTAATCCTTCAACACCCGTGTTCGATGCTGTGATGTTGGGTCGCCCACAACGATTTAATAATCCAACAACTACGATCATTGAAACACTGATTACAAGGAGTGAACGTGTAACTTTTTTTAACAACTCAAGCATCTTTGACGTCCAATAGTTAACGTGTTTCCACCGAGCGACAGCGAGTATATCAAATTTCTGTTATCTTGGACAAAATTCGGTGGTTAGACTATGATTGAGGTCATTAAATGGCCAATCGCGCGGATGGCGGCCAGATTATTTTGTCGAGGCTAGGAGATTTTTGACGTGAGTGACTGGAGTGATGAGCCTACAACGATTCAACCCAAGAAAAATTTTATCTTCCGATGGTTAGGATCCATTTTCAGATGGCTCCGTAACTTTTTCGCTCTCTTCGGTTTGATGGCTTTTTTAGGGCCCGTCATTGTTATTTGGTCATTCCTTCACTTCACACAATCAGACCGTCCAACAAAAATCGCAGCCAAGGATAACAAAACACCATTCTCGCTCTGGCTCACGCTTGACAGTCCTATTATGGAGCATGAACCTCGCATAGACGAGGCTGTATTTAGACATCTGTTTTCGAACGATGGGGGCATCTACCTACCGCAAATAAGAGCAGCTCTGCGCAATGCCGCCGATGATAAGCTAGTGAAAGACCTGCAAATAGTGATCAATGGCCTCTCTGGTAGTCCTGCCGACCTAGAGGAACTTCGCAACATCATTCTACAGTTCAAAGCGAGCGGAAAGCCCGTTACCGCCTGGGTCAGTCACATGGACAACGCCGCACTCCTTGTGTCGAGCTCAGCGGATAAAGTAAATATGAATCCCGTAGCAGAGGTTTCACTGCCTGGTCCTGCTTTCTCGATGACTTACTTTGGCGAGGGACTAAAGAGGCTTGGCGTTGAGATGCAGATTGTCAGAACCGGCAAATTTAAGAGCGCATTTGAACCCTTTGTCAGTAACGAGCCCAGTTCTGAGAGTCGTGAGGCACTTGGCGCCGTCGAACGAAACATGCGTGATAACATGGTCAAGCTCATTGCTCAGGGCCGAAAGAAACAGGACAGTGAGGTCTTTTTGTGGCTGAAGGAGACAGTCTTCACACCAGCCAAAGCCAAAGAGCTGGGCATCGTCGACGAGCTTGCTTACGTACCCCACATAAATTTTGAAACCTCAAATGACCGCAGTCTCGACGACTATGCGGATGATGACTCTTTGGCGTCAAGACTTTCTAAGGGGTACAGCCTTCGTCCAGACGAAGGTTTGGGCTTCATAGAGGCAGTTGGTAACATTGTTGAATACGAGGATGGAGAAACCTCCATCACACCCGAAGTTATGGCTGAAGAAATGGCTTGGGCTACGGACAACAACGACGTGAAGGCAGTCGTAATTCGCATAGCTAGTCCCGGGGGTAGCGCAAGTGCTTCGGATTACATTTGGGACCGGGTTAGGGCTCTTAATGAAAAAAAACCTGTCATTGTGAGCATGGGATCCGTGGCAGCTTCCGGTGGGTATTACATCGCCTCTGGGGCAAGACATATTTTTGCTGATGCCTCGACCATAACGGGATCAATTGGTGTTATCGGAATGCTACCCAATCTTGAGGGCATGAGGGACAAATGGGGAGTTAGCTTTCACACCATCACTCAAAGCAACCGGGCAAACCTACTTGGTGGCAGAAAAATGACCCCACAAGATCAGACATATATGCAGAACTCGGTAGAGGATGTGTACCGAACCTTTAAAAGTCGTGTAGCATCCAGTCGAAAGATGTCTATGGAGAAAGTCGAGCAACTGGCTCAAGGTCGAATTTATACAGGACAGCAAGCAAAGGACATTGGGCTCGTCGACGAGATTGGAGACCTCAAAGAAGCTTTTCAGTTTGCTAAGAAAGAGGCGGGACTTGATCCTGATAAACTCTACCCGATTCATCGCTACCAACCACCAGTATTGTCAGCAACAGAATGTTTGCGCAGCCTAAGTCATCTTCGGAAATGTATTCGAAAGCACGGTAGTCATGTTCGAAGTGTGATCGTAAAAAGCATCATAGGCCCTGAATTACGTGAAGTGGATGAGCTACGACGGGCACAAAAGACCGCAACTCAGGGCGGCGCACTTGCCATCCTTCCCGTTGCAGTTAAGTTGTGATTAGATCGATAAAGGTTACTTGAACAGTTTATTCACTTCTTCAAGCGTTTTAGCACTACCCATAGGCGTAGCGGCAGTTGTCCCGCCATTGATCAAGCTGATATTAACCGAATACTTACTGGCGTCATTCATGAAGCGTGAATTCATGATACAAGCGAAAATTGTCCGAGACGTATTCATTCGTCCCACGTAGAAGACGTTTTCTTTGGGCGCTATGATTCCCACACGCTGCGGCACTAGAGTACATCGGCAAGACTGTTCGTTAGCACATGCCACGGGCTGAGCTGTTTTGACGATGGAGTAGGGGTTACCTAGAAGACCGCCCACATTGATCTGGGCATTGACGTTTTCAACCTGTGTTGTGCCATCACCGCCAACACTGCCAACTTCCACGTTTTCAACGCGGGTATCGCCGTCGCCGTTGACCGTGTCAATTTGTGGTTTTACCTCGCGACAAGACCATGAGAAGGACGCAACCAGAATACTGACAGCAAAAAAATATCGGTTTAACATTAGCCCCTCCCAGTGGGGCTTACTATCGGTAAAGTCGATATGTAACTTCAGTTATATATTTTATTTAATAAAATACGGGGACTTACAGCCTATTAATAAAATCAGCTTGGTATTAATTTTTCGCCATCTTGTCGTGAATAATCTGTTCAACGTCCAAACCCGTAAGTTGGCGAAGTCCACGGATCAAGATCCAAATTGCAACCATCATGATAATTAGACTTGGAATAACGATGACGGGATAGCTAAGTGCTGTCATGCGCGCAAGCTGCTCGTTGAATTCAGACGTTCCCGCTGGAGCTTTTAAAACCCATATCGCCAGGAAGAAGTTTAGTACGGCGGACACCACAAAAGACAACGCCAGAATAACTGTTGTCTTAACCATAAGTTTAGAAAACTGCTTTTGAGCGTTGTTTTTCTCCAGAGCCGCTTCAACTTTTGCAACATTGATCACTCGGTCATTGTATAACAATAACTTAATCAAAGGTTTTGATGTGCGAAGAGACCCTAGGGTGATCAAAGCAATGATACCTGGTATGCTAGCCTCTTTCGCAGCAAACCAAACACCATCCACCTGAAGTAGACCTAGACCACCCGTAAGTAAAATACTCACAAACCCTAAAATCGAGACAAAATTGTGGTGCTTAGTGGTGAAAAACTCCCAAGCTCCATAAAGGACCGGAAGGCTTAAAGCCACTAGCATGGCGAAAAATGGGCCTAGCTTATCGGGGGACGACAGCTTATTCAAAATAACAGCTGGAAACACAATATTGACCAAAAGATTCAGCAAAGGGCTCGGCGCGGCCGCTCTAGGGGCTGAATTTTCGGCGGCTGGCGCTTTTTCACTATCGTTTACTGTAGACATTTGGCTTCGTCCTGATGTTGAATGGCGATTCTAAGCCACAAGGCTTAAAACATCAACCCGTCGAAACTGAAATGAACAGGAGTACGACCCATGGCAACAAAAAGCCCAGCAAAAACAAAAGAGACCTTCAAATTAGTTAAAAAGCGTAATGGTCGTTGGTCCGTTAAGGCCAACAATGGCAAATTCATCAACGGCGACGAAAAGGTGAAAATTCTCGCTGCAAAAGGCGTTATCAAAGTTATGAAAAAGAAAGAAGGCGCCCCAGCTGCAACAGCCCCAGCAGCTGAGTAATCCATTATCAGTCTCCTAAAAGACTGAACCTAGCCCTCAAATGTCGAGATGTCGTTAAGCCATTAACGCTCAAGGCTTTGAGGGCTTTTGAAAATACCCGGCGATAACGACCATCGTCTAAACCCTCCCATTAATTCGAATCCCGACCTCGACCTTAACCTTAAGTATTTATTGAATTAAATGCCTACCCCTTAAGTCCTCTGAATTACTCTTTTTGAGTCTCCGACAACCCTTTGGGTAAGTAAGAGGGTCGAAAACAACCCTCGGGTTATAAATTTAGAGGAGGACACCATGAATCGCGCTATTTTGGCGCTCGTAACGATTATGACGTCACTGTCATCGTGCGGGCAAGATCCTGCGTTTACCGAGAGGGCTTTGCAAGATCAAGTCGCGTCTGGCACCGCAGGAGGGCAGGGCGGTGGAGCTGGGGGCGGTGGTTCTGCCAGTGACGACACCAATGGCGATGGAATGCCGGATAAAATCAAAAAATTCGCCTTCGGACGAAATGTTAAGCCAGTAGATGCGGATTATCTATTCGTTCTCGATAACTCCGTATCAATGGTCAAGTACTCTCAACGAGTCGCTAGTGGATTAGCGGCCATCCCGCAAGAGGCCTTCCCGGAATCTAGTAAAATAGCGGTGATGACGACTATGGCCGCAGCTGATCCGTTGGCCGCTAACCTTGTCGCGCATCCTGACATCAGCCGCAAGGATTACGCCTGTATCGACAAGGAACCTGGTTTTCTAGAACTTGTTAATTCTGAGAGTTTGAACCGTTTCCGCAGCTGCAGCGGAGTCCGAAGCGATCACTTGGCAAAATATGCGCTCGAGCCTTGCAACAGTAAGTGGTTCTCGCCATTTGAACAAAATTCAAATGGACAACGGTGTTTTTCGGCGGCGATTCAAAATCCATTCTCACCGGTCGGATGTGAGGCCGGACTTCTTGCTCTCCAGCAAATGCTCAAGCGTAAAGGATCAGCGCCGCTATTCAGGTCGAACGCCGCCGTCAATATTATTTTTGTCTCTGATGAGCAGGAGGGATGCACAGCAGCTGAAACCCGCGGCGAATTTTCTAGTGCCTCCAAGCTTGTTCAAATGATCAAAACAAATAGCAGTACATCTTCTGTAAAATTTCACGGGATTGTGCCGATGACGGCTCCACAGGGTGTCAGACGATACGCGGACGAAATCACGGCAACAGGTGGCGTCGTGATTCCTATGGATCAAGAGCGTGCCGATTACCGCGACGTGATTCAAAAAATCATCGAATCCAAAGTTGACCAGATATCGTCTCAATTCGATCTTGGAGAGATCGCCACTGAGATTTTAAGTGTAGAAGTCGACGGACAGAAAACAACTGATTTTGAATTCGACGGCAAGCGTCTCGTTAAGCTGCGGAGTCTGGACCCCGCAAAGCCATCACAAATCGCCATACGTTATTACTAGAGGAATTAAGGTCTCTGACTATCAAGCCAAGCTCTAATGTCTGTGATCTGAGTGGCATCTAAAATAGTCTTAAAAGCGGGCATTGAACCCCTGCCGTTCGTCACAGTCGACCAGAACGTCGCGTTCGTCAAAGAGCGGGCGCGTAACACGGGACCAACTTTACCCTCAGCTCTCTCGCCATGGCAAGACGCGCAGTGAGTCTTGAAGACCTTGCCGCCCAAAGCGGGGCGCCCTTGTTTGAGGGTACCTGGAGCTGCAAAAAGTGAAGGATTTGCCGAGAGTTCTACCGTTTTCGAGTCGTCTAATGGTGTGCCCGGTGGATATTTGTCTGCAAAGAAGGCTGCTATTTTCTCATACTCGGCATCACCGAGGACTAATCCATAGTCACTCATTTTCTTCGCAGTTTTAACCCAGTCCTGTTTTGTGAGTCTCTGTCCCTCCGCAAGTCCAATGGAGTGGCAAGTTTGGCAATGGCGAGCGGCGAGGGCGCCGCCTTCAGCAAGGATGGCGCCATCTTTATCAGCCTTGAATTGAAGTCGATCCGCGGCATTGTAAAGATAGCCTTTAGGATTCCACTCCTGCTCTAGTGGCTGTATGTAACCACTCGAATCAGTGGCACGTGCTAGAAGATCGTACGTCTTGCCCTCAATCGTGGAAATTTCTAATTCAAACTCCTGCCAAGCCCGATCTTTTGCTACGCTGAGTTTGGCGGACTGCCAGGACTTACCTTGATCCAGAGACACATCGACACGCGAGATGGAGCCTCGACCTGTGAATGCCTTTCCCCGCACCAGAACTTTTCCCGGGGTAACTTTTGCGCCGGGCCACGGTGTCGTAAAGATCGTTTGCGTCAGAATGTAGTCTATCGGTTTACCATTTTTGACAGGATCCCATGCTTCGCCTGGCTTCACAGATTTATCCGGCATACGGTACGCTTTTTTCGCATACATCCTCTCATCCGGGGTCTTCGAGAAAGTCATCTTGTTAACCCATTTAATCCAATTTTGACCGTAAACGCCTGGCAAGACCAAACGAACTGGGCCACCGTGGGCAATGGGCATGGCCTCACGATTCATATTCCACGCAAGGATGGCGCCTGTTTCCTGAAGAAGCTTTATGGGAATTGAACGAATAAATTTGGCGTCACTTTTCATCACTGGCTCATCAAATCCCTCAACCGTCACATACTCAACATCGGGTTTTAGCTTGAGGTCTCGGAACACATCACTTAGAGGAACACCCGTCCATTCCGCATTACCAACAGCCCCTCGACGCCATTGAATTCCACTTACCTGAGGCGTAAAAAGACCACGACCATTGCCAGAGCACTCGAGCACGGCATGGAATGACACCGACTTTTTCTTCTTAAGATCTCGAATCGTCATTTTACGGGGCTTTGCGATAAGGCCAGTAAACGCGATACTCCAGGAGTCATCGACACGGGCGGGCAGTACGTTGTGGTGGCTGCGAATAAAAAAGCCCTCAAGGGGAGTTTCCCACGGTTCTAGTGCTTCGGATGTACTTTCCGCCAATAATGGTCGCGCATTGCGCTCAATGAGAAGGTTATTGGCATGGATCGTTTGTTCAAAGACAGGAGTCAAAAGTAGGGTGACCGAAAGAATACGGCCTAGACTGTCATTTTTAACCACTTAATTGCTACCCCTCAAAACAGAATCTTATTGGAGGAACTGGATGATTGGCTTCAGTGTCTCGTTCATACTTTTTTCAGCGTTATCGCCGGCCACTTTCAGTTCTGCCGAGATACCTTGACTCACGGAATCTCCAATGAAGCTTTTTTGTATGGCCTCAATTGGGTTTAAAGGTCTGGTATTACGATTGGTATCGACAACCTTCCAGCCCCAAGTCTGGGTTCTCATAATAAGAGGTAACTCAGATGTTTGGCCAACCGCGGCCATGCGATCTATATCAACGGCTAGTGAATTAACCAGTATCCTGAACTCGTGCAGACTTAAGGTTCCGGCTAAAAAATTCCAAAGCCAACCAGCATCCAGTTTCGCATAGACTGTGGGAACTCTATCAAGTCTTTGCAAACAATCATTTCCGATGCATACATCAGCATCCATAGTTTCTTTTTTCGCCGGGCCAAAATTCAAGTTCACAATAGGAGGTGGTCGATTGGATGACTTACTATCGGCTGGACTGTAGTTTCTTGCGAAGACCGCCTGTAACAAATTTGACGGCTCCAAGTTCGGCTCGTACTTAAGAGATTCAATTACAAAATCTCCAGCGTCTTTTGTGCCCGTTTGAAAGCCGACCGGTTTCATGGAAACACTTATACGGGTGTTTACAAGTTTTTCTCGGTTGATGCTAATACTCGCTTGGATCTGAGCTGGAAACCATGCTTTGGGATTTTCCCTTGCCAGCACCGTAAGAAACTCCCTGCTCTCAGTAAGTAGGCTAGACTTACCCCCTGGGACATCTACCTCTCGTAGGACTTGAATCGATGCTAGATTGCCAGCCGTCTTCAGAGCAAAAGGGTTTTGATCTGAGCTCTTCGGTGCCGGAAAGTCTGCCAAAAACATCTTCAATACAACACCCAAGGCATCGCCTTGCACAGGACTTGCTTGTGCAGAAAAGCTGCGTTTAGTCCAAAAAAGTTCAATATTTGATGCTTTTATCTCGGATGTTGGAGGTTTGATATTTGAAAAAATCACCGCGAGGCGATCGGCCATATCCGTGTCAGACTGCTTGAGAAGTCTTGACATGACACCAATAGGCCCTTTGGATCCTGTACCAACAAAATCCTGCCCGCCGACCCCATAAAACTCACGAGCTAGAGTCTTTAATGCACCAGACTTTAGAGCCGATGAAAACGCTTCTATCAATAAGCGGTCAGAATTCTGATCAATTCGACCCTGGCTAGACGTGACGATCACGGGTTTGAATTTATTCATCTCTTGAGATTCGGCCGTCCCAGAAACACAAAAAATCGGACAGGATGCCAGTATCAAACTGACTTGCCAGGAACGCCGATATTTCAAAACTCCAACCATAGCTCGCTTCCAACCTAGACGTTAATTCTCTGGGTTAATCCCTAAATGCATCATGACCCCCTCGATGAGTGAATCAACAATTTCAAGATGCGGGATAGACTGTTTGACTTGAGATCCCTCCTTGGATAGTCCTAGGCTCATATGATCCATGTTGAGTATGGCCAACAATTTTGCATCTGCACCTTGTGGGACGAACCCCTTGGGTATGACACTGTGTTCGAGGGCTACACATGTGTCACTAAGCGGGTGATTTCTAAACTTGGTCAAAGTAGCCAATTCAGCAAGATGCATCATGTTTTGCGATGTAGGCAGAGGAACGATATCGCCATTTGCGTTAACGGTTAGCACTGGAACCGGGTCTAGTTTGGCAATATCTACGGCGGCAGCTATGTGAAAAATAGGTAGTGTCTTTGACTTCGACATGGGATCGGGGTTTTTTCGAGTGAAATTCCAAGCCTTAACCTCACTCTCGATAAACGATTTGCGCTTCTCGGGTGCCAGGGACTCAAACCCAGAGCGCAGGGTTTCAAACTCACGGTCTTCCAGTAGGGCCCCTAATTTTGGAGCTAGAGACGAGTTTTTGAAGTCTAAAGGTGAGCCAGATCCAAAAGTTAGAAGGGTATTGAGCGTCGCGCGGTCTGTAGGGGAGAGAGCTGCCTTCTTTTGGGCTATTTGCTCAAGAATAGGTTTTGCGATACTTACCGGTAAACCGCCGCCAATCGGTGAGCCCACGGTTACAAGAGCTAGCGCTTTTTCTCGCATTTCTGGTGCCATGGAAAAGGCTTTCAACAATGAAGAGCCACCTTTACTGTAGCCCCAAAACAAATATCGATGCTCAATATCTCCTCGGCTAGATTCGAGTTCTTTGAATCGTTTAACTAAGAGCGGTGAACATATGTCATCACTGGCAAACGAATTGGGCTCACACTCATGCCGAATAATCCTAAAGTGCTTCGACTCAGATCCGAATCGGGCCTGCCAAAGCCTGCGACTTTCGTACAAAGCCCCTTCATCAGTGAGATGGCTACCGAAGCCGCCAACCATGACGAACGTTAATCCAAGATTTTTTGCCTTGAAAGCCGCAATAAGCCGGCCCATCGCAAGGGCAGGATCTTGCTTTTTAGTAGGGTTTGACGAATTACAGGCCCGCTCTGCGGCGCCAAGGTTGAATATCTCAGACAGCACTGTGTCATACGGGGCTTCGGACTTATAGATGGAATCAATTGCGCTTTTTAGAGATCCACTCGTAGGGTAAAGCATAAATTTCGATGCGGCCCGGCATCCGACGCGGGCACCTAGGCTTTTCAGGGGAACGGCACTTACTTCATGAGAAAAGTCTTTGAGCCGGAATATGTTTTTTTCACTTGATAAAAGGTCGGAGCGGTCGCCACTTCGACTAGGCGTCTTACAAGCTGCAACCAACGTCAGCAACAAGCAAACTGATGCCGCGCGGGAATGCCGTAAAGCGACCACTGGGACTCCTGGATAGGCAACTAGGATCGATTCTTTAAAATTCGTCTCATAACGATTTTAACCTAGTTGCTTCATTTGCTCCAAGATTGGCGAACACTGAGAAGAGAACTTTTATAATAATTCAAATAAGGCAAAAAATACCGAGTAAGCCTTCATCAGTAAGCGCATTCATTCCTGCTAGAGGTCATCCTTGTTACTTGGACGTTACTGCCCACATTGACTCCGATAACACCCGTTTCAGAGTTGGTCGTCGAAGCAACATTGACCTGGACTGAGTTGTCGGCCAACTTCGCATTGCAGGCTAAGTTGATATCAAGATCAGTTTGGACGTTAACGTTCACTTTCATGCAGTAGTAGCCATTGTTATTCATAAAGTTGTAGACCGGATTTCCCATAACATTAACTCCGGCATCGACTAGTATCAGTGCTGGGGTGGAAGTCTGTACAGTGTCGTTAATAACTGTTCCAATACCATAAACACTGACGGCAGCCTTGATTCGTCTCACGTTTGTGAAGGTTCCAGTGAAGGGGACTCGTCCCCACTTTGTGATGCACTGGGCCACTTGCACCTGTTCACTTGGGGTCAACCCCGGCACTGAGAAGACGGGTGAATTAGGATTGGATGGCTGACTAGGAAATGTTGGCGCGACAGGGACCGGAGTTGGGCTTGGTGCCGGTGCAACAGGAACTGTCGGCACCGTCGGCGCAACCGGAGCCGGGGATGGAGCTACCTGACGCACAGGTACAGTTGCAACAACATCCGCTGCCCTCGAGGGAAGCGGAGTGGTGACTGGGGTGACATCGACTCTGGATTTTTCATTGCTGCTTGAAGATGCTGGGAACGTTTGCTCTTCGGCACCTTGATCGGATGTCACTGCATCAGCCGAGGGAGCGTCGCTCACGGGGGACGCCTGCGTCAACGAGGCATCAACGAAGGAAGGGTCCTGCCCGCAGCTAGACAAAGCGGACAACAAACCGAGCACTACACATAAGTGTTTCATGATAACGTCTCCTCTAAAGTCACTCACTAAAAATGGTAGACGCCAAATCCACCATCACAGCACACGTGTGAGTCGTCGGGATATTTGTTGCGAGGACTTTAGAAAACTTAAAAAAAATTTTTTTGTCTGGCTGTTTCAATAGCTTAGATAATGAACCTCCACATCAATTGAGGCGCTGTGAAATCCCTTGTTCGGAAAGGTCAGAGGATTAAGCCTAGCTCCGCAGTGTTTTTCCTAAATTTTTAAATAATTGATTTTATTGGTTTAATTGCCATAATTTATAATGCCCTAAACTTTAAGGCGGGTGCATCCGAAGACCCGAGTGGTTATAGGCGGCTCGTATTTTCGACCGCTTCGAGCAACTTAGAGGAGGCCAACATGATTCGGAGTCATCATCGCTTTTTTGCGATTGAGTTTTGGGTAAGCTTGCAGCTCCTGGTCATGCCAATGTGGACGGCCTGCGGTCAAGATCCCGCGTTTCTCGAAACCAGCGTAGCATCTGCCGACGCTTCACAGACGGGAGATCCCTCCGACGGTTCCCAACAAGCAGATACCGATGGGCAGTCAGGAAATAATGGCAATAACGATAGCGCTAGCGGCGAAGATAGCAGTGATCCTATTTACGTTCCGCCAGCCGGCTATCCGGCTGGCACTAAGGAAAGTGATGTTTTGGTGGAGGATGGCGGAACCTTAGTGTTGCCAGGGGTGAAGGCGGTGAAGGTAGGAGTAAATTTCGAAGACCTATCAGACTTTGACCTGAATGATTCTGTACTTTGCTTCACTGGTGACTTCAAGATTCAAGGAGCGAATGTCGTCAGCTATAAAAAGCAGACCATTGTAGCAGCTGTGACCAACAACTCGGCTTGTGGCCATAATATTCGTATCACCATCAAAGATAGAGCGGGAACTGTCACGCAACGAATTGCCTATGACGACCGGGTCACTAAATCAGCTACCATGAATTTTGATGTGGGAAGCACCCTTTGGGTTGTAATGGAAAATCAACCAAACAGCCAAGGATGCATTGGACCGATTGCCATGAACCATACGACGAGAGCCGAAGTAAAACCAAACCTCTGCCGTAAATAGACAGCAATGACTCTAAAGGGTTTGAACCCCAAAGGCTCCGTAAGGCCCGAAAAATATCGCTATTTTTTCTGCGTGCTAAAGCTTAGTGACAAAGCACAGTGTGGTTGCTAGTCTCCCTCATAGGATACATACTAAGCTTAGGAGGTCAGTCATGCGTTTAATCAGATGTCTATCGTCACTCGCACTCTCAGCGATTATTTTTGGTTCATGTGGATCTAGCGGCGGTTCTGGCGGCGGAAGTGAAGGCCAGACTCCCGGCCAAAATGGACAAGACCTGGGTAATGGCACAGGAAATCAAACCCAAAACTGCGAGGCCGCTTGGACAAGCTACGTCAAAACTCATCCGACTGGTCTCAAGCTGAAATACGAATCATCCGGCTCTGGCCGTTATGAAATCTACACAAACGAAGTAACCGCCTCCAGCGACGCGGCCGTTACCGAGTCGCACCGAAGCACATCCGGCTCCAATGAGTCGACCACGACCAAAGAGGAGTTTTTATCCCTTTGTAAGCAAGGCACACCCACGAGCACCCCTCATGGCAACATTGAAGAGACAAAGAAGACCACGATCCGCGTTCGCGCGGGGGAATTCAACACGACTTATTTAAGAATGAGAAACACCATTGACCCTGAAAATGGTGTTACGGCCGTCAGCGAAGTTTGGACGTCGGAGGGAACCTATAATTTCCTCGTCAAACAAATCACAACGACGGAAGTTGAAGGAACTCGCTATGAAGTCAAAACTGAGTTGATCGAAGCAAGAATTCCCTGAGATCAACCCACGTAACTAAACTTATTTGACGAGGCCCTGGTATCAATTTGATACCAGGGCCTCGCTCTATTTTGAGACTACTTAACTCGCCTAATCCTAGACCTCTCCTGTAACGCACTAATTTTATTGAGTAGATGATCTCTCAAGTCACACTGAATCCCTGGCACAGTCCCTGCTTAGAATTCAATGAAGACAAACCGCAGAGTTATTTCATTCATTCGCGACCGAGGGAGTTCAGATGCTAAGAGAGTGGGCATATCATTTGAAAATTATTTTTCTCGTCGCCATAAGTCTGGCTTTACCTCTTTCGGCAGCCATGAGCCAAGAGCTCAGTTGGAGTACGATTCGAATCAAGGGGGAAGGGACATCGGCAGCATGCTCGCCCAGCACGGTCTCAACTGCATACAGTGGAAACAGTGCTGCTTTTGTTTTTACAAACTTGGGCGTAAAACTTGACGCCGCCACACCCCATCAATCGGGGGCTGAATTCGGTGCATGCCGCATTCGCAGTCGCATGGTGATACCCCAAGGCTATTATTTATATTCGGTCTCGCAAAGCACTCAAGCCGGGGTCGTTAAGAGTGTTGGGGCAAAAGGTGTTATTCACACGATGCTTGCCCTTCAATCACCAGAGAGATTAAATGGTACGCGCACTGCCGCATTCCCGGGACTCAACAGCGAGGGTACGGTGATTGAGCGTAGCCTCAAATTCGCCCCCAAAGATGAAATGAATGAGCCACTGCTTAGCCTTAATGGAAGCTATCAGATCACGAGACAGGCCATGGCCTACCAGTGTCAATTTACAAAGAAAGCCCCAGCATCTATTGACATGGAATTTCGGACGACCGTCCGCGGCCAACGAAAGAAACCGGGCTCAAGCGTTGTCATCTCGGTTGATAGCTCGGATGTTCAGTTATTTTTGGGGGCCAGGCTTGGAGCCTGCCCATAAGCTAGCCAGGCTTAAGTCTTGATAAAAAGCATAAGACACCGACTTCCTTTTTTTTGTATGATAAGGGTCAAATAAGCTTTTGTGTGGGAGCCGGTTGTCAGATGCTTAAACTTGATCGCAAATATTTTGGCCAAGACCTCAACGCGGCAGCTGATAAACTTTGGCCGGACGCCCTTAAAGCCCTGAACTCTTTAAAGACTAAGACCTGCCCCGGTCAGGAGTTTACGGGCTGGTTTGACTGGCCCGCGCAGCAGGGCTTAGCCTTGGCCGAAACTGTTACAGCGTGGCGTAATTCGTTAGATGTCGACTTTGACCTGATTGTGGTGATCGGTATTGGCGGGTCTTACCTTGGCACAAGGGCGGTCTCTGATATTTCGACGCACTCTTTTGCTGCCGGTATGAAGAATCAAGCAACGATTTCCGGTAAACCGATGATCGTTTTTGCGGGTCATAATATGTCAGAGACAAGTCTTGGCGAGCTTCTTGATCTGATGTCTGAACGTAAACCAATCATCAACGTCATATCAAAGTCCGGAACAACCACGGAACCCGGCGTCGCGTTTCGGGTTATCAGAGCCTTTATTGAAAAAAACTACCCGAAAGATTCAACTCGTCGCATCATTGCCACCACTGACGCGCAAAAGGGAGCCCTACGACGGCTGGCTGCTGAGTGTGGTTATAAATCATTCGACGTGCCTGACCATGTTGGGGGCCGCTATAGTGTGTTGACTGCAGTTGGACTCGTACCTCTCGTCCTACACGGGTATGACATTGCATCTCTAATGCGAGGCGCGGACCGGGTCTTTAAGGATTTATCCAAAACAGAACCGTCTGCCGAAGGGGCTATAGCCCTCCATTATGCGCAGTGCCGGACGGCGGCTTGGAATAATGGCAAAAAAGTGGAAGTCATGGCTTATCCAGAGCCAAAGATGCGAAACATCTCGGAGTGGTGGAAGCAGCTTTTTGGAGAAAGTGACGGCAAGGACGGCAAGGGTTTATTTCCGGCAAGCATCGAATGCACAATGGACCTTCATTCGATGGGTCAATATATGCAAGAGGGCGCAAGAATTATGATGGAGACGTTTCTGGCGGTTGATCATCCCAGAAAAGTTGATATCTCACGAGAGCACAAATCAGTCACTGTCCCCAAAACCCAGTCAAATCTTGATGAGCTTCAGTATCTGGAGGGCCGGGGAGTCGATACGATAAACGATACCGCGATGCTTGCCACTCGTATGGCCCACAGCTCCGGAGGCGTGCCTTGCCTTGAACTTCGCCTACCGGATCTAACGCCAAACTCGCTCGGAGCCATGTTTGCAACCCTTGAGACCGCATGCGCCGTGGGCGGGCTCATGCTTCAGGTCAATCCCTTTAATCAGCCGGGCGTTGAGGCCTACAAACTCAAAATGTTTGAGCTACTTGGCAAGCCAAAGTCCTGAACTAAGCACTGACGATAAAGTTCAACGCCAAATTGCTCGCGTCTGCAGTTTAGATAGCGTTCGACTCCATGCAGAGGATTACGGCACTCGGCGTATTGGTCAACGCCGTGGACTTGATGACGACAGCTTTTGTAAGCTGCCACTCCAAAAGAAGGATGCTCGCATTGGCGACAGCCGCCAATAGGTCCTACTTGACCACAAATACCGCAATCGTGTTTGGCATGATAGCGCTCAACACCGCACGTCGGGGACCGCTGCTCCTTGTATGAATCAACGCCACAAGATTCTGACCTTGCAAGTTGGTAGCTCTCAACGCCGCACTCAGGCGAGGACGCTTCCCTGAAACGTTCAACACCGCACGATGGATCACGCCTGAAAACCATACTGGAACCTGAGACCTGTGCGGGAGACACCACCGTGTTACAAGTAAAATTGAACTTGCCACTTCGATCAGAACCTGTGACAGCAAAAACACTATTTTCTGATTTATTAACTCTTTCCAAAGTTAAAGTCACTCCGGACCCAAGTCCAAGAACCGCAGGCAGCTCTTGTGTTGTCTTGAGATTCAGAAGGCCACTCCAATGCAACGCCACACTTGGCAAGTAATCTCGAACCAGCTCCGTCGGCTCCCAACGAATCGTTGCCGTGACAGCATGATCATTCTGCCGAGCATCACAGCGCAGCCCATAGGATTTGGCCCGAACACAGGCGTTATACTTATCAAGGGTCACAGCTGACGCCACACTCCTAAAAGACTCGACAGCCCGCGTTTTAAAATGCTCGGCCGACTGATCGCTACAAAATACGGACCTGATCCTTTTGGTATCGGATGTAGCCATGCTGTCGTCATAATCTTGTGTCTGCGCCTGATTATAATTCAGATCAAGCTGATTTTTACCAAGCTCAGACAGAGTATCAACGAGTAGCCCAAAACCATGACTGCGGCTTCCTCGGTACCTATGCGACTCTTTAAGCATACTGCTTAGCTGCTCGTCTCGTAGGGAGCAGAGCATGGCTTGCATTTTTTCAAGTTCACTCTCTACGCTGACGTTAACAAATATATCTTTGGGATCATTTAGCAAAATCTCAAGACATGCACCTGGCGCCCGGCCATTTTCAATCTCGGTTTGTGCCGCCACGGCAGCAGCGGCTTTCGGATCTTTTGAAATGTCATTCACCGTCTGCATTCCGCTTAGCGTGCTTCTGCTCGAAGAGGTAATACTTGGATTTCCATCACATGCGGTCACACTTAGCAGCACTGTGATGGCTATGCTTGCTTGGGTTGAAGAGAATAAACATCCAAAAACGTTGTCACTAGGCATACGCTGCATGAAACACTCCTTACTTGGTTAATCACGTGTGTCTACCAAACACTTTATTTGGTTCACACGCGTTTACATAACCCAGCAGGAGGTCTGATGCTTTGTCCAGAATTGCGGCAAGAAATAAATTCTAACGTCCAACCATATTTTGACCACAAACTCTTAGAGTTTGACCGTTGATACAAGTTGACGCGTCAGACAGTAAAAATGCGACCGCTTGCGCAACATCATCTGGTTGACCAGCTTGCTTTAGTGAATTGAAACGTCTTGCAACTTCTCTAACGGTGAGAGGCATAGCCTCGGTCATCCTCGTCTCAATGAAACCAGGAGCCACGCAATTAAACCTCTCACGTCGGCCCTGACTTAAGAACGGAGTAAATGATTGTGCTCCACCGTAGGCCATCGCTTCGGCGTAGCCAATCAAACCAGCCTTAGCTGCTGAATAATTTGTTTGACCTGGATTACCAGCGATGCCACTCACACTTGATAAAAAGACAAACGACGCGTCTTTGGCACAAATATAATCGTGATCTGGCCCCATCATCATATCAGTGATTGCGATCGGGATTTCAAAATTAAGTTTAAGTACAGACTCCCACTTTGAAGGGCTCATCTTAAACAGTGTTTTGTCGCGCGTAATTCCAGCGTTGTGCACGACGCCGTGAATCGGTGCCATCTCGCGTAATTTTTTAATCGTGGTTGCTACGGCATCCGCTTGCAGAAGATCGATCAGTAGCGGCATACCGTGAATCTCCCGGGCCACAGCTTCAAGAGCCTCTATCTCTTGAGGACGATCAAGCAAAAGCACCTTGCCGCCCTCGCTGGCAATGCGTCGTGCGATTGCTGCACCAATTCCGTGGGCAGCGCCAGTCACCAGTATTGTTTTGTCTTCCAGTAGATTTTCAAATTTTTGATTTTTTGATGGTGGTGCTCCAGGAGGTGGTTCACTGACTAATAAAACTTGGCCTGTAACAAAGCTTGAGTGATCACTTAAAAAGTATCTAACAAGCCCACTGATATCGGCATGATGAGAGGAACTTTCCCCGGGCGGCAGAACAATTAAATTAACCGTGATACCTCGACCCCCCAACTCCTTGGCAAGGCTTCTCACAAAGCCCGACAATGCCTCCTGGGCGGCAGCTGCCACAGGAAAGTTTGGCTTCTGTCTTCCGACGAGCAGAACGTGGGAACATGGGAGCAGTTTGCCCGTGACAGGATGAAAATAATCATAGAGGTTCTTTAGTTCACTTGGAGAGCTGATCTCGGTTGCGTCAAACAAAATACCGTTAAGCGCCGACTGCTCACCTGAGATCTCAGCCCCTGCGTTTAAGAGTAGGGCGGCCAGATCACCCTCCACATTTGAAGCTTCTCTTTGACCTGCCGTCATGGTCTGAATGCCAGCTCCACCGACTGCGATCTTACGTCCACTCAATGTCACATGGGACCAAGGAGCTCGTTGCCGTTTAAGATTCTGAGGCAGAGGAATCGGGATTCCAGTTTGTTTGACCACGCTTCTGGCAAGCTGGCTTCGACTTAAAGACAAGAAGAAATCTGACATACATGCACCTCAAAGACTTGTTAGATCACTTGGCAGTCGTTAAACGACCAATCATGTGAGGCTTTACGCCGTTTTTCTCCAGAACACGCATCTGCATGACTCCGTCCTCCTCCCACCAGCGGTACCGAACGGTCGAAGGTAAAAAGACCGGAAGCTTAAACTCCGATTCAAAAGTTATATTATCTGCCATCATTTGAACGGGGTGCATGGCACAAGAGCGGCCAACGATCCACATACCGTGAAGCATCATGCCCTTAAATCCAAGTAGTTTTGCCGTGATGGTACTCAAGTGAATGGGATTGATATCGCCCGATAGCCTTGCATATTGGCGTGCCATACCTGGAAGCACGTCCCACGAATCTTCATGGGCGCCGACATGATTATGAACCGGGTTGGGGGCCCTGGCACCATCGCGCTTTCGCACCGAACTTCGTCGATACATGGTCAGGTTCGTCGTCGAGATGACCTCATCGTTGACGATCGCCTCGGTTATCATGTCAAACTCGACGCCACGATCGACATCACGGTGACCCTCGATCCAGCAGCGGTAGGCGACGGGCTCATCGAGCTTTATGGCGCGCTTTTGCGAGATTCGGGTGCGCAGGTGAACGGTTCCCATCGCTTGAAAGGGGAACTTAGGGTCTGACAGGTGACGTAAGTGGGTCATAAAGGTGGCCACCGCAGGGAAAACCGGGGGAAGAACACCATAATCCTGCTGTTTCCAGCAGGCACGAAGACCATGATACAGGCTCCGGCTCGAAGGTTTAGCCTTATGGGTGGTCTCAATGCGGGCAATCGTCTCACCCTCTTTGAGGCCGGGTTTCGCCTTCATGGCGCGAACATAAGTCATGATAGAAAACATTATGGAAATCCTTGTCTTTTTTTGGCCGAGAACAGGTGGAAATTCTACTTAATTTCGTCTATCCTCGCCCCTCCAAAAATTGATTGTTTTTTGCGCACAAGGCTCGCACCCCAAAGACCCCTCATTATATAGATAAGGAAACCTTTAAAAGTGGCCATCCAAATAGCAGAACACTTGAGAAATATTTGCATTATTGCCCACGTTGACCACGGTAAAACGACGCTCGTGGATCATCTTTTGCGCCAAGGCGGAACATTTAGGGACAACCAAGAGGTCGCAGAGCGGGTCATGGACTCCATGGACCTGGAGCGGGAACGCGGGATCACCATCATGGCCAAGAACACGGCCGTTAAGTATGGCGACAAGAAAATCAATATCGTCGACACCCCAGGTCACGCCGACTTTGGTGGCGAGGTGGAACGGATCATGGGGATGGTCAATGGAGCCATTCTTCTTGTAGATGGCGCGGAAGGTCCACTACCACAAACGCGTTTCGTTCTCCAAAAAGCGCTGCAGCAGAACCTTCGTATTATCCTCGTTATCAACAAAGTCGATCGCCCCGAGTGTGAAGGTGGCGAGCGTATCAAGGAAGTCCTCAACCAAACGTTTGATTTGTTTGTCGATCTTGGAGCAAGTGACGAACAGGCGGACTTTCCCATTATTTACGCCTGTGCCCGTCAAGGTTGGTGCACGACCGAGATGGATGAGATCCCCTCGCTTATCAGCGGTGAACGCAAAGGGTCGCTCAAGCCTATGTTTGACACGATCTTGAAGACGGTGGAGCCTCCGAAGGTCGACCTGGAAGCGCCGTTCCGGATGCTGGTTTCAAACCTTAGTTACAATGATTTCGTGGGTCAACTGGGTATCGGACGAGTGTTCTCCGGTACCATTCGCCGCAATCAACCCACCGTGCGGCGCGGAGTGAACGAGGCCGACCAGCCATTTGATGAAAACTTCGTAGCCACCAAGATTTATACCTATGACGGATTAAAACAGGTCGAGGTCGATGAGCTACAAGCAGGTGACATCGGTCTTGTTGCGGGATGCCCCAACTATCAAATTGGTGACACCCTCACGTCGAATAAGGACGTACCCATCATTCCGCGTGTGGCAGTCGAGTCACCAACGCTAGCCATGATTTTCTCTATTAACACGTCACCACTGTCGGGCCAGGAAGGGGACGCTATCCAGTCCCGTAAACTCCGTGACCGGCTTATTAAGGAAACGCGAGTGAACGTGGCGCTCAAGTTTGAAGAAACCGATCAGCCCGATCAGTTCCGCGTCCTTGGGCGCGGTGAGCTTCAATTTGCAGTTCTCATCGAACAAATGCGACGAGAAGGCAGTGAATTCATGGTCGCTCGTCCTGCTGTTTTGTACAAAACCGACGCCAACGGTAATCGCCTAGAGCCGATCGAGTTGGCAGTGCTTGATCTTCCTGAAACCTACGCATCCGATGTGACAAGGCTATTCCAGGAACGCCGAGGCATCTTACAAAAATACGAAAACCAATCCGTCGCATCGACTGGTGGTGTTTCTCGTGTGCGTCTTGAAATCGAGGTTCCAACCCGTGGGCTCCTTGGTATGCGTAGTAAGTACTTAACGGCCACGCGAGGCGAGGGTCTATTTAGCTCACAATTACTTGGCTACAAAGAACATCGTGGCGACATCATCCACCGTATCAACGGCGCCTTGATCTCAGACCGCGACGGTGAAACCGTTGAGTACGCACTCTTCAGCGTCGAAGAACGTGGCACCCTGTTTGTTGGTCCTGGTGTGAAAGTATACGAAGGCATGCTTATTGGTGAACATGCGAAGGAAAACGACCTCAACGTGAACTGCTGCAGGGAAAAGAAACTCACTAACGTACGAGCCTCTGGAGCTGAAATCCTGGTGACATTGCGCACATTGCGCAAAATGAGTCTTGAGCAATACATCGAATGGATCGAAGATGATGAATGGATTGAAGTAACTCCGGAAAATATTCGAATCAGGAAAAAAATCCTCAAGCAAAACATGCGCTCTGTAAAACGTGAGAGGGACTAGATGAATCCTGACAAAAGACCGGTCGTGATGCTCTGGGCGCTGGTGGCGTCGGCGGCATTCTTTGCTGGAGTCAGTTTCTACATAACCAAAAAAGACGCCCGCGATAAACGAATGGCCAGCATTCCCGTATACGGCGAGGTCACCGGTAACTACGCCTTCACAGCCCAAGACGGCCAAGTGATTCAAACAAGTTCCATGCTTGGTCAAACCTGGCTTGTGAATTTCTTTTTCACAAGTTGTCATGGCCCTTGCCCTCTGATGACATCGCAAATTGCGTCGGTTATGTCAAAGTTTCCAGAGCTCAAGGCGCTGTCTCTAACGACAGATCCTGAAACCGACACGGTTGATGTTTTGAAAGCCTACGCTCAAAAATTCAAAGCTGATTCCAACCGGTGGAGTATGGCCCGGGGCGACGAAAAAACTCTTCAAAAGTTTGGCCAGGACGTGCTTAAGCTTCCCGTCGGCGAAACCCCAGACGCCCACTCCGCCAGGGTGGTACTCATCGACAAAAAAGGCCAAATCCGTGGCTGGTACGACAGCCAAGAACCCGGCTTCGTCGAAAAACTAATTGGGGACACCCGACTGATTGAGTATTGATTAAGCATCGTTTAGGGTGCTGATTCGTTGTTGGATTTTCTTCCCGGTGTTTTTTTCTCCAAAACCAGCCCAGTCTCGCGCTCCATTTGCCGGATGAATTGGGCCGAGCCAAGTGGTCGCCCGGTTCTTGTTAAGTTTTGTAGCTTTCTATCAAAATCCAGCGACTGATTCTCGATACCTTCTCGCAAAAATGCTGACCAACTATCTGCTGGCGCAAAGATATCTGCAAATCCACTTCGACCGTCAACACCCCCTTGGCAGGCCTGACTCGCGCTGCTCCAAGGATAGGATCTGGGGTCGTCAACTAACCCAGCTCTAACCGGATTAAGCTCGATATACCTTGCGACAAGGGGTGCGCCGCTTGGTTCGACGGCACAAGAAAAAAACCGACCTTGCCAAAGATGACCTTGCCAGCTCTGACGATTATTTATGAATCTCGTGTAACTTTGGTGAGCGTTGCCCACACTTTCTCGCAGGGAACTTTCAGATGGTGGGACCACCAACAAATGGACATGATTTGGCATCAAACAATATGACAGCAACGACACGCCAAAAGCTTCCAAACTACTTTCCATAAATCTTAAATATGATTTGTAGTCTTCATCACAGAAGAATACTTGTTGTCGCCTATTGCCACGCTGTGTGACATGGTGCGGCAAACCTGGAATGACAATACGTGCTGAGCGCGGCATGAGGCAGACGCTACGATGAATTTTATTTTAAGAAAATAAAAAATTGACTCATTTTTTCAAATGTCTTCGGAGCTGTTCAATCAATACTCAATCAGTCGGGTGTCCCCATTTAGAGGCGTCCGTGCCTGGAGCATGCGAAGTAAGACGAAGCAGCCGAGGGCGGCTGCTAGGTGTTTGATAGCATGGCCACTGACGATACCGCCGGTCAGAATCCAGATCTGACGGTCGCGGTCTTCCGTGATCTTTGCGACCACGTAGCAAACCAACGCTAAAACAATCATGTAGCCGTGAGAGAATTTCGGCGGACAGAACATCATCAAAAAAGGAATGGCGAGTAGGGGGAAGAACTGCACGAAAGCATACATACGAAGATCTCCCACTCCGTAGCTTTCTGTGACAATCCAGTAAACCGCACTAAATAAACCCATTAATGTTAAAGGCCACACTAAAAGCACGTAGGCTCTTTCACTGACGCGCTCTCCGATAATAGCTGCAAAAAGCCCCATAAAACCGACAGTCATCGGCAAACGGTCCCAAAAGAGCCCAAAATTATCTGGATACCAATGATAATAACCAGATCCAAATGCGGTCAGAAAAACTCCGGTAAAAAACAGCATCCACCCAAGACTTTGCGGAAATCCTTTGACATCCGTTTGGCCACGTTTAATGAGCAAACGCAGCCCCATCAAACCGACAATCGCAAATGGAACATTCGACAGAACGTTTTGCCAATTGGGAATCAATCCGAGGCTAGTCTCATCAGCAAACAGGTGATAACTGGAGTCCTGAGGAATTGCATCCATTGACATCAATACAAATCCGGTAAGACACGCTAAGCCCCCAAGTAGCCCGAGTCTTTGATGCTCACTGCGCAATTTCCATGAACTGTTCAAAAGATGCTCCTTACTGTTGATTTCGACGACCGAAATTAATCAATAATATCATAAATTTACATAGACAATAGAGCGCCCACAAAAATGACCAGAACACCCAACCACCGACCAAGGTTTTACAGGCCTTATATGCTACAATAACGAATCATATTTTTAGATCAAATTATGAGGTGTTACCTTGTCCGCTACGTCAAACAAACGCTGGGGCTTAATCGTTGGGGGAGCAGCTGTTGTTGCTTTGGGTGTGTTCGCTTACATAAAATTCGCGACCGGACCTCAAGAGAAAGAATTTAGCCTGATCAAACCATGGTTTGAACCACAGGGATCGGGCGAGGTTTTGAGTGAAGGATTTTTCTGGGTTCATCGCCAGTGCCATGAAAACTTGGTGGACACCGACCCGGAAGGACCCATGACAAAACGTAGCGCCACGGACGTTAACCGTACAGGCGCGAGAACCTGGAAATTTCGCCTCTCTCCGACAGCCAAATGGAGTGACGACGGAAAACCTGTGACGGCTGATGACTTTGTGAATGCCTTTACTGCTCGCGCCGGTAAGATCAAGGCGCCGCAATTTTTGCGTATCAAAAAAATCTCCGCGGAAAAATCCACTGCCAGTGACATCGTAAATAACGATCTCTTAGTGGTAGAGCTTAATGGCGCGGAAGACCAAGGCCTCGATATGGCAACTCTCGGTTCTGTCTGGTTGACGCCACTTAAACTAAAGAAAGACGCCGAATGGTCATGGGACAAGGAATTATCTGGCCCCTGCGATGGTCCATTTGTCCCGCGTCAGAAAAATGGCGAAATCGTTCTGACACGAAATCAACACTGGCGTGAGTTCAAACCAGAGTACATTTCAGTCGTTAAAGTTAAATTGGACAATAGCTCGTCGTCTAAGTCTGATAAGCAGCTGGAGTTGTTCCGCAAGGGCACACTGTCGTTTGTTGGTCCGGGATCAAGTGAATCAAGTTCTGATGTTAAGCGCACCGTCTACGGCAGAGCCTTTGTTGAGCCAAAAGCACAATACATTTTGATCAATCCCCGAGGAACTCTGGGCTCCGGCACGCTAGCCGCACTTCCGCATTTTGCTATTAACCGTGGTGAACTCATAGGGATGTCTGGCGGCATAGAAAAACTTTTCGCCATGTTTAGAGTGTTGCCCCTTTCGCTTCTAAACCGTGATAGCGCGGGGCAACCTGTTCGTCTGCCCCCCATTAATTTGGAGTCTGTTATTGACGCTAGGCATGCGATGGGCGTCAAAGACGATACCTTGCCCATCGATAAGATCGTGCCACCGTTTAAGAAAGAGCTCAAAATCCTCGCCAACGACGACGCCCGCATGGGACCCATAGTCGAGCGCTTTGCAGGAAGGCTAAAAGCCAATTACAACATCAACTCCCTGATTGAAAACTACCAAACCATCGATAAGCTTCCTGCCAACTGGGATTTGTTGTTTATCTCAGTCAGCACCGCCGACGGAGTTTACGGATGGGCGAGGGATCTTTCCCATGCGATCTCCAAGGCGATTCCATCACGGTCTGATCTTGCGGCTAAAATCGCTTCTATTGCCAAAGATAAAACCGAAACGAGAATTTCTCCAAAAGCCGTAACTACCGCACTTGAAATTGATGCACTGGCTCCTTCCAAGACCGTGATTGTACCTATCGGACAGTTTGGCTATGAAATTTTAATCGAAGATGGCGTCATCGACGTAGCCTTATCGGGAGAGGGAAGGCTAGACCCAGACGTCAGCCGCGCCCGCCGCCTAGTCATCACGAAGCCTCAGGATAAAAAATTATGATTCGCAGAATTGATCGAGCACGATACCCCTACAAGCTCTTAGGCCTAATCGCCATTAGCCTCACATCATGTACAAGCCCGAGCTGGCAGGATACTCCGGTCAAAATCACCCCCAATAAGCCCTTGACTGTTACCCTAGATCAAGAAATCGAGTGGTCATTTGACGCCACCAGAGGTTCCCGCAAGCTTCGCATCATTGATGTCTCCTATAACAATCTCCCTCTAGGTGTCCTGAAGTCAAAAGCTGGCGACAGCTTTGTGCTCAAAGGGAAGCCCGTGTCACGGGAAGTTCGCGATGGATTGATCGAGGTCACCGCTTTTGATGAAAAAGCCTGTGACGAAGGCTACGAGCAACTAAAAAAACTCACCGAAGAGGACATCAAGGCGACGGGTAACACCAACATCGCCATCCCAGTCTCACCCTGTCAGCTCAAGGGAGGATCGGACTTTTCGAATGCGATCACCTATATGGCGAAAGCACAATTTGCGTGGAAGTTTGTGGACGGCCCCGATGCAATTGCTCCAGAAAAATTCCGAGACTTCGTGGCTGAAAATATTTTCAAAACTCCACGCACCCTACCTGACGGCATGCTCGCGATCCCAAGTCACGAATCGCCGCACACCGTTGATGTTGTATTAGGAGCCTGTGCTGCGCTACCTCGAAAACAATGCGGCAAAGACCCTGATTGCCTGTGGGGACCGATATCCTGTATGTCTAGGAACACTACCGGTCGCAAAGCATCCGCCAAAGGGATCACCGATGGTACGGAAGCCGGCGTGATGACCATTCCTCCAGGAGGAATCAAGCGATGAAAGTGGCGCCTAACGTTAAAACCTACGGACTACTCGTTATTTGGGTAATTGTAGCCTCGGCTGTGGGCATCTATCTGACGAAGATTTTTATGAAACCAAAAAATCAAGAGTTCTTTGCCCCCCTAGCGGAAGTTCGACAGTGTGGACCCACAGCCATCACCACGCCCGAGGAAAATAAAGCCCTCACACAATGGGTCTATCATAGCGATAAACTCCCAGCTGAAGCGAAATCTGCCCTGGTCAGAAATATTAAAGCTCTGCCTGCCGGAGCACTGAAGGCCTTGGAGCAACGAAACCTCAAATTTGCCCTCGACCGCGGTGAATCCCCCTACACGTGTTCGGTCTACGATAAGCCAGTGGACAGATCCAGAGCTCCAGCAAAGCTACTTCGGTCTGCAGAAAATTGCTTAAGAACCACGGGCAAAGGTAGCACTGCCCTGGTACTAGGACCGCCGAAGCTGGAGCTGCCTGACGGTAAACTGCGAGGACTTTCTGAAAAAGACCTTATCGATGAAGTGACACTACCAACGGTCTTTTGGGCTCTCCTTGAGGGACTTTATGAGACTTCTGATGTAACAAGCCAAGACAAGCCCTCAATATCGAATATCACTAGTCGCATTAAACGCTACGTGGTGGACGGCTATAAGTTTGACCCCGATGAAAAAACTTATTACCTACGAACCTTTGGCGCTGCTGGGACTGAAACCCCGAGCTTTGCCACAAGAACTTTAGTGCTCACTGCCAGCACTCTTTATTGCTCCCAAGAATCTTACACACAGCTCCAGAAATACCAGCCAGAGGCTACAAAAAGATTTATGAGTATCTACGGCTGCGCACTAGGAAAACCTTGGCATATGGCATCAGCTGATTTCTCGGGGATTTGTCCCAGCGTAGCCAAGACCTCTTCTGGAGGGGAGAAGTGAGCTTTCGAAACCTAGTTCTAGTCTGTTTGTTAATGGCAGGAGTTGCTTGGATAGCCGTGGTTAAATTTGACGGCTCACGCGACTCGACCTCAACGGAGACAACTACGACATTTGATGCCGACCCGAAGCAAAACACCGAAGCTGCCGGTGGCGAAGCGTCGACCGAGCAAGCTGAAGTAAAGCCTACCGATATGGCCTCTCCCGACCAAAATGAGACGGTAAAAACCAAAGACCTTTCGGTGGGAGCAACAAAACTCGCCACGGAGGGAAGTCGCATCACCTATAACGTCGTTATCAAACTAATGGACGGCAAGGTTGTCTTTGATTCCTACAAAGACAAACCCTGGACCGGCACTCTCGGGAATGGTTCAATCCTAACTGGGCTGGACAAGGGCATTCGAGGCATGTACCAGGGCGGAAAGAGGGCTATTTGGATTCCCTCATACCTAGCGTACGGCCCCTTTGGAATAAAGCCGCACATCCCACCTCACGCGAAACTCTACGCTGAGGTGGAACTTTTGACGGTGTTTTAAAGATCTAAAAATCTATCGCATTATTTTCCGGAAGATGTTGTTCCTCGACCTCTCATACCAGTAATACCAACGTGCCCGATGGCAGATAAACCGCCGCCCAAGTTACTAATCGATGATGTTACCCAAGATCCACTGTTGTTGGTGCCGAGCATGAAGCTATTACTATCCTTATAAACTACATAAGCTCGACCGAAGCTGTCAAAGGCTAGCGATTGTTCAGAATAAGCGGCGCTGCCAC
Source organism: uncultured Polynucleobacter sp. (assembly GCA_964402975.1). Taxonomy (GTDB): domain Bacteria; phylum Bdellovibrionota_B; class Oligoflexia; order Oligoflexales; family RGVZ01; genus CAMDKS01. Next base: position 174,387 of record CAYOEM010000002.1, read on the forward strand.
CTGCCACTTGAGTATTGACGCCACTGCCAGATCTATTCGTCCAGAAGTTTACGCACGTCGTACTAGGATTAACGCATTGGCTGGCTACCTGACTTTCCCAAGCAATTCCAATAGCGTTTGAATTTTGACGATCTACCATGATTGAAGGGCGCTCACTGTCAGCTAACCCGGAGCAAGACGACGACTTAATAGTTCCGACTGTGGACCACGCACCAGGCGATGAGAAAGAACCAGCCGAATAGGTTATATCTCCGTAATAAACACCACAACTGGTTGCCAAGCTACATACAATCGCAACACTTATTGTATTGTCATTCTTAGCAACAGCCGAAACTTTCTGCACCGACGTACACCCCGACGGCAAGCTTGATATCGTGGAAGATGCGATACCCATATTCACGATCCTGAGTGTTCCATTTAGAGCGGTTAAACCGAAGATAGTTGAAGGCGCTATCGCTACCGCAGCATCTGTAAACTGCCCGCTTGATCCTGCAATTTGCCTTGATCCACTCCCAGTAGACATATAGAAACCATAGCTCGTTCCAGAACCAGCAATGTAAGAAGTAACTATCGTTGGAAGCGCATTAATCGCGATTTCATTAAATGAACCTGTATCCATAGAAGACGTGTTCGCTAACGTCTGAACGGTCGTTTCTGTCGACCAATTATTGGCAGATGATCGATAGCGGTATTTCAAAGCTGTATTCGTACCGTCATTCACCTTAAAACTGACGAAAGGATCACCGCTTTCGTCAAGTTGTAGAGACGTTCTATCATCATAAGTTATTCCACTTGCATTGGCTGCAACTGTCTCCGAAGTCCATGCTAGGTTTTGATAACGCGCGTACATAACGCTATTGCTGTTTGTGTAAGAGAAGTGAACGATGTCAGTCTCTACCTCAAACGAGCTGGTGATCATACCTGATTTGTTAGTCGCCTGATCCGACACATACATACAGATGTAATACAGCCCATCGTTAAGAGCAGTCAATGCCTGGGTTTGAGTCGTGTTTGCAACGCCCGCTATACTTGCATAAGACTGAAGTCTATTGCCCACGGTACACGTCGAATTAGTTGCAATATAAAGCTCAATAGTATGGTTGTCACTGGCTGTAACCCATGCCGGAGTTGTCCATGTTACAGTTGGAGTCGATGTTGAAACTTGACTTGCTGGACCCGTAATGGTCATAGCAGCAGGCGCCACGGTATCTTTAATCCATTGCGACACGGTCGCATCTGCAGCGGACTGTCTGTTGCCAGCTGCGTCCTCAGCCTGGGTACATAACGTGATTGTACCGTCAGCAAGGCCCGAGATATTAATGCTGACCGAGCTGGTGTTAGCCACTGCCGTGTAAGTTTGACCTGCACAGGAGTTGTTACCTGCTGTCACACTGTAATAATACTTAGCCGTATCCGTTGTCGTCGGTTGAATAGTAAATGATGTATTATCAGTTGCACCGACCCTTGAGCGGTTTCCAGGGGGATTTGTCGAGAACGCTAGTGTCGGCGTCACAGTATCAACCACAAGCGTATTAGCAGGCGAGTAATAGTTTACGTTGCCAGCCACGTCTGTCATTCTGACACATGCTCTGTAAGTGTTGTCAACGCCTATATTTGACATATTAACGAGTGTCGTGCTGTAGCCTGTCATAGCTGCGCAAGTTGCTGCTGTTCCAATTGCATACTCGATTGTGCCATCACTCGTGACTGCAACTGAAAGGATTGGATTGGCAGCTGTTTTCTCAGCAGCATTAATGAAGAAACTCGAAAAATTCGAAGCATCATTGATCCAATCAAAGCCTGACGTTCTGGTCGGCAGACTCGTGTCACGAATAATATCAGAAGAAATCGCATATGAGTAGTTCAGCGCGGCATCTTGGACCCTTACACATACCCGGTACGTCGCATCTGATGCAAGGTTGCCATTTGGAGTCGGAACAGTGCTGGAATAGCTTCCTGCAGCAAGTGCCGAACAGTTCGCTGCAGTCGTAGCAGTTGTTGTCACTTGATAAACCGCATTAGTACCATCACCACCAGAGTAGGACACCAAGGCAGTGGTGAGGGCTTTCTCGCTATCATTAATATAGCCACCAACTGCGGCATTGGCTAAGCTCAACGTTCCCAAGGTCGGGAGCACTGTGTCTAGCACAATGTCCCCTGAAGCGACATAGCCCACGTTGCCAGCCGTATCTTGAGCCATCATACAAATTTTGTAGGTTCCCTGCCCGCTGAAATCAGTTGAGGACGGCGTGGGTATTGTTGTCTGGGTGCTAGATCCCACCGCAGCATTATCGCAGGTAGTCGTAGACGCGATCACTTTGTAACGTTTAGATCCTGCAACCATATCAGCTGAAATACTGCTTTCCGTAGCCATCGCTAGCTGCGTTGTGCTTGACCTCGCATCAGCATTGACATACCCATTCACTGCTGCGTTCGCTAGGCTAAATGTTAGTGTAGGAGCTGCCAAATCAACGACAAGGTTTTGACTATCCGACGTTGCCGCGTACGAAACGTTACCGGTCTCGTCCGTTATTTTGACGCATGCTTTGTATGTTCCGCTGGCTGTAAATGTCGTCTTATTCGGCATTGTGGAGGACCAAGTGGTCAGATCACTGCAATTTGTACTTGTAGTGCTCGTAGTCGCATAAGTGAATGAACTTGCGGGCAAACTAAGCAACACTGCGCTTCTGGTCGCCGTCGGTGCTGTCAAGATCGCACCTGCTTGTGCCTTTTCATCAATGTTTAAGAAGTAGTTTGCGGCATCGCCGGTCCATTGGAAGGTACCTGCTGTCAACTGTGCCGCAACCGTCTGACGATTGATGCTGCTCGCGGCCTGACCAAACCTGACGTTACCAGCGATGTCTTCTAGTCTAACGCATAGATACCATATACCATCCGAGTTCAAGTTCGAGATCTTCGGCATCGCGCCGTAAGTTATAGTCCCATCACAGGTGGTGTTTTTCGTCACAGCATAAGTTATTGGGTTGGTTGTGGCATCAGCACCAGAGCTATTTAACGTGTTACCCACATCACTGGTCGTTACGGTCGTATTGTTAACAGCAGTGACAGGTACGTTTATACTCGTAAATACAGGGAGCGTTCTATCTATGATGATATTGTTAGACACGGAGTACCCTACGTTTCCGGCGAGGTCTACTATGCGCATACAGACCCGGTAGGTGCCTTCCGCTAAACTCGCCATTCCAGCCGAGGACGGGGTCGGGATTGTGGTGCTCATACCTGTCACTGAAGCGTCACAGGCTGTAGCAAGCGGAATGACTGCATACTGCGGAACGTCTGTCGATAAGAGGGTTTCAGCGCCCACGGCTGCCGCCACGAGATCAGTGGTTAGACTCTTCTCACCATCGTTTATGTAACCCCCGACTGCAGCATTGGCCAAAGCAGCCGTTGCGGTTGGAGCAACTGTATCTATTGTGATGCTGCGGTTTGATAGGGCATTTGCGCCAGTCGTTGGAACACCTGCGTTACTCGCCGCAGTGCCAGTTGTACCTGTATTGTCTACAATAGACGAGATATTAGTGAATGGAGTGGCATTGTCGGCATTCAAGATCACGCCACTAGCAGTGCCAGAGGCATCACCAGCTGTAATCGTGTATGAAGCTGCCACTGTGACACTACCAGAGCCGTTATTGTTGTAGGTATTTGGCGTCAAAGCTGCGGTTCTTGTAACGTTTCCTGTGCCGCGTATATTTAGGTTCATTGTGGGTGAACCACTCACGGTAAGATTAAACGAACTGCGATTAAAGTTGCCGGCATCTTTTGTAAATACTATCGAGATAGGAATGTTTGCCTGAGCCGTAGCACCGCAGAACCCAACGCGGCAATTACTATTTGCAGCTACTGATGATGTGATGCTTGCGACATACGGAGCCTGCTGATCCCAGCGAATATTCAAATCCGACGTGGAGCTATTTGATGCTCGGTCGGTAACCGTTAGACGTACGGTTACCGTACCCCAGTTCGTGTTTGGAACACTAGGTGTGCTACAACCGGTTGCAGAAATTGAGGTGTCTTTGGCAGTTGCCGCAGTGAAACTTGCCCCCGTACAACGTCCATCGGGGCTACTGACGTAGGACCATGCGTAAGTCATATTTGCAACAGCATCTATGTTATCACTGACGTTCGGAGCAGCTGCGTGAGCTGAATTGACTGTCACTTGGGACATCGCTGCAATCGTTGGGGCAGCTGTGTCTTTGGTCCATGATCGCGAGGTAGGCGATCCTACATCTTGCACGTTACCTGCTTCGTCTCTACCAAGTACACATAGCGTGTACTGGCCATCGGTGAGAGGTAATGTATCAGTGATACGCGTACCGACTGCTCTAAATGCCGAGTAGCCTCCAATCGCCGCTGGACATGTGGACCCGCTCACGATGGCGTACGCATAGTGTGTCACCAATGCTGGATTATTAGTGTCATCAATTAACACGCCCGGACTCGCCAGACTCGTCAGATTAGAGTAGGTATTAGCAGCCGGCAATCCGCTGTTAATTCTCGCTGAGGTAGCCGAGCTTTTCCAAGTAAATGCTTTGGATACGAGTGTTGATTGGTTTTGAGAACTATCTGTAACTCTAGCCCTCAAAGTATAAGCGGCACCATCCACAAAGCTGCCATCGGCAATTTCGTACTTCCACGACGTTGTGCCAGTTGCCTGCAGCCAGGTCTCAGTGGTGCTCCAGCCACTACCTGTCCAGTATTGGCTATTGCTGGTTCTCTGAAGTGTTATGTCCACTCTATTGACACCAGAGGTCGCGTCACTAGCGGTTCCTTGAAACACTGTTGTTGTCGACGTGTTGACAGTGGCCGTATGGGTCGCAGGGGTGACGGGGCCAATATAAGTGACACTAGATGCAGGGACTGAGATCGCTGCTGTTGGTGCCACGTTGTCGACAACTAGTTTATAAGTTGCATCGCTTGAAGCGGTACGCCGCGGCGTACCAGGAGCTGTGCCCGTATAACCATTCGCTCGAACACAGATGTAAAACGTGCCATTTTGGTTACCCGGGAAGTTCGCAGACGTTGCGGTTGTCGCGCTTGCGATTGGTGTCGGAACTTCGCATGCCGTAGTCGTACCATAGGTTACTGTATAGTCCCGTGCACCAAGAGAGGATCCCCAGCTAAATAAAGGCCCTGTGCCTGGGTTTATGACATCTTTTACTGTACTGTCGGATGCTGGCGTACCCACCGCAAATGTGCCTGGATTTACAGTTCCGCTAATAGTCTGTTGTGCTAGTACAGTATTTCCACTGAGGGTTGACGTCGAACCCAAAGTAAGAGTCGGCGAGTTGGCCTGACTATCATTATAGTAGACTGTATCATTTGCCGCACCAGAGGCGATCGTTCTTTGGCCAGAAGTGATTGGAGTCTGACAGGTCGCGTCTGAATAGAACTTACCGTTAGCGATGGGACTAGTGCTCGACAGATTTACAGTTGAACTGGCTGTTGTGGGCGTATCATTTTGCCACTTATCTTGAAATTTGTAAGTAATAGCAGCACAGTTTGGCGTCTCAGCACCGGTACCAGCGGCGAAAACTGTGAACGCACTCGAGGTAATAGCAAAGCGTTTAGTAGGACCAGCAGTAATTTGTCCAGTTCTAGAACTGGTCAAAGATCCGAGTGTTGCACTGATAGTGGCGCCATTGGCAGCCGTTACACCGCGGTTTGCATACCAGACATCTACGGAATTAGCGTCTTTAGCTATGAATGCGGTACGTGTTCCATTGGATCCAGCTAATGGAGTGGTGTGGAAGGTGCCGGTATTCATAGAGGAACCGTCACCACCGGCCTGCGCAAGTTGACAGTTCGCAAGTGAATCGTAGAATTCACCGAAACCGCCCGTAGACTGGAATGTGATCCCAGTAGCAGCCGTTACATTGACTGGGTTGTTGGCGTTGTCTTGAGCCTGCAATGTAAACTTTTGGCAAGCTTCCGTATTTTGGTTAATGGTCGCTGGCGACGATAACCAGACGAATTTTTGGATGGCACCTGGTTTCACAGTATATTGGCCACTGGTAAACGACGTACAGCCACCGACGTTTGGCAACCCAGAACAGTCAGCTGTCACCGTACCAAAGCCTTGCAGTGTCGGCCTCAGAACCGTTGTAAAGCCGGATGATGGTGTTAGTTTGCCACTGAGCTGGTCTGAGCCCGTCCACGACACGCTGAAGGTATTGCCTTTCCAGTTGCCGAAGCCATCAAACATATGGGCGTAAAGAGTCAAGTTAGCATCGGTCGTAACGTCTTGAGAGGTTGTTACTTCCTGAGCAGCATTGTAACTGATGTCGGTCGTGACCCTCACATAACCGTGATTGGTATTTGCAACAGGCGTCAAAGTGGCTGTCGTTGTAAGATTGGAAGTTCCACCTGTGACTCGCAGAACTGGGGATTCCCCTGTGCGGTACAGGAAGAAGTCATTGCCAGAAGTGTAGGAACCATTGTTGATCGTTCCAGATGTTCGGCTAGTAGCAACTGGATCAAAGACGCTCGCGTTTTTAGGATTTGAAATACTTGGGCTTGCATTTGTCCAGGTAAACGCCAAGCTTTCACTGGGGTGATTCAGCACTACGTTGCCAAATGTGTCTAGCGCTCTCACCGTCACAGCAAATCCTACACCCGCTTGCGGCGACGAGGGCGCTGTTATTGCAAATGAGCTCGCCAGGGCGTTGGAAACGGCAATCGACTGGGGAGAACTTGCTCGAGTTGAGCCACCAGCTCCACCGATTCCGGAAACTGGTGGGCTGTAGTTATCCTGAACAGCGAACGACACGGTCTCCGCCTTCCTGAAGGTGACATTTAGGGATTCTGATACGCCATTGCTGAAGTTAATACTGTTTGCGACTGTCGATGGGTAGGTAGGCGCAGGGGATGCGCTAGCTCCGCTCCAAGAGAATGCTTGAGCTCTTAATGCCGTATCGATATTTCTTGCGACGTTATTTGCACGATCCCGAGCAGTAATAGTAAACGGCTGCGCATTACCCGCCACATGTCCACCGATAGTGGACATACTGTAGCTATAGACCATGTCAATACTTGGCGCGAATGTATGATACGTCAGACCCCATTTGGTCGTCTGGTTGGCGATCGAGTATGATACGATGTGATTACCAACGCGGTGGAAAAGTCCTGGGACGGTAATACCAGCTGAGTTTGAGACGTCAACGATTAGGTCGTTATTGGCATTTTTTGTAAGGCTACTTGGAGTTTGCTCAAGCCAGCCCTTATTGGCACCTCCAGCAGTTCCATCGATTAAATCCACTTGCAGGACTTCAGTGGCATTGCCGGCTCTTTGGTTTTTATACTGGTCGTAAGGTCTAATCGCCATTGTAAAGCGATCAGTTGCAGATGCAAGAATGGACGCAGGGCTTCCCGACGTACCCGTACAAGAATCGCCAACCGCAATTGCACCACCAGTATCTTTGGTGCAGCTTAGTTGGTACGTTAAGCTCGTGCCTGCGGAAACAGTCGTTGTCGACAAGTTATTTGAAGAAACAGCTGGCGACTGGTCATCTCTCAGGTTAATTGTCAAACCAGTTTCTGCCTTTGTAAATGCCCATCGAATTGTGGCTGTACCAGCATTGAATCTAGCAGAAAGTTTTCCCAGTCCAGCTGCCGGACTTGTGGCTGGTGCGGTCAAATCCGGTGCCACGTGAGAACTGAGCAAGTTAGTTCCGTCTGTCCACGTAAACGTTAAGCTGTTAAGGTCTGAGTCAGCCCCAATGATCGTCGCTCCTGAGTTGTCAACAGCAGTTACAGAAACAGTGGCATCCTGACCAGCAACAGCTGTCGATGGCGCTGTTACAAGGTATTCTTTGACCGTCTTTCTGGACGTAGCAGCGAACATCATGGTCGAGAAGCCAGAGGCTAAGAATGGCTTACTGTTCGCGTCGGTCGCTCTAACAAAGAAGCTCTGACCACCGATGTCAACGGCCAACGCACTTACCGTAACACTATCGCTATTAGTAATAACCGGGCTTAAACACGTTGTGCCATTGGCTGGCGATGCTGTCGCCGAGCAAATCAACGACCTCCCTGCCGCCGTCGTACCGTCAGATTGAACCAATGATAGATTCACCGTCTGGCTAGTCGAGGTGACTGGGTTACCAAAGATATCTCGGGCATAGACCGTTACGTCAAACCTGTTACCACCAGCATTTGCATAGGTATTAGTAGACCCAGGGGCCGACCAAGCTTGAGTGCTATTGGCTTGCGGGCTACTGGAGAGGCCGGTGATGGCAGTTACATAATGATCCAGTGTCTTAGCCGCAACTGAAGCGAGTTTTAGGCCGCTGCCCCCAATCGTGATACCAGACTGGAGTGGGTCACTATAGGTTACAGACAACAGCGGCAATGTGGCACCGAAGGTGCCAGCTTTATAAACTTTTCCAAAGAAGTTCGAGCAACCAGCCGCAAACTGAACCGCACGAGCTCCCGCAGCAGCGCCACTGTAGCTGCCACCACCGAGAGTCGACAGATCAAGGGCGATTTTTTCGGCTGTATTGGTAATGTTAATTGCAGCGAACGTCAGCGTTAGCGAGGCATCTGGGTTGGTGATGGTGTTGTTATTGCCATCGACCACAGTCTGCGTAATAACCTGGTTTTTGCTATCCCGCATACAGATCTTAAGCGGGATTTCATCGCCGGCCGTCACAGCAGCGCCTTCCAATGGACTGGACGCATGCTCAATGGAGAACGATGCCAGAGGCGCTGACTTGACGCCGATGTCACCCGTTTTATCATCAATACAGCCCGTAATCGACGTCGAGCAGGTCGCAAAAATTTTACCAGTACCGGTAGCGGCCGGTGTCACGGTCGTGAATGTACCCGTTGTTGGGCTGACGTTGGCGCTGAGCGCTCCAGACCCAGACCAAGCCAAACTAGTTGAATTGCCTTTATAGTTACCGTAAGCATCAAACATGTGGGCATAGAGATTCAGAGTCTGGTTATTACTGAAGGTAAGAGCTTGTTCACTCATGTTGTTAGCATCACTGAACGTATCAGATTTGGCTATTTTTACATAAGACAACGCTGCAGCCGGCTGGGTCGTAAAGTTTAGTGTCTTGCTGAGAGCCGTGCCAAGCTTCGTGCCAGATGTTACCGACCCGCTAACGCTCAATGTTGAAACTTCCTGCGGGGTCAGCGAGTAAAGGTTTGAACGGTAAAGTTTAAATGGCGCACCTGACGTGCTGAACACACCATTCGTGAACGTTGCCGACACTGGGTTGGTCGCTGGCAGACCTGGGCTAAACACGGTTGCCGTTTTGGGGTTGGTAATACTATTACTTGCGCCACTCCAGCTAAATGTCAGAGTGTCTGCAGTCCAGCTCGTTGCTGGGTTGAGGTAATCGTCAAGAGCAGTCACCGTTACATCAAATCCAGAACCAGCCGCAGGCGTCGTTGAATTAGATGACACCGCATATTGACTTGGTTTAGCGTGGGTAACGGTTCTATTGCCGCCGGTGTAGGTCCAACGATAGGGGTTTCCTAATTCGCCGCCATTTCCTGCCGTACCGTTGTAGTTGTCTTTGAACATGAACTGTTGTTGGATTAGGATTTCGGCTTTGTAGAACGTCAGCGTCATATTTCCGGTCGTACCGGAGTCACTAAATGTCAGCGTAGCAGGGTACGTTGGTCCTGTGTTGCCAGTTGGTACCCCGGGGAGAACTGGAGCTTGACCGTTCGGTGCAACCCCAACGCCTGTCCAAGAATAAGATTGCTGGTTTAACGCAGCGCCAATATTGGTCACAGGGTTACCTGCATTATCTCGCGCTACGATAGAAACCGTGTACGGGAAACCCGCCGTAATAGTCGTGTCGTTAAAGCCAGAAATAGAGTATCCAGCTACCGAGTCAATGGTTGGAGAGTAGGTATGGTAAACAGATGAATACAGACCGTCGACGGTGGCGCCTACCGCTGCGATGCCGATTGATACAGTTTGCGCAGCAGAGCGGCGGAATAGATTGGGTACCGTCGTTTGGTTAACGCCACTCATGGGCACTACCAAGTTATTTTCTGGCCAGGATTCACTAAGCACAAGTGGGTGTTGTTCGATCCTACCAACTGCAGCAGCACCGCTAACACGTGTCACCTGCAGTTGAGGGTTGGCAGTGATCGTTTTCGGGTTTTTATATTGGTCATAGACTTTAATCGTGAGACTATACTTGTCGGCTGCTGATCCCGTCATTGCCACTGGTGAGCCGCTAGTACCCGTACAGTCGCTACTATCGCTGGCACGACTACAAGTGAGCTCGTACCAGGTCTGACCACCCACACCCACATCAGTAGTCGACGATGTGTTTGATGTAACCGAAGTCGATTGGTTATCGGCGACATTGATCTTAAGGCCCGTTTCGACCTTCGTGAGAGTGATTTTTCGACTTGCACTACCACCGCTAAAGCTCAACGCACCAGGGCTAACGCCGGCTGGAGCCTGACCACCAGGAGCTGTGTGTGTCGAAAGGGCAAGTTTGGTGGGTGTCGCACCGTCGAGCCAGCTAAATGATAATCCGCTGAGGGCTGCATCTGCGCCCTGGACGTTGGCGCCTGTCGCGTCTTTTGCTACAATACCAACTGTAAATTCGCTACCAGCAGGGACACTGCTTGGTGCAGTAACTACGTATTGGGCTACAGTCTTTTCACTAGAAACTGCGTAAGCGGCCGAGTTGACAACATCCAACACTGAACCAATACCGCCAGACGACGCATAAGGATAGAACGTAAACCCGCCCACATCAATTGCAAGGTTACTAAACGTGATATCTGATCCAGTTAAAGTCTGGGTCAAACACGACGTGTCACCGTAGGTTTTACCCGGACAGATCAGCGTCCGTGTTCTCGGGTTCACCCTGTCGGCCGCATAGGTGGAGAGAGTAATAGATTGGCCGGAAACCGTCACAGAGTTACCATAGAGGTCTTCTGCAAAGACGCGAACATCAAACTTGCTGCCGCCGTCTTTGGCGTAAACATTTGGACCAGGTATGCCCCAGGCAGGGACGCTATTAGCTTGTGGCGTGCTCGCCGCATTCATGACAATGGGCCGGAAGTGATCAAGACCAAGTGGCGTAACCGCCTGGACTTTAAGACCAGTACCCAAAACAGTAATACCGCCCTGTAGCGTTGCTGTATGGGTAATATTCAATAGAGCGGCACTGTTGTAGGTATTGGTAGCGAATAGTTTAGCGTTAAAGGCCGCACAGCCCTGAATGAACGGCAGATTGACAGCACCAGACGTAAATCTGTTGGCCGTGTAAGAAGCCCCTGTGCCGGTTGAATAGTCGATCGTTAATTGTCCTACGCTCTTAACGTTTAGATCTGAGAACGTCAGAGGCAGCGACACGGGTGTGCCCACAGTGCCCGCTTGGGTTCTTAAGACGCCATTGACATAGACATCTTGCGTGATGCGTTGACCAGCGCCGTCAACCATACAGACGCGCATCGGAATCTCTGTTCCCGCAGGCACCGTGCCGCCTTCGGCAAGGATTCCAGTGCCCGTATGTTCAATAACGAACGATTTCAGAGGCGACGCGCCCACACTGACAATACCCGTGGTGTCTTGCTTACAGTTCGCATTGAGTGCCGTACAGCTTGCAGTAACAAAGCCTGTACCCACTTCCGTCGCTGTCAGGGTCGTGACGGCCGCCGAGGTTGGCGTCATTTTATTAGCGAGTTTATCCGTACCAGACCAGGATACAGGTGACGTGTTGCCGCTATAGTTACCAAACGGGTCGAATAAATGGGCGTAAAGAGTCCTGCTATCGTTGGTGGCCATGCTAAAGCCCACGCCACTCAAAGACGTAGTCCCGTCAAAAGTCGCACTGGATGCAATTTTGACATATCCGGGAGTGGTGCTGACCGTAGGTGTAAATGCTAGGGTGCCGCTCAATACGGGCTGAGCTGTGGCCCTTGGTGTCAGACCTGTGACTTTCAAGACAGAAGGCTCTGGGGCTTTGTAAAGCACAAATCTCTGGTCAGCTGTTTGAACTGTCGCTGTGTCTGCTGCGAACGTTCTTAGACCTGCCGGCGACACATCGGCTGACCTCCCACCTGTGCTTGGATTGCTTGGAGTCGAGGATCCACCGCTGTCCCAAGTAAATGTCAAGAAGTCGCTGGTCCAAGTCTTAGCTGGGTTCTGGAATTGGTCTCTGACTAGGACTTGTACATCAAACTTCGCACCAGCTTGGACCGTCGTGCTGACGGTGGATAGCACATACTCCGTCGGAGTGGCATTAATAACTGTCAGCGCGTTAGTACTGCTAACGCTACGGCGCACACCACTTGGGCCACGACCACCAACTCCGGAGGGCCCAGGAGTGTAGTTATCAACCATGTGGAAGTCGGCAATGGTCTCTGCGTTCTTAAAGTTCGCCGATAGGCCTGTGACTTGGCCCCCGCTAAAGGACAGAATGCCGCCTGTGCCGGTCATTGGTCCAGGCAGTACAGGCGCGTCACCGTTTGGTGCAGCGGTTGGACCTCTCCAGAGATATCTTTGGGCGTTGAGTTGCGTATCGATTCCCTTCGCAACGTTACCCGCTTGGTCGAATGCCCGCAGCGTGAAGTTTTGCTGTGCGCCTGCTACTAGCGGGCTCGTCCAACTGTTCAAATTGGGACTAAAATCATAGAAGGTGACCATGTCGATATGAGCCTGATAACTATGGAATGTTTTCTGGGACATGCCAACATAGTTAGCCGAGATCGGATCTACGGACATCGATAGCACATGGGCGCCAGCACGGTGGAAGAGGTTGGAGACTTGCCTTTGGGGTTGGCCGCTCATCGGCACAACCACCTGCTTGTCAGCATCCAATGCATTCTGTAAAGGAACTTGCTCCAGAACACCAGTATTGAGAGCATCGTTGCCAGACTCCCAGGTGAGCTTAATAGCAGGAGATGTAGCGCCGTCTGACTTAGGGTTCTGGTACTGGTCAAAAGCCTTGAGTTGAAGATTGAACATGTCGCTAGGAGATGCCCACATAGACGCAGCATTAGATGCAGAGATACCAGTACAATCTGCCCCGCCGGTCACTTTGGCACATGTAATCGCATAATAGAGAGACGATCCTGGGGAGACCGTAGTCAAGGTGGTGTTGTTGGACGCAATCGATGTTGTTTGATTGTCTTTGACGTTAATTTGAAGCCCTGACTCAGCCTTTGTCAGTGTGATGTTGACGTTGGCTACGCCAGCGTTAAATTGTAGCGAGCTCGGCACAATCGGCGCAGTGAGAGCAGGGGAGATGTGACCCGTGGTAAGTGCCACAGCCGATCCGTCTTGCCACCCAAATGTCAGACCTCGCAGTTCCGTGTCAGCTCCCGTAATCACTTGATCAGCAGCATCGCGGGCTTCAATCCTGATAGGAGTATCTTGGCCGGCCACTGCGGATGCCGGAGCCGTTAGAGCATAGTTTTTAACCGTTTTAGCCGACGGCACGGCGGTGAAACTTTGAGAATTCGTCGTAGACCACGACTTCGAACCGTCGGTGGCACTGATAAAGAATTCACCTGGTATATCAATGCCAACCCATGGCACGGTTGCCGTGGCCGTGTTACTGAGGTTGATTGATAGACACGCTTGATTATTATTGGGAGCAGAGCATTTCAATCGCTGATTTGAGAGCGCTGACATGTCTGATCTTTTAACAAGCCCAAGCGTGACCGATTTGGTAACTGGGACAAGGTTACCAAAGGCATCAATTGCCCGAACGTCAATACCAAACCGATTACCCCCGGCACTTGCATAACTATTGGTTGATCCAGGATTTGACCAGGCAGGGACCCTTCCAGTGCTCGCGTTGTTAACGTCCAGGGACGATTCCGTTATCGACGTATTATAGTGATCAAGAGCCGCAGGTGCGACGGTTCCTAATTTAAGTCCCGATCCACCGATGGCCAGGTTATTTTGCCTAGTATCCGTGTAGGCAAACGATACGAGAGGCTTACTGAGGCCATACGTACCCGCAGCGTACACTCGTGCGTAGAGATTAACGCAACCATTAGTGAACGTGAGCGAATTGCTGCCAAAAACAAGCGGATTAAACTGAGCCCCAGATCCAAGTGAAACAGCCTGGGTCTTTTCTTCCGCATTTTTTAAGATATGGACCGATGACGTTATGCCTAATCCTGTCAACGTGCCGTTTGGATCTGTCACGGTGACACCGCCGACCACCACGGGGTTTGTGATGACCTGTTGGTTCCTGTCGAGCATACAGACTTTCAGTGCTACTTCGTCACCGGCAGTGACGTTAGCACCCTCGGCCGGAGACACTTGAGTCACACCAAAAGATTTGAGGGGAGACGCATCGACGCTTATAGTACCCGTGCTGCCGGAAACACAGCCCGGTGCGACATCAGCACAGCTAGCCGTAATCACACCGGCGCCTGCAGTGGTTGGAGATAGAGTCGTGGTTAGACTTGGAGTAGGGGCTAATTTACCATCTAGCACACTAGATCCTGACCAAGCGATTTGAGGACTCGTTCCTTTGTAGTTACCCCATGGATCAAATAAATGACCAAAGAAAACCTTGGTTTGGTCATTGGACATGGTCAAGCCTTTTCCGGTAAAGTCAGACGTAGCATCAAAAGTACTAGCGTCAGCGACTTTCGCGTAGGCGATGGTATCGGATGGCTGTACGGTAAACGTTAACGACGCCGTCAAGGGTTGACCTGTTTCGGTTTGGGCGCCAGTTCTGGAGCTGGTGACGGTTAGGACGGGTTGTTCCTGGGGAGCAAGTGCATTGGCGTTGGAACGATAGAGAGTGAACGGCGATCCCGTTGTTGTAAACGATGCCGTACCAACATCAAACGTGCGTGAACCTGGAGCAAGAACCTCCGCGGGCTTGATGGCTGCAGTGACGGGATTCGTCACGCTGGGGCTTGCCCCAGACCACGAAAAAGTCAACGTATCGCTTCCGAAGTTTGTGACTAAGTTATTGTTCTTATCAAAGGCCGTTACCGTCACATTAAATGGGCTGCCGGCTTTGACTGTGGTCGATGGCGCTGACAGGACGAACTTACTTGGAAGCCCCTCAATGACCGTAACGGGATTGGTCATTCCACCCTTGCTACTTCGGCGTTTACCGCTTGGATCCTGTCCAACTTGCCCGTTAATGGCGATGACTCCGGAAGGGCCTTTGACGAAGTTATCAATGACATAAAAGTCGAGGATTTGTTCGGCCTTCGTAAAGGTCACACTCAATGGACCTGTTATACCGTTAACAAATCCTAGATTCGTTGACGGTGGATAGGAGGGTGCTTGGTTGTTGGGTCCGACGGATCCACCCACCCAAGTGTAGGTTTGTCCGTTCAGTAAGCTGTCGATGCCGGAAAGCACCGGTCTTGGCCCGGTACCGCAATCGTTAGCCCGAAGTTTGAAGGTTACCGCCTCGCCAACTTTTGGCGTAGTCGGGCTGACATTTTCAAATGAATATCCGCAAACGGTAGCCAAAGTAGCGCGGTATGTGTGGTAGGTTTTAGTCCGATTACGAGTCCCAGTTGAATCCCCTGGGTCAAATATCTCATAAGCTGCATTACCAAGACTTCGGCTAAATATATCGTTGAATGTTCTCTGGTCACTGCCACCCATTATAAAAGTAGGTACAGCATTCGGACCATATGTTATGTTTGGCGAACTAAAAGCTTCGAATGTGCCCGCAACCCCCCCCCTTACTTCGATGTTACTAGAACCAACTGCTTTGTTGCCACAACTATCGACGGTTGTTACTGTGAGGTTAAACCGGTTTTCCGGCGAGGCATCCATGACGACTGGATTTGCCGCCGTCCCAGTACAATCTGATCCATCAGACACTTTTGTACAAGTAACGTCATAGCTGACAGGACTTTGCTTTCTATCTGTGGAGCGCACATTGTTGGACGAGACACTTGGCGCTTGGCTGTCTCGGATATTAAGTTTAAGCACTTCTTTCTTCGTCAGGCTCCAAAAAGAAAAACCAACCCCGAAACGCGCAACACCCGTAGCGTCAAACACAGGTCTATCGAAACCCGGCACGCAAGCACTGTTGTATCGCGGATTTGACGAAATCCCATACGGCGGCAAATGGGTCGAGAGCGGCTGTCCGGATTCATCGATCCAGGTAAAGTTGAGACTAGGGCTATTGAGTAGGTCTTGAATCCCAGAAATTGGATTACCTTTATTGTCGAGTGCGGACACGGTTACTGATTGGGGCCAATATGGATCATAGATCGCTGGAGCATCCACCCCGTACTCTTTGATAGTTTTTAACGATGCAGTGGCCGTCAGCATCGCACTGTTTTCAAGGCTTATTCCGCTTTGATCGCTATTTTTTGCAAACACGAAGTAGCTACCAGGAATATCCATCGCGAGATTGGCGACGGTTACAGGGGCCCCGGCCATTGAGCGCGCGAGACAAACGTTGTCGTTTTGGGGAGCAGCACAGGTCAACTGGAGCGAACTAGGAGTTTGAGTTCCCTGTAGCTGAAGACCAATCGTAAAGTTACTGTTGTAGGCAATATCGTTACCGTAAACGTCCCTAGCATATACGGTCAGATCAAATCTATTGCCACCCGTGGTCGTCGCCTTAACATTGACACCCGGACCATTAGGATTTGACAGGGCGGGAACAACTGAAGCACCGGCAAGCACAGGCGCTCCGGCAATTTTGGTACCGTAGTGGTCGAAATTACCCGGAACAACCGAATTCACTGTAATTCCAGACCCAGAGAAGGGTTTATTGCTTTGCATTGGATCGAGGTAGGTCATGGTGAGCAAGGGAAGGCTGTTGTATGATCCCTTGGCGTAAATCTGCGCATAAAGATTTGTACAGCCTTGTGTGAATTTGACACTGGCGCCTGCAAGATCAATTTTTTTAGCCTCAAAATCTGTGCCGCTGCCTGTTGACAGCTGCAATGTCTTGCCCTCTGGATTCGCAATCAAGCCGAAGAGCGAGAACCCCACCGGCAATGTGGCCTCAGGATCTGTTACCACTTGACCTTGGTCGTTAAACACCTTGGTAGTGATCACGTTCTTGGCCTCGTCGATCATACAGACTTTGACCTGGAACTCACTGCCAGCTGGGACGTCTTGGGTTGTCGTAACGTTCTCAAAGCTGAAGGCGTTCAGGGGTTGAGACGCCACCGAGATAGGAGCCGTGATCGCCGTGAAACCATTCTTGACCGCCTTCAGGGCAAATGTCCCAGGTTTTGTTGCTCGCCAATTAAAGAAACTCACATTGAGCATAGAGCTCAACGCATCGAGTGGGGACGGATTAGTCGCACCATCAACGTAAAATTGGGCATTTGTGTCACACTCGCCAATGTTACCGTATTGATCTGTCGCGCACGCATTTGTCTTAAATGTCCGAGTCAGACTGACGCCCAACGGATAGGTTGCACCCGCTGTTGGGTTGGTGTTGAAGATGGCGTTATATGCCGTCAACGGATCCGCTGAACCTTGTGCAGGATATCGGATGGCGGCTGGACCCGTTCCGAAGGTAAGGACTGTGCCCGCAGCAAGGCCCGGCTGCGCGTTTACCGGGAACGTCGCTGAGATTGATCTGGGGGAGTTTTTCTTGCTTTCGCAGATGCTCGCACTTTCAAAGCAGCAATTCAAGGCATCCGCTGCGCACCAAGGAATGACTTTGCTGTCTTTGAGAGTTAATAGTAAGTTTCGCGATTCATTGGCTTTGACAAGTAAAATATTATCGGCGTCATTGCTCGCAGCAAAGTCTCTGGCTAGGAAATCGGTGAACGGACCAGGCTGAACGAGACGCGAAACCGGGTTACTTGCATTAGCAAGGTCAGCCCCAGAGCGTCCCATAAGTCTTGGGTTGCCGCTCGTCGGGCCGTTAGATGGCTGCTGATCAAAGCGAACCTCGAGGGTACGGTCAATACCAAAAGCGCCATTCTTATCTTGGTATCCTCGCGAAAACGATTGCGCGCCCGACGGATTCCCAAACTCATCATATAAGGCAATACGAAGACCAAAGGGTGCATCAGTGGTTAGACTTGATGTCCCTAAGCGGCTCACTTCCATAGTTTTGGGAGGGCCAGCCATGAGAGTGATGTTTACACCATAGCGGTAGTCAGGGGGAGCGAACCATCCGTCAGTAAATAACAAATTAATAAAGTTATTGCGAGCCATCAGCCCGAAAGCTTTTCCATTCTGTGTTTGAGGGATTTGCCGGCTATCGCCCACATCAAATATCACCGACGACGGTGAACCCATTGGTCCGTCCGCACCTCTCTTGGCACCCGATAGCAGGTTCGATGATGTCTCGAAGCCATCCGTACGGGCTGGACGTATAAAGTTATGGGCAACGTCGTGTTCATGCCAATAGATCTGAGTTTTACCACATTTATAGGCATAACACCGATCACTTACACCAATCACTGGGGAAACATCCCCATATAAAGGGCCCCACTGAGACTCAGTCACACTATCATCAAACGTTGGGTGTAAGTGGTGAGCTGTTGACCTAAAGACAGTCAATTTGTCTCCGTGAGTGTGAGGCGATGCAGAACTTCCAGTCAGCTTGTTGTCTGCACCAGTGAAGGTTATGCCAGCACCACGGGACTGGAACGCCGGAAACGGATCCTTGCCATCGACTGGGGTGAAGCTTGGCATGTCCACTTGAATAAATTTTTCCAGGTAGGGAACTGCCGACTCGCGATTGGCCTCGGTTTGACCGTTATAGAGACAAGCTTTGACGCCGGTCGTAATAACACCTGTGGTTACGGTAACTGTAGTCATTAGCCAATCGTTGAGCGATGGCTCCATCGGAACGCTGGGACTTTTGCTATAGTTGAATAAGCCACCGTCATTTGCTGTCATACCCAACAAATAAAAGCCGTCCCTAAACGGGCCAGTCACGAATACTTGGTTGTGAGGCTGGTAATAGGAGTAAGAGACTGACCTATTACGGTAGTTTTCAGCAAAGATCCCCGCCTGCAGGTCGTCGACCCCGTTAGGTTTATCTGGCGTCGTATTGATCATTTTAAAAACAACGTTGGGAACAACACCCGTATAGTTGGCGAGCTGGTTGTGCTTCTTGTCGTGAATAGTGATGACCACGTCATAGCACGTATCAGAAGTCGAAACCCAGTTGGTTTTTTGCTCAGCTGTCGCGGATTCAAAACCAGGCTTGGTCCATGACGCATCTGGAGCACCACTTCGCACAAGCTTGGTCTCGATATGCTCAGGATCACCCGGAGTGACGGTCCACCAAGACGACGGCCAGCCAATCAACTGCGGATTCGTTGTAGAGCGTGGTACGGCAAAACCTTTACCAAAACGGTTTTGCGGTACAAAAACCGTGGTGTATTTATTCACGTCTGTGAACTTCGGATCAGTAATCTGCTGCGGTGTTCCGGCATAATCGGGATTATAGAACTTGGCTGGGGTCGGATTTTGAGGGTTGGAGTTATCCGCCGTGAAGACATCATAAAGATTATAGGACGTATTCCATGCGGTAGAATTTCTCCACGCACCGGTTTGGGGCACAAAGACGGGCGGGACATCAGGAGCGTCCGTTGGCATTTTGAAAATACCGTCATCGGATCTAAAGCCATCATAAACCAATCCGTCGCCAGCGACTGCGTCGCGGATATAACTACCACCTGCGTCCGTAACAGCTACAGCAAGAGGAAGTTCTTTGTCAGCCTTAATCGTTCGTCCTAGGGGGTATTGGAGTGAGCTTTCAATCACCGCACCCGCAGCAGGTCCGCCTTTTTGGTTAGCGAAGAATAGCCGTTGTTCGCTGCCAACTTTCGTGCCGATAATTTTTGCAAACGTTCCTTGGATACCACCTTCCGTTGTTTGCTTAACGGCCAAAAGCGCGGATGTCCTGGCATCAGCTAACGTATATGTACCTGGAACTTCACAAACGCCAGCAAATTCCTTGCCAAACTCACAGTCGAAGTCACCCGATGGAAGCACCGGGGCTATGCCACCCCAGCTTTTCTCACCAGTGAAACGAACCTGCAATGTTTTAATGCCCTTATAAGAAGGAGAATCCGTACCATCACTGTCCTGGGCGTGGATACGAATTTTGAACTTATGTCCGGTTGGAACGGGATCGTCCGAACCAACACGATAAATTACGGTTCCAGGAGCAACGTTACTATCAGCGCTAATAAATTCAAATGCAAACCGCGTCGCCGCGCCAGCAACTAGGCTCAAACGAGGCGACAGAGCGGGCCTGATTTTGACGGATGATAAATCAATTTGCCCGCCGTCGACACCATACATACCATTGGGAATAGCCAAGATCCTACCAGTTCCTGGGATCCCTTTGGAGTTGAATGTAACGGAGCTCACTCCTCCTCGATTGTTTAAGCCGAGATGAATACCGCAAAATACATTATTGCCTTCCGGCTGATTTGTCGCCACCCCGTAAGTTGCATCTTCCTTAGCTTGATCGTCGGGGGGAAGGCCTGTCTTTGGGCGACCTGCGTATGGAGTTTTTGGTTGTGGTCTTGGGCAAGACTCAAAGGAACCATAAGCACTCGGGTCTCGGGTGAAAAGCCTATCTGTCGCCGCTTTGAAGGCTGACGCCAGTGTGGGATCTTTATCATCTAAGGTGTAAGCAACACCCCAAAACTTAGCATCAGAGAAATCACTTACAAAGTTGGCGGCAGCATCATAGCCCGCTAAGTAAAAGCTATATTGCTGATCAGACGCCACGCTATAGCCTGTCACCGGGTCTAGCTCTTTCTCGTTCCAGCTCAAACCAGCGCCACCAGCGGTGTCCCGCCAGAGAGTTTGAACGACTGGCCCAGGATTAATCAACAACGGAACGGACTCGATATCGAGGTTTAAAACACCAGCAGTCGTTGTCGCTTCATCGACTGAAATTCTAGGCCATTGCGTGCTATCAGTCGCCGGTGGAACTTTTGTGACAACAAAGCCTTCCGTGGTGTTCTCTACCTCGGACGTCCTACCGATACCATTTGTAAATGTGATTTTTTTATCACCAGTGTGGTCTAAAGTTGCGACTTTTGAAGCAGTCTTGACTAGTCCGGTTAGAGGAGAAACCACCACGTCAGTCAAAGGCGACAGCGAAAGCTTCATGGCGATCTGATCGTTGAATTGATAACAAAAGTTGCCGTACCGATCACGCAGCTCCATGACAGCAGGAAACGGCACCGTGGCTCGCTGTCTCGTATTGGTGATTTTAAGCTTCTTTGGCTTACCTGGTGTCACCAGGTACTTAATGTACATGTAAATCGGCTTGCCTTTGACACTAACCTTGATGGTGTCACCTTGCGAAGTAGGATCACTGGCTTTTAATGGATAAAGGGTCTGCTTGCCCGTGGTCACGATCGAACTTGCAATACGTCCAGCCTCGGCGAGAGGTCCTGTGATTTCACTCCACACGGTGTCGGGTGATTCCACCCAGTTGCCGCCCGCGTCAATTAGCATAGGATAAAGCTCTTTCTTGTCATCGTCAGCGGACATAATAATGCATGGCTTATTCAAGAGATCAGAGTCAGCACAGGCGTTTTGAATGTTTCTTGTATCCGGCGACAAAGCCACAATTAACTGACTCGCCTGCCCCGTAATGACGGGTATTGAAAAGGAGGCCGGCTTTACTGGGAATTTAGGATCAGATGGTCTCGCCGAGAAACTCAACGTCGTTGGCTTCAGAACGCGGAACGGCCCGCCGGGGACAATACACTGCGAGTTACGAAACTCACAACGCTTTGATCCCGTCGGAACCACTACCGTAGATCCGTCGGGAGTATCTTGTAACCCTTCAGTGACGAAATCAAACATAAAGCCTTTACCTGGAGCCGTGTTTGGGATTCCAGGGGCATAAATCGCGAGGTTGAATGGAACACCAGCTTGGATGACTTGTCGACCATCGTTATCAAATAATAGTGGGACAACAATAAACGCAGACTGTATGGGATCAATGCCGCTATTTGCAAAATCATCGTTAGATGTGATCTTGATCAAAACCATTTCGATCAGCTCTGATGCTGTCGAGTCTTGTGGTACTCGCATTGCAATCGCCATGACTCCGCCCGGCGCGTTTGGCGTGGTGAAACCGACCGTTGCTTCACCATTTTGGTTGGTGACTCTCGATGGACCACTCAGCATACCAGCGCAGACATCGCGCGTGAAACCAGCATCACAGGTGTTTCCGGCAATGCTTCCCTTGGAATTCATAACGAAATTGCCGTCAGACCACTTAGTAAGAATCTCAGCTTTCATCGCTTCAGTTGACACACCGCCATTAAAGGCAGGGGTCACGTCGAACGCCTTAAACTCCACGTTAATATTGGGGACGGGTGAACCTTCTTTAGTTGTTACGACGAATTTGATTGGATCCAAAATAGTCTGGTTGGGTGGATACATGTTCTTCACGGCCTCTGGAACCGCTCTCCAATTGCTTGCCGAGGCGCGAACACCGGCGGCATTCTTGGTGCCTTTGGTACAAGACGTCATTAAAGTCACGCTCAGCAAACTGCAAGTCAGTGCTGCTGCGAACCTTATACCAACATCTCGAATCCTTTTCATAAACGCCTCTCGCCAACTAAAAAATAGTCCTAAGAGCTGAAGATAGACTTCCGCTTCTAACTGCAGTCGGAGCGTTCTATGCGGGACTTTAGCCTAATGCCCTACCTAATGATTAAGTTCCTGAAATTAATGAGTAAAGATCGCAAGCGAGCGGCACTCATCAAGGCCTTTAGGCAAGACTCCACCGTTTGCTAGCAGCTGTGCTACAATTGACTGCAGAATCACCTGAATTCATAAGACAAAGTCGCTGAACTCGGAGCCTCGGGCTCAGTTCAAAACTTGGAGACCGCGGAGTATGAACAGTCAAAAGTCGTTGATAACACGCAAAAAAATACTTCTTCTCATGGCGGTTTCGCTAGGTTGCAGCGCCTTGACGTCCTGTGGCACCGTAGCCATTCGAAGCTCGCCAGCCGATGCCGAGATTTCACTGATGCAGCCAGGGCGCGCCGACCCAAAGCCACTAGGGAAAACACCCTTTGAGGGAAAACTGGGTGATCTTGGATCTGCGGCAAACAGTGGGCCGATTATCTTGCAAATTAAAAAACCCGGCTACATCACACAAAGCCTTTACGTGCCAAACGCTTCAGGCTCAAGAATTGAGTTCGACACAAATCTAAAGCCAGTCAACCCCGGATCTTTTGCCGACATGAATAAAATTGTGAAACTCGTGCTTCAAGCTGAACGAGAAATCATGATGAAGCAAGTCGACGAAGCACTGAAAACCGCGTCCAACATCAAAGCCATCAACGACAATATCGCCATGGCCTGGGAGATTGAGGGTGCCGCATACTTTGTGAAAGGTGATCTTGCGAAAGCAAAAGTAGCGTGGTTACGTTCACTTGAAATCGATCCAGAAAACCCCGAAACAACAAAAATGCTGAGCACGATTGATGAAAAACTCGGGACGAAAAAGTAAAAGAGGATAAATCTTGGCTATGCGTAGTTTTATAAAGCCATGCGCAATGGCGCTTGGAATACTACTAATCGAGGCGGGTCGTGGAACTATTGCGATGGGCGCCGCGACGTTATCCAACGATATCGACGACTCTAGCGGTTCATTCAGACTAGGTATGATCAACTTCACGAAAACAGATGGTCAGAAAACATATACTGGCGGAGCCTCCGTCTACAACTACGAGTATTCACGATACCTTCGCCTCAATCAGGCCCTCATTTTTGGGTTCAGACAAGCCACTGACTCCGCTACCAAGCGTGACGCCTATCACTCTGCCTACGGAGGCTACAGGTTTTTTCCCATGGGAGTAGGGCTACCGATTTTATCTACGACTGGTGACGCCACCATATCAATCGACTCTCGATTCAAACCCTATGCTGAAGCATCTTTGGGATTAGGGCATATCTTGTTTGAACCCATCGCTCAGGGTGCCGGTGACTTCTCGTCTAACGCGATGGGAATAGCGTTTGGCGGCGGGTTGATGATGCATTTTTTCAGCCGCTGGGCGGTTGATTTTCAGATCATGTACGAAATGGTGCAGTCACGGGGAGGTACTAGCAACAGCTTGGCCGTGTCTGGAAATAATATTTACATCTTGCTTGGCAACGGCATGACGTTTTAGATCACTGCCTTCGACTCACCGTAAGTCTCTCTTTGCGCCAGCTAACAACCACGTTTTCACCCCAGTCGGTTGTAAATTTCTGAGGCTGAAGTCCTTTGGCAAGTTTTGGGTCCGATGGTCGGCAACTCCATGAGCCAGGCAACATTCCCATGCCGTCTGCATAGAAGCTGACATCCCACGTGTACTTGTAGACCGCACCTGGCTTGATCACATCAGTTTCCATAGTGATCGGCTTACCAGCCCAAGCCACAGATCTCTCAAGAACGCAGGTAAGTTTTACGGATGCTCTATCGAGATTTTTAAAGGTCCATACCGTTGGATTGTTACAACAACGGTCGGCAAATGCAGAGTGCGCCCTCAAACACATAAAAGCGGCGAACAGGCCATACCTCACAAAACTCACGGCTTAAGCTCCCCAAACAATCAGCGCTGAACCCCAGGTAAATCCCGCTCCGAACGCCGTAACCATGATCTTGTCTCCAGCCTTCAAGCGCCCGGCCCGCGCACACTCATCAAGAAGGGTAGGGATGGTCGCTGCCGATGTGTTGCCGTACTTTTGGATGTTGTTATAGGTTTTTTCGGGCGGAATTTTAAGCGTAGCACTGATGTGCTCGTTGATCCGCAGATTAGCCTGGTGAAATAACCAAAGATCCACGTCAGCAATCGAGAGATGAAGATTTTGCAAAACCTCACCGATGACCTCAGGCATCCGCGTGACTGCGTGTTTAAATACAAAACGGCCATCCATGTAAGGATTATGTGCACCGTCTGCGATATGTTCTGGTCTGATCCAATCTCCGCCCACTGTCGACGGAAACTTTACACCAAGTTTATCGGTGTATTGGCCTTCAAGATGGGTGACGACTTTCTTGATGCCGTGTTCAGGATTTTTTGCGACCTCTAAAATCACAGCTCCGGCGGCATCGCCAAATAGGGTGGCCGTGTCTCGCCCCCGATTTGACAGATCAAGAGCCACGCTTTGCACCTCAACACCAACCAGTAAGATGCGCTTATACTGACCAGAAGCGATCAGAGCCTGACCCAGTTCAAGTCCATAAATAAAACCGCTGCACTGAGCTCTGACGTCAAGTCCCGGCGTCGTACCCAGGCCAAGCTTAGCTTGTAGAAATGAGCATGTGCCGGGGAAATACTGCTGCGGTGATAGGGTGGCGACCAAGATAAAATCGATATCTTTGGCCTGAAGGCCCGACGACTTAAGAGCTTTGAGGGATGCCTCATAAGCGAGGTCCGCAGGCCCTACTCCTACGTCCACGTGACGGCGTTCCTCGATGCCGGTACGCTGACGAATCCATTCGTCAGACGTATCCATTAACTTGGCTAAATCGTTATTTGTCACCACCCGGGGAGGCACGGCCATTCCAGTTCCAGTGATGGCGACGGCCGCGGGCAGGTGGGTTTGGTTCATTAGAAAGGCTCCTTATTGAGATCCTTCGGATTATGCTACAAATTTAACCTTATTCCAACTGCGAGAAAGGCCCGTCTTATACCGGGCAGATTATACCGGCAGACAGCTGGCAAAAAAACGAACTAAAATAGCGATATGTTAGAGAAACCAAACGAAAAACCACCAGAAAAGATCGACGCTCAGGGCCCAGCCCAGATCCTCGATCTGCCCAAATTACCGGCGCGCTCAGCTGCGACGAGTAAAATTCCGCGCATTCACACGGACCGATACCTGAACCGGGAACTTAGCTGGATTGAATTTAATGCTAGGGTGCTCGAAGAGGCTATCAGCACATCTGTGCCTCTGCTTGAGCGTCTCAAATTCATCAGCATCTTCATGAGTAACCTCGATGAGTTTTTCATGGTACGCGTGGCGGGTTTGCGCAAGATGGTGCAAGAAGACATCAAATCATCCTCCGACTCACCGGATGAACTTTCAGGCGAAGACATTCTAGAGCACATCAGGCTTCGCATATCGGAGTTGACGCAAGTCGCTTACGAAACCCTACAGAAAGACGTTCTCCCTGGTCTTGAGGCCGAGGGCATTGAAATCGTCGGCATGTCGCAACTGCCTGCCGACGCAAAAGCAACTCTTAACACTTACTTCAAAAACAATGTATTGCCGGTTCTAACACCACTTGCCGTGGACCCGGCGCATCCGTTTCCTTTCTTAACGAATCTTTGTCAGTACCTGGTCGTTTTGTTTAAAGACATCAACTACAACAGCCAAATCGGTATTCCCCCAATTGGTCTTGTGGAGATTCCTTCGGTGCTACCAAGGCTGATACCAGTAAACTGGAAGCTCGACAAAAGACAGTTTGTACTACTTGAAGATCTGATCAAAGCCAACATCAGTAGTATCTTCCTAGGTTATGAACTTGCTGACGCTCACCCTATCAGAGTCACTCGAAACCTCGACTACACGCTGCTTGAAAACGAGGTCGTCGACCTACTGAAGTCCGTGCAACGTGAGCTAACAAATAGAGAACACCAAGAGGCCGTCAGACTAGAACTTGGTGGCAAGCTGCCTAAAAGCGTTATGGAGATCTTAAAGCGTGAGCTTCACGTCACGTCGAAAGAAATTTACGAATCTCCCGAGCCTCTGCTCATTCCAGGTCTCATGACGCTTTATCATCTGCCGACGCCAAATCTAAAAGATCCGCCCTTTAACCCAAGACTTCCCATGCAGATGATGAGTAATGAAGACTTGTTTGCCCTTATGCGCAGAGAAGACATTCTTCTACATCACCCGTATGACAGTTTTTATCCCGTGGTTGAGCTTCTCCAAGTCGCTGCCCACGACCCAAATGTGCTGGCTATTAAGCAAACTCTCTACCGTAGTGGCGGCGACAGCCCGATCATTGACTCGCTGATTGCAGCGGCTGAACTTGGCAAACAAGTCACCGTGGTCGTTGAATTAAAAGCAAGATTTGACGAGAAAAACAACATCCTCTGGGCTCGCCGTCTTGAGCGTGCCGGCGTGAATGTAGTATTCGGCTTCGTAGGGCTCAAAACCCACGCCAAGGCTACGTTAATTGTGCGTAGAGAGGGCGGCAAACTCGCGCGCTACGTCCACCTATCGACTGGAAACTACAATTCAAATACAGCAAAACTCTACACAGATATGGGTTTTTTCAGCGCCAACAGTGACCTGGCCGATGATATTGGACATCTATTCAATATTCTGACTGGGTTTAATATTCTGACTGGTGAGATGAAACTGAAACGTAAACACATCATCCCTGACATGAAAAAGCTTCTGCTGGCGCCCATCACACTGCGGCCGAGACTTCTTGAGCTCATTAAGCGCGAGATTCAATTCAAAAAAGACAACCACAAGGCCATGATTGTCATCAAGGTCAACGCAGTTACCGATAAAGAGCTCATCGATGCGCTTTACGAGGCTAGCCAAGCCGGCGTCGAGATTCATTTAATTGTTCGAGGTATGTGCTGCCTAAGACCCGGTGTCAAAGGACTTTCTGAAAACATCCATGTCACATCGATCATTGACCGCTTCTTGGAGCACAGCCGGATTTATTACTTCCATAGTAACGGCAAAAAAGAAGTATTCATGGCCAGTGCGGATATGAGCCCTCGTAACATGGATCGACGGGTGGAAGTGTGCTTTCCGCTTGAATCCGCTGAGGTGAAAGAGCACATCATAAACCATATTCTAGCCACCTACTTGGCCGATAACGTTAAAGCTTGGACCTTGACTCCTGACGGCAGCTACAAACGCCGTGAACGCGGGCCAAATGAGCGTGAGATTCGGTCTCAGGCCAAATTTATTGAGCTAGCCCGTGACTACGGCATAAAGTCTATTCCTTACGACATGGCCATCCGTCACAACACAGTCAAAGAAAAAGGCACCCGTCCTGTAGCAAAGGCCAAGAAAACACAGGTTAAAGATCACTAAAAAATAGTCCGATTTTTTGCATACTCTCCCCTAACATGCGAAAATTGAGGGACAAGAGTGCTTAAAATTTTTTACTTCGAAACGATGAGGTTAACCCGTATGAGTCTGAAATTTGGCGTAGCCCTGACGGCATTGGTTGGCGTTTATGTAACTGGCTGTAGCACGCCAGGCAATGCACCAAAGGAAAAAGAAGAAAAGTATGACTTCGTCGGTGGCTACACTGGTGACGACCGTGTGATCGTTAAAGGTGACAGTGCGTCGTTGCACTCAGATCGCAATGCCGTGGCTGAGTACACAAAAACTGTCGATACGATCAACGCAGAGCGCCAGAAAGTCGAAAGCGACCTAGCGGGTCTCGCCCTCTGCCGCCGTACGAAAGCTCGTGAAAAAGGCGTTGAGGTAGAAGAAGGACCGCTGACAATTCCATGTATGAAGAAAGTTGTCACCGACCGTGAAAAAGCCGGCGACGATCTCATGCAAGTGAACGGCAAACTAGTTCTTCGCAAAAAAGAAGACTTCAAGTCCCGTCTTGACGAAGCCCGTGCATGCCTTGACCAAATGACAAGCGTCCGAGACAAGTCTCGCGAGAGCTACATGCTCGACGAGTGCGACAAGGTTAAGCGCCAGTAATGGGGACACCCGACTGATTGAGTATTGATTGAGCAGACTCGATTTTCAGAGCAACGCATCACAAATAAAGAGCCTGTTACCGCACGGTGACAGGCTCTTTTGTTTTCGAATCCCCAGAACTAAAATACCACGCGGCTACGGCGTCGCCATTACAAGGCGGACGCTCAGTGTCCCCCTTTTATATTATTGAACCTGTCTAAGATCGTAGTCGATGCCGGCTATAAATAACTCCGCTGATATCAGACTGCTATTTTCAAGATCCCATGTGACCACTAAATAGCGATTCCACCGAAAGCGCTTCTCGCCCAGACCAGGATACTTGGGATTCAGTGGACCGACACAACTGCCATCCGGGTCATCCGTTGGCAGGAAGAATTTAACGTATTGTAACGGGGTCGAATCATCGTCCATACCACCGCCACGCATCCGCACGCATGACAATTTATAAGTTTGCCCCCCCACTATAAGTTCTGACTCAGCCCGAAGTGGCAGGTGATCAAAGAACTCAACATGTGGCCTGCCCGTAAGCGGATCTATATAACTGTTGACTAGCGGCGTATGTTCCACTGACTGGACAGGTGTAAACCGCAAGCGCACATCCGTCTTGCCAGTAATCGTATCGAATTCAAAATTGTAATCCGAAGGAATACCAGAGAGGTAATCACGCACCTTAAAGGGCTCCGCCTGCCCCGTAGCACTAAAGAGCCCCAAAATAATCAGCAATGTAAAACAATCCCTTAACATCGGTGCAGGCCCCTCCCCGGACGCCAACGGACTTACTTATACCATAAATCAGCTGGCGGTGGTTAAATTTTAATCAAACCACCCTCTCGCGAGAGAAAACGCCTAAATGTATAATTTTTAGGCACTTAGGTTGGAATATCTCGAAGGACCACTCTAAATTCAATAAAATGAACCTGAATCTGTTCAATATACCACCGTCATCCAGGTTAAGTATTTGTATTTATTTTTATTTTTACAGATCTAAAACTTGTTCATTATACATCTGTTTTTTGAACGTCAGGGTCGATATATAACCATCTGATATAATTTTGATTATTAACTAATCAGCAACGCCGGCAGTTTTGTTGTCGGCGACCTTAAAATAAACGCGCACCGGCATATTCGGTGGTGTTGTTTATTACCCGAGCCTGGGCTGCCTTAAAAGTAAACATTTAAGCTGCCGTTTGGGAGGAGGGGGGCGCAAAAAAATCGGGACTACCGGTAGTGATCTGAATTTATTGGTTTTTTATTGGATCTTAATCGGCAAAAAAACATTAAAGTTCACAAGACCCTCGGCCGGACTCTTTGCCTAGGAGGAACCGCCATGTTGAAGTTTATGGTGGAAGGGTTGGCCTTGGGCGCTCTTGTAGCGTCGGGCTGTAAGCCCTCAGGCTCATCCACAGTAGGGTTTGGTCGTTACTGGGATGCAATTCCAGCGTCAAGGACACTTAGGCAGTATTTTGAAGTGATGCCGGAGGCGCACGCTCAGAGTGCAGAAAGGACCAATGAGCTACGAGCTCAATTTAAAAGCCAAACACCGAGGAGCGCTCCTCCGTTAGTGCCAATTAGGTAATTCCCTACACAAAAGCCAGCCCCTGAAAGGGCTGGCTTTTCTCATATTAGTAACCTAACTCACTCCAACCAAAACATCCGCATGCGGACAAATTCCCGAGTCACAGCGTCTTCAATTGCGCAGACGGAGCCGACCACGTTTTTCTCCAGGCCATCACGCCACGCGGTCTCTGTTTCGTCGCGTTTTGCCTCGCAAGCTTCCATGGTTTCAAACTTGATTGAGGTCAGTGTCGTTGCCAACGGCTGCATGACCAGTCCGGCAGTATAGATGTGAATATTGGACGTGTAGGTGGATCCACCACAGAAAAATATCGCCGTTTGCCCATCAGCTCTTGCAAATACTTCGCGCATCTCTTCGCGGTTTTTTTCACAAGCTTCAAGGCTCTTAAACTGACCTTCGCTGTACTGAACGATGGGAAGCTTATTAGCCGAGTAATACATGGCATGAATGATGGCACGATTTGGGGTCGCCTTGATGTTGACTTTTGTATACTTGGCGCCATAAGCATCAAGCGTTGTCTTTAAGTCAGTTTTCAGGCTAGCAACGTCTCCGTTGATGCCATTAAAGAAATCTCTCGCCAGGTGCTTTGGCGAAAGTTTTGGTTTGCCAAACCCATCGATACGCATCGTCCAACCATTATCAGCTTCTTGATCGCGCCGATCGTGAATACAATAGGCGATCAATGGTTCAAGGCCAGTTGCTTCTTTGAAGGTAGCCATATCCTCATCATAGTGCGCCGTGCAGTCTTCAGCCGTATCATATAAAGCATTCACGTAGGCATACTCATCATAGGTCGTCACTAACTTGGCAGCGACGGGACGTGAGTACTCAATCACGAGATCATAAGTTCTGTAGGGGTTGTACTCACAGCCATGAGTTAGCACGGTGGCTTCCGCAAGATCTGCAAACCGATCCACCACCCAGCTCTCGACCTTCTCACACTGCTCTTTGGTCGCGCCGATGCGAGGAATCGTGTAGGAGTGCACCTCCGCTAGGGCCGCCGACGAAACAAAAAACAAAAATACTGCAAAAACGTTCTTCATAATCATCCTCATCTTGATGTCATTAGTCATTACAGAGATTCTTCCAAAAGTTCGATATTACTATGGGACTGCATGGGCCTATGAATTCCCTGGTTGGGGATCTTCAGTTTAATCCCTCGCTTGGTGCGACTTCCAATATACGCACCCCCGGGACCTTCCGTATCCAAAGAAAACTTCCCAGTAAACGGATCAAAGGCTGTCTCGGTAAAGGGTTTTCTAACCGTCATATCCGTATACCAAAGGTTACCTTGTATTGTCAGAGGAGAAAATGGATCTTTGGAATTCACGGCCCGGTCCGACATGGCAACAATCATATTGACGTTAAGTTTTCCGTCGCTGAAGTTACCAGTGAGCTTTGAGTCTAACTTCTCAGGCTCAGCAAGCTCAACGACACCCTGAGAAGCCAAAACAAAGTTACCGACAAATCCAAACCGACGAGAATACCATGCGCCTTCCGCTAGCCCTCCACCAATCCTAGTGATCTTCACGATCATATCGGTAGTGTGGTCAGCTCGATCAAAAACGGGCTGGGCTGTCATGATATTGAAAGGACGCGGGTCAAATTTTGTATTAATCGACTCATCCGTATCCGTATGTCCGCCGTACCGGATGCTGGAAACTATCGAGACCATGAGATTCTCGTTACCATCATCGCCACCGCCTTGGCGGTACGTAGTCACTGAAATATTCATGGCTTGATAGATATCACGCCGCTCGAGATGAACGAATCCACTGTAGACCCCTTCGAGTCCAGCACTCGGGGCTCGGTCATTAAGTCGAACGGCCCATTTAGGTTGGCTCACAGGTAGTTTTTTAACTCCAGGACCAACGTGCTCAATCGAAGAACGATTATACCGACACTGTCCGCACGTGAATCCCGACTCATCCACATTGCAAGCAAACGAACCGAAGGCTCCGTGAAAATCTATATGGCCTGTAAAAATGTCGTAATCTGCGTCGTGATAGACATTTGTCACGCAAGTGCTGGCACCAATCGGACATCCAGTTCCTCCGTTGTCACCCATCTGTGCCATGATGATAAACGGTGCGAAAGGGTCCGTACGGTTTGTGGCAATGGGATGAGAGGGGCTTGATTGAACCTGAAAGCGGCGGCCCATACCTTCGCAAACACCGCGGTATTCGCCCCACATCTTCTGAACTAGAGGCCTTTCAACATTAACTTCAGACTGCTGGCTTAGCATGAGCTTTCCAACAATTCCGTGGCCAGTCTTAAGGTTGGCCTCGAGTTGACTGCCGTTAAAGTTATTGACAACAAAATGGAGCTCGCGTTCTGAGCTATCAAAAACTAAAGTGCCGTTTAGTAGGTTATAGGTAACGTTATCGTAGTCATAGCTTGCGTACTCATCACTGTTATAGTCGCCAAAATATAAAACAAGAGTCGCGCGAAGTTTTAAAATTCCACCCGATTCTTGCTCAGTGATGAAATCTAATCTTGCAAGCTGATCTTGCGCCAGGTGTTCATGTCGAAGAACGCCAAGATAGCGCCCAAAAGTCGGCGCCGCCAAGGAACCCGTCGACCAAAACAACGCCATCCATATCAAAAATCTTTTCATCGATTCACGTCCTCCCTTTTTCAGACTGGCTTCTGCAGCTCAGGCAGATTCTCGTCTTTTCTAGGTTCAGTGATCCAGCCGACAAAACGGTCTAAGTGCCCTTTGCCTCGTCTAATCCAACGCTCACTGATCACGGCAAACTCTCCGGACTCGACTAACAGATACAGAGCGGGCAACACCACAAGGGTTAACAAAGTACTCGTCAATAGCCCCCCAACCACGACCGTGGCTAAAGGACGCTGTACCTCAGCACCTGCACCCGTAGCAAGGGCCATTGGCAAAAATCCGAGGGACGCTACTAAAGCCGTCATGAGAACAGGGCGCAGCCTCAAAAGACACCCCTGACGAATCGCCTCCTTGAGCTCAAAGCCCTTTTGGCGCAAATCGTTAATAAACGTAATCATTACAAGGCCATTAAGCACAGCAACTCCGCTGAGGGCAATAAACCCAACAGCTGCAGAGATACTAAAGGGCATGTGCCTCCAAGCTAGGGATATAATTCCACCACTAAGACCGAGTGGTACCCCCGAAAACACCAGGAATGCATAGTTCATGGACCCAAAAGCGCTGTACAGCAGCATTAAAATCGCCACAAAGCACAGCGGAACGACGATCATGAGGCGCTGCCTTGCAGCAACCATGTTTTCAAACTGACCGCCCCAGGTGATCCACTGCCCGGCTGGAATCTTGACTGAGGATTTAATGGCATCTTGGGCTTCGTTCACAAATGAACCGATGTCCCGACCGCGCACGTTGGCTTGCACAACGATGCGACGCTTACCATTTTCGCGACTGATTTGATTGGGTCCTTCTACCTTCGCGACAGACGTCAGCTGGCTCAGAGGAACAAAAGCTGGGCGATCCGTTTCAATGCGGTTATGGTTGTGACCTTTGAGAGCTGCCATCGACATATTTGGCAGCGGTACAGGGAGACTTCTAATAGCAAGTTCATCTCGTCTCACATTCTCAGGAAGCCTCACGACCAGGTCAAACCGTCTATCACCTTCAAAAACATTACCCGCGGCTCGACCACCTACAGACGCTGCTACGACGTTTTGAACGGACGCGACGTCAAGATTAAGCCGACCGATTTCTTCACGACGCATTTCAATGCCAAGCACAGGTAGACCACTCGTTTGCTCAACTTTCACATCGGCGGCACCGCTAATTTGAGACAAAACCGTTGCCACGCGATTTGCAGTAAGCCTCATAGCATCAAAATCATCTCCAAAAACCTTGACCGCAACATCGCTGCGCACACCAGCGATCAATTCGTTAAATCGCATCTGAATTGGTTGTGTAAATTCAAGCGCCACACCAGGAATCTCAGAAACTGACTTATTGATTTCCGCAATGAGGATTTCTTTATCCTTACCTGAATCCGGCCATTTTGATCGATCTTTCAGGATGATAAAAGTATCCGAAAGATTAGGCGGCATGGGATCACTACCAACGTCGGCTGTCCCGGTTTTGCTAAATACCCGGTCTACTTCCTTAAATTTCATGACCGCGTCTTCAACACGAAGTTGCGACGTCGTACTTTGCTCAATTCCGGTGCTTGGAATCCGAATGGCGTGCATGGCTATGTCTTTTTCGTCAAGTGTCGGTATAAATTCACTACCAAGCATTAGAAAAATAGCCATCGAAACGGCGAAAAGTGTGAGGGCCCACCTAACGTATTTTTTTGGCTCACTCAAAGAACGATCAAGAATCGGCGCGTAAAACTTTTGGGCTGAGTGAAAGAGTTTACTTTCCTTCTCGACCACATTGCGCCCAATAGCTAGGGCAATGACAGCAGGAATATAAGTTAAAGAGAGCAAAAAGGCCGCGCAGAGGGCGAAAATAACTGTTAAAGCCATTGGCTGAAACATTTTGCCTTCGATACCCGTCAAGGCGAGCAGTGGAATATAAACAGTGATGATTATCGCCTCACCAAAAACACTCGCCTGACGCACCTCTTTAGTTGCAAGGGCCACCTCTTCAAGCCTCTCATCAAAGGTTAAAATTCGACCGAGCTCGTGTTGTTTTTCAGAAAGGCGTCGTAAGCAGTTTTCAACAATAATGACGGCTCCATCGACGATCAGACCAAAGTCGATAGCCCCAAGACTCATCAGGTTGCCCGAAATCTTACCTTGCACCATCCCGATGGACGTCATCAGCATAGACAATGGGATAGCGGTTGCCGTAATCAGGGCTGCCCGGATATTTCCAAGCAGTAAAAACAACACAACAATCACCAAAATTGCACCTTCGGCGAGGTTCTTTGCCACCGTCTGAATCGTAGCGTCCACAAGCTTCATGCGGTTAAGGACAGGCTTCACACGTACATCAGGTGGAAGCGAATCAGACATATCTTTTAATTTTTGATCCACGGCTTGAGCAACGGTTCGACTGTTTTCACCCATCAGCATGAGGGCAGTACCTACCACTGCTTCTCGTCCATTAGTTGATGCACTGCCGGTTCTTGGCTCCTCGCCAAATCTCACGGTAGCTACATCTTTAATTCTGATAGGCGTACCGTGCCGGGAACCTATAACAATTCCACCGATCTCCTCGACCGTAAGAATCCGTCCGTCGGCTCGCACTAGCCTGGCCTCGCCGTAATGTTCAATAAACCCAGCACCGATACTTGAATTATTACGCTCCAAGGCATCGATAATATCTTGAAAGCTGACACCGTAACCAATGAGTTTAGACGAGTCCGGCTCCACCAAATATTGCTTCACATACCCACCGATGGTATCGATGCCGGCAACACCAGGAAGGCCCTTCAACTGCGGCTTAATGATCCAGTCCTGCACGGTACGCAGATAGGTAGCCCTCTCAACCTCGGTCTTAAGCGACTGCCCCTCAGGGGTGATGTAACTGCCGTCTGCCTGCCAGCCTTTTAGCCCACCTATAGACTTGGCACCCGCTCCACTGGGATGCGCAAATTCAACCGCCCACATGTAAACTTCACCAAGGCCAGTGCTTATAGGTCCAAGTTTAAGCTCAACGCCCGTGGGAATTTGCTTGGATGCTTCGCTGATTCGTTCATTGACTTGCTGACGAGCAAAGTAGACATCAACGTCATCGTGAAATACAGCCGTAATTTGTGCAAAACCATTTCGGGAAAATGACCTCGTGTTTGCCAAACCAGGGATACCAGCAAGGCTTGTCTCCAAAGGAAAAGTCACCTGCTTTTCCATCTCAAGCGGAGACAACGCAGCACCAGATGCATTAATAACAACTTGCTTGTTGGTAACATCAGGGACTGCATCTATGGGAAGCTTTGTTAACGATATGGCTCCAAACAAAGCAACAAAGACAGTTAGAGCAATAACCATGTAACGCTGCTTGATCGAAAATCTAAGAATTTTTTCCAGCATTAAAAACATCAGTGTTCGTGCTCCGCTGAGCCCTTAGTTAATTCTGATTTCAAAAGAAAACTTCCCGAAGTCGCAATTCGCATGCCTGGAGTTAATCCTTCCAGCACTTCAATTTTTTTGTCATCCCTGCGCCCGACCCGTACCGGAGTCGCTACTACGGAGTCGTCTTTTTTAACAAACACTGTCGGTACGCCAGAAATATCCTGCACTGACTCAGCATCCACCGTCACTGGAACTTCACTTTCATCAATGACAATCGCACCAGTCACAAATGTACCAGGACGCCATGCCATCTCGGGATTTGGCAAGATCACCCGAGCCATTGCGGTACGTGTATGATCACTGATAGTCGGCGCAACATAAGACAAAACTCCTTCCGCCTGTCTACCTGCCGTTTGATCCATGATGCGCACTCTTTGACCTGCCTTGGTTTTGGGCAAGTCTGCCGGATAAATATATAAATCGACCCAAACCTGCGAGAGATCAGCCACGACAAACGCCTCATCTGTATTTCCAATCACCTCACCTAAGGCGACGTTTTTTTCGATAATGACGCCATCAAGCTGGGAACGCATCTCAAACGGAGCAAGATTGGCGTTGTTTTCAAATATCGCGAGTGTCTCGCCCTTTTTTACGACATCTCCAAGATTTTTCAAAACCTGCCGAACAACACCAGAAAACCTCGGAACCATGTGAGCTAGTTTGTCGCCATCAAGCTTGATTTCCCCAGGAACTTTAAGCTCCACAGCTAACTTACCGATAGCAGCGTCGGCGAAGTTCACGCCGTGAGCGGTCAGTTCCTCTTCGCTTCTATGTATCACCTCTGCTTCATGTTGATCGTGCTCTAACTGTGCAAGTTTCCACTGCCGCCAACCAATGTATGAACCACCTCCAACAACACCAAGCAATAACACTCCGTATACAATCCGACCGATCCTAGGATAGCGGTGTAAGAAACTCGTGGATGCATGAAACATTCGAAGGCAGCCGTTTAGAGACGCAACGAACAATCTACTTAACCGTCCTAAGATTTTCTTCATCATCATGACCCTCCTCCGGAAATCTCTTTAACTAGAAGCCTACGGCCGATTGTGTTCTCCAACCCAAACCTCTCGTCGTGCCAAGTCAGCAGAGAGTCAACATAACGGCGTCTGGATTCAATCGCCATGTCGATCGCAGCGGCGTAATCAAGCCCTGTTTTCACGCCAGCCCGATACTCGCGAGAGGTGGCTTCTTTGTATTTTGCTGTTTTTTTAACGTTATCAGACTCTGCGCGCAGTCTTTTCTCCATGAGCATCAATTTTCTAACATGTTGCTCGACCTTATTAAGTAATTCCGCTGAAGCCTCGCGAAGCTTTTCGTCGGATTGGCTTTTTCTCGCTATCGCACTCCGCCGCTCGTTAATGGTCGACAAACCAGAGAACACATCCAATTTAGCGGTCAAGACCAGATACGTTGCGGGAGTGTTTTTACTTGCTACTGCCGCTGTTCTCTCCCCCAATGGCAACCAACCGTTTCGAGCTTCAAAATCAACCTTAGGCAGGGACCCAGACAACCATTTCGCCGTCTCCACATCTGACTTAGCTACATTGATGGCAGCTTCTTTTAGCGCAAATGCTTTTTCGTGGGCTTTACTTATAATTTGCTCGCCTGGCTCACCAAGCTCATATCGAGGAATCTGGCCAGAAAATGTAACCGCTTGACCGATGTCGTGACCTAAAAGACGATTAAACGCAGCCTTCTCGATATCTAGAGCCATTTTGGCATCAGCAAGTTCAGAATCGATTCTTGACTGTCTCACCTCAAAAGCAACGTAGTCACCTTCAGATGCCATACCAGCGCCGCGGCGCAGTCGAACATCCTTCAAGGCTGCACCATTAAGCTCTGCGGCTTCGCCCCACTCTTTTAATGACTTTTGGGCACCAAGAATCTTGAAAAATCCCGCTTCGACTTCTAGCGCTGTCGAAAATTTAGCGGCTTGCAGTTCAAGCTCTGCTTTAGACGCTTCAAGGCTGGCTAACTGAACGGCACGCCTGTCAGCAAACCCGTTGAAGAGATTCCAAGATGCATAGCCGTAGGCAAGTCTCTCAGACTGCTCTCCATAAGCGGGCATCTTCTCAAACCCACTAGCAAAACCAATACGCGGAAGAAATTCAGACCTTGCGACACCTCGATCCGCCTCGGTCTCTTGAACTTTCGCTTGAAGGGACCTAATACGCGGTGATCGATCAAGAGCAATTTCAACAGCTTTTTCGAGCGAAAAAGGTGCCTCAGCCCCTTTTAGGCAAACGGGAATGAGCCACCCAATTAAAAAAATGATTTTAGGGGATCGTCCCATGATCTATTCGCCGCCTTTATCTAAATTTAGAGAAAAACATCCGCAGCCAGCGTAACGCCGTTCCCCTTCCATTCAGCCTTCTTAGAAGCACCTGAGACATTGAAGACCCCAGCGCTTATTCCACCAAGAAAACTACTTTGCCCCGATAGAGAATAACGAAGGCCCCCGGAAAACTTTGTA
The DNA here is from genome assembly GCA_964402975.1 of uncultured Polynucleobacter sp. Taxonomy (GTDB): domain Bacteria; phylum Bdellovibrionota_B; class Oligoflexia; order Oligoflexales; family RGVZ01; genus CAMDKS01. The sequence continues at coordinate 213,060 of CAYOEM010000002.1, forward strand.
ACCGGCGACCAGCCACTTTGTGAAATGCCGTCTAAGTTGCCGGCCACCTGGGTTAACATCATGCCACTACCTAAAGAAATCCATGGGGAAACGCCAAATGAGGACTCGCCGTTGCCGGAAGTCCCAAGACGAGCGGTCGCAATAACAGGTAAAACATGAGCTGAAATGTTATCTCTAAAATCCTGCTTCAATGATCTTTGATAGACCGCCTGAGCACCATCGTAGCCAAGATAAGAAAAATCTAAGCCTGCGCGCGCTCGAATCATCCCGAACCAAACGGCCCCAGTCGGATGCCCAACCCAAACGGCCGGAGCAATTGCCGAAGATGCGCCACCACTAAGCGGGATCTCGAAATAGTCATTATGAGCTTTAAAGGTTTTAAATTGATGGAGATCAAACGAAGGTTCAATCGCTAGGATTTGGACCCCAACTTTTTCGATTCGTTCTGATTCAGTTGACGCGCCGTCTTGATAGGATTTAATGAGATTTGGATCGATACGCATTTCCGGCACTGGTGGCTCTGCCGGCTCTTCTTTCACATTTTGCTTTTTACGGGCAAACGCCTCACCGGGAAAAGACATCAAAGCAGTAAAAATAGTCAAACCGCTGATTATATTTAATAGTTTCATGGAGCTCCCCCTTGGCAGCGGCCTGCGCGGATATCTGCACCATTTGTTCCACTGGCCGTAAGTCGACCATCAAAACCATTGGACTTCAATGCACCAGTAATCGTCATTGGCTCCGTGTTGGGTAGTGTCCTACAAACGCCCTGAAATCGACCGCTGATATAGTCGAGGTCAACTTGATCGAGAACACAAGTAAAGCGCTCACTAGAATTATAATCTCCAAGATAAAAAACCATCGATGCCTGCGTTCTGACATCGCCGTCACGACCCACATCGGGTGTAACAGTCATAGTTAGAGCCGCATGCTCCGGCAAGTTAGCCTCGCCGAAATTAACAAGGCAAACCTCGTGAGCCCCCGTCCTCGGCGCAGCAAGAGGTAACTGGGATCTAAACGTCCGATCCTTGCCAGCAACAACAGTGCCCATGTGACCAAAAACAGCGGACGTCCATTCCCCCGACAAACTCCCCTGATTGAAAGTGAATGTAAAACTCTCGTTCACACCCTCTTTGCGGAGGGTCATTTTCTTGGAAAGCGGATGAAATTCCGGATTATCGAACTTCCAAACGGCAAACTCCATTCCGTCGGAGCCCCTGGCTAAACGCACGTCAACCGTAAATTTGACACCTTGGCCCGGAACGTTATTGGCTCTAACGAGTAGAGAAGCCGTAAAGTGCACCCCTCTGGCATCATCATCAGCATACCCAACATAACTGCCGGCCAACTGATCTTGCGAGCCTTCCGAGGGCGAATTACCGCCTCCACTATCCGGTCGCCGTCCATCGCCAGAACCTTTTTTTGACAGTGTCATTGTCCCCGTCATGCTCAGGGCAGTTGCTTGCCAGCCCCCACTGAAACCTTGCGGCTCAGTGCTCAAAGACAGCTGCATATCACCAAGCCGATCGTCTTTAACCACTAACTCTAGAACTGAACGCTTTGGATCAAATTCCCCGCTAGTAATATTCCAGTTATCGTAAGCGTCACTACCTGAGTAGATTCGAAGAAACCCAGATAACTGAGGCATCATGACAGGATCAATACCACCATTGTCATTAAAAGGTGCTTCAACGACATCAAGATGCAGCGACACTTGTTTTGAATTCAAGGAAAGACTGTCCATTGTGCCCGTGTAGTCACCCTTAATTGCCGCTAGCTCTCGTTTTTTTGTTTCAGCATTTAGACGAATCTGCTCACGCCTCACCTCGCGATCCGATAGACGGGATCTGCCGCAAGATACGTCAACAAACATCACGACCAGCCAAAAAAAGATACCATACTTAAAAACGCTAATTGTCTTCATTACGGCGCCCTTGCCGACACAGTGCCAACCAGACCATGAGAGTCCGTCAGAACGTTGCCCGAGAACACGCCGTCTTGGGACATTGTGCCCTTAAAAGTAATGCCGTAATTATCTGTCTTAGCGGTCAAATAGCGGCTATAGAAATTAAATTGAACGTCTGAAAATTTTAATTCCTCGTATTCATTACTGTCATAATCTCCCAGGTAAAATCTCACTTTGCCTGAAATTTTTGTTGTAGGAGGAGTGGTCGACGTATCTTGAGTCGTAACAAAGGACATGGAAATTCTCTCGGGCAAGTTTACTTCCCGATTGGTAATTGTAATGTTACCCCGGTAGTACCCGGTCAATGAGCGAACTAGTTGTCCATTGCTCGGGGGCTCTGGCTGGGTGTTTTTGGATGCCTCAAAGCCTCCAAATCTGGCACTAGCCGAGGCGTACCACTTACCATCAAAGCTTCCATCACTAAGGAGGTTACCAATAAGTGAGATGTCGTTTCTGTCGTTCTTAATGGTGACTTGGCGGGTAATCAAATTGAACGGACAATCATCAAACTCGTAGGTCAAGTATTCGTTAGAATTGAAGTCACCCAAGTAGACTTTCACGTTCGCTGAGATCTTAAGATGACCATCACCGCTGCTGACCGCCCGAAGATTAATTTCAGCAAACTGATAGTAATTTGAACCATCGTGTTTCAAGACGGCGCGGTAGAGACCAGCAACACTATCATTCTCGGCAAACTGGGACGCACCATTAGAATCTGCAACGGCCAAGGCTTGCGTGCCTAGTGAATACACAGACAAAACAAAAGTCGCAGCGATTACAGCAATAAAGCGCATGAAATCCCCCCAGGTGGTTATAGCTATCCGAGTATGATTTCTAGTCGCCGCGGATGCTGGGGTCAACCTATTTTAAAGGGATTCTATTGAGAACATGTCTCAATAAAACTTCCCCAATATTTTCATGAATTTAAAAGTTACTTCTGACAACTTTTTGGCCTCGGCCATCCCTCGGCATCTGCCACCGCAGGCACAAGCTGAAGAGTCCGATCAAGCTTCGACAGAGGCACTTTCGAGAGCCTCGGCCCCGTCATGACTAGGCGGGTTCGCATCTGGGGAAGTCCATTGTAGTGGCCATGTTGACCGGCAGGAACGGGACGATCGGGCACGCCGTTATTCACGGTCTCCGGGTACTTCTCTTTTAGCTTCGCGGGAATATTGGCCCATGTAGCTTTTGCCAGTAAAAGCTTATCTTCTACCGAATTTTTAAAACCAATCCCGTCATTTGCAAACGCCATGATCCAAGGCATTTGCTGACCACCGAGACCTTCTGTGATGGCTTCTTTGCTACCTCTCACTAAGACCTTGGCAAAAATTTTATTTTTGGTGACATCAAACTCCATTTTGCGAAGTCTATCTGCAATCTGTTCAAGATTCACATCAGCGGGAGGCGGCGTATCGAGACTCCCAGGAGGAGGATAGAGGTACAAAGATCCTCCAGATGTGGAAATGTAGCCTTTCGATGCCAGATCCTCACCGATAACCTTTCTTGCATTCAGTGAATACGCGATGGCTGACATGCCGTGATCTCCTACGACAAGAAAATCGGCAGAAGCTGGAATGGACTCAATTAATCGTCCAAGCTCTTGGTCAAATCCCGACAGGTAATCCACCACGATCTTTTCGTTGACGGCGTCTTTGTAGAATCCGTGAAGAAGACTGTCAAGATCCGGAAAGTAGATGAACATGGCATCTAGGTCGTCCCGTGAAAGCATCGTTCGGTTCACTTTAAAAATATCATCTTGCCTGTGCTTCATCGCGGCCAGGTATGACGGTACGTAAGTTTGCATCTTGTAGTCTTTAAGGGATGAAAAGAAAATCTGTTCTTTGTCTATCCACTGTGCAAAGTCACTACCAAAGACTGGCATAACTTGTACCGGCGACACGCCGACCAAACTCTTATCTTTGATTGAAACGAGCATCAAAGAGACGCCAACGGTACGCTCGACACCTTTGATGGGCGACTTAAAAATAAAATCTTGCGGCGTTGCCACTTTTAATTCCGGAATGCTTCCCCATGGGCTTGTTCCGCTGACATTTCCGTTGGCATCGGACGTGAGCCTTAATGTGAATGATTTACTGTCGGTTGACCTGGCTGGAACAATCACATCAACCGAGGAATTCTTAGCAATTGAAATCATCTGGGTCGACGAACCAGCTGTATCATAGGCAATACCGATGTCAGCCGAACGACCGTCTCCATTGCCGTCGATCGACGGATAAAACGCAACACCAACACGTAGTCCATGCCTTCTAAGTCTAGCGACCCAGTTTTCTGGCTCATAAGGCTTACCAAACCCACTGACCGTTCCACTACCCGTCCAGGGCGAATTATCTAAAACTCCGTGCACACCGGCTGGCGAGCATGTGATGGTCGAAATATGTGATGGAGCGGTAATCGAAGGATTAATCACGCGAAAGTCACTTTTGCCGCGAGCCTTATTCATGAGCCAAACAAGGCCTTTGCGATGCGGTGCCTTTAGTTTTGAAACCCAAGGCTCTAGTGCTTTTGGCTGAAAACCATCAAGCGACATCCATACAAGTTTGAGCCTCGATGGCGCTACTGTCTTAAGAACAGGAGCCGCCGGGGTAACCCCGACTGCTGCAGATTTGGGTACCGGTGCAGGAGCTGGTGACTGTTCTGCTGCGACTGAACTTTTAACTGGTATTGCTTGCTGCGGGTCTTTGGCCCTCACTGGCTCCTTCGTACAAGACAGCGTCAGAACAACAGCACAGAGGGCGCTAAAAAAACGACGACGGCACACCATAGTTACCTCACAAAATCTTTTCTAACTCTTTGCCAATCGCCTCCGGGCTGTCGGTAGGCGCAAAACGCTTTAGGACGTGACCATCCTTGCCTACCAAAAATTTAGTGAAGTTCCATTTAACGGCCTCGGTTCCAAGAAGCCCAGGGACCTCCGACTTTAGATATTTATAGAGAGGAGCGGCCGTGGCACCGTTCACATCGACTTTTGCAAACAGGGGAAACGATACTTGGTAATTGGTCTTGCAAAACGTCTCAATCTCCGACTCAGTTCCAGGTTCTTGAGCGCCGAACTGATTACACGGAAACGCAAGTATCTCAAAGTTTCGGTCCTTGAACTTGCGGTACAGCGCTTCAAGGCCAGAGTACTGCGGCGTAAACCCACATCGGCTCGCCACATTCACTATCAAAAGCGTTTTGCCTCTGTATGCTTCCAGCGAAACATCTTGACCATGAATATTTTTAACCTGAAATCCATAAACACTTGCTGATGACATGGGCACAAATCCTCTCTGATCTATCGATCCAAACTAACTACGACAGCGTCCGGCCAAATGCCTCAAGCACACCTCTCACCACACTCTCTGCGGCAAGAGCTGCAAGCAATATACCCATAACCCGTGCGATCACTTCGCCACCAGTCTTACCTAAAATACGGTGAAGACGACTGGTTGACAACAAAACACCCAAGGTTGCCACCATCACAACTGCAAGTGTGACACACTTAAGGACAAAGTTACTAACGTCAGGTGCTCCCCGCATCACAACCATGACCGCAAGAATGGCGCCAGGCCCCGCAATATACGGCAATGCGATCGGAAATATTGCAAGGTCTCTTCCTGCATATTCTCCTGGAGAGTGATGCTCATCGGGGGCATGAGCTTGAAACACCATCTGAACGCCCACTAAGAAAAGAAGAATGCCGCCAGCAATCCGAAATGAAGCAAAGGACACACCAAGGGCTGTCAGTAGAACTTGTCCAAAAATCGCAAACGCAAACAGTACACAGGCGGCAATGGTCACACCTCGAATGACCAATCGTCGTCGCACCGTTTCATCCATGCTGCGTGTCAGTGCCGCTAAAAGTGGCACTGTGCCGACTGGATCGATGGCGACAAAGAGTAAAATAAACTCATTTATAAATGCCTGGAGCAATAAAGCTTCTCCCTTTAATGTTGCGCCCTTGCAACGCTATCATCTTTAGCGCATCATTCAACTACTTAATCTCATGTTTGAAAACACCTCTCCGAGGCCTTTTTAGATGACTGATATCGCCATTGAGGTTCGAAATCTCGAAAAGACTTACCTGACGTTTAAGAAGGACGCCGGATTTTCGGGTGCATTACGTAGTTTTTTTAAGCGCGAGACCATTCCGGTTCGGGCCGTAAAGCCTACATCCTTTGTCATAAAAAAAGGCGAGTTTGTTGGACTCTTGGGGCCCAATGGTGCCGGCAAAACGACCATGCTCAAAATGATGACCGGCCTTATCCCTCCGAGCCAAGGTCAGTGCCTTGCGTTTGATCAGTTTGACACGTCAACTCGCCCCAAAAAATATCTACGCCGCATCGGTATGGTGATGGGCCAGCGAAATCAACTCCATGCAGATCTTCCAGCCATCGACTCATTTCGGCTCAGTCAAGCCATCTATGACATCACTGAGGAACGCTTTAAACATCGACTTCAAACCTGCCTTGACTTATTCGAAATCAAAGAGAAGCTTAACATTCCCGTTCGCAAGTTATCCCTAGGCGAGCGCATGAAGATGGAGCTTATTCTGGCCATACTTCATGAGCCTGAGCTCTTGTTTCTTGATGAACCGACCATTGGCCTTGATTTCAACGCAGCCAGGCAAATTCGTGAATTTCTTGCCGAAGCCAATCAAAAATTCGGCATCACGACAATTCTCACGTCCCACTACACAAAAGACATTGAAGAACTATGCCGCCGCGTCATTTTAGTGAATCATGGCACGATGATCTATGATGGACCACTACACGGCCTGGACGAACGCATTCAAGGAGAGCGTCTTTTTACCCTCAGTTTAGCAGGCGATACAGAATACAAAACCGTCCTCGACTGGGTGAACGGTAACCCTGACCTAAACCAAATGGAAAGTGAGTCTCCAGATCCCCTCACCGTCACCTTCTCGGCCACCGTTCGCCACGCGCCGGAAATCACCAGAAGGATCGTGGAATTAATACCTTCAAGTGGCTTGCGCGACATGATCATCAGCGAGAGAAGCCTTGAGGACGTTTTTTCTGAAATTTACCGTCGTAGTCCGGACTCAGCAAGAAACCCGTAAGTTATGAATACAGAAACACCGACTATAAAAACTGAAAATAACCTCAAGATACTGATCCATGCCTCCAGTGTTTACTTCGGCCAGTGTCTTCAGACGGTGCTTCTCTACCGAAGTGCCCTAGCTATTTTCGTCATATCTGAAGCATTTGCCTACGCCGGTTTTATCACATTTTGGTACAAGGCCGCCCAGTCAAACCCAGATCAAAAGATATACACACCCATGGGGCTTGTGCTTTATTTTGCTTTAGCAATGTTTCATCACAGCATTCAACATCACGCAGCATCCCGTGACCTTGGCAGCGACATTCGACTAGGAAAGCTATCCTACGCCATCATCCGGCCTTATCCATTCATGCTTCAAGCGGTGCTTAGAAGTGTGGCGTGCACCCTCGCCTATATTATTCTTTTGTCACCTCTGCTGATTGGCGCACTTATTTTGCTGCCGAGCTTACAGCAGGAGCTCATGTCCCATCTATCTAGCACATCTCTGACACACTATGCCGTCGCGCTCGCCCTAGGCCTTGCGTGCGGATGGCTCGTAAGGCTTGTTGTCGGCATGCTGGCCTTTGACATGGCGCAAATTTGGGGGCCAGATACTTTTTTTATTGCTCTCTACTATGCGGCAAGTGGCGCTGTGTTTCCGATTGATTTGCTGCCAAGCTGGGCGCTCACGATCGCAAAGTGGACTCCAATGTATTACATGGTCGGTTTTCCGGTGTTGACCATCACTCACCGAATCCCGCCTGAGATTTTTTGGTCGGATTGCACGCGAGGCTTAGGGGTCCTCGGCGGCGTTTTTATATTAATGATTGCCATGTGGCGCCGGGGCATCAAACGTTTTGAGGCGATTGGTATATGATCAGATACTACTGGAAGCTCATAAAGCAGATCGCTTCAATTAGCACATCAAGCATGCTTATTTACCGTAGCAACTTACTTTTCTTCTTCCTGTTTGAATCGCTGTTTCTTATTGCCAATATGGGAGGCCTGGCCCTTGGAGTGACGTTAGCAGGCGGGACTTTAAGCGGGTGGTCATTCAATCAAGTTATGTTTGTCGCCAGTCTCTTTGGAGTCGGCCATCAACTATTCACGATTCTCTGTATTAGCGGACTGTTTCACACGGGCTACTTTGTTTGGTCTGGTCGGATGGACTATGTCTTATTAAAACCCCTACACCCTTTGATTGCTATGCATACGGCCAATGAATTCATCATCAGTAATGTGCCAAACCTAATAATAAACATCGGACTCTTTTGTGTATTTGCCGCAAAAGTTGCCAGTGAAGGCGTGGCTTTTACTCTCATCAACACGGCAGCTCTCATCGTATTTTTCATCGCAGGCCTGGCCGTACGCTACGGCATCGGTCTACTAGTCGTGGCACCCGCTTTCTTTGCCGAAAAGTTATCAGAGGGCGAGGACGCCTACTGGTCACTACAGTCACTGGCCAAGTACCCCACTGGCGTATTTCCGCGAATCATGCAGTGGGTATTTTCCTTTATGCTGCCGCTGGCAAGTATTGCGGCCATACCGGCCGAGGTCTTCTTCGGGCGGCAAAGCTACACGCAAGCCACCCTTCACTTGATTGTAGCTGTAGTTTTCGCTTGGGCTGCGGTAAAATTTTACGAGCTTGGTGCTAGGCGGTACCAGTCCGTAAACACAGGCGCTTGATAACTTAAACTCCATGAAAGCATGCCGTGAGCGATCATAGTCATACCACATTTGAAGATGCCAAACACATCCTTGAACTGCTGAATAGCGCAGGTTACAGCTCCATGTTTGCTGGCGGCTGCGTTAGAGACCGCCTTCTGAAACTTACACCCAAAGACTACGACGTGGCCAGCACTGCCACTCCTGATCAATCCATGGCACTTTTCTCTGAAAAAGGATTTAGGGTGGTACCAACAGGATTTGACCATGGGACCATTACAGTGGTCACCAAGTCAGGCCCAGTCGAGGTGACGACACTAAGACGAGATGTTGCCACTGATGGCCGCCATGCGGTCGTCGACTTCATCGGCGCCACATTTGAAACTGATGCGGCCCGTCGAGATTTCACGATCAATGCTCTTTTTGAGGACGCTTCCGGGCAAATCCATGACTTTCACCGAGGTCTTGAGGATATAAAAACAAGAACACTTCGTTTTGTTGGCTCTCCCCAAGAGCGCATCAGGGAAGACTATCTAAGAATTCTGCGGTTTTTTAGGTTTTGGGCCAGACTTGGTTTTACGCCGGATCCTAATGCGTTGCCGGCCATGTCAAAAGAGGCATCAGGTCTTAGCAAGATCTCCCAAGAGCGAATTACGCAGGAACTTTGGCAAATATTCTCCGCCGAACACGCAGGAGAGCCTATTGCCAGTATGAATGAACTTGGCGTCATGAAGACCATTTTACCCGAAGCCTTAGGGAATGAATCCCTTCAGAAGATTATTTTCATCGATGCCGAAACAACCCCAAAAGACGTCAGACCATGGAACCAACTTTGTGTTTTGCTAGGCTCGACTAAAGGCAAGATCTGGACGAAGCAGGCTTTGCAGGCTTTAGCAAAAAGATTGCGGCTCAGCGAACGACAATCCAGGCTACTAACCGATATTATTTTGGGTTGGCAATACTTGGCTGCGATGCCTCGCCAGACAGCTCTTGCTCTAGAGTTTGTTGATCACACGGAGCATCACGACCCAAGCCACACTGTTCTTAATTTTTTTGCGCCCGTGTGGATGTTCCTAGCTCGTCACTCTCACGATCAAAACCGTCAGGAAATGATCACCTTTGTCACAACGACAGAGACAACATTCGGTGACCGCCGAAAATCTCCGCTACCTGTGACTGGGCATGATGTCATGGTAGCTATTCCAGGTATTAGAGGACCAGAAATCGGTGAACTTGTGGAAAAACTCAAAAGAGCCTTTTACAACGGCGAATGGCGGACCCGCCACGAGGGTCTGGATTTTATTAGGCAGCTACACTTTGGCTAAATCAGGATCTGGAGCCCAGATCAGGCAATAAACGCCTTGTGTAGAGCTTGACACGCGGAGTCAGCCTTCGCAGCATCCACAACACATGAAATTTTAATTTCGGATGTCGAAATCATGCGAATGTCGATTGATGCGCTGCTTAAGGCGTGAAACGTAGTGGCTGCAACACCTGGGTGACTGCGCATACCGACGCCAACGACACTTACTTTTGCGCAGTCTGTCTCAACCGTGTAGTCGGATGAAGCCTTACTCCAAACTTTTCTAACGGCCGCTAAACTTGCATCAACTTCACCTTTGGTCGTGGTGTAGCCAAGATGCATCGTCTTGCCACCGGGCTCAGGCAAATTATGAACGATAATGTCCACGTTGACGCCTGCCTCCGCAATCGACGAGAAAATGCTACTGACAAGCTTGGTATCAAATGGCAGCCCCAACAACGTCACCTTGGCTACGTCTCGGTCCAAGGTCACACCAGACACAACGGCTGCTTCAAGGTTTGTTTTGTCATTTAGATTCATCACTCGAGTTCTCCGATGATCATTGGGTGTAAATGTGTTTCTCACGACGATGGGCATTTGAAACTTCGCACCTAGTTCAACGCATCTTGGATGTAGCACTTTACTACCAAGACTGGCCATCTCAAGCGCCACTTCAAAATCCATGTCCTCAATCAGACGAGACGCCGGCACGATCCTTGGATCACAGGTGAAAACCCCGTCCACATCGGTGTTTATTTCACAAAACGCGGCGTCCACGGCTATGGCCAATGCCACGGCACTGGTGTCACTGCCGCCTCGGCCAAGGGTGGTAATTTCAAGACTTTCAGTCACACCTTGAAATCCTGCCACCACGGGTATAACGCCGCGTTGCCAGCAAGCTTCAATTTTTTGCGTGTCGATTGATTTGATCCTTGCCTTACTGTGAAAGTCGTCTGTGAAAATGCCAAGCTGATGCGACAAGATCGGCTCAGCATCCACACCTTCCGCTGCTAGTGCCGCCGCCATAAGCGCCACTGAAACCTGTTCACCGGAGGCTACGGCCATGTCATAGGCTTTGGGCGGGGATTTTGGGTTTACGGCATTGATCAAAGCGACCAGTCGATTCGTTTCTCCCGACATGGCACTCACCACCACGGCTAGCTTTGTCCATCCTTGCGCATGCTGCGCAGCGACTCTTTTTGCCACATCTCGAATACGCTCCGTGGTACCAACGGAGGTACCACCGTATTTTTGGACAACAGGAGAATTTTTACTGATTTGGCTATACATAGTCCGTCAGCCCTGACCAAATTAAACTTACAATCAAAGTCATACCTTAAAATTTCAAGTAAGACCTTGCAACTAAAGATTACTGGCTAGAAACGGTAGTTCACCATAACGCTCAATCCCAAAGCCGACGAGGACTTCAATTGGACTTTCTCGGAGAACCAAGAGCGCAGCGCCTCATCCGATCGATCCTCTGTAACCTGCCAGACCGGTATGTAAATATCAGGGCCAGCACTTATGTTTACAGATGTGGACACGCGCGTGTGAACATGAAATCTACTACGTAGTGTTAACGCCTCGATATAACTCTGAGCGATAGCCGTCACGCCGGATGAACGCATCATGACAACGTCCGCAGAACCACGATCATAGACCAATGCGAGATCTGCCGACCACGGCACCTCGCGGTATCGCTCGCCAAAAACCCAGCCAAGCGTAAAAGCCGTTGAATTAACCGAAAAATCTTCTACTCGCCACACATCCCCTTCCGCCGTCAATGAGCGTCCGACGATGCCCCGGTGCCAAAGATCGCGCCTAAAAATCGCACCTAATAAAATACCGCCCGATGTCATGGCATACTCCATCTCGCCTCCAGCAGACGCTAGCGAGTGAAAATAACTTGCCGGATGAGGGTCAGACTTTACATCAGGGAATCGAGTATTGAACCTGATGGGGCCACCCATGTGATCGCCGACGAAAAAGCCAAATCGAACTTTAAATGGGGTGTGGGGATACTGCCAAAGCACCGAGCTTTGAGGAATATCAGATGGATTGGAAGGCCTAGCAATCTGATCTTCCACCGTCTGGTCGCTCGGGGGCGCTGGAGGAGGGAACTGACCCTCCTGGGCTACGCCAGCGGGTGCTGCTAAAGCTAAAACACAACACGTGACATGCAGCCAAAACAGGACAACTGCGACGTTAGGCCAGTCCACGCCAACACAAAAAAGACCTTTTCCCCTAGTAGTCAACGGGTGATCTCCTAGCCTTCTTCACGTCAGACCTCAGGCGCTTTGACTCCACCCTCTTTCGCTGCGCGGAGCGACTGGGCTTTGTAGCGATTCGTTTCTTTGGGGGGATCCATACTTTTCGAAGCATATTGGTGAGTTTTTCAAGACATGCTCTCTCATTCGCCAGCCGGTCTCGATGCTCGTCTGAGTGAATCACCACATCGCCGTCTGATGTGAGACGCGATGAATAAGCCTCGACAAACCGTGATCTGACGTCTTCCGGCACCCAAGGGGATTTGAAAATGTTCCACCGAAGGATCGCCTTACTGTCCGTCTTATTGACGTTTTGGCCACCCGGGCCTCCACTTCTGGCGAATGTAAACGAAACTTCTGATCTAGGAATGACGATGAACAAGGCCTAACGAGTCTCCCGCGGTAAATAACCCACCAGGATTACCCTACCGCAGGATATCGATTCGCGCCACTGAGAGAGACGCCGAGATCCTCGGCAACCTCGATGACGATCGCAGCGTCAATCGTGTCGCCAATCTCGTCACTTTCACCTAGAGCATCGATAAAATGCCCGACCAAAAGAAATTCATCCTCCCCCGGAGGAGCATCAATAACACCAAAGGGGGCTAATAGGATTTTTAGAGAGACAGGATCATTTTCGCGACCACGGAGAGCGTAAAGATAATCAGCATAGCGCATAGAGAGGGTCATAGGTTTCACATCCTTATTAAAACCTGATGCTTAAGAAAGGCCGCAAGGCCCGACTACCAACTGCAATGAGGTCCGTCTCGGCAAATTTTGCCTAATCTTAACCAAATGCCCCTTGGAGGGGGCCTAAATCCCTGATAAGTATGGGTATAGCTGACTCTAGCACCCAGGGCTTTGGCCACCGCAAAACGGGTCGACCGTGCCCCAGAAAAAGGGATAGATTCGATTTCCCATGACGTCCGCAACACCCCAAAGTCACAGACCCCTTGCCGAACAGCTTCGACCCGGCGAGCTCGGTAGCATATTCGGTCAGGAGCATCTGCTGGGACCCGATGCCCCTCTTCGCCGCATCGTCGAGACCGACGCAGCCCACGCTTTGATTCTTTGGGGTCCTCCAGGAACTGGCAAGACGACCCTAGCTCATATCATAGGCCGCCTAAGTGCCCGTCGGGTTACGAACCTTTCGGCCGTCGACGCCACTGTCAAAGATCTTCGCGCAGCCATCTCAGAGTCCGAGCAAAGTGTCATAGCTGGCGAAAAGTCTCATATCCTGTTCGTTGACGAAATTCACAGGCTATCGAAAAATCAACAAGATGTGTTACTGCCGGGCGTCGAGTCGGGTTTGGTACGATTCATTGGCGCTACGACTGAAAATCCGTCTTTTAGTGTAAACAATGCGATTTTATCTCGATGCCTGACTTTCAGATTAAATCCCCTCGCGCGCCAGGCACTCTTATCCATGATGCAAAGAGCCCTCACAAGTGACGGATCCCCTCTGAAGGGGTTTGGCGTCAGCGAAGACATTCTTTGCAAGATTGCCGACGCCTCCAAAGGAGACGGCCGACAGTGCTTAAACCTCCTTGGGACCCTGGCTACATGCGCCAGATTAGACGAAACCGGCTCGCGAGTCATCGATGCCGACATTTTAGAAAAATTCGGATCATGCTTGCCTATCCGCTTCGATCGTAGCGGCGATGAACACTATGATTTGATCTCGGCATTTATCAAATCAATTCGCGCAAGCCATCCTGATGCGGCCGTTTACTACCTAGCCCGAATGATCGAAGGTGGCGAAGATCCACTGTTCATTGCAAGGCGTCTACTCATCAGCGCCAGTGAGGACATCGGAAACGCCAATCCAACTGCCCTTCTCATTGCTGAATCAACATTTCGAGCTGTTGAAGTGCTGGGGTTACCTGAGGCCAGGATTCCACTATCACAATGTGCGACTTACTTAGCGGCGTCTCCAAAAAGTAACCGATCCTATAACGCTATAAACTCCGCACTAGAGGAGGTCCGACAGTCGGGACCTCTAGAAATCCCGATGCACCTTCGCAACGCTCCGACCAAGTTTATGAAAGACCAAGGCTTTTCAAGTGGCTACGCATACGCCCATGACGACCTCGAAGGCGCTCGTCGGCTAGAATATCTTCCGCCGGCACTTAAGGGTCGGCGCTACTACGAACCGATACCCGTTGGCACTGAACGCCAACTTCTTGAAACACTCAAGCAACTCCGTCCCACTCAGGATTAAAAAAGGACTGCCAGCATGAGCAAAAACACCCGACCACTCGCACTCATTTCAGTGACTGACAAAACGGGGGTGGTCGACTTTGCTCGCAACCTTGAAGGTCTAAACTTTGAGATTATTTCAACAGGCGGCACTGCAAAACTCCTCAGAGACTCCGGGGTAGCCGTCACCGAAGTCTCCACGTTGACCGGTTGCCCCGAAGTGCTCGGAGGCCGCGTAAAAACTCTTCATCCGAGTATCCACGGCGGAATTCTCGCAGATAGATCAAACTCTGAACATCGCATCCAGCTCGAGTCCATGGGATGGCTACCCATCGAATTGGTTGTCGTGAATCTCTATAATTTTGCCGGAGAGGCGAAGGATAAGAAGCTATCGATTGACCATGCCATAGAATTTATCGACATCGGTGGACCCGCCATGCTGCGTGCCGCTGCCAAAAATCACCGCTCGTGTCTACCAGTGGTCGATCCAACTGACTACTCAGACGTCATTAAACGAATTAAATCAAATGATCTCAACATGAACTACCGAATAAATTTAGCGAGAAAAGTATTCTCTCTGACTTCCGCCTATGACCTAATGATTGCCAACTACATGAGCTCAAGCGACTCACAGGCTGATGGGATGACGCAGACATCGGAACTCCCCAAAGCTCTGGACCTGCGGTTAACCGAAAGCCAGGGGCTACGCTACGGTGAAAATCCGCATCAAGCAGCTGGATTTTACAGATCGCCCTTTGAGCTCGGGGGTCTTGACGAAACCGAGGTTTTGCAGGGCAAGGAACTCTCATACAATAATTATCTAGATCTCGATGCGGCATCTGCCATTGTCGCGGAACTTTACCCAGCCCCTGCCATCACCATTATTAAACACACAAACCCCTGTGGAACCGCGGCCAACCTTCCAAACGATAAAACCGCGTCAGCTAAGGAACTTTTCACGAGAGCCCTTCTGGCTGACCCAAAATGTGCGTTTGGCGGCATTGTGGCTTCCAATATACCGATAGATGAAAGTGCGGCTCTGGCTATGAGCGAGATTTTTCTGGAGTGCATCATAGCACCCGCTTACACAGAAGCTGCCCTTGGGATTTTCCGCAACAAGAAAAACTTAAGAATTCTTAGAAC
Source organism: uncultured Polynucleobacter sp. (assembly GCA_964402975.1). Lineage (GTDB taxonomy): Bacteria > Bdellovibrionota_B > Oligoflexia > Oligoflexales > RGVZ01 > CAMDKS01. The sequence goes on from CAYOEM010000002.1 coordinate 228,664, forward strand.
AGCGACGTTGCTGACCCCGGACCAAAGCCTTGCTCCCCGACTTTCATTTAGGTCCATAAGGGGAGGCCTGCTTGTTCAAACAAGTGACTCTGCTCCAATCAGCCCAGAGACGTGGTCATGCGTTTCCAAATCAAAACCAACGTCCGAACAACTTTCCGATATGGCTTTTGCCATGTCCATTTGTAAACACGTCAAATCAAATGCGATTGTACTCTCATCTAGACTGCGATCCATCGGCATTGGCGCTGGCCAGATGAGTAGGATTGATAGCCTTCACATTGCCGTCAATAAATCTCGGGAACTAGGCCATAACTTAAATGGGGCTGTCATGGCATCAGACGCCTTCTTTCCTTTTCGTGACTGTGTCGATGCAGCAACAAAAGCTGGCATAGCGGCCATCGTCCAGCCGGGTGGAAGCGTTAGAGATCAAGAATCAATCGATGCAGCCAACGAGCATGGCATCGTCATGATGTTAACCGGCGTACGACACTTTAAACATTAAATGTTAAGAAGCGGGAATTGAGACTGCGAGCTTGACTAGAAATAGCTCTTCCTCCGGTCCGCGGTAAATCGTCTCTAATTGACGACTGGGTGAAGCAAACAATGGAATTTGAACGACGTCGGCAGCTAAGTCTTCCTCGGTCCGTTCTTCAGACAGCTGGTCTCTGAGTGGAGATTCAACACCAAGAATACTCAAAACTTCTGACCTTTGCGCAACGAATCGACCATCTTGACCAAGCTTTGGCAAAATCAGCGTGCCAACAATTGAAGCTTTTCCTATTTTTAGTTCCCAGCGAGCCGCCGACACCTGATAGATTTGGCCATCCGCGGAGAACGTCTCCGCAGAGGTATTCATCATGGCGCCCTGCCCTTGAGAGCGAAGGACCTGCCAAATCACACGCACTGGCAGTCGAGCCTTAGTCATATTTTTTTCAGCGCGAGATGCTGATGATTTTTTGCGCAGCTGCCCAGAACTCCCGGAAACGCTTGTGCTGGCTGCCTCACGTGCCACCGACGAAAAAGCAGGAATTGCTACCAGAATATTCAAGAAAAAAATTAGGGATTTAGACCGTAAATTCACTTTAACTCCGCGATCTCGATGCGTTATAATATTACATAAATTTCTAAACTGGAACCTAAGTTCAATGAGCCTTAGCGGAGAGCAGACCTCGTGATTTTTTCGCGCGCTACAAGTGTCACATTACGCTGCGCCGAAATCCACCGACGCACCATGGTCCTATGCTTCGCCCTACTCATGTCGCTCTTTCTTGACTGCAATGCTCTTCTAGCCCAAGGCATTCACACGGCCCCAATTGTTATCACCGGCACACAAATCAGCCAAGTGTTGAGATACCCACTCGGCTCCTACCGTGTTTTTCGAAGTTCTCCAAGTGGTAAAGCTGAGATTATTCCGTTTCAAATTGATGAAATCAATGAAGACACCGACTACGTCCTCGACCAAGGCACGCGTGTCACGGCCGACACAGGCAACGGCATATTCGATAGCCAAGATGAGCTTTCTTTTATGGGTGATGATGTTGGGCCGCTCGTTGAACCAACCCAGTGGCCAACCACTCGTCCTCAAATCGTTTTTGAACTTCGCGTGCGTAACCCCAATGGTAATCCGATGGGCCCACCCGCCGGCGCTGTCTACGTAGGCGTTTTTTTTGGCAACGCGCCAGCCCTCAGCCCCAAAAAATATGTGATTTTCGACCGTAAAGAGGCCCTAGTACACACGAGCCGATATCGCTACCAGTTCGATCAGAAGAACTGGTTGGTTGCTCGTAAAGTGGAGGTAGCCAAAAACAACAAACAACCTGCTGAGTTTGAACCCGTTCTTGATACGACGACCTTCTACCTCAAAGGTGATCTTAAATATTTCATCACTGTGGAGGCAAACCACCGCAGTATTGAAAGCGAGCTTGAAGCTTGGAAGTCTGGTCCAATCCGCTCCATTGTGCGGGTGTCGTTCTTCTACAAGATTCTCAAACTTAAGCTAGAACTCGGCATGTACACGGAAATTAGTTTCTTCTCAAACGCGATGAATTTGCCCGCGATGCTCAGCAGCCCTCTCGATGGACGGACCTCTCTTAATGCCGGCAGTGGCATGTACTATGGGCTGGCACTGCGCGATAATCCCAAGGATTACCAAATCGATACGAATATGGAGCCTTATCAATCCTCAGGCGATTCCACTGGATCTAAAATCTTAGAGAGTGGAAAAGATCTACTCGGTAAAATCATCGGTAAGGCAACAAAAACCGAGGAAACCAAGGGGCTCTATTGGGTCTCCATGCAAGGTCGCGACCGCAGTATATTCGTCGAGATCACGCCCTCACCTGACCTCAGAAAAATCGGACTAGCCCCGACGATATACCGTGACGACAAAGCGGCCAGCGAGCTTAAATCGCGCGATAACGACAAAGTTCTACCATTGGGTAAAAGCCCTGTGAATCTTGGAATCTGGTTTGACGCCACAAAAATTCCATCTGGTGAGCACATGATGGGATTTAGAATGTTTTTTGAGAACGTCATGGCACCCGAGCGCCTGGCGGTATTCAAGGGTCTAAACGATTGGAAATATGAGGTGAGGCGAATATGACAGAGATCGACATCGACACCACCGAAGACAGTCACTTCAGTCACGGCGTATTTCAATTACCGACTCAAACAGAGATGCCAATGCCTGTCGGCGGCCCCAGTGCTATGAGGCAAGGCGCATCTTGTACAAGCGAAGCCGAACCCCATATTGATGGTCAGCACACAACGACAGACGATTTTCCCATGCTTGTTTGGCTACGCGGTGATGAGCCGTGGTTCACCCAATTCGATATGGATGCAGACTCAACCATGGCCGCCCTCGGTATCAAGAGATCTCGTCTAACACAAATTGCGGGACGCGACCTCAGAGTAGGCCGCGTGCGTGTGGACCGATATATCCGCCCCGTATTCAGATCGATTGACGTTGCAGCCTATCTTGATCAGACGCGGGCAACTGCATCTCATCAAAAGTCATCAGAAGCCATCCAAGTCGCATCTCAAGCGTTCAACGAACAGATTGAAAGATTTCAAAGCACACTTGATGCGATTAGTTCAAACCTGACCGCACAATTAAACTCGGTGCTTGGGACTCTAATTAGTGAATCCATGTCACAAAACATAGCGACCCTTCATGCTCGTGTGGACTCGCTAGAAGCCGATATGGTCAACAGAATTTCGGTCATGGTCCAAGATACTGTTTTAAAGCATATGGACCCAATTAAGGCACAGCTGACCGAGTCATCTCACGCAACCACTTCATCATTCGAGCACTTGCAAAATAATCTTGAGCCTATCAAAACCCAAATTGATGCATCTCAAATCGTTACCAGCGAACGGCTACAAGACTTGAACGGTTGTATCGCATCGCTACGGTCGGACGTGCGTGCATGCGAAAGCTCGCTCGAAGAAGTCATCAAGGCAACTCGAAGCGACCTCGCCCAATTAAAAGATATAATCTTATCTGATAAGGATGATGAAACCGAGGAGCTACAACCAAAAGCCCTCCTAGCTTGGAGAGCCTCACCCCGAAGACGCCGCATGCGACCAAGCTGAGCTGGGTCGCAAACAGCAGAGTCTTTACTTCCAAGTAAGCTTACATTTTCCGTCTTGCCACGCGCCCTCTGCCGTGAGGGTCACTTCGTTTGAGGCACCAAAGTCGAACGTCTTCGTTAATGTCGAATCTGTTTGAGTTTCCGTGCCGTCACTTTCTTTATAAGAGTAGGCGATCAGCTCGATTGAGTAACTGGCTCGTTTGATCCTCCAGACATACTGCATTTTTGCCCGGGACGTGGAATCCGTCGCATCAACGGGACGAAGAGGCTGGAAGATTCTTGATTCCGGTTGCGTTGAATCCGCGGAGCTCACCACCTTTGGTGCAATTGAAACAGCTCCAGCACGCATGGAAATATTTACTGGGGGTTCTGGATCAAGCCATTTTGTGGCTCCGATGCAAGCAGCAACATTTATGGCAACAGTGAGTTGAGGCACCTGGTCAACACCGACCACATCAGCTCCAGTAACCACCACAACCGGTCCATTGTCACTCTTCACAACACTCTTCACGGGAGCTGTCGTAATCTCAGGCTTTTTACAAGATGCAAGTCCCACCAAAATACAATATGAGAGCATCAATAGGTGTTGAATCGTCATGCCAGTCCTTTCAATTTAATCAGCGACACTAAGCTCATTATAGCACCGTTGACGTCCATTTCCGACGTGTCGACCAGCACGGCGTCGTCAGCCTTTCGCATCGGAGCTGAATTACGCTGTGTATCTTGATCATCTCTGGATGCAATGGCCTTCATAATATCGGCGTGAGAAATCGATGTACGATCACCTGACTTCTCCAGCTGCTTTAAACGCCGAGTCGCTCGCTGTTCAAGACTGGCTGTCATAAAAATCTTTAAGTCCGCATCCGGGAAGACAACGGTGCCAATATCCCGTCCATCAACAATAGCTCCACGCGGCACTGAAAGAGCCAGCCGCCGCTGAATCGGGAGCAACGCATCTCTGACCATCTGCATCTTAGCCACAGCACTGGCACCATTACCAGCTTCCACACTATCTAAGCGAGACGTAAAATCATCGACACCCACAAACAATCGAGCCGATTCGTGATCCCATCTGACAGTGGAAGCAAATTCATCGAGGACTTTCTTGAGACCATGGTCCTCAACTAAAGCAATCCCACGATCGTGAGCGAGTAGACCCACCGCACGATACAAAGCACCTGTATTGACGTAGGACCACCCCAATTGTCTGCAAACTGTCGAACAAATACTGCTTTTGCCGGAACCAGCCGGGCCATCGACAGCAACTATTTTGGGGCGTGTCATATTATAGAAATCCAAACGTTATGACCCTCTCGAGAGACCATCGGGCTGAAAACGCGCTAAAACGACCTAAGACTTTAAATCCTCTCGCAATTTTATATTCTGGAATATCGGGAGAAACAAAGGAAAACTTGTCGAAATCCATTTAAGCCCATGAATTCTGCTCGGTTGCCCACTTAGTGTGGCGAGAATGATGGCTGACATGACCAGTCTATGATCCTGACTGCTAAATGAAAAGGCACGCAAACCCCCGCCCAGGACTCGTCTGCCGCCGTGTATTTCCAAAGACTCACCCAATACATCACAGGGAATACCGGCCTTAGTCAGGAGATCTTGAGTTTCAAGTAAGCGATCACTCTCTTTGACCCTGAGTTCAGATAGTCCTTCCAGTTTTGAGGTTCCTGCTACTAAGCCGCAAACGACTGCAAGAATTGGAATCTCGTCTATGATCGACCTCGTTTGTTCAGCACTCAAACGAACTGGAACTAAAGGAGCATCCAGATCGCGGTGAACGGTTACAGTGGCCGTCTCTTCCCCAAGACTCTCACTCGTCTCGAGGTCTCTTGTCCACTCGACGTGAACACCCATGGACATCAAGACATCAAAAAAACCGCGCCGCGTTGGATTAGTCAGCATCCGGCGCGCGACAACCTTAAGCCCTGGATGAAGCGCGGCTAGTGCCGCAAAAAACGCAACACTCGATGGATCTGACGGAATCATGCAATTTATCGGACTTGGTCTCCAGGGGCCCGAGACCTGAACCATCTGTCGACCAAGGTAGGTTCTACAGAAAATATTTGCGCCGAAATGCCTTAGCATTATTTCCGTATGATCTCTTGTCCCGGCTGGGAGATCTAATTGCGTCTGTCCAGCACAACCAAGGCCCGCGAGAAGTAGCGCTGATTTCACCTGCGCGGATGGTGTATTTAGATTAATCGTTCTGGGATATAACCGTTGCCCGGTTATGGTTAGTGGGAGCCGGCTGCCGTCGTTGCCGCCTGTTGAACTTTCGATATCTGCGCCCATATCCCGAAGTGGCTCAATCACGCGACCCATGGGTCTACGTAGCATCGACTGATCTCCGGTCAACCTGACTTTAAGACCCGGCACGCCAGAAAATAAACCCGTGAGAAGCCTAGCGGCCGTTCCGCTGTTACCGACGTCTATCTCCCCGGTAGGAGATGTCCAAGTTTCGACTCCGCCAGACTCGACGACCCAACTTAAAGCTCCATCCGACGACAAAACATCCTTGATTGACACACCCAACTGACAAAATGCTTTTTTTGTTGCAAGACAGTCATCACTAACCAGCGGACGTCCAATCACAGACCTACCGGAAGCCATGCTGGCAAAAATCAAAGCTCTATGAGTCATCGACTTGTCGGAGCAAATAGGCAGCTCAAGCTCATGCGTGCCACGGGGCCAATGCTTAAGCGGTGTAACGTCACAGCTATCGTCATCATGAAACTTTAGAAGATCAGCCACGTCTGACTTTCTTTTAGAGCCAAAAATCAGCCCTGCAAAGCTCGACACCCTTGCTACGTCTTACTGGACAACAGCGCCCATCTTAAGGAACTTATCGAACCTTTCATCGCGCAACGCGTCGGGAGACTTTTTTGAGAGTTCTTTCAGCGCCGTGACAATCTGGTTTTTCGTGCGACTGGCCGTCAGGCTTAGGTCACGATGCGCGCCACCTTCCGGCTCTTTTATGATACCGTCGATGACGCCCATACTTAGGGCATTTTTCGCGGTGATTTTTAGCATCTCAGCAGCACGCGGAGCCTCGGCAGAATCCTTCATCAAAATCGACGCGCAACCTTCGGGAGAAATCACCGAATAGACGCCGTGTTCGAGCATGTAGACCTTGTTGGCGACCGCAATGGCCAGGGCTCCCCCGCTTCCTCCCTCGCCTGTCACCACCGTGACCACAGGCACTCTAAGCCTTGTCATCACCATAATGTTTTTTGCAATCGCTTCACTCTGACCGCGCTCCTCGGCGTCAACTCCTGGGTACGCGCCCGGAGTGTCCACTAGCGTGACGATCGGTAGTCTAAATCTTTCCGCCATGCTCATGAGCCTCAGAGCTTTGCGGTAACCCTCTGGTCTTGGCATTCCAAAGTTTCTAAAGATATTGTCCTTGGTGCCACGCCCTTTTTGGTGCCCGATAATCATGATCGGTATGTCGTCTATCCGTGCGATACCGCCTACGATGGATTTATCGTCCAAAAAGTTCCTGTCTCCGTGCAGCTCTATGAACCCAGATGTCATCTCGCCGATTAACTCAAGGGAATTTGGTCTTTTTGGATGGCGCGCCACTTGGGTCGATTCATAGGGCGACAGATTTGAAAAAATCTGTTGGCGGATCGTCTTAGCCTTGCTTTCTAATTCAGCCAGCTCCCCGTCGACATTTCGCAGCTGACTTGCCGCGATTCGGCGGAGCTCATCAATACGATTTTCCAGGTCTACCAGCGGCTTCTCAAAAGGGATCACGTCCATATCTCCCGTAAGTTTATTTTTCCCAGTATATTGAACGATTTGTCCCTCCTTGTCACGAGGGACTTGCCGTTTAAGGGCATTTCACCCCCAGATGATACCCCCAAAAAGCCCTAACCCCAAAAAATCATAAAAATTTCTGATCGGGACAGTTGATTTTTTAGGGGCCATCTTGCTAAAATTAAAGAGGTTAAACCGCTAAATATTTTGGTCTTCTTGAGGTACTACCATGGTCAAATCGGAACTCGTAGAAAGTTTGGCAGAACGCGCTGACATCACCCTCGCGAAGGCTGAGGAAGTTGTCGATCTATTCTTCAACTCCGTTGCTGAGACACTTTGTCGTGGAGACAGAGTTGAGATCAGAGGATTTGGCGCATTCACCGTGCGTGAGTACAAAACCTACGAAGGCCGAAACCCGAAAACGGGCGAGAAGATTGTTGTTCCTCCGAAACGCCTTCCATTCTGGAAGACCGGTCAGGAGTTGAAGCAACGCGTAGATTCCGCATTCGCCTAAGACCTTAACGGAACATATCCTTCTAAATACATTCAAAACACCCAGGAGATACTCCCGGGTGTTTTTTTTGCGGGCCAACTGCCACTTGGTTCGGCCTATCACTTTGTGGGGTCTTGACAGACCTCCCCCCCGGTCTGATATTGGGAGCGCTCGAATGTGTTACTGATTCACCGAGGATTTAGACGATGCCTATCTACGAATACCAATGTGACGCATGCCAAAAGATCACTGAAGTCATGCAAAAAGCATCTGACCCGTCACCTAGCTCCTGCGATACTTGTGGAAAGGGGCCTATGGTCAAGCAGCTGAGTTTGTCGGCATTTGCCCTCAAGGGATCGGGATGGTACGTCACCGATTTTAAAGGTGGACAGTCCAGCAAACCCGCCACAGACACCCCAAAATCAGAGTCCGCCCCGAAGGCCAGCGATCCATCTTAATCATCAGTCTAATGATTTCAATGATTTGAGCACATTCCATTAAATATTGATCTTTACCTTAAAATCCGTCATAATCTGGCTGTTTTTTATGAGGTTTTTATGCCGCGCCTAAGGAACTGCTCTGTGACGGTGAGCCAAGGACTATTGTTCTTGGCTGCCATGTTGCTTTTTGGCGCTTGCGGCGAAATTCAAAAACTAACCAGGACAGAGGATGATGCTCCTTCTTCTGAAGTTACAAGAAAGGCAGAAAGCGACGACCCCGCCTACCATGCCGGCCTTCTGAACACAGGCCAACTGCTCCAAAACATCAACATGGCGTCTTGGATCCAGCGAGGTTTCCACGGACGTTCGCAAACGATCGCGATTTTAGATAATGGATTTGCAGGTCTCAGCGTATCCCGCGGAAAGCACTTGCCGCCAGACCTGTCGGTATTCAAAGGACCAATCGATAACGAAGGTGAAACTCTACACGGGACAAAGTTAGCTGAAGTTATTTTTGCTATGACGTCTGGTTCGCCGAACTGGAGTGAGCGCAGTCAGCATCCCAACATCAAACTTTACAATGCCAATGGTTTTACTAATTTTTCAGCGGCCGTAGACCAAGCCATCAAAGATCGAGTCGATATGATTGTGTACTCGCAGGTTTGGGAGTTCGGCGGAAATTTTGACGGTCGTGGATTTATCAATGCTGCCGTCAACAAAGCAACAAGTGCCGGCATTCTTTGGATCAATGCGGCTGGTAACTATGCGACAAGCTCTTGGCAAGGCCCGCTTATTCCTAACCCTGACTACACGGCGCGTCTCCCCTTCGAGAGTCGTTATGTGCGCATGGTCGTTAACGAACCCTCAACGCCCGTCAAAATAATACTATCTTGGAACGATTTCTCTGATTCGAAAGACTGGAGAACCACGCGTAATCTTGATCTCGTTTTGCTTGACCGCAATGGCCGTGAAATTGCGTCTGCTCGAAAAATTCAGGACGGAATTGACCACGGAAGAAGCCCGGATTACAGCGCGCACGCTAGAGAGTCCCTTGAAACAACCCTTGAGCCGGGGATTTACCTCCTGCGCGTTGATATTCGAAGCAACAATTTTGATATGAATTCCAGGATTCGCATCGCTGCCAACGGCCCGGATATTTCCTTTGTCGATCAATCAACGGACGCATCCATCATGATACCCGCCGATAATCCGACCGTTTTGACTGTTGGCGCCAGTGACGATTCGTCGAGCTCCTTCGGACGCACATCAGGAGGCGCTCAAAAACCCGAGGTGCTCGCGCCATCAATCCTGCAGTTTGAGAACGAGATCTCATTTCAAGGTAGCAGCTCTGCAGCCGCTGTGGCAGCGGCCGCTATCGCCGTGTTCAGAGATGCCTGTGGATCCGTAACGAGAAACCTTCTGGTGCAGAGAATCAACGATGGTTTCTTGTCACAGGCCTCTAACTATAGCCGAGTTTTATGGCTTCCACCATCCGGACAGTGCCGCTGAGCCTTCAGTGTGCAACGCCATACTTATTCTTCACATCTTGCCAAACACTTTTGTCGATATTCTGAGTCGATAGCCATTCTTCTGCCGTTTTACGGACAAGCTGACTACTATCAAATGAACCAGCCACCATGAAAACATCACGAACATCGGAAGACTCGCGCGCAATTACGCGTAAAGCCTGAACCCGGCCACTCGCGTCGAGATGCTTCAGCGATGCCCGAGCCACATAGAAACAACCTACGCTGCATGGTGATTTTTCAAATCGCTTGAAAAATCGCGCTCTGAGCTCACTGTGGGTTTTCCCAAGTGCCTGACGAACATCGTCATCAGTGATCTCGTCTCCCATATCGGCGAGAGCAATCAGGGCTCGCATGCGAATCCAAAATTTTTTTGAATCCAACGCCTGACGCAGCAGTTCTTCGCTGCCTGGAGCTTTTGCCGCAGCCAAATCAAGGACCGTCTTATATCTTTGATAGTTGAATTCATGTGACAATCCAGCTTTGAAGCTCGATTCTTCATCCGTACTGAGTGATTTACCAAGCGCCGGCAAATCCCCGCCCATTTCGTTCTTGACGAGTTTCCATAGCCCTTCTGAACCGTTAACATCTTCTGTCGCTTGCACGTCAGGACCCGAAGCGCCAACAGCATCTCGCGGCAGGATCGGCGGCGCAGGTGCGACCGCGTTTTCCGATTTTTTTTCTGGACCTGGAGATGAAGCTGATCCAGATGGCGCAACTACAGAAGGCTGATTGTTGGCGATGTTTTCCGTGGTTTTGGCTCCATGCTCTCCCAGTTCGGTCTCCGGGGAATCATCAGCCAGACCTAGAATCGCCAAAATATTTGACGCGTCACCAGTGGCGTACCATGCATATGCCGTTAAACAGCCTGCAACCAACACTACAGCAGCCAATACTTGAATCAATGCAGAGGGTTTTTTGGTCTTTACTAGTTTCACATCCTCGGTAAACACATTTTGATAGCCGATCGTGGGCATATTCTGGTTTGTGTCGCCGAATGATGAACCATGGCCACTTTGACTGTTAAAAGTTCCACCGGCCAAGTCAAACTGAGGCTCCCCCGGGGATGAAACTGCCGACTGCGGTCCTGCTGATGCACCAAGATCAATCAAAGGAGCATGGGAAGCTCCCGCTCCCTGAGCAATCCTAAGCCCGGGGCCGCTGGAATTTTCAAAACTCAGGTCAACAACCTGAGTCATGTCTCCTTTTTGATCCTGCCCAACTGCCATAACTCCGCGCCCCATAATCGAACACCTGCCGGGAATGGCTGGTGAATCACGGGCTTTTTCGGTCATCGCCAAGAGATCTTTAGATCTAATAGTTCAAGGCCTAGACCATGTGGGGGATAACCCATTGAAGGGCTTTAATAATTTATTTGTCTGATATCTAAAATTTCTCTTGAAAGTCAAAGGCCTAGCAGCTAAAACACGAGGCCTCGATTTATATTGCTCGGTTTTAGACCCCTGGTCGGCTGGTTCTAATATCCTCCGCGGTCTTCTAAAACTCAGCCCTCGAGTTTGGGCGCTTAGAATTAACCAAATGAACTACTGAAGGGGTAGCTCGCATGTCAAAAAAACTAGACCTCTACCGCAATATCGGAATCTCCGCACACATCGACTCAGGTAAGACAACATTGTCTGAGCGTATTTTGTTTTACTGCGGTCGAATCCACAAAATTGAAGAAGTTCGCGGCGGCGGTGACGGTGCGACGATGGACCACATGGAGCTCGAAAAAGAGCGTGGTATTACCATTACCTCGGCTGCTACGACCGTTGCTTGGAAAGACATCACCGTTAACCTCATCGACACCCCAGGTCACGTGGACTTCACCGTTGAAGTAGAGCGCTCACTCCGCGTTCTTGACGGCGCTGTCATGGTTCTTTGCGGCGTCTCGGGCGTTCAGTCGCAGTCGATCACTGTTGACCGTCAGATGAAACGCTATAACGTTCCATGCGTAGCGTTCATCAATAAGCTTGATCGCCAGGGCGCAGATCCTTACCGCGTGACTGGAGCTCTTCGTGAAAAATTGGCTCACAACGCCGTGATGGTTCAGATCCCTATTGGCGCTGAAGCCGATCTAAACGGTATTATCGATCTTGTGAAAATGAAGGCATACTATTTTGATGGCGCCAAAGGCGAAAACGTTCGCGAAGAAGCCATTCCTGCTGACTATAAATCGAAGGCCGAAGAATATCGTAACGCCATGCTCGACTCCGTCAGCATGTTCAGCGACGACATGATGAATCTCATGCTCGAAGAAAAGCCGGTCCCCGTTGATTTGATTCAGAAGACCATCCGTAAGGCATGTATTGCACGAGAGATGACTCCTGTATTCTGTGGATCCGCCTATAAGAATAAGGGCGTCCAGCTTCTTCTCGATGGCGTTCGCGCGTATCTTCCTAGCCCACTTGACCGTAAGTATTTCGGTTACGACAACGAGAAAAAAGAAAAAGTTGAAGTGTTCTCTGATCCATCCAAACCTCTGGTTGCGATGGCGTTTAAAATTGTCGACGAAACCTTCGGACAGCTCACCTACACCAGGATCTATCAAGGTACTTTGAAAAAAGGCGACACCTGCTTCAATCCGCGTATGGGCAAATCTCAACGCATCGGCCGTATCGTGCGTCTTCACTCCAACTCAAAAGAAGAAATTGCTGAGGCCTCTGCGGGCGACATTATCGCCATGGTCGGCGTGGACTGTGCCTCTGGTGACTCGTACTGCGACGAGAACATTAATATCTCCATGGAGTCCATTTACGTTCCTGAGCCAGTTATCGAGCTAGCTCTTAAACCAGCAAAGCAAGACGACTTGGTCAAAATCTCGAAAGCTCTAAACCGCTTCATGAAAGAAGACCCGACGTTCCGCGTACGCGTTGACGAAGAGTCCAACGAGACCATCATCAAAGGAATGGGAGAGCTTCACCTTGAGATTTACGTTGAGCGTATCAAACGTGAATACAAAGCAGAAGTGATTGTCGGTCAGCCTAAGGTTAACTACCGTGAAGCACCGGGCAAAGCCTCAACCTTCGACTACAAGCACAAGAAACAAACTGGTGGTTCTGGTCAGTATGCTCACGTTGTGGGTACACTCACTCCACTTCCTGAGGACAGCGAAGTCACATTTGTCTTCAATAACAAGACTGTCGGTGGATCTGTTCCTAAGGAATTCATCCCAGGCGTTGAAAAAGGTCTCAAAGAAGCGATCGACAAAGGACCTTTGGCTGGTTGTCAGGTGATTGGTTGTCAGATCGATCTTATCGACGGTGGCTTTCACCCGGTTGACTCCTCGGAAATGGCCTTCAAGATTGCTGCTCGTGCGGCGTTCAAAGAAGCTTTCCTGGCCTCCAAACCAGTGCTTCTTGAGCCGATCATGCGTGTTGAAGTCGAAACCCCGGTTGAGTTCCAAGGCCCCGTTCAAGGTGACCTTTCAAGCCGCCGCGGACTTCTACTAGGATCTGACATGCGTGACGACTATGCGGTTATTATCGCCGAAGTTCCGCTGTCCGAAATGTTTGGTTACTCCACGGACGTTCGCTCCAAGACACAAGGTAAAGCAGGCTTCTCCATGGAGTTTGCCCGCTATAAACCAGTGCCAACGAACATCCAGGAGCAAGTCTCAGCCAAGCACCGCGAAGAGCAAGCTAAGGGCAACAAAGAGTAATGATTTGATTAATCGATTGAATCCCAGCACCCAAAAAAGGGGCTGGGATTTTTTCTTTAGGGGCAAAAAATTAGCATTACCATGCCCCCAAAAACTCAGGCATAATAGTTGCAACAACAATTCTTGATTCGACTACTGCCTGCGGGGGAATGCATGATGCATCTCAAAGACATACTTTCGTTAGTTTTAATGTCCACCTTAGTGACAACGGGCTCCTGCAAAGTTCGCGGAAGCGCGACTCCCACCAAACAATCCGAACCTTCGCCCAGCCATGGGGATGTTTCTAGCGATCTATCAAAGGCCCCGATATTTGTAAGCTGTAAATCTGGCAGCCCATCTAAAACGCCCACCGAGATGACCATTCGCCACGACTCAAAATCAGGTGATGCGGAGGCCCGCCTTAAACTGGGCAGTGACCCCGAGACCGTCAGCCTAGGACGTTGGGATAACTTCGACGATCCCAGCTCAAGCCAGTACCTCTATAGCTTTGGGGGCCTGCGCTTTATCATCACAAACGATAAAGCTTCCGGCGGCTTTTACCCGGGAACCCTCGTCGGGACCACCCAGAACGACCGCTACCTAGAAGAAAACTTAATCTGTAGTAAAACATAACACCTTAATATCAATAATATTTGGTTTAATTTTAAGCCTTTTTAATTGATTTTATGGCGCCGTGTGCTAGGATCACCATCCTGGACGAGGCAGGCCCCCGGGCTTGCCGGCTAGATGCCGTCCTGGATCCTAAGCGTTACGGAGATCTCTCTCATGCGTTTTATGCTTATAAATGGTTTGACCCTGCTGGCTATCACCGGCGCATGCGGCGCAAAGGTGGATACCGGCCGTAATGCCGATCCTAGTAAATGGCCGGACGCGCAAAATACGACTGATCAAACTACGGCGACTAACTCTGTCCGCTCAAAGTGTTTCTTATCTAAAGCAGACATGATCCCTCAGGAATTTAAAGATATCTGTGACCGAGAGCTCCGGACAAACGATGCTTTTAAAGACATGGTGCCCATTCTCTGTGATTCAGGCCACCTACTTGCTGCGATGGACACACCAGAATGTGGCTGGAACGGTAACGAATCAAGCCCAAAAATAAAATTCGTTCATCGCTACTACATGCAAAAAGACACGTCCCAAGACTATG
>CAYOEM010000002.1:243400-282716 GCA_964402975.1 uncultured Polynucleobacter sp.
AAAATAAAATTCGTTCATCGCTACTACATGCAAAAAGACACGTCCCAAGACTATGAGGACATCACATCGTCGATCATCCATACTCCAGTGCGACTCACGACATACACTGACATGGTGCGTCTTGCCTTTGAGAACTACGATGAATTCAAAAGTCGCGGATATCAGTGGACATCAGGCACCAGGGAAAACCGCAATTTATCGGGTACAAAATGGGAAGACGGCGTATCTTACCGTTTCCGTGCCGATAAAGACGTTTATGAAGTTGGCTATCAGGGCCTCGTTAAGTACATTCATTTGACCCCGACTCTCGCAGTTCACATCAACCGAGCCACCGGTGACTACGAGCGTATAAAAAAATTTGCACAGATTGTCATTTACCGAGAACTTCCGGACCAAAGCACATTAACGATGCGCCTTGAGCACCGAAAAATTCAAAGTAGTGGATTGTTTGAACTCGCCAAGAAAAGTGCCTTGGATCTAGATTTTGAGGCGATGGAGAAAGGTTACAGCAATGCTACCAAGAAATAGATCTCCTCTGAGCCTAAGACCTTACTCTGCACTCCTTGCGGGAGGCCTTGCACTAGTATTTGTTGCAACTGCCTGTGGTGTCGACGAGGCCCCACATTACCCTGACAAACGCTTTGGACGCGGCAGCGAAACCCAAACCGACGACGGCTCCGAGATGATTCCAGACACAACCGTCGAGACACCCAATCAAACCCTGCTGCATCAGCAGTTTTTGGGCTATTTTGATCTAAACTCCGTCAAAACAATCTACTACGGAGAAGACCCCCATAACGGTCACATTAGTGAAGGTGGCGGTCTAATCGACAGCGCCATTTCCACTGCACTGAGCTTTATGGTTTCAGGTGACACTAAGGAAAGCCTTGAGATGCTTGTGAAGCAGCAATCAAAAGACATCAAAAGTGTCACCCAGACCGTTCAAACTGATGGTGGTGATGCTTTATCAAAGTTTAAAGGTGACGAGCCACAAAGTGGATCCCAGTATCTAGAATGGGCTGCAAGCTCCACGAACTCGAACACGGATGAAGTCACCCCTTGCCCAAAGCCATTTGTTTGTATCAAACGAATGGTCTGGGTCCCAAAATCCGGCAAAACCCTCACATACTGCTACCGTGATCATGCCACCAAAAAACCAATGGCTATTCCCTATAGCGCCAACTCAAACTTCACCAAACAGGCCTATGAATCCGCCATCGGTGACGGCTACGTCTCAAGGCCCATCGATGTGACATCACATCCAGGTGACGTCTCGTGTGACGACCCCGAAAAAGTGACCCTAGACGTCAATCAAGTTAGCTATGCCCTTAGCCTCGGTAATCTTGAGACTAGTTCAAGTGGAGAGTTTCTAAGACGCGCCAAAAACAACCCCCTAAAGGCAGACACTGAAGTGGTGATCGAGTATCGCCTCCACGACATGACCCGAAACGCGCCTTATTTCCCCAAAAAAGGCCCTTATATTGATCAGCTTACTCGGCTCAACTCAAAGATTAAGTTCTTCGCAAATACCGAAGAGCATGTGGTGGTGAAAATCGAGCGAACCGTCACGTCACCATTTCGGTTTGGCACATCGTCTACCGCACAATTTTTAAGAGACGCCTACGGGCAGTCTGTTGGTGACGGCTTTGTGTCTATGATGGGACAAGAAAATGACATTGAGGGTATTCAGCTTAATTACTCATTTGAGTTCTGCACCCATCTTAGTGTCGTGAAAAATCCGTTTAATCACTGCTCAGGAACTTCAACACCATGAAACGCGCTTTTATCGTTTTAAGCGCCTCAGTGCTCCCCTCAGTGGTTGCACGCGCCAATGTTCTAGGGTTATTCCCAGCAGGAAGTGCTTGCAAATCTGCTGCGATGGAATCGGCCGTAGATTGTACTGAACCCCAGGCATTACTCTACAATCCAGCCTTGCTATCAAAGACAAAGCTTGGATTTTCTGGTGAAGTCGGAATTGCACGGCTTACGTACTCCTACGAGCACCCTGACTTTGACCCGGTCAGGCTAAACGTCGTCACGCCCATGTTCTCAGAGGGATGGAAAGGTAGTTTGTTTGATAATAAAGGCTCATGGGGTTTTGCCGTGATGCCTGGCAGTATGGCGGATCTTGATATCAAGGGACTCCCGCGCCGGGTTATGGGTAACCCGGAATCTCTGAACATTAAAGCCAAGCGTCGCACATTTCATCTGCCGCTCGGCCTTGACTATAACCTAGAAAACTACAGCGCTTCTGTGGGCGCCTCTTTGATTTACACCTACGATGAACGAACTCTTAAGGGAAATCCGGTGACCAACCCTGGCACCCAACTTGCCGACATGAAGGCGAGAGGGCATTTTTTTAGGCCCGTAATCGGAACGTCATGGGATCTAACGGCAACACAAGTGGGCGCAAGTTACATGTTCCCCCTGACCAAAAAATACAGCGGAAAAACAAAAATCGCTAGTGAGCCTTCTGAATTTGACACCGCCCAAGTCGATTATGAGCCTGGCGTATTAATGCTTGGAGCCAAGCAAAGGTTTGGCCCCTACTCCTTGTCTGAGAACATTAATTATTTGTTTGGAACTAAAGGTAAAACAGTTGCTCGTGATGGACTAAACAAGAAGGTAAATAAAGCTGACCTCAAAGATGCGAGGCACGTGGGCCTTCGATTGGGATATGACACTGAGGCCTACGGAAATTTTAGTCTCGGTGTTGCATACCTAGATAGCTACTGGGGCGACGGCCGCTACGTGAAAAATTCGCAAGGCTTCACCGAACAAGAGATCGGCAATGTCTTTGGCACATTCAACGCCGTACCAGTGAGAAATCAATCAGTCACCTGGCAGTATCCGTGGTCTAGCTGGGATACTCATGTTGCCATTTATAGATCTGCGGGAACCACAACTGTTGGTCCTGCTGGCGATAACCCAGGCCATTATCAGATTGAATTTGTGAGCTTAACCTGCGGCATCCGAAGATCCATATAGGGTACGGCTTATGATGCACGGCCAATCCGCACAACCTACTCTTGCCAAGTTACTAAGACAGCACCGACCTGAGTGGTCATGGAACGACTGTCGTCGAGCCATTACTGCTGGACGCATCGAAATCGCTGGCGTCACGATGACCGATCCTTCTGCGCGAGTGGAAAGTCACACAGAAATTCTCATAAAAAATCAGGGCGCTCCGCATCACAAAAATTCAAGCAAAGACATAGGTCTGAAGGTTTATTATAGCGACGACCATATCATCGTCGTAGAAAAGCGGTCTGGCATCGAGTCAGTCCCGTTTGCTACAAAAAACGAAGACTCATTAGGTTCTAAAACAAGTAAGACTGAAACGTTAATTGATGTCGCTAGAGCGTGGCTTGAGACCAAGGAACGACGAAAATTGCCACCTCTGAAAGTCGTTCACCGACTCGATAAGGGCACTTCTGGTGTGATGGCTTTTGCGCGAACAAAACTGGCCGAGCGAGAGCTTGGCCAACTATTTAGACGCCACGACATACAAAGACGCTACGTTGCATTTTGCCTTGGTACGCCTCATTCAGGAGAGATTCGCTCATGGCTTGCCAAAGACCGCGGGGATGGCCGTCGCGGATCTGTCAGCAAGACCCCCCTTGCGGCAAAAACAGCGAAAGAGGCCATCACGCACGTTAACTTACTTGAATCGAAACAGCTCCCAGGCAACCGAACTCTTAGCATGATTGAATGCAAACTTGAAACCGGTAGGACCCACCAAATTAGAATTCATCTTGCAGAAAGTGGGCATCCTCTAGCTGGTGAGCAAGTTTATCTTTCAACCCGCCCACACGGTGGTGCGATATTTGATTATTCTCATGCGCCAAGAATCGCGCTTCATGCGACAGACCTTGGTTTTCGTCATCCAGTGACCGATGAGAATCTGCAGTGGTCTTCGCCCATGCCAGCGGATCTTGGTAATTGGTGGACTTCACCTCATCAGGGTGACAAAATCGCTTCTAAATAAGGGGGTGACAGAATCGCTGCGTATTTAGATCTAAGCGAAATGAGCTCATCTTAATTAAGAAACGCAACCCCCATTAAGTACTTAGTTTTTTAAAAATAATTAACACTTCAAGACATTTTTCCGATCCTACTCTTCGCACGTTTAACAGGATGGGAGAACCTATGGTCAACACATCAAAGTATCCATTTTGGACAGGTCAAGGGGCAGCAGTACTCGCACTCATCGCCGCATCTCTCGCCTTCAACGGCTGTAAGAGTCGAGAAAGCGCTTCCGGAACAAAAAGCCTCGATAATTTTACATCCAAAAACGGCGCAAAACTGACTTTTAATTCCTGCTCTGGATCAGAGGACGTAAAAGCATCGGCAGATCAATTAAGGGGATCTCTCTCAGATGTTGTCGCCATGAAAAAAGCCCTGTCTGCTGTGCCTGTTGCACTGCAAAATGCCTTCTTCAATGACCTTCAAGGCGCGATCAATATCGTTCCAGATATTAGCTTGGTCTGCGGCGCTAAGCCGACTGCGCAAACAAGTGCAGATGATCTCCTAGCGTGCTGGAGAGGCGGCGAAAGTGGCATCGGTATTTTTATCAAAGGTGAAAATGATCAAAAGCTCACAGAGCGCAACATTAGGCACTCGGTCGTCAGGATGATGGGTTACGTGTTGACCGATGTTATTATGAAGTCAAAACGGGAAGGCTCTGAGGCTGCAATAGCGGATAACCCAGCCCTAACATCGGTGAAAAAAGACATAGCAACGGCGTTGAAGACAGACACGGAAAAAAGTAAAGACTACCGCATACCAGATCATTTGAAAGCAGACGAAGCTAAGTTCGCTGATGCAGCTTTTGCTGAGGCGTTTGATTCGTTCTACTGCTCTGCGGAGTCGCAAACTAAAATGGCTAAGAGTTTCCCGAAGACATTTGCCATGTTTCAAGAGATTGCATCCTCGCTCCCTCAAGGCCTTGCAGGCACGCTTGACACCGCAAATACAGCGGCACAAGGCGCAAAAGTTTCCGCCGGTGGCGCGACCAACGAGGAATTCGGCCTGTGGGGACGCTGGGGCTGGGGTAATGGACCCATCAGACAAGGATTTAGTAACTGGGCAAACTACCGAGCAAATGGCGGTGGCTTCATGAATTTCAGGCGATGGTCTAATGGCGGAGGTTTTTTCTTCCGCCGCTGAGCTGAGCGTGATTAAAAGATCTCTATAAGGGTCACAAGAGGGGGCACGCGTTGCCCCCTCTCTTGTTGTCTATTTTTTAGGCATTCGCCCCTGATTTCCCAAAAATTCATCTGACTTTCCCTGCCCTTTTCGTTAAATTCCAGGCCTCGACCAGTCAATTCGTCCAACCTCAAAAACAGCGGGGTATCACCCATGAATCATCAGCAAACCATCGCCGTGCTCAAAGGCCTAGTGATTGATGGGGTCAACAAAGCTAAGTCTGGGCATCCAGGTGGAGCCATGAGCTCAATGGATTTTGCATACATTCTGTTTACGGAGTTTTTGAAGTTTGATCCAGATGACAGTGAGTGGCTTGGACGGGACCGTTTCATCTTAAGTGCCGGTCATGAATCAATGCTCCTCTATTCTCTCCTACACATGATCGGTTGGCTTCCGATGGATGAGCTGAAGCGATTTCGCCAACTTCACAGCAAAACACCAGGCCACCCTGAAAACACGCACACCAAAGGAGTTGAATGTACGACGGGGCCTTTGGGGCAGGGCGTAGCCATGTCCGTGGGCTTCTCGATTGCTGCTCGTCATCTTGCGGCAAGCCTTGATCAGCAACTGTTTGGTCATAAAATCTATGCCCTCATGGGGGATGGCTGCATGCAAGAAGACGTAACACTAGGTGCTGCATCTCTTGCAGGTCACTTAAAGCTCAATAATCTTGTCTGGTTTTATGATCGCAATCGTCAACAAATCTCGGGAAATATAAACCGTGCAACTAGCGACAATGAAGAACTCGTCTTCAAAGGGTTTGGCTGGGACGTGATAACGATTGACGGGCATGATCACGACGCGATTAGAAAAGCACTGAACTCTGCCAAGTCTGCTGAACGCCCTGTTTTAATCATTGGTAACACGGTGATGGCAAAAGGCTGCGCCACCCAAGAGGGCGATCATGAAACACATGGCGCGCCGCTATCAGCGGACGAGCGCCAAAAGACCAAGCAAAAACTTGGCCTACCTGAGGCCGAAGAATTCTATTGCCCAACCGAAGCTGTCAAACACTTTCAAAGGCAGTATCCCGAGTTACGCGAAACCTCCAAACAGTGGCGCGCCAGTCTTTCAGATCGACTTAAAGATCCGGCGTTCAAATCCCGCTGGGACAGCTACTACGGAACAAATGACTGGTCGAAACTTAAGCATGTTGCATGGCCCTCGGGGTCAGGCGTAGCCACTCGAAACGCATTTGGTGATGTATTAAAGCAATGGGCTACTGACATACCAAATCTCATGGGAGGTAGCGCCGACCTTGAGCCATCGAACATGACTGGCCCATTTGCAAAAGCGGTCGGTGATTTTCAGGCCACAAGCCCGAAGGGGCGAAACCTTGCGTTCGGGGTTCGTGAGTTTCCGATGTCGGCCATTGCTAACGGTATGGCACTGCATGGCGGCGTCATTCCTTTCGATGCAACGTTTCTCAGTTTTGCCGACTACTCTCGCCCGGCCCTCCGGCTAGGGGCTATTCAAAAAGTGCGAGTGATTCATGAGTTCACTCACGATAGTTTCTATCTTGGTGAAGATGGTCCAACCCACCAGCCGGTGGAGCACACCATGAGTCTTCGTCTGATACCCGACTTTTTTGTCATGCGACCGGCTGATGCCAACGAAACTCAAATCATGATGCAAGAAGCCCTAAAACTATCCCAGCCATCTGCCATCTGCCTGTCACGCCAAAAGCTACCTGTGCTGGATATTTCTGAATCCGCTGTGAGGGACTGCCGTAAAGGGGCATGGGTCGTGCTCGATCAACCAACTCCGGACCTAGTGATCTTTGCAACTGGTTCTGAGGTATCACTGGCCCTTGCTGCCGCAAAAAGTCTTTCACAGTTTAAGACAAAGATTGTATCTGTGCCGTGTTGGGAGCTGCTGTTTAAGCAAGACAAGTCTTTCCTTGAAAAAATCATGACGCCGACGTGCACCAGACGAGTCAGTATCGAAGCAGGAAGCACTCTTGGGTGGCAGCGCTTCACAGGGATGAACGGTCTTAATATCGGTCTAGACACTTATGGTGCTAGTGCTCCCATGGAGCATCTAGCCGAAGAGTACGGATTCACCCCGGCTAAGGTTGCAGCAGCCATCTCAAAACACTTTGCGGGCTAAGTCTTCCATGGACCAACTGGAACGAGAACAATTTGCTGCCACCATCAAGGGGATTTCACTTGATGAGCAGCGGCGTCAAAAGCAAACGGCTAGAACTCGAGACCCGGCTGACGACTTTGTGGCTTGGCAGGAAAGATTCATGCATGAGCTTGCCAGTGAATTTGGCCCTTTGCCTGAGTTGTCAGAAAACGATGACGAGGCTTCTGATCGAGCTTTAGAGGACTACATTAAAAATATGAAAAAAAAATTTCGCCTACGTCTAAAGTAGGCGAAATCGAATGACTTAAAATGACCCCATTGGCCTAGTAGCAGCCGTTTATAATGCTGCCTGACTGCCAGATAACTTGCTTACTTGTATTTAACACCACAAGATTGCCATTTTTACCCAAGGAAAAACCATCAGCTGCCTTGCCGGTCGTTTTCGTATCGAATAGAACAGCGGAGCTCGTCGCAATCACAAAGTTACCATCGGCTTGAAACTGCGCGCGAACCGCACTCTTACCACCAGTACTTGTTGACCAGATGACGTTCGTACCTTGATATACAACAAAATTACCATCTGCCGCGAAAAGAGCACTGAAGTTACAGTTTTGAAGCGCATTGTTTGACGTCCCAACGGCACTTAAACCATCTCCCTTCTCAAAGGAAACGCCAAGACCGACGCCAGGTCTCGTGCAAGTACTTGCGCTCCAAGTACAGCCGATCGCTGCACCACACTCAGCCGAGGTCGTCAGCGGAGAACACTTCATTGGCTGTGGGGCTGCGCTTAGGCCTGAGATTTTACAAGCGGAACCGTCCCAACTACACCCCGGGGCGGCTTGGCACTTAGCTTGCGTATTGAGTGGCCCACAAAGCTCAGCTGGGTTTGTCGTTGTAGTTGTAGTTGTCGAACTAGAAACGCATGCCGTGCCATTCCAGGTACATCCCGAAACTAATCCGCAGGCCGCTTGGGTGGTCTGAGCCTGACAAGTTGGAGCGGCTGGGGTTTGGTCTCCGGTGCCGGTCGTTGAATTATTGGTTTTGTTACACTCGGCTGGAGGGTTTGGTACGGAACAATCGACACTCGTTGCCGAAGGGTTTCGCCTGGAAGACCCTGAGTTTTTTTGGTTACAGGCAGCCAACGCGCCTGCGATCATACAGCCAACAATAACGTTCCTGAGTTTGATCATCGTAAGTGGTCCTCGTCGAATGGTCTCGTTACCTCGCCTCGTAGCCTTGATTTTATCATGGCTCTTCCCCATTTTGCAGTAACCGAGCAGAAATTACCCACTTCTCCTGCCCCAGTTAGTCCCGTCATAAAGAAACGTCGAATGATAGTCGTGATAAGATACCTCAAGCGGTCATATTTAAAATATCGAGGTCTTCGTACTATGATTCTGTCTAAAAGCCTGGTTCAACATTGTATTGCACTTACGATATTATCCTTCTGCGGATGTAAAACTGCCGGAAGCGGTCGCGTCCTATCGACAGAGACCGCGACGATGGGCCCTGCAAGATCGACCAAGAATAGCAGTCTAGCGGAGTCCGAATTAGTTATTCCCAAGGATAAATTCTCTGAAAAAATCCGGCGAATCATCGTCACAAGGCGACCTGCTGCCATTAATCTTGCAAACAAAGGCCAAGTAACGGCCTGCGCCAGAACAGACGCAGCAATCGACCGGGTTGTGACAAGGCTTTTAGCGGGAAGTAACCTCAAAATAGCCTCTGAGCAAACCCCCGCTATGACGATAGGACTCGCATGCCAAAGTCATGATCTTAAATTACCCGAAACAACGGGCGGCGTTATTGTGATTTATCCGGAGATCTTAAGAGGACTCAATACCGAGGACCAGCTGGCGGCTCTCATTGCCCATGAGATGGTTCATTACCTGAGATCGCACGAAGAGGACATCGAAACCACGTTGGATACTTGGATGCCTTTTAGAGAGAACGCAGTAAACAGGTCCAAATGGGAAAACGAAAAAGAGGCTGATCGTCTGGCGGCGAAATTACTAGCTAGCGCTGGGTTTGACCCATTCGCTGCAGCAGAAGTGCCTGGCTTGGTGGACTTGCAGCTGGCCAATACAGCCCAGTGGAAAGCAGGCCAAATCAACTTTCCCATGGACTCGGCAGAAGAACGACGCATGCGCGTGCAATTCGAGATTAAATCAAAAAAGTTAAATGGATCTCCCCAAACACCAGGCGACATGGCCAGTATTAAAGACGAGCTGGCTCAGAGACCTTAATCAAAAAACTAGCTCATCGTTCTTTAATGGGCATTTTCAGATAACGGGCGCCGTTGGACTCAGGTGCTGGCAAATGGCCGCCGTCAGCATTCACCTGAATGCTTGGAAATAAAAGCCTGGGTGCAGCGAGCGTTTTGTCGCGACTATTTCTAAATGCCACGTAATCGCTCTTGGACGTGGACGCCTTGATCTGAATATTTGAAGTCTTTTGCTCGCCTATGGTCGACTCAAACTTTAGTGGCCGGCCATTAGGCTGATAGTCGTGACCGGTAAACACCCTGGTCGAGTCGGGAAGTTTGTAAAGCTTCTGAATGCTCTCAAAAAGTGAGTCGGCACTACCGGCTGGAAAATCACAGCGCCCGGTTCCAGAGTCGGGCATAAATAAAGCATCCCCAGTAAAAAGAGCATCACCGATAAGGTAACTGACACATGCAGGTGTGTGGCCGGGCGTAAAAAATGTCTTTATGGTTAGAGAACCTGCCTTGGTCTCACTTCCATCGGCAAGCAAATGATCAAACTGTCGTCCGTCCACGCTAAACCGGTCACCAAAATTAAAGACTCCTTTAAACACGGTCTGAACCTCTGTAATTCTCTGCCCCATGGCTACTTTGGCATTTGGGAAAAGCTTCTTCAGCGGTTGTGCACCGGTAATGTGATCGGCGTGAGCGTGTGTCTCCAAAATAAAATGTAATCGCAAACCTTCGGAACGTATGAAATCCGCGACCTGATGAACTGACGTTAACCGCAAAGAGCCAGATGCCAGGTCATAATCCCACACCGAATCAATCACGACGGCGTCTTTCGTCGTCTCATCGTAAACACAATACGTTAAGGTGGACGTGTCTTTGTCAAACCATGTCTTAATCTGCATTCAAAAATCCTTCTAACTTCGCTCCAACGAAGTAACAAATAACAAACACCAAAGCTCCCAATGACATGCTTCCCAACGCTGCAATTCCAGGTCCCGGGCAAATCCCTGCCACACCCCAACCTATTCCAAAAATCGCAGAACCGATAAGAAGTTTTTTATCGACATCTCGTCTTGTGGGCACATGAAGCTTTTCGTCAAGAATTGGCTTATGCCGCTTTCGTACAAACTGCCAAACGATCATATAAACGGGAATGGCACTTGCCATGACAAACATGAGACTTGGATCCCAGCGACCCGTGACATCAAGAAACCCCAACACGCGCTCGGGATCTGTCATACCACTCCAGCCAAGACCCAAGCTAAAAACCAAACCCACAACGAATGCGGTCACTATTAAGTGCATGATAGGTCTCCCCCTAACGGCCTAGGATAAATACGGTCAGCACACCAAATACCATAAACGTGATCGTGGCGACGATCCCACGCGGAGACAATCGACCGATCCCGCACACACCATGTCCACTGGTGCACCCATTACCCATCTTTGTGCCAAAACCAACCAAAAGCCCTGCCGCGGCGAGGCGAAGATAATTAGATTCAGAAGTTATGTTAGTGAAATTCTCTGGCCATATATTAGACGCAATAAATCCACCAAAAATTGTCCCAACTACAAACAAAACGCGCCACGCCGTATCACCTTGCGTAAATTCACTAATTCGGGCCGTAATACCGCTCACACCGAGAACTCGACCCTCAATCAGCAAAAAAGCTGCGGCTGATGCGCCGATGATAAGCCCACCCCATACTGCATTGATCCAAGACGGCTCCATCTTACCCCCGATTTTCCATGATCATCTATTGTACAACGAGACGTAACGAAGCAAAACAATATCTATTGTCCAAAATTGATACAGTTCGCTATACTCGCGTCGAATGTATTAAAGACAACCGATGCATCTAGTATTCGACGGAGACCATACTTGTGACAACCAAAATAAAAACCTCAACCGTATCTGAAACCTACCAATTCCTGCAGGCAAATAAGCATGCCGTTATGATTGATGTTCGCGAACAAAGTGAGGTTGATGAAGCTGCGCCCGCGGTGGGAGTTTTTTTCCCGATGAGCAAAATCAATCCTGAGACATTCGCATCGGATTGTAATGTCAAAAAGGATCAACCACTATTTCTCTTTTGCAGAAGCGGCGGCAGAAGTATGCGAGTGGCGGAAGCACTGGCGACTCAAGGCTTTAAAGATTTAACCAACGTCACAGGCGGCATAATTGCATGGCAAGCAGTGGGCCTTCCTCTGAAAAACCGTTAGCAACCTACGCCGCTTGAACATTTGCTCAAGGGCTTCGCCTCAGCAACGCCGTGCAGGTCAAAGGCGTAAACTGCAGTGTCTGGCGCGGCCCAGAGACAACAACCCCGTCCGGTGGTGGCATCAGGCCAGCAAAACTACGAATAAGCATACCCGAAACACCGGTCACAGGCTGATCGTCTGCAATAACGACTGAAGGAACAATAATCGTAAACGAGAGTGATGCGTCGGCGATGCCTCGGTAGTAGCCGCATGCCATGATCCCCATCATATCTTGCCTTACACTCACCCTATCCAAGTCGAATTCAGCGCTATCACCCCCAAGACCCAAGTTTGTAACCCGCAACTGGGCTGACCCTGTGTCCAAGGACCTGTGAAGGACCGCCGTCTGGGAGTCGCCTTTACACTCAAAACGATTCGCTTCGGCGGCAGTCGCACTGCCGCCAGCCAACTTCGCCCACAAAGCCACAACGAAAAACACATGAAAAAAACGCATTGTTGGTCCTCCACTGCAAAACGCGCAAATTCCTGCGCGTGTTTGTATTTTACGAGCAAGATTTATGCTCAATTAAACCCTCGGTAAATGTTGATCGTCGAAAAAATAGCGCGCGTCTTTTCACTCAATGTTTGAGTTAAATGACACACATTAAACGTTTCAGCACAAGAAAATGGGCTGGTCATGTTTTTGCAAAGCAGGACGAGCCAATAGCCGGCTCCCCCGAGCAATAACCAAATTTAACTCGTCTCGGAATCTAAAATCTTGGCAAGCCTGACACCAATCTTTACGTTCTTCGCCTGCTATATCACAGCGATCATCAGTGGCAGAATCACTACAGCAAGCGGATTTGCCCCTGTCATTTGGCCGCCCCTTGGTATTGCTATAGCAGGACTTGTCTTGGAAACCCGAAAAACGCTGCCGCTTGTCTTCCTCGCCGCAGCTCTCGGCAGCTACCACCCAACGACGCATAGCATGTGGCTTTCGCTATGGGTCGCCGCGTGCGAGGCCGGTAGTGCATTTTTTGGAGCACGAACTCTCAAACAACTAAAAACCTTTGATTGGACATTCAGCAATACAAAAAGCGTCTGGAATTTCATAATCAGAACCGTGATCCCCGCCTCGGTCATCACACCAATTATCGGAACGTCTTCCTTATACCTGGCCGGAAGCTTACATGGCGAGACGATCACTCAAAACCTCGTCACGTGGTGGCTTGGCCATGCTCTGGGAATTTTAATCTTCACGCCATTTGTTTTAATTGTTGCAAAAGACGATATTACCTCAAACTTCAGAGGTAGAAAAACCGAATATGTCGTTTTAAACCTCATAGGAATTATCTTTTGTTTTTATCTCTTCGTTGACTTTCAACTATTCACAGGCTGGATGCCGCATGTGTTCAGGCGCGTTTATATACTATTCCCAGTGACGCTTTGGGCTGCCTTACGTTTCGGCCCGGTAGGCATTTCTTTTCTACTCCTGGAAATCGCTGCCATGGCCACTTTCGGAGCTAGTCGATCCTCGGCCGTTTTCATCTCACCAAACACGCCAGAAACTTATAATTCCGCTCAGCTTTACATGGGATTTCTTGCAGTCACTGGATTACTAGTTGCCGCCCACTCCACACAGTCTAGACGTAACGAACTGCAGTTTCGTTCAATGTTTGAAATGGCAGGAGTACCTTCGACACTCGTGGATACATCTGGCAAGTTTAAACTGGTCAACGAACAATTCTGTCAGATGACAGGCTATACCCAGGCAGAACTAGCCACGATGACATTCTCTGACATCACCCACCCCGAAGATGTTGAAGATAATATGCAGATATTCCAGCGTCTTGTTTCGCGAAAAGAACGCTCAGTGCACTTTGAAAAGCGATACATCATTAAAAATGGTGACGTTATATGGGTGCTCGTCGACGCAACTATTCTCAATCATCATGCGCACGCCGAAACGACTTGTATTGCAATAATTCAAGATATCACATCTAGAAAGCTGGCCACACTAGCCTCCGAAAACGCACAAAAAAAGGCTGAAGACGCAAACCTTGCCAAGTCGGAATTTCTTGCCTTTATGAGTCATGAGATAAGAACGCCTTTGGGAGTCATTCTTGGTTTTGCTGAATTATTAAAAAATGAACACCTGGATCAAAAACTACGCTTTCAATTCACGAACACGATTCACCGGAATGCTGTCGAACTAGGCTCTTTAATTGACGACGTGCTTGATCTCAGCAAAGTTGAAGCTGGAAGGCTTGATATTGCGCGGGACAATGTCAATGTGACCGAGCTGATGCGAGACATCGAGTCCACATTCTCCGCTGCAACAAAAATTAAAGGAGTCGAATTAGATGTAGCCATAGCTGAAGACGTGCCATCATTTATTTACTCGGACCACAAACGCCTTCGTCAGATACTTATGAATATTGTGGGTAATGCCGTAAAATTCACTGAGCACGGAAGAATATTCATATATGTGAATCGTGAGGCTGACACTGACAGCGGAGGAGACTACCTACGGTTCACCATCAGAGACACAGGCCTCGGAATAACGCCTATCCAAGCTCAAAGGCTATTTCAACCCTTCATACAATCCCATGTAACAAATGCTAAAGAAACTGGCGGAACAGGGCTTGGACTTGTTCTTTCAAGGCGGCTTGCGAGACTTATGGGCGGTGATGTCATGTTGACAGAAAGTAAGCTAAATGTCGGAAGCACGTTTGTCGTCAAAATCGAATGCTACATGAATAACGAAAGCTCCCAGGCGATTCCGAGCGACAAAAAAACTGCCACAGAAGACGAAAATGCGGCACTTTCGAGGCTTGACGGACTACGCATACTCGTGGCCGAAGACACGCCGGATCAAGCACTTCTCATAAAGTTCTTACTATCAGACCTTGGGGCACGCGTTGAAGTTACCGACAATGGAGCCACAGCCGTTGAAAAAAGTTTAAATAATAATTTTGATGTCGTGTTCATGGACATACAAATGCCAATTCTCGACGGCTTGAGCGCGACTCGCCTTCTACGTCGGCAACGTTTTCAAAAACCAATTATTGCTATTACAGCACAAGCGTTGCAGGAGGACCGCGATAAAGCACTTGCTGCCGGATGCAACCACCATCTGGCTAAGCCTTTTACCCAGGAGCGTCTTTTAGCTACAGTCCGAGACGTCTTATCAGCAACCGTCCCAACTACTTAAAACAATACATCCTAGTGAACGCTCCGCGCGCAGTCAATCTATAGGTTAGCCAATTTTGAGACGCTGACACCAACAAGTCTAATGGGCCGTGCGCCAGCTTCTGTCTTGTTTTGCAATAAATCCTTACAAACACTCGAGATCACATCTGCATCTTGTGTCTCAACTGATACAGATCTTGATCGGGTGATTGACTGAAAGTTAGAATACTTAATTTTGAGAGTAATCGTACGTCCAGATCTCTTGGACCGAAGGAGTGACTTGGCTACCATGTGCGAAAGTTGATCGATCTTTGCCTCCAAAGCCTTCGTGTCCAACTCATCAGCAGAAAGTGTGTCCTCACGTCCATAGCTTTGTCGATCCCATGTCGTTACAACCGGCCGATCATCGATGCCCTGAGCTGCGCGCCAAATCCAACGCCCCCAAGACCCAAGAACTGACTCCAATACACCTGGATCAACATTCCACAAATCACTACATAATTTATATCCCGCATCAGCCAAACGTTTATCTGTTGCTGGACCAACTCCGTGAATTTTTCGAAGTGGCATGTTCTTCATAAACTCTCGGACCTGATGAGGTTGCACGACCGTTAGACCATTTGGTTTATTCATATCAGAAGCAATCTTTGCAATGAGCTTATTGGGACCAACCCCCGCGCTACAAGTAAGACCTAGCTCTTTGGCGACAGCACTGCGAATCTCCTGAGCAATTTTTGTGGCAAACATGGTCGGATGATTTGTGACGTCTAGGTAAGCTTCATCCAGCGATAGTGGTTCGATTTTATCCGTGTAGCGTTCAAATATCTTGCGGACAGCCGAAGAAATTTCTTTATACCTCTCAAACCGAGGCGGAACAAAAATTCCTTGCGGACAAAGCCTTGCAGCATACGTGGTAGACATTGCAGACCTTACGCCAAACTTTCTAGCCTCGTAACTTGCCGTGCAAACAACACTTCTTGAACCAGGCTGGCCACCGACAATCAGAGGTTTGCCGCGATACTCCGGCCGATCAAGCATTTCGACACTCGCATAGAAAGCGTCCATATCAATGTGAACGATCTTTCGTCCGCTCGCAGATCCTGACTGGCCACTATGTTCGAATGGTTGTTCCATAGGGGTAGAATACCATACAAATTTACGGCTTTCCAGCTTGATGCAACGTCAAGACATGCCGAAAACCACGAGGCGAACGTCAATGCCGCCGTGGGTGAAGTGTCTGGTTTTGTTTTTTAGAGGCTTAATAGCACTTAAGAATGTGCGCCATGACGCTTCATCACCGCACAGCACAAAACCAAAGACCTTACGTTTCTGGCTCATTTCATGAATCACACGGCCCAGCCTTTTATAGATCGCTTGGCCCCCACTCTTCTTGGCTAGCCGGTCCCCGTAGGGCGGGTTCAAAGCTAAGAACACCTCTTTTGACTCAGAATCCAGCTCGCTCGGGTTTGTCAAAAAATCATTCGACTGACTAGTCACGTCCAAAACCATCTGACCGCTATCGAAATCTTCGGAAGGGGCAGCAAGGTCAGTGAACCTTTCTTCAAAACCAGCAATATTTTTATCTAACGCTTTGCAAGCAGCTGGATCGGTGTCGCCAAACCGCACTTTTAGATTTGCAGGCGTGCACGACAATCGGATCCTCTTTCGAATGACATCCAGCGTTTTCACCGGATGAAATGAAAACGATTCAAAAGAATAAATTTTGCGAAAAAAACCGGGCGCTAGATTCGTTACTTGGCTAATCCCCTCAAACCCAAGCGTACCTGTGCCGGCAAATGGCACCACAAGCGGACATTCACCATTTAGCAAGTCCTTACGTAACCCGTGCCCAATCTCATCAATTGACCAGATGAAACACGCTGCCGCAAGATGCTCGGCCAAAGGTGCTTTAGCACCCGACAAAACTTCTTTGTATCCACGCTTAAATAGCGGATCACCGGCCATGCTGACAAAAACTTGCGTTCGATTTTTTTGAGAGTCGATTCGAATACGGTGGTCTTGGGCTGTTGATTCCCCGGATGCCAACACCGTCACACCGTTTTTATGAAGATAAGCCGCGACTTTCTCGCGAACCGTCTTCGCGGTTCCGATCACTGGGTGCGATACGGTAACTGCAAGATTAACCTTTACACGCGTCGAGTTCTTCCAGAGATCAACAAGATTGGCTTTATCTAAAAAATCACTCCAACCATCTCTCGATGTAACGCGCCCACTATGAAGCAGCCACTCCACATCGTGCGCCGTGGATAAACGTAGCACCAGCTCCATGGCTTGCCGGTAATCACACTCACTGACAGAGAGAATACCTTGACGAACTTCTAATTGAGGTTTGAATTTATAAGCTTGCAGGGGACTTTCTAAAATCCGGGCTACGTCCTTTTTACAAACATCAAGCCAACCCGGAGCCGGTCTAACAATAAAACGCTGAGGTTTGGCCAAAAACCGGGTCATAGAGAATAGGAAACCTGCTATTGCGAAGCCCGTTACACTCGAGTCAACTGGGCTGAGTTATCATAGGTTTAACCATATCACTACCATTCGCTTTTCACATGAGTAGCCCCCGGGCTGCACTCCAAATAGGCAGCCGCCTGCCAAAATGCTCCACGAATATGAAAAAAAAGCAGATCAAGTACTTTATAACGCCCACAAATGTGCGTGGTTGTTGCATTTTTTAAGTTGCTGAGTACTCTTTTGGGGAGTGAAAACTGACGTTTTTTGAAATAAATCCTTGGAGATTCCTGACATGACACAATTGACCTTCTCGATCATTAAACCAGACGCCGTCGAGCGCAACCTTGTCGGCAAGATTGTTTCTCGCTTTGAGGAGGAGGGACTTAAGGTAGTTGCGATGGAAATGCGTCATCTGGCTCGCCATGAAGCCGAAGGATTCTACGCAGAACACAAAGCCAGACCTTTTTTTGGTGAACTGTGTGACTTTATGACAAGAAGTCCCGTGGTTCTCATGGTACTTGAGGGCCCAGATGCCGTAGCCAAAAACCGCAAAATCATGGGTGCAACCAATCCAGCCAATGCCGAGCCTGGAACGATTCGCAAGATGTTTGCAAAGTCGGTCGGAGAAAACAGCGTCCATGGTTCAGACAGCCCGGAAAGTGCGGCCCGAGAAGTCGCTTACTTCTTCCGCGGCATCAGCATCTATTCTTCGCGCAAGTAAATAGCATAAGCCATTGGAATACCGATCCACGACAACGGGCGAGCCAAGAGGGCTCGCCTAGTGGATGGGGCTACTAAATTCAACGTAACGAGAACACGGATTTTTTCACGATGAACAACATGATCGACATCTTAAAACAACTGGCCACTGAGCTTAAACTTCAACCCCACCAGGTCAACAACACGATTAAACTTCTGGTTGAGGAAGAGTGCACGATTCCTTTCATTGCCCGCTACCGCAAAGAGATGACGGGTTCTATGGACGAAGTTCAGATAAGAGATTTACGAGACCGCTACGTCTACCTCGTCGAACTTGAAACCAATAAAGAAAAATACCTGAAAGTCGTCGAAGAATTCTGCCAAAAGAATCCTGCTTACCAAGGCAAGTTCCCAGAACTCAAAAAGAAGTTTATTGCCTGTAAAAGTAAACAAGAGCTTGAGGATTTATACCTGCCATTCAAGCCAAAACGTCGCACAAAAGCCCAAATTGCCAAGGAAAAAGGCCTGGAACCCTTACTTGAGTCGATCCTGGCGGGTCGCGCTAGCCTTAATGATTTGCAGGCACTCGCTGTGAAATACATCACTCCCGCTGACTCCACTGTCGATCCTTCCCTAAAGGTCGCGAATTCTGACGCAGCACTAACCGGTGCTGGGGATATACTGGCGGAACGGATCAGCGAAATGGCCGAGCTTCGCGCACTAGCGCGCACGATCTCTTTTGATAGCGGCGTGCTGGCCTCCAAAAAGCAAGAAGGCGGAGTCGCTGCTGAGCCATCTGAGTCGGAGAAGGCAGAAACCATCAAACCAGGAAGTCGCCCTAAGAAAGGCGAGGCACATAAATACGAAAACTATTTTGATTTCCGCGAATCAGTCAAATCCTGTCCAAGCCACAGAGTTATGGCGATCCGCCGAGGCGAAGCTGAGAAGGTCCTTCGAGTTTCAATTGATGTGGACAGCCAAAAAATATTGGATGAACTCAACAAGTCGATCATTCGCAGTGCGCCAACATCACCGACCGTAGCAACATGGATGACCCAAATCGTCGAGGAGAGTTACCGCAGGCTTATTGCTCCGTCAATTGAGACTGAACTACGCCTTGAGCTGAAAAATCGTGCGGAATCTGACTCCATCAAGGTATTCTCCAAAAACCTGGAAAATCTTCTGCTACTGCCGCCCATCCCCCAAAAAATTGTCATGGGTGTTGACCCAGGGATTAGAACCGGATCAAAAATAGCTGTCGTCAGCGAGACTGGGGCTCTATTATTCAATACGACCGTTTATCCGGACTTCAGACCTGATGCCACTTTGGATACGCCTAAAACGCGCCAAACCAAGGATATTATCGTAAACACAATCAAGGCGCACAAAGTCCAGTACATCGCCATCGGAAACGGCACCGCATCGCGCGAGATCGACCGTATCATTAGAGAATGTCTGAAAGATGCTAATTTAAACGACGTCAAACGACTTATCGTGAATGAATCAGGTGCTTCCGTCTACTCCGCTGACGAGATCGCCCGCGAAGAATTCCCAGATTTGGACGCCACCATTCGCTCAGCAATATCTATTGCTCGAAGGTTGCAAGACCCATTAGCGGAGTTAGTGAAAATTGACCCACGCTCCATTGGTGTTGGTCAGTATCAGCATGATGTCAACGTCACAAAACTCAAACTGTCTTTGGAAGACGTTGTTGAATCCTGCGTAAACAAAGTTGGAGTCAACCTGAATACTGCCTCCTACAAACTTTTGGGCTACGTTTCAGGCATTGGTGGATCGCTTGCAAAGTCAATCGTCGGGTACCGCGACAAGCATGGCCGCTTCTCATCACGTAGCGAGATCATGAAGGTTCCGGGATTTGGCCCCAAGGCGTTTGAACAGGCCGCTGGATTTTTACGGGTGCCAGAGTCAAAAAATCCTCTAGATAACTCCGCGGTCCACCCGGAGCGCTACGGTATCGTCGAGCAGATCGCAAAAGACTTGGGTTCGAGCATCTCTGACCTAGTTGGCAAAAGAGTTGCTGTCGACGCCATCGCACTTGAAAAGTACGTCAGTGACAATATCGGTCTTCCTACTCTTCGTGATATCGCCTCTGAACTTATCAAGCCTGGCCGAGACCCACGCGAAGACGGTATTCGTCTAGCCTATTCAGACGATGTGGCAGAGATTGAAGATCTTAGGCCTGGCATGGTTCTGCAGGGCACCGTCACCAACGTCACGAATTTTGGTGCATTTGTGGATATTGGCGTCCATCAAGACGGGCTGGTGCATATCTCGGAGCTATCTGATCAATTCGTTTCAGATCCTAGCAGTGTTGTCGCGGTTGGTGACGTCTTGTCTGTGCGAGTCCTCGATGTAGACAAGGTAAAACGCCGGATCAGCCTATCGGCAAAAACGCCATCGAAGACGTCGTCAGCCCCAGGTAAGTCGCCTGCTGCTCAGCCAACCGTTTCCACTGCAAAATCATCGCGACCTTCACCGCAGAAGCCACCGAGTCAGGGTGGTCGATCACAGCCCGAAAAGAGTTACGGCTTTAATGACCTGCTCTCTAAATTTGGTCGCAACTAATATTTGATCTCAGCGTGGCCTCCCTGCGGCCACTTGCCTGAGCAGCCGTAAGATATTCTTATTTTTGATGTAATTTGATTAAACAGGGTGTCTGGCTATTAGACAGCAGACGCCCTGACGCTCGTTTTTTTCAATGCAATTACAGCGTGTTACGCCCCTCAGCACTCTGGCACAAAACTTGAACCAACTCCGATGGTTTATCTATTTTCGCTGCCCAAGAATCCTGGTCGTTCTGAGTTAAGACTCTAGAGGAATGCGAGCATGAACGCGGAAAAGAAACATTCTTTGTTTTCCCAAGGTGTACTTTTGACTTTGACAGCCCTACTTGCCGGTTGCTCAAACGACACCAGTGACGTTCAGCCCGGTTTAAGACCAGCTATTAATAGCACTCTGTCATCCATCACCATTCCTATGCCTGCAAGTCTGAAGCCCTTTCTCGGTCCGGACAAGATTGATAGTCTTCATTTGAAAGTCTCTCCCAGGCTTTGCACGTCCGATGTCGTCGGAACAACAGTCGACCGGTTTGTTCCCAATTTCGTATCAAGTTCTGAAACCATCGCGAGCACCAGACTCAAGAAAGGGTGCTCCTACGCACTTTCGTTATCCTTTGGTCGGGCCAACGCAGGTACGAATGGATTTGAAAAAATATATCTAACCAATGATACGTCAGAGACCCTCACGTCGATCGAGATCACGAAATCAAGTTCAGAAAAAGTGAACGTGCTGGTGCGCCTCTATCCAACAAATGACGGCAAGGCAGAGCTTGGTTTGCCGGGAGATCCTATTGGCATAGATGCCACCAACGATGGCAACCCTAGCCCGATTACTGGTGATCAGACTGACCTCTGGCCAACATCACCCTCTGGAAATCAAAACCAGCAAACGCTCGCTCTAAACTGGAAGGTTGTGCTCATGGCTAGTGATCAAGGCAATACTAGTGCTTGGATCCCAGCATTTGATAACGCACGAAATGCCATACGAGAGTTTTTCGTGAGCCGAGGAATCAGTTTCTCAAACATTCGTCAACTGTCTCTGAAACCTCAGCATCAAAATCAACAAGTCCAGGCCGCATCGATTCAGAGCTTCACATCGACCGTGTCCAGCTTAAACGCCGTAGGTGGAAATGACGCATGCCTCGTGCATCTCACCTCTCACGGCTCAAGGGATGGATTCAACATCGGAAGTAGCCGCCTATCGCCAAGCGCGTTCGGATCCGCCCTCGATAAGGGATGCGGAAGTAGACCCACCGTGGTTTTGGTATCAGCATGCTACTCCGGTCTATATACCCTCGACTCCTCTAATCTTAAGAAGCCAAATCGCGTTATTCTCACAGCGGCACGTAGTGATAGGACGTCTTTTGGTTGCAGCTCTGAGCACCAATACACATATTGGGATAGCTGCTTGATCGAGAATCTAACGCAGTCATCGACTTTCAAGGACCTAGCTGGCCGAATCCAAGCTTGTATTTCAAGAAAAGAAGCAGGCATGTCGACCCCTTCAATGCCTCAGACTTTTATTGGGTCTGAGGTTGAGAATCTCAAAATTCCTGGTGCTTCGTAGTTTTTTTAAGTTATAAAATTCGGCTTTAAGTCCGATAAGCGATGGCGCGATCGCCACGAGTCCTTGATGCAAAGTTTCATGACTAACAGACATAGCGCTGTGGCGTAGCTGTCCGCCACGCAAATCGTATAACTTGGCATTCCTGATAAGAACGCCCTCCCAAGCGCCCCGTCACTGAGGCAAAACACACTGCACGGTCGGGTTGTTAGAAAGGGAAATACCGCTATGAGAGCGCAGCGATCCAAGCACAGCAGTATGCCACTCCCTTCGGCAACTTTGGCCGCCCTCTGCAGTTGGTTGCATGACATTCTTGGTCGATGCGGTCCATACATCCCAAGGCTCTAGGTTAGGATGTGAACCTCGATTGCCGGCAGGAAATCCTGCCTCTGAGAAGACAGGAAGGACTCCACCACTTGATGGTGGGTTTGTCTTTCTTAGATCATCTAGCTGATACTGAGGGACTGTCAGGCTCGGCTCATAAATCGTTGGTAGACGCATTCCGATCTCGCTGCATGCTAGGGCATTATCCTGATACCACGTTTGACGACAACCTTGAGCCCACGTGAGAAATTTACTTTCCCAACTCCCTGGTGGCCACGACCTCACGAGATACCTGGTAGGCTGCCACTTTTGGTAATAAAGGCATTGCCCCGTGGCCATCTGGTCGGAGTCGTTAATATAAACGTTGACGGGGCATGCGCGACCCCCCAACTGTGCGGCGGTAGTAAAAAAGTTGGTGGACTTTGATTTACCATCAGTGGCGAGTGCTCTTTGCCAATTATTGCTGCTGCTCCATATGCCGCTTGCATTCAAAATCTTGCCTGAGCCCGAGTCCTTCCAAACGCGAAAGCATCGGAAGTTGTGAGCCGGCATATCATTGCAGGCCGGATCAGCTTTGACCAATTGGACTAATACGGAAGGTTGGCCCGAGATCGGGATTTTGAACCCATCTTCCAAAGCTTGCAAGTTTGGCAGATCATAACAACCATAGCCGGATGATCCGCAGCTAAACACGTAAGTTTGCGTTAACGGCACGGACGCCGGAGAACCTGCTATACATGTGACGGCCTTGATAGTGGTGTTGACTCGGATCATGATAGCCGAGCTGTATGGCTTAGAGCCACAATTAGGCATACTACCATCATCCGTATAGACAATGACCGCGCCCGCGGTGGATGTACTGATAGAAACCGTCTGAGGTGTCGCAAAAACACCGGCCGCTGGGGAAAACTGGAGCGTGCCGATTACTGAAGGCAGATCGAAGTTTTTGTCGAGGACTAGTGAGTTACTTGTTGTCGGATTCGTAAATTTCGCAGAAATCACAATACTAGCTAAGTGCGCTTTCTGAGCAGAAAAAGTGAAACTGTAAGAATCATCCGCGGCAAGAACTTGGTGGGGAATAATAATTCCACCATTTTTGACGCTTAGCTGATATACTAGGTCATTCCCCTCTTTGAATTTTTTTCCATCACTTGTTAGAAATTTGCACCTTAAGTTTGCGATCGTTTGATCTGGGGAAGCTTCTGATTCAACGCAAATTAGGCCCAAGCTCCCTGCCACACCAATTTCCTGCTCAACCGTCGACCCACTCGTCTGACCGCGTTTTTCACCCCCGCTGCCAATTCGCGACGACTCGAGCTCATCCCCTGAGCAGCCGGTCAGCAACAGCGCGATCGCGAGACCAATGGCGATTGCGAAAAGATTCTTGGTTGTAGAGCAGATAAAGGTAGATATCACGCAACAGACTCCTTATTCATGCATTTCGGAGCCACACTCCGTTATCTTTAGCGCAAAGCAAAAGGTATTAAAAAGGCATTAATTACGATTATTTACTGGGCTCGACGTAGCTAACTTTAAAATTCCCGGTACTTGTTGACTTTTTGCGTTAAATTGACGCAGATTCTGCACCTCAAAAAAACAAAATTTGAAATGAATTCAGATGGTTAAACTTGTCTACAAGCTCTCTATGAAAGCCGATTTTTGTGGACTTTGTCCCAATATTTGGGCAAATTCGGGGATCTCCGTGGTGATAAACCCGGCTAACCCTTTGTATGCGAAGGAATCTCACCCATGACCCCTAAATTAAACTCAATGATTTTAGCCGTCTTCCTAACATCTCTCGGTCTCACAACATTTGCCCAAGCGGAAACGACGATCTCGTCCACAAATGAAACCTACCTCGGAGCGGTTTCTTATCCAGGTGGACTGATGGAGAGAGCTGGTCTTCGCCTCGCTGCACCAAGCGAAATCAGATACCTGAGAGTCGATGTGCCCTCTTACTGTTCTGGCCAAGTATTCGAGGTCGGACTCGTCAGCAACGGCACCTACCTGACAGCAGAAACCCTAGGCGGTAACCTTTTCTCCGTTAATAGTGGACGTGGTCTTCACGTTGACGGCGTTTATCTGTCGATCAACGGCCCTCAATCGGCAGGCTGTTCTGTCCTTGTATTTAAAGTAGAGTCGGCTCCAGTGCCAACTCCGACTCCACCAGCACCAGCGCAAGAGTTCGCCTTTGTTTGCCTAACAAACGGCGCAAGGGCTGCGATACCGACTAATGTGTCAACTCCATCTGGCACCACACAAGGCATCGTTTACCCTGGCCAAACTGTGATCATCAGTCAGCCGGTGTTACCCGGTCGCGTCATTCCAAACTTGTCATTAAGCTTTGACGCGGATGCGTCACTCGGCTACTTCCCTGTGTCTGTCTATGTCGCGTCGACGATTCTGCCCGTCGGAAACTGTCAGTACGCGCCACTATACCAGTACGTCGAAGATGTTGGCATGCGTCGACTCAATCTGGTTCGCCTAAGATAAATCGAAATTCGCGCACGACTCAGTCGGCAGCTAAAGAACGCGGATTGCCAACCTATGGGCGTCCGCGTTTTTCCTCTTTTAGAATCGCAAACGATGTTTCGAGGTCCCAAAGATGCAAAATAAGAATGAAATGTTCCCGGCCAAAAAGGTTGTTTTAGGCGTTATTGGCGGTAGTGGCGTTTATAAAATGGACGGCGTCGAATACGTTCGCGAGCACAACATCACGACGCCTTACGGCACGCCCAGTGACTTCGTTATGGAAGCCAACATCGGAGGACGCCCAGTATTTTTCCTACCGCGTCACGGCAGGGGGCACCGATTTACGCCCTCAGAAGTCAATTACCGAGCCAATATATTAGCGATGAAACAACTTGGCGTCACGCACATGCTTGCAGTTAGTGCCGTAGGTATAATGAAAGAGACCATACGCCCAGGCGATATGGTGGTACCTGATCAGCTGTTTGACAGGACCAGAGGCCAGAGACCAAGCACATTCTTCGGAGACGGCATCGTGGGACACGTTATGTTTGGCGACCCATTTTGTGACGAAATGCGCGGACTTATTCTGAAGGCTGCCTTGGCTGAACGAGCGAAGGTGCACAATGGAGGAACGTACGTTTGTATGGAAGGACCTGCGTTTTCAACCCGCGCTGAAAGCGAATTTTACCGAAGAACTCTATCACCCGCGGTCATTGGCATGACGGCGATACCAGAGGCAAAACTAGCCCGGGAGGCTGAGATATGCTACGGGATGTTGGCGCTAGCGACCGACTACGACTGCTGGAATGAGGCAGAAGAAGATGTCTCCGTAGAAGCCGTGCTTGCGGTTGTGAGAGCCAATGCCACCCTTGCCAATAGTATAATCAAAACCCTAGCTAAATCGATGCCTGAACGTTCAAACTCAGAAATACTATACGCGGCAAAATATGCTATTATGACGGATAGATCTCTCATCCCTGCAGCCGCCATACAGAGAACGCAAACCCTTTGGGGACAATACTTTGGCAAATAACAACCAAAAAACCAAAGTCAGACACGGACGAAGACGAGTCGCTACCATCTTGGGAGCAGTGGCTGTCGGACTGGCCTGGTATTACCATGTCGCTGGACTGAGCAACGCCGACCGCAGGGCTGCTCGTCGTCTTGACCAAAAAAACAAACAAGCTTTTGTTCCACCTCCTACAAAACCGGCATCACCAGGTACATCGGTCGATGAAACATCAACAAAAACCACTTCAAATCCTATCGACTCGTCTGAACCAAGTATAAAAAAAGCACAGTCTTTAATTGACAGTGGCCTCATCAACGAGGGTAGCGCCATGCTCGAAAAACTTATTGAGCAAGACCCCACGGACACTCAGGCCCTCATGGAGATGGCCATGGTATTCACGCTTGATTTGAAAGAGCCCCAAAAAGCCCGGCAGATTTTGGAGCGAATACTTGACGTGAATCCGCAGCATCGCGCAGCCCTCAATGAGCTCGAATTGCTCTACAGAGAGCTTGACGCCGTAGACGATGGACTGGCACTTCTTGAGCTTAAATCTCAACAGTATCCAGACTCTCTTGAAATCCAGTACGTCTATGGACGTATGCTGTCATCGACTGATCCCGTGGCCGCTATACCCTGGTTACAGCGTGCTACCTTGATCGCAGATCAGAAAGAACAAGCCCTAGATCAATTGGCATCGGCTGCACTTCGTGCTGGTCAAATATCACTAGCCGTCAAATCCTGGACCGAGGCGCTGGTTCTCGCTGAAAATGAACTCGAACGGGCGAAAGCCAGCGGCGAAAGCGGTCTCGACTATTTAGAAGATAAAATCGCTGCGACAAAAACTGAACTCGCTCGTGCAAAAGAACAGCTTCGTGGAACACCCACCTCTGTCAAACAGTAGTTTTAAAAATTGTGAATCGCCAGAATTACTCGTCAAAAACTTGCTTAATCAAAATACGTAACTGATCCAAATCAAAGCCCTTACTCAAAACAGCTGCAAATCCATGAGCCTTACATTGGGCCACGTCAGATTCAGTGTCAGCTGATGTGAACATAATAATTTTAGTCGACGCATTCGCCCCCTGAGACCCCCAGATCCTCGTAGCGGTTTCAAAGCCGTTCAGTCCAGGCATGTGCCAGTCTAGAATGATCAGATCAAAAACCTTTTTCGTCGCGCAATCAATAGCGGCCTGTCCACTTGCCGCAGCAACCACGTCATGCCCAAGCAGGCCCAAAGCACTCTGCAAAAGTGCCCGGGCATCCGCATCGTCATCAGCGACTAGTATTATTTTGCGAGCCATAAAGGACCCTTTTAGAAGAAACTTATTCGTCTATAACTGAGATATTTTGCCGTATATCTGACGAAAATGATATTCTAGTCGGAGTGTTATTTCTCTAAATTTTACGACTTGCTTTATGCCTCCATCGATCAAACTCAGCCCGCTTCCCATCGACAGCATTCTCGACAGTGTTCGAAGCGTCATCTCGGACGGTCAAGATCTTATTTTAAAGGCCAGCCCCGGCAGCGGGAAAACAACACGAATTCCCCCTGCATTACTGGACGTGGTTCAGGGAGAAATTTGGGTTCTCGAGCCTCGCCGAGTGGCGGCGCGCATGAGTGCTCAGCGTATTGCCGCAGAGCTCGGCGAAGAGCCCGGCCAAACGATCGGCTGGCAGATGCGCTTTGACCGCGAATTCTCGGCCAAGACTCGAATTCTCTTCCTAACAGAGGGCATGCTAACTGCCCGACTTGCCCAAGACCCGTTCCTGAAGAATGTAGGCTGTATTATCTTAGACGAATTTCACGAAAGACATCAGCAAACTGACGTCGCATTCGCACTGTGCCGTCACTTACAAACAAGCGTGAGACCTGATCTTAGACTCGTGATCATGTCAGCCACACTGGACACCAAATCTTTGGCATTACAATTACCGGACGCTAAAGTTCTCGACTTGGACATACCATTGCACCCCGTTGAGATCCGCCATGAACCTCGAGACAACCAAACACCTGTGCCGGAACATGCTGCCAATATCACAACAAAGTTAATCTCGGATTCACCTAACGGTGGTCATATTATGGTTTTTTTACCAGGAACAGCTGAAATCGTTAAAACAAAAAATCTACTATTGAAACGACTTCAGGATCAAGACTGCGTCATCATGGAGTTACGCGGCACTCTTGATAAGAAGACCCAAGATCTAGCATTCCAGGAATCATCAAAGCGAAAAGTAATTCTAGCCACCAATATTGCTGAGTCATCTATTACTATTCCTGGTGTTAGGGCGATCGTGGACAGTGGACTCGCGAAAGTGCCTAGTTTCAATTTATTTAGTGGACTGACGATTCTCGAAACGCGGCCGGTCAGCAAGGCATCTCTCATACAACGCGCAGGTCGTGCCGGGCGCACCGGGCCGGGAATTGCAATTAGGCTTTTTTCAAAACATGACGAGGCAGCTAGACCTGATACGGATGTCCCTGAAATTTTACGGCTAGACTTAGCGCAAATTTACGCGGCCGTTTTGTGGCTTGGCTCTCGATATTCTCAGCCTTTAATACCATCAGAATTACCCTGGCCGGACCCACCACTTCCCCGTCAGTGGGCACAGGCCAAACAGCTTTTGGAATCTTTGGACATCGTCGATGCCGACGGCAACTTGATTAGAAGCAACATCGCAACCACTCCGCTACACCCTAGGCTGGCCAGATTTCTTGACGCGTGCATTGAAGAAAATCTAATTGAGGAGGCACCTTGGCTAACGGCCATTCTGGCAAATCCTGATGAAGCCGACGTACCTGAAGGTGACAATTCTCATCTAGGCTGCGACGTGCTTGCTCTCTACGAGAGCGTGCGAAAGCATCCGCAAATGCACCCAACTATTACAAAGACTGCACAACAATTAATAAAGTTTACGAGACAGCGCACTCTCACCGATATTAAAAACTGCCGTCAAGCTCACATGATGGATCTTGCATTACCACTCATCAAAGCTTTCCCT
This sequence comes from uncultured Polynucleobacter sp., assembly GCA_964402975.1. GTDB lineage: Bacteria > Bdellovibrionota_B > Oligoflexia > Oligoflexales > RGVZ01 > CAMDKS01. The sequence continues at coordinate 272,428 of CAYOEM010000002.1, forward strand.
GATCGAGTTGCACAAATCAAAGGCGCAACCGCTCAAGCCAAATGGATTGACGCCACCCTCTGCGGTGGCGGTGATATTAAAATTGTTGCGACAAGCGCTGCGGCTCACGGCGACTTCGTCGTCGCCGTCGAAGCTGCATCATCACGCTCAACGGGCAGCGCTTCGTCCGGGTTGGAAATTCAAAGCATCACGCGCGTGCTGGTATCAAAGGCCAGCATGGTTAAGCCAGAACATCTCACCCGCGCGCCTAGCCGCTATCTCGTCACAGAAGACGTCACAAAATGGGATGACGCACTTGGCAAGGCACAAAACCTTCGCACCACAAAATACGGTGTTTTGACGCTATCCACCGCCATCATTGGAACCAACATTGCAAATGACAACCCTGACAACAATAGTGGCGGTAATTTGCTGGTAAAACGCCTGCTTGATAGTTGGCCCAAACCGTTTGAAAATGCCGATACCTTTGAATCCTACCTCATCAGACAAAAGCTGGCGTTTGATCACGGGCTTATGACTCACAAATGGGACCGAGACGAGCTACTTCGGCTCCTTGTCGAATTTATATGCGACTCGTCATCTACATATGACGAAGTATTGCGTAACAACCTGGACGATTGGATTCGCCTTTGTGTTGGCGAGGACGAATTCATGCAACTTCAAAAGCTTGCACCCACTCAGATCACTGTGGGTCGAGGTCACAAAGTTCAAGTGAATTATACATCAGAATCAAAGCCTTGGATTGGTGCCAGGCTTCAAAACTTTTTTGGCCAGTCCCAGACACCAAAAATCTTGAATGGATCAATGCCTTTAACCGTTCACCTTTTAGCGCCAAATATGCGCGCTCTTCAGGTGACAACCGATCTAGCAAGTTTTTGGAAAAATACTTATCCGAGTCTCAGAAACGAATACCAACGAAAGTATCCTCGTCACTTATGGCCGGAGAATCCGCTGACTGCTGAACCTCCCGCGCCACCAGCGCGAAGACCCAAACGCTAACGAGATTTTACCAGGCGTAGCCAACTGTGAGATTCGTGATGCCTACGAGTTTTAAACCATAAAATCGGGTCCGCATCGACGATAGATTTTTTAATGCCACATTTTTGTGAGATTCGCTCACTGGCTTCAAGTAGCGTAGGGATATCAAGGACCATTTAAGCCAAAACCCATTTTCAAACAAGGTTTCCATTTTAAAGTCTCCACCAGCACCCAGAGCGGTCACATTATAGCGCCCCCTCGACGCATCCGTGCCTATGGCGACCGCGTCTCCACTCAAGCCTGTAACAAATGCGGATAATGCAATAGGAAAACTTTTTGAGGTCCACCACATGTGACCGACCTCGATAACTCTGGCGTTCATTTTGTTACTGGTGGCGGCTTCTCCCGCATATTGCGCCGTGGATGTTAATGAACCAGTGCCAGCGGTTACAAATATGCTCCTGCTATCGGTGAGGTGACGCTGATATTCAATCGCGAGCGATACGAGAGGCATAACCTCACCTAAAGATATGCCCGAGGCGTTTCTTCGCTCAAGACGAAGATCGTGTTGCTCCGCCTCGATTTCGGGCATGGCATTTAACTCATCCGCATTTTGTTCGGACGACTCGTTCGCTACATCCGATTCATCAAAAGTCTCAAATTCGACGGCAGCGTGGCTATCGGTTTCATAAAAGAACAGAGTCGAAAACACCCAGAAAATGGATACAAGACAGAACAAGCGTGCAACCCTTGCTGATCTTTGAACTCTTTTATTCCCGACGAAATGAGAGAAGCAATACAAGCGAGCCCCCTGTAACAACGCCACTCCCTCGATCTTAGCATTGTTTTGATCATTTAAGCCAAAGATCCGGCGTGCAACGGTCCAGCTTTCGGCCGTCTGACAAGTTGTTGACATTATCGCCGACATTTCAAAGCCTTGCCATGAAGCAAGACAAACGCTTGTTTTATTGCCTCAAGCCCTAGAGTCCGGATGTTGGGCAGCGGTCTAAAGTGCTGTAAAATATTGATTAGACAACAATTTGGGGGCGATGTGATCACCAAGAGCCGAATGAAATGTTTTCGGGTTATCGAGCCGATCGCGCCGTTACTCATGATCGCTGCAGTCCTTATAAGTGCACCTAAGAAGTTGGCAGCAGCAGAGGTCTTTGCCGGTGTTGGCGCAGTTGAAGAAGGCGACGATCGAGGTCGTGGAGCTTTCATCATAAATCTTCGTTTGGCCAACAATTGGTGGACAAAAACCTCATTGTGGGGCCGAAGCTATGGACCGGTCACCGAAACGGCGGGAGTTCTGGCAGTTGGAAAGAGATTTGACTTGATGGGGAGCAAGTTTCTCCAATCAGCGGTTGGTGTCACGTCACTAGCTGAGAATACATCGATCCAATTCAAAGATGCCCCATCAGAATCATCATCATATACCAGCACCAATCTTGGTCTTATGCTCGGGCTGAGTTATGAGCTTTATCAAACTAAATACGCAACACTGGCTGCATCCTGGGATTCACACTTATTTGTAGCTGGTGAGGCTGGTTTGCTGCTTGTGACCGGTCGAAAACAAATTTTGGGACTAACCGCCGGGATTAGTTTGTAGGACAACATAATGAAGTATCAAGGCCATCAAAAAAAATCATTGGGCGTGACGGTAACGCTGATTCTATTCCTGGCCACAGCAACGCTTTTACTGAGACCACAAACCGCTTTTGCAGGACTATGGATGCTACGCTTGGGCCCACCGTCCGTGGGCACCGGTGGGTCAAATCCTTTGGGCATTCCACCAGGGGCCGCCGACATGGAACTGTCGCACGTTTCCGCCTCGAACTGGGAGACATCTTTATCCGTCGTGCCAGGAATGCTACTTGGCAAACGACAAGATTTCGGAAATTTCTACGTCACCATGGGCGGAGGCCTCATCATTAACGCCAATGGCGTCGGACTTGGTCCGTATTCCGCTTTTGGATGGGAGTCAGACGGGTCATTTCGCTACGGCATTGAATATAAACAAGCCCTTGGATTGACCAAGGTCGGACTCATCAGCCCATACGCTATTCGAGCAGGTCTAGGGTATGTTTTTTAGGGAGGTTCAACCATGAAAGCCGCTGGCTTCACGATACTCTTTGCTCCTTTTCTGACAGGGTTTGTTTTGCTTGGCAAAACCGGCGCAAAACTCCCTGTATCCCCAGAAGCACCCACCATAACATTCGTTTGGTCTGCCGATGGCAAGGCTCCCGAACTCAAGGAAAAAGATAAGTTTCGAGACGGGGCTTACGGTGCTTATTCTGACACCGAGCTCACCCCAATCTTGATCCAGGAAGCTATTGATCAGTGGAATGCCGTGAGGGGATCTTACCTTAGATTTGAACTTGAGACGACGACTGGTGAACTGACACTCGATAACGAAGACGGACGCAACTTCATTGTCGTGAAGAAAGCCCCAAGTGCATCAGTTGCTGCTTACGCGTCACCAAACGTGGACTCTGAGACGAACTCCATCAAAGACTGCGATATTGTGATCAATGACGTTAAAACTCGTACGCTCTCACTTCTTGAGACAATCACTCACGAGCTCGGTCACTGCGTTGGTCTTGGACACCCACACACAAATTACGGCGCGATCATGAGTTACTCACGCGAAGGAAGCAGTTATCGTCTTAGCGCCGATGACAAGGCTGGGGCGATTTATCTTTATCCCGACCCGAACTACGTCTCAGATGAACCAAAAGATCTGGTCGGTTGCAGCGCGATTAAAGGCCCGACAAAAAATAACAATCTTGGATTTTGGCTTTATTATTTACTAGCCGCTCCTCTTGCCATCTCCTTGATCCGCCGAAAAAAAATTTCATCCTATAATTTTAGTCGTGATATCGAACAAGGCAGGTGAAACGATGAACAAAAATCTAGTATTTATTGGTCTAACTGCCATTTCACTTGGTCTAAGCTGGTCTTGTGCTCCACGAAAATCAATAAGCTCATCACCCTGGCAAACAAATTATAAGCTCGATAGACCCTCTGCAGCAGTCGTCAGTGCCCTCAGGGCCGGCAAGGAGATGCGTTTACTGGTCGTCGTCAAACATGATGCTGAAGCCATGGGACTCAGTGACGACATGATCGACTCCACCTCAGAAGAGGCCATCGTAGCCAGAGCAGCTAGGTTTACTCAGCTAAAACAAACGGTACTATCCACAGCACAAAGTAAAAAAGTACCCGCAGAAGACACATACAGCCATCTTCCCATCATAAAAATATCTGCAAGAAACTTGAATGATCTTCTGGCTGTGGCTAATGACCCCAGCGTAGTCAGCATTTCAGAAGACGTACAGTTTAAGTTCAACGCCTCAGCCAATTTAAATTTAATAAGGCACCCCGAAGCCATGCTAACTGGATTCGGCGGAGCTGGTACCTCTGTTGCCATATTGGATACTGGCCTTGATTATAAGCGGGCCGCATTTGGCTCATGTACGGCCCCCGCCACTCCAGCTGAGACTTGCCGTGTCATTCATGTACAAGACTTCGCACGCGCTGATAATCAGCTCGATGACTCAGTACTGCACGGAACAAACGTTGCAGGAATTGTGGGCATGGTCGCGCCCGGGACCAAACTAATTGGACTTGATGTTTTTGACGGCGAGGGAGCCTACACGTCAGATATTGTGAATGCTATCAACTGGGTTATCGCTAACAAGACGAAATATAACATCGCAGCTATGAATATGAGCTTTGGAAGCTCCGGCTTTAATAATTGCACGACGGGCAGTATGGCCGCTGCGATTGGATCTGCGCGTAACGCAGGAGTTTTATCTGCCGTCGCCTCCGGCAATAGCGGCGCTAAAACTCTTGACTACCCAGCTTGTTCCCCCTATTCACTTTCAGTGGGAGCTGTGTACGATACCAGTATTGGCACCCTCGACTGGGGATGCGGCACAAAAGACGTCTCTGCCCCCGATAAACTGACCTGTTTTTCATGCATCTCGAACGATCTAAAAATGGCAGCCCCCGGCGTTCGTATTGTCGCCGCTGGTATCACCATGTCTGGAACCAGCCAAGCAACTCCCCACGTAGCTGGAGCTCTTGCGGTACTCAAATCTGCTTTTCCGAATGATACCCCCGCACAGCTGCAAGACCGATTGACCAGTACTGGCAAGAACATCCCACTCGCAGACTTTCCGCAAGCAAAAGTGAGCCGTCTTGACCTGGCCGCAGCACTTGGCCCCAAATGTCAATTCGTTGTTCCAGCTGAAATCAAGACACTCGATGCCACTGTGGAGGTCGAATTTACGACAGGCTCTGCTTGTAACTGGAATCTCACATCGGAAGCTAGCTGGATTAAAGTTACGTCGGCTACAAGTGGTCAAGGCCCAGGAAAGTTTACGATATCCATGGACAAGCCTCTCAGCTCTGAGAGAAGTGGGCTCGTATCCATGAGCGGTGACGGTGATAAAGTGAGTTTGAAGGTCATACAGCCGCCCGACACGGAAGCACCCAAGGGCTCCTTTGTCATTAATGGTAGCGCCGGCGCTCTCTACACAACCTCGCGCCGCGTGAGCCTGGTCATGAGTGTGTCTGACATTAATGAACTAGACACTATGTGCATATCAAACACGCCCACATGCGACCAGTTTATACCATTCCAAAGCCAATCGGCATGGGATTTAAGCGAAGGTGACGGGGTGAAGACAGTGTACGTCTACCTTAAAGATAAAGTTGGTAATACCACTAAGTCAGATCAGGCTCTGACAAAAACAATCATTTTAGATACGACTCCCCCCACAGGCGGAACTCTTAATGCCGCTGCCTCTAGCCTTGCTGAACGCATACAATTAAACTGGAGTGGATTTTCAGATAGTGGCAGCCCAGTGGAAAGCTACATCTTAGTTTATTCAAAAACTCAAATGCCAGCCTCATGCAGTGAGGGCGAGCTTGTCTACAACGGCAACGCCGTGTCTCAGACTCATGGACCTCTCAGTCCAGGCACCTACTACTACAGAGTCTGTGCAATTAACGGTGCAAAGATAACATCTACTGGAACGACCGCTTCATTCACATTAACAGAAATTGATAAGACTCCACCAACTGGCTCGATTTCGATCAATAATAACGCGCCATTTACCAGGACAAATGCGGCCACACTCACTATTCAGGCCGTTGACGGAAGCGGCGTTGCGAAGATGTGCATTAGTACATCCACCTCCTGTTCAAGCTGGGAGACTTTTGCGACCAGTAAATCCATCTCGCTGTCTTGGACTCAGGGGCTCAAGACGGTCAACGTTTGGTTTGAGGACGGCAAAGGCAATCGAAACACGTCTCCTTTTAAAGACGATATTATTTTGGACACCATCAATCCAACCACCGGCCGCATTGTGGCAACTCCCATGCAGCAATCGATCAAAGTTGAATGGACTGCTGGGACTGACACCAACGGCGTTGCAAGTTACCGCCTGGTATACCGACAGGGCATCCTGGCCCCGCGCTCAGGCTGCACCGAGGGTACATCCGTTAATTTGACGCCGGGAATTCTTAATGCCACCGTGACAAACCTTGCTGCTAAAACTTACTATGGATTTAGAGTTTGCGCGATTGACCGCGCTGGAAACGTGGCTTCTGGCAGCACAACATTTGCTAAGACTCCGTGATGCGCTGAAAATCTAGATATAGCTAATCAGGTCGATCGATTCGGCACGATGGGCGACATCAGCGTAATCGACATGACCCAAAGTTGGTGAATAGCCCGAGTGCACGCCACGTGAAGCAGCCTGCGAGATTCTGGCTTATCAGGGTAACTGTTCGGGGTCGCATCGGGAATAACCACATAGTCAAACTCAAGGCCTTTGACCTGGCTGACTTCAACCACATCGACACCAGGCTTAAAGTCAAAGGCGCCGTCTTCCACAAGTCTAGCTTTAGGAACGTCACTGAGCATCTTAAAAATCCGCAGCGAGTGCTCGGTGGAGCGAGTGATGACTGCAACGGAGGCTAAAGGTTCTGCTACCATGAGATCACTGAGCGTGTCAGCCAGCGTCAACATAAGATGACCCTCGTTGGGACAAAGAGTCACGGTGACAGGCACACCATCTTTCACTGTTTTTGGCATTTCACGAGGCGCATATGAGCCAAGAACAGCGTGGGCAAATTCGGCGACTGGACGCGGTGATCGATAAGTGGTCGTCAAATGCTGGGCCTGAACGCGTGGTACACCAATTTGATCCAAAACGGCATCCCAAGAATCAAACGTCGTCGACGGGTCGATTTGCTGAGCACTATCTCCAGCAATAGTCACAGATCCATCTTTGGTTAAGGCTGCACCAAGGGCGGCTAGTTCTATGGGTGCAAGGTCTTGAGCCTCATCAATAACTAAATGAGAAAACTGGTGGAGGCCCTCGTCGTCGCCCCTGTTGATCCCATACTTCAACCGACGAAGCTCATAAACAATCGCGAAGTCTTCCGGATCAATGGTTTGAGCAATATCATCAACAAACTCGTCTGCTAGGCTTCCACCATCAACCGTCTCTAATTTATCTAGATCAACACCTGCATAACGTTTTGCTGCCGGGTCAGAGAATTGATCCGCACTGTGCTTATAGACGGTGTCGGCTGCAAAATTAGGTATCTGTCCGTTAGCTAACTCGACGACCCTTCGCAAAAGAGACTTATTCATGAAAAAATCAATGCGGTCTTTGGCAATATCCGAAAGTCTTTTTTCAAGATCAGGAAAAACTTTGATATCCCCTCTGGATACGTTGGGGTCCATACCTTTTTCGTAAGCTTTCCTCGCTTTTTGAAGGCGCCTTGCCAGGGGTAAATTGATCTCGTCTGTTAAAATCTTTGCTGATTCCTCGCCGTCGGGAATTTTAGCGCGAATGTCATGGGCGAATTCTCTTGCCTGTAACTCTATAAATTCTTTGAGAACTGGCCTTAAGGCTGGATGTCTTTTAAAGTACGTGACCGCACTCGGCGCCGTATCACAGATTTTATGTGGCAACCTTCGAATGAGCTTAAAAACGCGCTCTGGGAAAAACTCGTCAAAAGAGCTCACTAAAACTCGGCCCAAGCCAAGACTATCTAGTAATTTTCTGCTGAGTCTAACGAGTCCCTCGTCCGGAACAATCACCGCCATCCTATGCTGGGCAAACCGCTGCCGATCGCGGTAATTCAGGGTCGCAAGACGATGTAAGGCCACGGTTGTCTTTCCACATCCCGCCCCACCCAAAACAAGGACTGGATCATCCTCGTGACTTGAAAGTGCTGAGTACTGCTGGGAATCTAGCAGAGCAGAGACCTCTGGAGATGGGCGCCCACTCTGGCCTGTGCCCAAGGTGAATCCACGACTGGCGACCCCACTACCTCCAGCTAATCTTGGAGCACGAGCTCCTTCATCTGTTTGCCAAACCCCGCCCTGATCTTTTCTGTATGATTTGTCGGGGGTACCAACAAAGACCAGCTCACCATCTTTTATCGTCAGTAAATGGCGTTTCCTAACGATGCCGCGAGCAACCCGCCCAGGCAGCTCAGCTTCGTATTCTTCGCCCTGACGATAATTAAAAAAGACGGCTGCGATCGGAGCATTCCGCCAATCATTGACGGGGGCGTCACCCACGTCCAGAAAGCTTTTGTAGCCGAGCAGTATATCGCGTCGACGCCCGTTTTCTTCCAACTGCATGTGGGCAAAGTAAGGGGATCTTGAATCGGGAAGTTCATCGATTTGAACCTGCTCAATTAAGGCTCTTTGACTATTCATTTGGTCAAAAAGGGCTGGCAGGTCCTCAGCTCGGGCAGATGCCGCCTGCTCCCTTAGCTGCGTCAGCCTCGTCCCGACGTCATGCAAGTCGAGTCTCGATTTACCACGAGCGATACGAAGCCCCTCAAGGACTTTACGAAGAAGCTCTTCCTCTTCGTTTAAAAGTATTTGTTCCGCCTCGGTGAGCATGGATTCGCTTTAATTCGATGTTTTTGGCAAAGGCTGCCAGTTCATTATTGTTTTCCAATAGTTTAGCATAAAAAATTTGACACCCACTCACGTCTAGCTTCAATATATCTAAGACCCCTAAAAGCATTCTGAGTGACTTTTTAAGCAGAAAAAATGCCATGACAGCACGACGTCTAAGAAAACCAATCATGCTACCTCGCAAGTTCGCGCACGCCTGCGCCTTGTTACTAGCTTTTTCGACCTCGACACAAGGAGCAGATGCTACGGGCTGGGAGAAAATCCCCCTTGATGGTGGCACGCGTTGTGCGGATGGCTCTGCGTTTAGCATGTTTCTAAATCGTGGCACAACGGACCGCGTCGTCGTGGATTTTATGGGCGGCGGAGCATGCTGGGATGCTACGACGTGCCATCCCAATGCGATCAACTATACCAAGTCAGTCCCCGATGTGATTGGCAAATGGATTCCTGAGGCCTCGGGTATTTACGACCGCTCACGAGTTGATAATCCATTTAGACATGACACGCATGTCCTAATCCCCTACTGCACCGGAGATGTTCACTGGGGAGACGCCGACAAGACCTATCAGAGCAAAGACGGCGTTTCCTATATGGTTCATCACCGCGGTGCCGTAAATGCACAGACTGCTATAGACACATTCTTTGCAAGCAGGACTCTTCCGGTAAATGACATTGTAGTCACCGGTTGCTCAGCCGGTGCATACGCCTCCATCTGGTGGACTCCGTACATTAAGCGTCTTGCTGGGCAGGCACGTATCACGCAGTTTTCAGACAGTGGCGCCGGTGTGCTTACGGAAGAATTTCGTCGTCAGGGCATGCGAAACTGGCAGATTGAATCATCCGCTCCACGATGGATCCCCGGGTTAGACCCCACCGAGACAGATCTTTATCAACTAAGCCTTGACCGCATGTATTCCGCCATTGCAACCGCTCACCCTGACATTCAGTTCTCGCAGTTCAACACGCAAAATGATGTGCTTCAGCGCTGGTTTTTCCGCCTTATGGGCGGAAACCTATACAGCTGGAATGCATTCATGCGAGATTCTGTCTCGTCTGCCGCAAATCGCAACTCAAACTTTAACTACTTTATTGCTCCCTGGGACGCTCACTGCATTTTGCCGGACGAGGCGTTTTTTGCAAAAACAACGGATGCACCCCATGGGGTACCGTTTCACGACTGGATCACACGCCTCATCGACGGCTCGAGTCCTGGAAATGAACCGTGCGATGGATGTTATCTCGATCAGCCTTGAAGTCCGGCGTAGTGTGCTAGATAAGCCAAGCCCAGCTTAGCAAAGGCGGCCGCCTGTGTCATGGCTCCAGCCGTTTCAAGCGAGTCGCGACTTGTGTGAATCTG
>CAYOEM010000002.1:282816-302478 GCA_964402975.1 uncultured Polynucleobacter sp.
GCTTTATATTTTTGAGCCATATCTTGGCTACCAACCAAACCGATCTCTTCTGCCGCGTAACCATGGATTTCGATCGTACGCTCAGGACGGACTCCCGACTCCATCAAAACTCTGAAAATCTCAAAGTTAGTGGAGGTGCCACTTGCGTTATCATCCGCGCCGGGAGATCTCGACGAAGAGCCATCTGACCAGTTAACGCTGTCAATGTGACTTCCGAGAACAACGACTTCATCGGGGCGAGAACGACCCATGATACGAACCACAATGCTGTCTTGGACCGTTCTACTGCCATGATCAAATAACTCAACAGAAACGTCAGAACGCCCTTTAGCTAAAGCCTCATACTTGGCCTTAAGCATGGAAGGTACTTGCTGACCAGTTTGCGACGAGTGAAAGCGGGTATTAATATGACTCATCTCTTGAATCATGGCTCGGATATTCTCTGCTGAGACTTTGGACACTAACTGGCGAGCCACCGGTAAATCATCAGCGACAGGAAGCACAGGTTCTCCTGCGCCCGCATCAATATCTGGTAACATCTCGTCGCCATATAGTCTCATGAGTGCACCGCATGCAATACCCTCGTGGTGCATGAGATGAGAAAGTGTTTCCACCTTGTAAAGCTCATCTAATTTCATGACGGCAAACTGGCCCGGTTCAAAATGAAGGACGCGACCTAGGCGTTCGGCAAAAAATGGCGGAGATTCTTTCCCCGGCATCCTGACAACATAGAGATTTTCAAAGTCGTCATCGACAGCATCCGAGCGCCGCATGATGGATACACCATTTTCTTGGAATAAAAGGCTATGTCCGTGCTGAGATAAACTATTCACAAATCCGGTCGGTACCACGGTCACTGGCATGCGTTCTTTTCCGTTCCCCATCAGCAGCACTGCTGACGACAACGCTCCCAGTAAAATTATGGACCGCTTCATGAAAACCTCCGGCGAAATAAAGTGTGACTCAGCACTCTGACCGTCTCGGTTAAGGAAGCCGAGCCGATGTACACCCTATTGTAGCCCATCCTGGCCGTATGGCCAAAAATGCTCGTCGTCAGATGATCAGGAATGAGTATTGGTTATGGTTAGTGCTGATGCTCAAAGGCTTTCATTTGAACAACAAATGTACTTCCAAGTCCTGGTTCGCTGGAGACAGAAACCTTTCCGTTCATGGACTGAACCAAGTGCTTGACGATGGATAGACCAAGGCCCGTGCCACCATCTTCCCTGCTTCTGTGTTTATCGACGCGGTAGAACCTCTCAAAGATTCTAGGCTGATGCTCGAGAGGAATTCCCACACCAGTATCCTGGACTCTAATATACGTCTCAGGACCCTTGCGATCGATGTTAACACTCACTCGTCCACCCTCAGGTGTGTATTGGATCGCATTGACAATCAAGTTATCCATCACCTGACGCATGGCCTCGGGATCACCTTTAACGACAACATCAGACGGTAAATTCGCATCGAGAGTAATACTTTTCTTAGTCACTGCGTGCTCGTGCTGTTGGAGAGACTTGCGAGCCACCTCCGCAAGATTTACCGCACTTTGACGAAGCGATACGTCCTGCCCTTCCGCTCTCGCTAGGGAAATAATATCCTGAACCAGCTCGACCAGACGAACGACATTCACCTCAATGCGACCCAAAAATCGGCTTAAAACATCAGGATCACTCTTAGCGCCGTTTTGCAGGGTCTCCACATAGCCTTTGATGCTAGTCAGTGGAGTCTTGAGCTCATGACTGACATTTGCGACAAAATCACGTCGTATCCGTTCTAAGCGTCGAAGCTCCGTAACATCGTGTAAAACCACAACAACGCCAGCTGTTTGCTCACCTTTAAATGGTGACGCGTGGGTTTCCAAAATTAAGAGATTATCTTTGTCACCAAGTGTTAGTTCGACTTTTTTGCGTTTTTTTTCCGTTCGGCACTGAATCACAAGTGGCAAGATAATTCCCAGACCTGGGATATCAGTAATTTGCTTGTGTCTTGAGCTACTAGCATCCGCCTTTAGCAGACGATCGGCAGCACCATTTGCAAACAGGACGCGATCGTCGTCACCAACGGCCACAATCCCTTCCACCATGCCAGAGAAGAGGGCGGCCAGTTGTGTTCGCTCCTGCGACAACGCGGCCATACGCTCAGATATCTCTTCTCCGAGTAAATTGAGGGTCAGTCCAAGAATTCCAAATTCATCATCGGTGATTTTCTTAACCCGAGAGGACAGGTCACCACAGGCCAAACTTTCCGCCGTGCGGGTGATTTCAGACAGGGATTTTTGGACGCCGCGAGCAAGCCAGTAACCCATACCAGCTGCAACAAGCACACCGGCTGCAGTGGCTACGCCCAGCGATTCAAATAAATCATACGTGCGTGCAACCTCCAGCACTCCTGAACGCGTCAGAAAAACCAACGCGACCGTAACCAAGGCTGCAATAACCGTTGCCGCCGTGGCACCATAAATCTTCCAAAGAAAACGGCTGCGAAATACGGAGCGAGCGCTCAATCGATCATTGCGAATCAGAGGTCTCGACACTTGTAACCTACTCCGCGAACGGTTTGGATAAACTCGGCATCATCTTCTAATTTCTTACGGACTGCTCGCACATGCACGTCCACGTTACGATCGATTACGTATGTATCAGCCCCAGAGATCTTCTCCAGTATTTGGTCTCTGGTGAAGACCCGGCCAGGCTTACTGATCAAAGTTTTAAGAAGATTAAATTCAGCAAGCGTTAAAACCAGAGGTTTGCCCCGACTGAAAGCAAGGTGTTTTTCCGTATCGATTTCGATAGGTCCAGCCTTCATCAATTCAACCGACGACGACGGCGTTTTGTCAGTGGCTGTAGCTGCCGCCCTGCCATCATCTTTGGTGCGTCTCAGGACCGCGCGAATTCGGGCGGTCAACTCCTTAGGGCTAAAAGGCTTCATGACATAATCGTCAGCACCGAGCTCAAGACCAAGAACAATATCTGTCTCCTCGCCCTTTGCCGTCAGCATCACAACAGGAGTCTGTTTCAGGGCAGCGGAGGATGACTCCCTCATTTTTCTCAACGCCGTAAGCCCATCACATACGGGCATCATGATATCCATTAAAATCAAGTCAGGCGTCTGACTCATGGCGAGCTCCAACCCTTCTTGACCGTTTTTTGCGACCCGGGTTTTAAACCCTTCCCTCTCGAGATTGAATTGAATCAACTCGCGGATGTCAGCTTCGTCTTCAACAATTAATATATCGCCAGGAATCGGCAAACTTGCGGATGCTTCGAACATGAACCCTCCCGTACGCACGTTTAGGTCATCATTGATGAATCAGTAAGTAATTTAAAACCTTATATATTTCAAGAATAAATAGGCCTCTTTAACGAGAATTTTAATGGGATTTATAAGATCTTTACATAAAATGACTCGTCTCGGGGCACTGCCCAAGGGTATAAGGTTTGATGGGCCAAAACCACGCTTTTGGGGAGGGTTTTCTTATGAAATTTAGACTGTTAGCATATTCGCTCACCAACCTTGTCGTCGTCATCTTGGGTCCCTCTCAGCGATTTCTTCATGCAGCCCCACTCAATGGCGCCGTCCGAGTTGATGGTTCTAGCACCGTATTCCCAATAAGTGAGGCAGTGGCCGAGGATTTTGGTGCCATGCATAAATCGGTTCGGGTGACGGTGGGAACCTCCGGTACAGGGGGTGGCTTCAAAAAATTCTGTGCCGGTGAAATCGACGTCAATAATGCCTCGAGGCAAATTCGAGACAGTGAGCTTGAGCAGTGCCGAAAAAACAAAATAACATTTATCGAGCTCCCCGTGGCGATCGACGGATTAACCGTCGTGGTGCATCCATCAAATAATTTTATTTCAAAAATCAGCTATAAGGACCTCAAGAAAATCTGGGAACCAAACTCAAAGGTAAAATTATGGTCTGATGTGAACGAATCCTGGCCAAAGGAAAAAATTCAGCTATTCGGCCCTGGCCCTGATAGCGGCACTTTTGACTACTTCACAGAAGACGTTGTCGGCAAAGCAAAGTCCTGCCGCACTGACTACACAGCATCAGAAGATGACAACATGCTTATCAAAGGCGTGGCGGCAAGTCACTTTTCGCTTGGGTATTTTGGGCATGGCTATTACATGTCAAATAAAAATAAAGTCAAAGCTCTCCAGATCGACAGTGGAAAAGGCCCCGTTGATCCCACTGACGCCAATATTGCGAGTGGGTCATACCCATTATCCCGCCAGCTTTTTATTTACGTGAGTGTTGCTTCAGCAGCGAAACCTCAGGTTGACGGCTTTGTGAATTATTATCTTGAAAACGCCAAAAGATTCGCGTCCGAAACCGGTTATCTTCCCCTGAGTGATGCTGACTACAAAACTGCGGGTGATCGCTACGCCAAGAAAGCCCAAGGCACCTCGACAGTAAAAAACAAGCCCTCCAAATCATAACGATACAAGGGATTTTCGGACTTTGACCAGAAACGACATCCATCCGAACGGGCACACGCGCCCAAGTGAAGGACACCTAGCAACGATGCCTTTAAGCACAATGCCGCAGGCTGGCGAGGTAAATATTCAGGCGATTTTGCGTGTCAATTGGGGCGAATTCTTAATCGTTCGATTCTTCCAATTGTGCGCCTGGATTTCGGTTGTGACGTCGTTTGCTATTATTTTGATATTGACGCTGGAATCATCTGCGTTTTTCAAAACCGTACCTTTTTGGGATTACCTGACTGGGGCAAATTGGTCACCGCTCATCGAGCCGAGGTCTTTTGGAGTTCTACCGTTAATCTGTGGCACCGCTGTGGTATCCCTAGGCGCTTGTCTGATCGCAGTACCCATTGGGCTAGCCAGTGCAATTTATCTGGCTGAATACGCATCACCATTTTCTCGCAGAGTTATAAAGCCCACCGTCGAACTACTAGCCGGCATTCCATCCGTGGTCTATGGCTATTTTGCCGTGACCACCATCACGCCCATGCTTCAACGTTTTTTTCCTTCAACGGAAGTCTTTAATGCTGCTAGCGCGGCTATTGTTCTTGGCATCATGGTACTCCCTATGATTACAACCCTCTGTGACGACGCCATTCGCGCAACACCCAGATCTATCCATGAGGGCGCTTTTGCACTTGCAGCGACGAAATCGGAAGTCACTATTGGCATCCTGGTGCCCTCGGCTATGAGTGCGATTATGGCTAGCTTCATTTTGGGTTTTTCTAGAGCTATTGGTGAAACAATGGCCGTCGCGCTCGCAGCTGGCAGCACTCCCACGATGGGAATGAACCCCCTAACCAGCATGCAGACCATGACCGGCTATATCGTGCAGGTCGCTATGGGTGATGTACCTCACGGCACGATCGAATATCAATCCATCTTCGCCGTAGCTGCAACCCTATTTGTCATGACTCTCTTATTGAATATCGTCAGCCAGTATATTGTGCGCCGGTTCGCGCGAAGTTGGGAATGAAAAGAGCTATGAGGTCCTCTGAACCACAAAAAACTGCCGCACTGACCCAAACGACTGAGTTGGACTCACAATTCATCGATAATCTCACCCGGAGACGTCTTCAAGCCAAGCTCTTTCACGGCATGATTTTATTGGCAACAGCTGCAGTGGTCACCATTTTGGTTCTTTTGCTCTTAAAAATCTGGCATGACGGGCAGGCCTACCTCAATTTGGATTTCCTAAAAAACTTCCCGAGTCGGGTCGCCTCGCGAGCTGGCATCGCCAGCGCACTGGCAGGCAGTATGGCTATCATCGCTATGACGGCCATGATATCGGTAGTGCTCGGCATCGGTGCAGCCCTATATCTCGAGGAACTTGCCCCTAAAACAAGGGCCGGACGATTCATTGAAATGAATATTGCCAATCTCTGCGGCGTTCCGTCTTTAGTTTATGGAATACTCGGGCTGGCCGTTTTCGTCAGGTTCTTCGGCTTCGGTAGAAGTATTTTAGCGGCTGGTTTTACCCTTGCTATCATGATCTTGCCAATTATCATCATCGCAAGCCGCGAAAGTTTGAAGTCTGTGCCAAATGGCATCCGCATGGCTGCACTCGCTCTGGGTGCTACTCGTTGGCAAACGACCTGGCATCACATCCTGCCGGCTGCAGCACCAGGTATATTGACCGGCATCATACTTGCGCTGAGCCGCGCACTTGGTGAGGCAGCACCGCTGATACTAGTTGGTGGCGTGACTTACATTGCATTTCTGCCAGAGTCTGCCTACGACTCATTCACCACACTTCCTATCCAAATTTTCAACTGGGCTGGGAGGCCACAGGAAGAATTTCATGGTATCGCCGCAGCTGCTATTATCGTCCTGATGGGGCTTGTTTTAATGACCAACGCATTCGCGATTTTGATTCGTTCCCGAATGGAACGAAAGCATCGGTGGTAGCCATGGTACTCTCTGCGAAAGACGTCACGCTTGCTTACGGCGAAAAAAGAATCGTCAAAAACGTCTCGCTTGACGTCGGCGCGGCGACAGTTACGGCCTTGATTGGACCGTCCGGCTGCGGCAAGAGCACGTTGCTTCGAACATTTAACCGAATGAATGATTTTGTGCCTGAATTCCGACTTGTTTCAGGACAAGTGATGTACCGAGAGCTAGACGTGTATTCGTCAAAAGTGGACCCTGTCTACATCCGCCGCCGAGTGGGTATGGTTTTTCAAAAGCCAAACCCATTTCCGTCAACAATTTATAAAAACATTACATGGGGCCCATCGATAAATGGATTTGTGGGTGACTATGATCAATTGGTGGAAAGTTCCCTCCGCCGTGCCGCGTTATGGGACGAGGTCAAAGATAAGCTGAACTCTTCTGGCCTTGCTCTGTCCGGGGGCCAACAACAGCGCCTTTGCATCGCTCGGGCGATTGCCATGGACCCGGACGTCATTCTTATGGATGAACCATGCTCGGCACTCGACCCTGCATCAACAGCGCGTATTGAAGAGCTGATCAAGGAGCTTAGTGAGCGCTACTCTATTCTAATTGTCACACATAACATGCAGCAGGCCGCCCGCATATCTGATCACACGGCTTTTATGTTTCAAGGTGAAATGGTCGAGTATGCCGCTACAAAGCAGATATTCAACACACCCAAACAAAAACTGACCGAAGACTATATTATGGGCCGATTTGGCTAATTTTGGTAACGTGAGAAGCCATGACAGACCCGCGCCAAAACTCTAAAAATCTATTCCAGCCAGCTGATGTCATGAGCTACATCAAACACCACAGTCGCGATGCTCACCCACAGCTAGAAAACATTAGGCGTGACTGCGAGCAGCACCCTTGGAGCTTCATGCTATCCACCAAAGATCAGGCAGCGTTTCTTTACACGATGGCAAAAGTCTCGGGCGCGACCCGGATTTTAGAGATTGGCGCTTACTATGGCCATAGCACTCTGGCCCTCGCGTCAGCACTGCCAATGGATGGTAAAATCATCTCCATTGAACACAATCCAAAGTTTGCGCAAAAGGTCGCCGAGCACATGCGACTTGCTGGCCTTGAGTCCCGGCTTGAGTTAATCATTGGTGAAGCCAGAGTCAAACTTCCTGAACTAGATGCGACCGTTAAGGCTGAGAGTTTTGACATCATGTTTGTTGACGCCGATAAACGCCATTCCAAAGACTATTGGGAGGCCGGCCTTCGACTAGTGCGTCCAAAAGGGTTGATCATATTTGATAATGTCCTGGCCCGGGGGGCCGTTACATCAGACGATGACAGTCAACGATCACACGTTGAAGCTGTCAGAGTTTTCAATGAGTACGTACGAAACGACGCACGGGTTTTTTCGTTTATTGCATCAATCGCCGATGGCATGCTAGTCGCGACGAAGATTTAAACATCCAATGCGCCCTTTAATAGCGCATCTCAATTGACAACCCCGCCTCAAAGCGGGAAAATCAGAGGGGAGTGCTCGATTCATGCGTCGACAGATGCCACGGTTTTACTTTGGAGTTTTGAATGGCTCGGAGACTAAAAGGACTTGATCAAATCACTGCCTGGTTTGGCGGCATTGCTCTAGCCACAGGCATCATGACAGCTGTCTGGTACGGCGCCAAGTATTACTCAAGCACTAAAGCCAATGAAGAGCGCAATGCGATTGAAGCGATTTTACGTGATGTGCGTGAATCAACAAACAAGGCCCCCAGCGCTGAGCATCAACCGACAGCCGAGGCTCCACAAATCCCTCACAAGGGCGTCCAACCTGCTGCAAAGTCACCTCTGGAAAATTACGGCTACACTGGAAACCTAGCACCATGGTACTGGGCTAATTTGAATGAAAAATGGAAGAACTGTGCCTCCAAGGCTAACCAATCACCCATCGATTTGAATGGTGCAAAACTTGATGAAAAGCTCAAGACCCTAAAGTTTTTTTATCAGCATGGCATTACGACGATCTACTTTGAGCACCAGACTGTCATGGGCAAGGTGGAAAGGGGAAGCTATCTCGAGTGGGACGGTGAGCGCTATGACCTTGAGACTGTCTACTTTAGAACGCCGTCAGAACACCGTGTGAACTCCCTTCCCTACGAACTGGAAGCTCAGCTTGAGCATACGGCCATTGATGGCAGAAAACTGATGGTCGCCACGCTATTGACACCGGGAAAGTCTAATGACCTTTTGGACCGAATCGCCAAGAGCATCCCTCCTCTTCCTGACGACACTCGCGAGGTTGAACGAGCAAACTGGCTCGATATTTTTCCTTTGAAAAAAACCTACTGGACTTACGTTGGCTCATCGACAACCCCACCGTGTAGTCCTAATGTAAGATGGATCGTTTTCACCCAAGAGTCTTTCACTAATAAAGACTCAATCGATCAGTTTGTCCTCAGACAAAAAGCTAACGTGCGGCCTGTTTATACGCTGGGCGAGCGGCGATTGGTCCGTAGCAACAGGTAATTTTCAAGCCATAGCGAGTTTGTCATGGGCATCATACTTTTAGTCGCGGCAGCCTCCCTTTGGGGAATGATCGGACCAGTTAGTAAAGTCATGTTCGCCGGCGGCATGTCACCTCTAGAAAGCGCATTTTGGCGAGGTTCTTTAGCCGGCGTTGCCTTCTTCATTCACTGGTTGATCAAGCGACAACCAATTCCAGCGAGCCTTAAAGATTGGGCCGGTCTTTGTGTGTTCGCCATTTTTGGCGTGGCTCTATTGGAAGGCAGCTTTGTTTTATCCGTGAGTCACGGTGGAGCAGCACTGGCATCTATTCTCCTATACAGTGCTCCGATCTGGGTGAATCTCGCCGGACTTTTCTTATTCAAGGAGACCATCCCCCCGAGGCGCTGGGGCGCACTAGCCTTAACCCTAACCGGGATCACAGGGATGTGTTTATGGGGATCATCTGTGCAATTTTCGGCGAGCGCGCTCTTTTGGGGGCTGCTCTCAGGACTCAGTTACGCGGGCTTCTACATCGCCGGGAAAATATTCTTCCAACGCCTCAGCCCAGTGGTCGTCTATATGATCTCATTTCCGCTTGCGTCAATAGTCATTCTACCGTTTTTGGCGAGTTCATCACCAGGCAGTGAGTTTGACATTTTTTCAAAGTTCAGTGTCTATTCGAACCAGACTATTCTAGCTTGTCTGTTTGTGGGAATTACGTGCACCTATCTTCCCTACCTACTTTACGGATTTGGACTTAGGCATGTGGACGCTGGACGAGCAGCCATCATCACCACCATTGAGCCGGTCGTGGCTGTCATTTTGGCAAGTGTGTTTTGGGGAGAGACGTTTTCAGTGGCCGGATACGTCTTTGCTGCACTTGTTGTTACAGGTGTTGCCATATCCTAAGTTTTACACTAGCTCAGCGAGCGGACCTTAAACCAGCCCGTAAAACTTCGACGCTCCGCGTTTGCCTCGCTCACCTCATGGGGAAATCGCCTAGAGTCAAACACCACGATTGTTCCCATAGTTGGAGCAATAGTCACCGTCGACTGATCAACCATTTCTAAAATCAATTCCCCGCCATCCGACTTTTCCCAGTGTTCGTTCAAGTAAATAAGTAGCGTTAGTTTTCTGGCGTCATCATCACGAAACGTATCCACATGTCGCCTGTAAAAGGCTCCCGGTGGATAAATGGCAAAATGACCCTCAAAGGTTTCAAGTCCCGCGAATAGGTCGCGGTTTAGCTGGTGACGCAGGTTATCTAATAACGTTTCTAGACGGCGTAAGCGCTGATCTTCATTTAGATCTGACATCCACAATACGAGATCACTCCGAACACTGTCGTTTTTTTGATGCCTGTGACCTTGGCCTATTCCTGCACGTTGAAATGCTCCGGATAGAACTTGCTGATCAATCCACGAGTTCATCTCCATACAAAACGGACTAGGAAGAACTCTAGGTAGCACCGACCAGCCTTTATCAGCTAAGTCACTCACTACAGTATCAATCCATTCATGCATATTGATTTAAGCCTCGGATGACGCTGAATAACGCGTCAGTGGGCTATGTTTACCAAAGCATCCCCATGACCCACAACAGGATTACGTGTAATTCCCACGATGACGCCTGCTTTGGGCGATCTAACGACCGCCATACCCTCTCCGAACGCATCGGCAATGAATCCTAGAAATTGATCCCGCTCCACGTCTTGCCCAGGAATCACATGGGCGCGAAAAAGTCCGCCGCGCGTGGCGCGCACCCATTTATGCTTGTCAAATATTCTGGAGTTTTCATGTCGTAGTCGTTTTGTTTTTCGAATGTGGACATCCCGAGCCGACACCATGTCCAAATGATGCATCACGCCTAGAACTCCGTGTAGCCCCGTCTCGATCGCATCTTTATCAAATCTCGATGCATCCCCTGCCTCGTAAACCATACTTGTGATGCCGCACATAGCTGCCGCCATACGCAAGGACCCATCACGCTCAGCGGCATGAATAATAAACGGAGCACCAAAGGCCTTGGCTAGTTCAACGATATCCGGGCTCGAAAGACTTGCGCGAATTTGTGGTGAGTTACTGCGATGGGCACTCGCCGAGTGAATGTCGATAAGGTGCGAGCATTGCTTGATGACTTGCTCCATCAATGCAAATGCAATCCGAGAAGCTTGACTACCGTTTTTACTGCCAGGAAATACGCGATTTAAATCCCGGCGATCAGGAAGATAGCGGCTTTGATTTAAAAAGGCCGGCACATTGACAATCGGAATGGCCACGAGAGCGCCGGTAATCATATTGGGCGAGAGCAGCGGAATCAGTTGACGAATAATTTCAATACCGTTTAGTTCGTCACCATGCACCGTACTCGTTAAGGCCAGCACGGGCCCAGGCTCATCGCCGACGATAACCTCAACCGGCATCGTCAGGGCACCTTGGGTTGCCAGCATGGTGATAGGTATCTCAATGCGCTTTTGTTCGCCTCTGCCAATAAACATACCGCCGATTGACAACCCATCATCTTTGGGTCGGCTTGCGGTTTTTGACGTTGATGTTTGACGCTGACGGTTTGGCAACACGCACTCCAACAAAAAATCTTTTTCTCTTTCACCCACTAAAGCTTCTTGATCCGTTCATGGCTTTCTCAAGATATTCGATAATGAGGCCTCCGACATTAATACCAGTTGCGACTTCAATACCCTGCAAACCAGGTGAGGAGTTGATTTCCAGTACTTTTGGACCTGAGTTGGAACGAAGCATATCGACACCTGCAACGTTAAGCCCTACGGCTTTGCAAGCCAGTATCGCTGCATCTTCCTCGGCTTTGGTGAGCTGGATTTTTTCAGACTTTCCCCCTCGGTGAATATTGGCTCTAAATTCCCCTTCGGCAGCTTTACGTCGCATGGCAGCAATCACTTGGTCGCCCACGACAAAAGCCCTGATGTCTTCTCCTTTGGCTTCACGAATAAATTCCTGAACCAAAATGTGAGCAGAAAGGCCCCTGAAAGCCTCTATCATGGATTTTGCTGAAGCATGTGTTTCCGCTAGCACCACACCGATGCCTTGAGTCCCTTCGATTAGCTTTATGACGAGTGGTGCTCCGCCGACCATGGCAATCAGTCCATCTGTATCTTGCGTGCTGTGAGCAAAACCTGTGATTGGCAGCCCCACTTGATGGTTCGCCAAAATTTGCATGCAGCGAAGCTTATCGCGACTACGCGCAATGGCCTGGGAGCCGTTTGCACTCACGACACCCATCAGCTCGAATTGACGGACGATAGCTGTACCGTAGAAGGTATTCGACGCACCAACTCTTGGAATGACGGCATCATAATCTTCCAACCGCTTTCCGGCATACATCACGCATGGACTATCGGACGACACGTTGATGTAGCAGCGCATGTAGTCGACGACTTTCACCTGGTGACCGCGCTCTTCGGCGGCAGCCCTCAGGCGAGAGGTCGAATAAAGGGAGGCATCCTGGGACAAAATGGCAAGCTTCATGAAAACTCCTAGCCCTGACTGGCCGTTTGACCAATCATTCTCCCTTCAGTATCCCTCCGCTAACAGCCTATAATCAATGGGCTATTTATGCCCATAACATGGCTTATTTTTATTATTTTTTGTCGCTTGAGAAGGGCTCGCGTCCTGTGCTAGATCCCACCCCTCAGACGACCCTTGCCGAGGACCACAAGACTTCATGCAAATCAACCTGGCAAAACGCCCCTACAATCACTGCCGCTTCGCGGGCAACAATGGTGATGTATGGAAACATTTTTTGCTGCTGGAAGTCCTTCGCTCCCTCGTTTCGCGCTCTGTCGATTCCTTTCACTATGTAGAGACCCATGCAGGCCCAGGCTACGCAAGGCTCGGTGAGAATGGGGACTGGCGCCGAGGCATCGGCCGATTTATGGGCCCCGAGGCTGCGCAGCCGATCGAGCATCCCTATTTTGACTTAGTGCTTCCTGGTATGCGTGAAAATTTGCTCTATAAGGGCTCCTGGGTTTTGGTAGCCGAATACCTACGACGCACGGGTCATTCAAACTTCAAGGTCAGTGCGCACGAAATTAACGCAGATACCCTAAAGATGGCTGCAAGCACCATCCGCAAAGGACAACTTGGTGACTGGGTCTCTCTGAAACCTCAAAGCGGCTATGATGCTCTGGACAAGCTTGAGCAAGTGGACTTTTGTCTTATTGATCCTCCGTACCGCAGTAGTGACGGGTCGGCCGATGACTGGAGCAAGGTTAACAAAGCACTGCTTAGGGCCAAGCAGATCAGCAAAAACTGGATGGTCTGGTACCCAGTCTTTAGGCGTGATGAGCCCGACGAACTGATTGAAATATCACAAGGTGTCGCTCTAGAGTTGTCCTGGGCCCCGGATGCGCCGGGCTGGGTGATGAAGGGCTGCGGCATGCTGATGGATCACTTCACCGCAGATCTTTTAAGATTCCAACCGGGGATGCTTCGAAGTTTAGCGGCCGCACTTGGCGGTCAGATGTCTCTTAGGTACTCGAGCTCACTACCGTCGACACCGCCAGCACATCCGCTTCAAGACCCCGCCAGTGGCCATCAAGGCGCGGGCCGCTCCACCCGCTATGCCGAGTTTTTGAGCAAGCCAATTGAGTTCATGCAGCGCCGGGTGATGAGACAACATCCAAGCCCACGCGACCTCGCCTGAAAGCCGCTGACAGCGGCCATCGTAATCAAATTCCACCACGATACTCGAGGGATTAGGATCCGAACTTGGGACAAACGTCATAATCTGGGAGTCCACGCGCTCCCCCATGAACGTCGCCAAAGACCTACAAAGTGAACACTCCGGGTCAAAATACACCACAGCCTGATCCAGTGAGACCTGATCATGGTCTTTACCCGTCGCCGCAGCTATGCTACGGTTTCGCTCTTGTTCTGTTGCATGGTCCATATGCCCAAGTATACAGTATCAAGTTCAAAATGCACCCTCGCTTGCTCCCGTGGTGGAATCGGTAGACACAGGGGATTTAAAATCCCCCGCCCACAAGGTGTGCCAGTTCAAGTCTGGCCGGGAGCACCAATTAATACACATACTATTTCTGACACGGATTTTTTACCGGTGGATTCAGCCCTTGCGAGTTCACTCTAAAGCCATGACGTACTTTTTGAGAAAAAATTGGCGTACTCTTTAGCAGATCGTCAACAAGTTCCGGGAAGTAGCTGTATTGATTCCAAACGCGCCGAGAATACATCCAGAGGTTCTTTGGCTCCTCAAAAACGCGAACACCACCCAAAGTCGGCGATGAAACGACCAGCTCAGATGAGGCGCTTTGGATGCCTCAGAATAACGTCTGCGTTTGGTCTTTGATCCCTTGCCCTGATTTGCCCGTGGTGCATGAGAGCTATTTAAAGCGCGGATGGCAGCTTTGCGGTGCAGTTTTAGATTGCGACAGACCTCGTCCAGCAGTGTGGTCCGCATTTTTCGATTTGCGAGCTTGTATTGCTCCCAAACAAGCGCTAAGTATTCTCTAACAGCCTGGGTCGAGACGAGGGAAACCTCCGGAAACAGTTGATCTTTTGTGGTAAAAAGCACTATTTCCGATCCAGGCTGCCCTTTCAACACCTCACATTCATTACCGCTTTCTAAACGCCTAGTTACCAACTCCCCGGTAACAGTTGTTGTGACTCGACTCGTTCCTAAAAAGCATACCACTCCAGAATAACTGCCAATTTTTAAAAAAATCAAGTTACCTTCATTAAAAGCCGATCCCCAAAAAGTTTGGGTGAGAGATAATATTGAAAGGATTCTATATGCAAACTCCAGCAGCATTAACTTTGGCCTTTATAGTCTCTGTGTTTGTGACTGCATGTGGTAAGCCCGGTGAAACGGGAAGTCCCTCCGTAGCGGAGCAAATCCAGTTCACCGAAGGGGGATCTTTTCAGTTGCTATCCAATGCGCCGAGCGCAGAATGGCGTACCAGCAATCTTCCCGGATGCGTTGAGTTTCGACGAAAATGCACCTCAACTCCGCTGCCTCCCCCAGTCTCGCCACCCCGCCCGGCAACGTCGTCCTCCAGCAGTTTAGGCGCAACGTCCGCTCCCAACTCATTACAAATCAATGCTCCTGGTCCCGGCGAGTTTATTGATTTAGGGCGAAGGATCATTGAACTCCTAGCGAAACTTGAGAGCACAGACAAAGCCATCTTAGCCTGTGCTGGAAACAGCACAAAAACCATCCTGAGACTCGCGTCTCAATGTAAGGATAATGCTTGCATTCAGTCAGTAATAGGTGGCTTTAACGCGGCCGCTCAGATCAGTTGTACGGTGTCTCAATGTCTTGCCAGGGTTCGACCCGAAGCTGCATTTGCGTCCGCGGTATGTGATCTCGGAAACAAATTAGCTAAAAATATTGAGTGTTTTGGAGGTCCTGGGCTTGGCGGTGGTTTGGCGGGACTCTGCGAAAACGAGATAAGGATCAGCAAACCCATAGTATTGAATGCCTGCCAGACATCTACAATAAATTCAATCAGATTTAATGCGTGCTCATCGACGGGGTTACCTATGACCTTAACCGAAATTGAGAATCGCTGCGCCAACGCCGTTGCAAATCTTAGAGCCTCGGGCAGAGCTCTGAATGAGGGAGGATGTGTTCCTCGCTGTGCGGAGGCTATGGCCAACGCTGCAGCAAATTGTGAGGCCGTCACAGCAGCCCCAACCAATGGCTCATGCTGGGTTGGCGGCCACGAAAGCTGGACGAGTGGCTTAAATGATTTATGTCGACTACGGTCATCATCCGATTGCAATTTCTTTAGGGGGCGACGTGACACGGCGTCGTTTGTTTTTCAATCTCGTGGAGCCTGCTGCAACGACCCGAGACGCATGGGGGCACCCTGCTGGGACAACTAGACCTATCTAAATCGAACACTTTTAGATTTTAATGCTCGTCCCCACCAAACTAGGTGGGGATAGCTACTTTTGATCCTGAACCACACCACGCTCACGCCAGATCTCACCGCGAACATCCTCAAGTATTAAGTCTTCTCCGTCGCGGCCTAAGATATGGTTATGCCCGACAGGGACTTTCCCACTAGGCGTATCGACAATGTAGGTGGGAATGGCGAGGCCTGTGATATTTCCACGGAGCTTTTTCATAATAGCCAGACCCGCATCGACGGTCGGTCTGAGATGTTCAGTGCCTGCCACGTTATGAGGATGAAATAAATAATAGGGGCGAACTCTAAATTTGAGTAAGCCACGGAGCAGGTCATACATTCTGCCGTAATCGTCATTCACGCCTTTTAATAGAACGGATTGGTTTCCTACTGGAATTCCAGCATCCACGAGATTAGACACGGCCAACTTAGCCTCATCCGTCAATTCCTCTGGACAATTGAAATGAGTATTAACAAAAATTGGATGATATTTTGCCAGCATTTGTCCAAGAGATTTTGTCACACGGTAAGGTAACGTGACGGGTGTTCTCGTACCAAAACGGATGATCTCCACATGAGGTATGGCACGGATTCTAGCCACCAGACTTTCGATGGCCTGATCACTCGCGATGAACGGATCACCGCCTGTGATGAGCACATCCCTAATCGATTTATTTGATGCAATATAGTCAATACCGCGGTCTACGATACCGCGGTTAAAGTGTAGACCGTCTTCACCATCCCGTCGTTTTCTATAGCAGTACCGACAGTACACCGGACAGAGCATGGCCACACAAAAAGCCACGCGGTCCGGATAGAGATGAACAACTTCCCTGACCGGTGAGTGTTCTTTTTCCAGCAAAGGATCTGCCACTCCAAGCCTGTCGATCAGCTCTTCACTGCGAGGCACTGCTTGAAGTCTGATGGGACAAAGACTGCCCTCAGATTGATGACGGGCAAGAGACATATAGTAGGGCGTAGCACCCGCGTTAAATATTTCGTCTAACTGTGCGAAGCCCTGTTCTTCAGCAACATCAAGGTCAATTACTTTTATGGCTTGCTCGGCCTTCGAGATCTGATGGGCCATCTGCCAACGCCAATTGATAAACTGACGCACATCAGTCCTGAATAGCCTGGCACCGCGTGCTGTGGTAGAGTCCGGGTTCAGAGCAAGCCGCAAAAATTCCTCCGGAGCGAACTTGTCGTCCGAGTCTCCATCCAAGGAGTTGTCAGCTGAATCTGAAGCGTGATCAAACATAGTCAGGCAGAATAAGAGCACATTAACCAAGCACACGCAAAGCAATTTGATAGACCCTGGACTACCATGACCCAACCTAAGCTCATACTTGCTAGTTCCTCTCCATTTCGGCAGAAATTACTGAAGGATGCGGGCTTTACGTTTGAAGCCATCAGCCCGACCGGAGACGAAAAAACGATTTCTGGGCTGCCACCGCCAATACTTGCTGCAAAGCGCGCAGAGTTCAAGGGAATTGACGTGGCCAGGCACGCCCCTGCTGGAACGATTGTTATAGGTGCTGATCAAGTGCTAGGTTTTGAGGGTGCTGTGTTTGATAAAGCTCCGACGGCGGAAGTCGCCAGAGCAAAACTTAAAACCCTCCAAGGCAAAACTCATCACCTCTATTCAGCCTTTTGTCTCGTAAAAGTTAACGCTTCGGGTAGCCTAGAAACCATCCATCAAGGTTTGGTTGATATACCGATGGTGATGCGCCGGCTGACCGATTCAGAAATATCTGACTACGTGGCCCTTGGGGAGTGGCAGGGATCTGTCGGCGGCTACAGAATCGAGGGGGAAGGCCGCACGCTTTTCCAAGATGTAACCGCGGACCAATCAGCCATTATTGGCCTTCCTATGACTGAACTCATCAAAGCATTAAAATCGACCGGAGTGTTTTAGTTTTTAAATGCGCTGATTAGTTACATGACGGTTCAATTTCAAACTCCCGCTTCAGTCATTTTATAAAAACCCAATGCTTGTTGAAAAACCCTTTGAGTACGCCAGGATCACCTCTTTGCGCGCTGTTAAAACGAGGTCTCGAATTAACCCCCAGTCGCAGCATTCCGATCCCTCCAGGTGAGAAACTATATCTTTCGATTAAAACCCTCGAAAGATTGAGACCTTGATGGGAAAGATTGGGATGCAGCTGAGGTTTGCCGTCACAATTTTAAGTTTCATGATGCTGTTGATAAGCTGTCAGCCCGAACCGGGTACGCCATCATCAGCAAAACCTATTGATTCGTCGACCTCGATAAATCGTGAGCAAAATTCCGAACAAAAATTGACCTCGGATGGAACGGTGTCGATCGACGTGCTTGCGCCCTGCACCGTCGATGGCCAGGTTGGCTGCATCACGACCGATCAATTTAAGGCGGCAGAGATCGCAAAAATTGACCCAGAAAACTTAACACTTGGCACAGTGATCGCGGGAGTTTACGGCAAGGCCATCCACGCCACCCAATTATGTTCGTCACGCGGCCAACAAAACTGTGTGGCATCAGGTCCATTTTTTGTCGGTCCACCGTGTTCGTCCAGTGAGTATGGATGTTACTTGCCACCTGCGGGCCCACTACTACAAAGTTTCGCGTCTCACACTCCGGTTTTTGTCAGAGTCCAGGGGCATGACGCAAAGGGACTTGGCTCGGCGGAACAACCTTTCGCAACTCCTGAGCGAGCATTTGCATTCGCATTGAAAGGCACCGGTGATTTTGTACTCGACATTGGAGAGGGCAGCTTCCCCGAAATTGATCTAAATAAGCTTGGAGCTACCGATTGGCCAAGTCGCATTGCCATTAGAGGAGCTGGGGCAGGTATTTCGAAAATTGCGGGAATCAACGCGCGAGGCCTTGACATGACTCAAGCCAGCGAAACCCCGTCGGACGGTAAGAACCTGTCGATTTCAAGCAACAGCACCATCAATATTGGCAAAATTGATGCCAGGGGCGGCCAAGTATGCTGCGGCGCGACTGCGCGAGCCGGGCATCCCGGAAGCATCGAACTTTACAACGTTGTGACTGACGACATTTTGATCGACGGAAGTCGCGCAGTCAACCTGAGTCAGCAAAACTCCTCCGACGGTGGTAGCCTCTTCGCGTCCAATAGCTCTCTGGGTCAAATCTTTGCAAATGGCGTCACGGATAACAACGACGGCCAAGTCAGTAATGGTGGCATCATCAAACTCACGTCGTCAGCCGCTGGTGTCATCCATGCCAATGGCGGCAGTCGATTGGCCGAAGGCTGCGGCGCTCACGGAGGTCGAGTCTATCTTAAGGACTCCACACTCGAAGGCGCCAAACTTTCTGGTGGTAGCGGGCACACCAGCACCGGCGAAATGTGCGATGGCCAACCAGGCTCAGTCCGCGGATCAAGACAGTAAGCCTACGATCTCATGCTTTGCCACTGTAGCGCGCAACCGTGGTCCAAGACGAGCGCTCTTCAACTTTTTTTATCCAGGCTTCAAAATATGGAAAATCTCTAAGCGGCAGGACATCTGCGGCATAAACTGCATAAGGCATCAGATTAATATCTGCAAGTGTTAAGGTCGGGCCAGCAAGAAAACTTCGTCCCATCAAATGATGCTCCAGCACCGGAAGATCCCGGGCTAATCCTTTTTCCGCTTTCGTGATAGCGCCATGATCCACCTGGCCCCCATATTTTTTAACCATAATCTTGTTCCACGCCAAATCGATTAACGGCTTATTGATGTGTGCCGAACAAAATTCCCACCACATATCCAAGGTGGCCTGCTCAGAAAGCCCAGTCGGGTAAAAATTATCGAGTTTATACCGACGAACGAGATAACGCAGGATGGCGTTAGACTCCGCCAACGTGAATTGACCATCGCGAATAACCGGCAC
>CAYOEM010000002.1:302578-336716 GCA_964402975.1 uncultured Polynucleobacter sp.
CATCCCAAATAGCACAAAAAATCATCATTTTGATTGCGACACCCCTGGAAAACATGCTATCTCGGGCCAGCTCCGAGGACCTATATTTGCGCATTAGACGCAAGACAACTCATTTGCCGCGGGAGTTTTTGACCACATGAAAACTGACAAACCAATAGCAAACGACTCCTGCCCAACATGGGCCGCCGATATGATTTCGAAAATACTGCTACTCGAAGTAGAAGCGGGCACAATCAAAAACATATCCGAATCGGCAGCCCGTGAAGGTTGGTCCACAACTAAGGCCGACGAGCTGATGAAAATTGCAGCTAAAATGGATAAAAATGAATCTGATGCAAGCACTCAAAAGGACATCTCAGCAGAGGTTGAGGCCATTTTCTCTAAAGTGACCCGCGGGCTTGCACGTGAGGGCCACTCGGCAGCAGCCATCGCCGCCATGATCAATACTCGCATTCCGACCGGCTGCAGGCTACCCTACTGCAACGCAGACGAAGTCCAAGCCGCGCTAGACTGATTTTTTTTCTGAGATCCAGCGCCTGGATCTAAATTTGACCAATTCGTTTGAAAAGTGCTTAATGAGAGCTCTAGCAATAACTGCGTCCAGTTGAACTGGGGGGCCAAGCATTGACGATTCTTCTCAAGCAAATTTTTGGTTTAATTAAACTACTGAATAGTGAAACCGGCACCAATCAGATCGCCTGGGGTGTCGCCGCCGGTTTTGTACTGGGACTTTCGCCGGCGTTTTCGCTGCAGGCAATCCTAATTTTTTTGATGATTCTAGTTTTTAGAATTCAAGCTGGAGCTGCATTTGTCGCAGCTTTTTTCTTTAGTTTCATAGCCTATCTCCTAGACCCCATCACCGCGAGTATCGGCGCTGCCGTTCTGGAATCTCCGTCTCTTCGCGCAACCTTCACATCACTGTACAACATGCCGATCATTCCGCTTACGAGATTCAATAATTCCATCGTCATGGGATCCGGAGTGCTCGCGGTGACACTCATGCCGGTTATTTACGTACTATCTCGGATTGCCGTGATCAAATATCGGAAAACCTTTGTAGAGCGGTACAAGAATACGGCTCTTTGGAAAGCCCTTCAGGCGACAAGCATTTATAAGTGGTATGTGCGCTACGAGGACATGAAGGGTTAACCCATTAATTTACGTCAATGGATGAGCAAATGACTGAAGTCGTCAAAAACGAGAAAAAACGATCAAAAGGTCCCATAAGAATAGAGGCCATCGTGCCTATAGCTGTTTTGTTGGGTGGAATTTGGGCCTACACCTTCCTTTTTTTAGATGGCCATGTTCGCAGGGCTGCCGAATATGCTGCGTCATGGGCTCACGGAGCACAAGTTGACATCAGGACACTGCACTTAAGTTTTACCGAACCATCATTGACCCTTGAGGGTCTTGAGGTCACTGACAAAGACACCCCAACCCACAACACTGTTTCCTTAGATAAAATCAAATTTGCGCTACTTTGGGATGCGCTTTTACGCGCAAAACTTGTCATCTCAGAGGCCTCGGTCACCGGCCTCACGTTAAACTCCCTACGCAAATCCCCGGGCGATGTCTTTCCTCCGCCTCCCCCAAAGCCTGACAGCTCGCCATCCATCACGTCCCAACTTCGCTCCGAACTTGAGGCGGAGGCCGAGGCGCGCTCAAAAAACAACATCTTAGGTGACATCGCCAACATTTTGGGTGGAACTGATGCCAGCGCACAACTAACCGAAATCCGCGAGCAGTTACAGGCCGAGGCAAAAATAAAAGACCTCCAAGCATCCCTCACAAATAAAAAGGCGGAATGGACTAAGCGCATTGATGAACTACCAAAACCCGAAGCCGCGAAAGCTGTCCTTGATAAGATAAGGTCCACCAAAGTTGACGTATCGAACCCTGCAACCGCTAAATCACAATTCGACGCTCTAAAAGCTGACGTGGCCAAGGTTGATGAGATGGTGAAATCCTATCAAGGCGGACAAAAGCAGCTTGAGACTGATATTGACGGATTTAATGCGAGCTTGAAAGAGATCGATGAGGCCGCTCGCAAAGATCTCGAGGCCCTTCAAAATCGATTTAAAATCCCATCAATTGATAAGGACAGCATTACCAAATCTCTATTGTCTAAGTTGCTTGGGGATAAGCTGGTCAAAGTGACACGACTGATCGACCAAGCCAAAGCCTATATACCAGATCGAAACGCTGGAAAGAAAACCGAGAAGCCAGAATTCGTACCCCACCCTCGAGGGGCTGGACGTACCTACAGGTTCCCGGTCACCACAGGGTATCCGCTGGTTTGGTTGAAACGAGCTGAGTTATCAAGCAAGTCCTCACCAGAAGGGTTCACCGGTGACTTCTCGGGGCAACTTATGAATGTGTCAACCGACCCAGAGCTGGTAAAAGCGCCAATAACCCTGAAACTTGAAGGTAATGCTCCAAAGCAAGAGTTTCGTGACATTAAGTTGAACGTGGCCCTTGATCAGTCTTCCGCTGAAGCCAAGGCTAATTTATCGGTGGGATCATTGCCATTTCCAGAGTACCTATTCTCCTCTGGCCAAGATGTAGAGTTTGGAATTCTGCCATCGACAGCAACGCTGCAAACGTCTGCGACGTTTGACGGAGATAAGCTTGAAGCTGTCATTAACCAAACTGTCAAAGATCCTCGCTTTAAAACGGGGGCAAAGTCTGAGATCGTTGCATCAGCTCTCAAGAGTGCTACCGATAGAATTAAGACACTGACGATGAAGATTTCGTTGTCCGGCAACTTGAATCACCAAAAAATTGGATTTGATTCGAATCTTGGTTCAGAATTGGCGTCAGGTCTTCAGACGCATCTTAAACAAAAGATTGATCAGGCTCGCGCAAAACTTAAATCATTCGTCGACGGACGTATCGGTTCTGAAAAAGCCCGGCTGACCGGCGAATACGACAAAGCAAAAAGTGGGCTCACTGGCGTTCTTAAGGGCAAGGAGACTGAGTTCAAAAATCTCCAAGCTGAGCTACAAAAGGCTTTGAAGGACAAGGGCGGAGTCGAGTCTGAAAAGGCCAAAAAAGACATTGAAAACAAAGCCAAAGACCTCTTCAAAAAGATTAAAATTTAGGCGCCTAATTGAGAATCATTCTCAAAAAAACTATTGAGAACGATTCTCAATTAGGGCATGATCTTGAAGTTCCCAGCTTATCAAGATGCACATGCAACCGAGGGTGCCCATGATTATATGCCTTTGCAAAGGTGTTTCTGACCGTCAGATTCGCGAGATGGCCCAACAAGGTCAGTCACTTCGCCAGATCGTCACCAAATGCGAAGCTGGCACCAGCTGCGGCGCATGTGTTCAAGACGTGCAAGCCCTCGTGAAATGTGAATCCCCTGCCAAGCAGCAAACGTCGACAATCACACGCTGTCAGTAAAACCGTCACGATCATCCCGTTTAATCCTTTTTTAGTTGTGTTTATAGGTAGTTTCCTGCGACAGTATGGGGCCGCTGTGCGCGGCTAATTATCATTAGGGGGTAGAAATCATGAAGGGCGATTCAAAAGTCATTTCCGCACTCAACGACATTCTCACCGGAGAACTCACCGCCATCAACCAGTACTTCCTCCATGCAAAAATGTGCAAGAACTGGGGCTTCACCAAAATTGGCCAAAAAATCTATAAAGAATCCATTGACGAAATGAAGCATGCCGACGCACTCGTCGATCGTATTCTTTTTCTTGAGGGTGTTCCCAATCTTCAAAAGCTCGATAAACTAAATATCGGTGAAGACGTAAAAGAGCAGCTCGAATGTGATCTAGCGCTCGAAAACCGCGCCATCCCTAGGCTTCGTAAGGCCATAGAGCTATGCTGGGAGTGTAGTGACCACGGCACACGTGACCTTCTGGAAAAAATTCTAGTCAGCGAAGAAGAACACACCGACTGGATTGAGACCCAGCTCAGTGTGATTAAGGACGTGGGACTGCAGAACTACTTGTCTCAGCAGCTTGAGGGTCACTCATCCTAAATTTAATCGAGGGAGCTTAAAGGGCCCAGTTAATGGGGGCGCTCCCCTTTTTTTCTAACCATTTGTTGATTCTTGAAAATGGTCGGCTACCGAGGAAACCTCGGTGAGCGCTAAGCGGTGACGGGTGCGCCGATTCGATCACAAGGTGGCGCTTACGGTCGATAAAAGCGCCTTTCTTTTGAGCGTAAGCACCCCAAAGAACAAAAACCAGCCCCTCTTTTTCTGATGCCAAACGCTCGATGATGCGGTCGGTAAACACCTCCCACCCCTTGCCCTGATGACTTGCAGGTCGACCAGACTCAACGGTCAAGACGCTGTTTAGTAGCAAAACACCTTGATGAGCCCAAGACAGCAAAGAGCCGGTCCTTGATGGCGGAATTCCGAGATCCGCATGAAGTTCCTTAAAAATATTTACGAGACTAGGCGGCAGCACCACACCCGGTCTTACGCTGAACGACAAACCGTGAGCCTGTCCATCACCATGATAGGGATCTTGTCCGATGATCACCACCTTGACGGCGTCAAAGGGCACCGCATCAAGGGCCGCAAACCATTCAGCCGGCTTGGGGTAGATGACTTTACCCTGCTTGAATTGCCCAACCAAGAATGTGCGTAAAGCCTGCATATAGGGCGCCTCAAATTCACCCCTCAGACGCTCTTTCCAACTTACATGTAAATTGGGCTCTACCGGCGAGACATCACTCATTTGATCCATATAAGGTCAAATTCTCCCCAAAAAATAAGGCCGCCTCATCATTTGCGACAGCCAGGCATGTTAGCTTTGCCGTGGGAGTTCGCAACAAATAATGCTAGTTTTGAATCATGAACAGACAGATCTTTGGCCTCACAATTTTGCTTTGCTCTGCAGCGGGACTGAGTCTTGCTGTCGGATCTACCGGTATGGGAGCAGATTGGGAGATCCTTAGTGCTATTAGAGCGCCCCGCGTCTTTACAGCTATTCTCGCCGGTGCTGGTACGGCAGCGGCTGGCGCCTTAAGCCAATCTTTATTTCGAAATTCATTGGCGACACCATCCATCATCGGAACCGAAGCGGGGGCGTCCTTTGCGCTAGCTCTCGCCACACTTGTCGCTGTGACTAACGGCATCCAAATGGAGCGCAGTGTTATTGTATCCTCGATCGGTGCGATCTTGGCCACACTGGCGTCCCTCAGTCTTTTGAGGCTGAAACACGGTCGAAGCCTCGGATCCATAAATCCACAAGACTCTGGCCTTGCCAGGCTTTTGCTCGGTGGTTTTGCCCTGAATGCATTTTTAGCGGCTGGCACATCGCTTTGTATATCAATTCTCATGGAACGAGGAAGTAGCGGTAATCTGCAACATTGGCTCATGGGCAGTTTTACCGCACGCTCGTGGGATCACGCTGCAGGTATGGGATTAGCATATCTAGTTTGTTTGTCGGCAGCTTGGAGCTTGGCTCCAGGAGTCGACGTCATGTCCCTTGGCGATGATTCTGCAAAATCACTTGGAGTCGATGTCGCGCGAAGCTACAAACTTATTCTCATTGTTATTTCAGTGCTCATTGGATCAGCCATCAGCTTTGGTGGACCCCTACCGTTTCTTGGACTCGTGGCTCCTCACATGGCAAGGCTCATTTCAAGACAGCAACTGCGAACGGTACTCATAATCTCCTCGCTACTGGGAGCCATATTAGCTGTCAGCGCGGATCTGGCCGCCCGCACCGTACGCGCGCCCGTCGATATGGATGTTGGACTTATCACGACGATGATTGGCGCGCCATATTTTCTCTGGTTGCTCGTGCGAAGGGCCTCCGCATGATCATCATTAAAAATCTGACTATTCATTCGTCTCAAAACCGAAGCATCATTAACGATGCTAGCGTTAATTTTAATAAAGGGGCACTCCATGCTATTGTTGGACCAAACGGTAGCGGTAAAACCACGCTCCTCAGATCCATAGCAGGACTGATTCCCCTATCTGACAACTCAAGCATTCATATTGACGACAAAAATCTGGCGACGTTAAATAATTTTGAACGCGCTGATTTGATAAGTTACGTTGAGTCTCAGCATGCAGCCCCCTTTGCTTACACCGTAAAAGACGTCGTTTTATGGGGACGATGGACGAAGCACAAAGGCCACCCAACAGATGTTGACCAAGCTGCGGCCGTTCAAAGCTCAACAACTATGGGTATCCAGAACTTCCTCGATCGCCCATTTACAGAGCTATCCACAGGCGAGCGCAAAAAGACCCTGCTTGCCCAGTCTTTGGTTTCGCAATCTAGATACTACATTTGGGATGAGCCACTGGCTCCCCTTGATCTAAAAGCTGCCTCCGATCTTATGGGTCTAGCGAGAAGGATGGCTGATCAAGGATCAACCTTTCTCGTATCCTTTCATGACATCGGTCTAGCCCTACGCCTGTCTGACTCGGTCACGATCCTGGACAGCGGTTATGTAAGTTGGCACGGACCAACCTCGGATCAATCAGCTTTGAAGCGCATTGAGAGCTCCTTTGGAGTAAAAGCGCATCACGGTGGAATTTACTTTTCTTGAGGTGACTTTTTTAAAGATTTTCATGGCTTCCCATAAGCCTTCCAAATTTCTAAAAAGTCTCCCCAATCATAGGCAATATTTGAACTTTTAGCCTTAATCTAAAGAAACTCATCGCTCTGGCCGATAATGGAAGACTTATTTAGAGGTCCCCATATCCATGACACGACGTTGCATCATTGCGATTGGATTATCTGTGGTAGCTCTCGCGAGCTGCTACCCGTCTCAAGGCGGTTCAAAGGTAAAATCCCTAGGCTCTGATGTTTTTGTTGCTCTGGGTGACACATCGAAGCCCTCCGAGAAGACCATCATGGTATCGTTTCCGACAAAAATGGACGCTGATATTTGCGTGGTTCAACGAGGCGAATCCTGCGCTTCTCCGTCTAAAAAAATCCCCTTGGAAAAGCCCCTGGAATCCCAAGGACGGTTTATCTATCAGGCCAAGCTAAATGGACACCTTTCGACATTTAGCGACTACATGGTCATCAATCGGGCGAGTGGCACGTCGGCACTCAAATTCAGGCTAAAACACCCCACCTCGGGCTTATCTACTGACACATCTCTTTCGTTATTTTCCAAAGATATTATGAATGAAGAACTGATGTTTATCACTCAAGATAAATTTTCTGGTCGACTTGCCGGCACCAAGGAAAATGAACTGATCGCGGATTTTTTAATCGGCGAACTGAGACGTTATGACATTAAACCTGCGTTTGGTGATTACCGACAAAACTTTCAAGTGACGGTGGGGCCCACCCAAGGCAAGACGTCTAGTAACATTATTGGAATCATTGAAGGCTCAGACCCAACCTTAAAAAATGAGTATGTTGTGATCGGCGCGCACATGGATCATGCGGGAACGACCAACAAAGGATACACGTGCAGTAGCGGCCCCGGCAATGACGGTATTTGTAATGGGGCCGATGATAACGGTTCAGGAGCGGTGGCTCTTCTTAGCATCGCAAGGTCTTTATCTGCTATGCGCCAGAATCTAAAACGATCTGTACTCATTATGTGGTTTTCGGGCGAGGAAGAAGGATTGTTAGGCTCTAGGCACTATGTAGCCAATCCGGCTGTGCCAATTGGAAAACATGTTTTCATGATTAATTTGGACATGATCGGTTACGCCAAGACATTCGGTAATGCGATCGCAGCAATCGGTACGACCACCTCAAAGTGGGGAGACGCCACCGCCAAGACATTGGGCCAAAAATACCCTTCACACAAGCTCAAGTTTACTAGCAAAGTTGAGGGTGGGAGTGATCACGCATCGTTTATGAATAAAGGAATCCCTGGGATTTTCTTCCACACTGGCGTTTCAAATAACCCGCATTACCACAAAACATCCGACCACGCGGACCTGATTGATTTTGACGGCATGCTGGTTGCTGCAAAGCTTGCATTCGAAACCGTCGTCGCGGCAAGTTCAACAAACGAGCTCGCAGCCCGCAGTGGTCTTAACCTGGCAGATACTGACAAGTTTGTATCGGACGCCGATGCGACCAAAGGCTGTCATTACTTGATGGATTATAAGTATATCGACTGAGCTTTGATTAACTTGCTTGTTGGAGAAAATGCTCCACTGCTTTTTCAAAGGCCTCGGGCGCTTCAGTGATACGAATGCCAAACATATCTTTGCGATTCTGGTTTGCTTCATCACAAACGGACCTGATAACAACGCCTGTCATTCGAATCTCTTCTTTAACTGTCTTGCCATCAGGATAAAACACCATCTCAAGTAGCGTTTTCGTTTGGAACGGCGCGACTATTTTTGGATCCTCAACTTTGACGAGCATCCCGGAGACCGAAACGTCCTTGGCAACAACATTGATGAAGTGCTTCGTACCAAAGGTCTTCATTCCGACCTTCCATCCGCCCCTCGCACGTGGGGCCGCGACGTCCGCGTCTAACGCAATGACCTTATTCATGGCCTGTCTCATAAGTCCTCCAAGCATGTAATGCCTCAAACGACGAGGCTTTCAGGTTAGCGGTCGAGCTTGGCCAAACCTTGAGGAATTTTCTATTTTTATCAATAAAAACTTCTATTTAAATCAAAACGCACGACCCATAAAACCAGCTTATATTAACTAATTTAATAAAATCAGCTAACTGGCTGGCCAATTCTATCCTTTTTAATAAAAAGCTGTTAGAAGCTTCTTCACAACAACGGACTTCAAGGGAGATAACCTTATGACACGAAATGTTCTGACAATTGCCATCGCGACAATTTCATCACTTATCTTGTCGTGCAGTCACGACACCCATCAAACAGGCTCAAAACTGAGCGCCACTCACCGCAAAGTCATCCCGCTGACGGCCGGCGAATACCTGATCAAAATTGAAAAAGAAGAACGCTGCACTCCTCGTGAGTTCAGCGTGTCTCAAAATTGGCAGTACCCGGAACCAACTGAACCCGCCAATCCAGTGGTTGAATTATTTGAAACTCAAAAAACCAATGACAACTGGATTCAACCCGCGGTTTGTGTTGAAGGTAAAAGCTATGGCTGGACCATAGTAAAGTTATCTGTCGACGGAGCTATTACGGCAGACTGGGGCCCAGTTTCGGTTGCCTCCGTTGAAATGATCGAAACAAAACAGGTAGAGACCACATCTAAGCAAATTAGTTTAGATTCAAATAAAGCATACGTCGTCGATATCGAAATGCCGTCGACCTGTTCGAACAAAACGGTCACGATGAACGGTCACTACGAGTACGCAGACGCTGCAGGGAATCCTGCTACGTATGATAAGAAAGTTTTCACCTCTGTGACGCCTGTTACTGATAACCTATTTCACCGAGCGATTTGCAAGTCACCCGCGGTAAAGACTGCTCACGAGTTCATTCAAACATCTAAAAAACCAATGCAGATCACCGGAGCTGGCGATGCCGTCAATGTCGAAAAGATAACAAGTCGCGTGATCACGGCTCGCAAAAAGATAAAGGTTGATGCAACAGCTGGCGATGAGACTCAGGTAAATGCCGAAGACGCATCGCGCATGATGGATGTTTTAGAAACCTGGGGCGTCGTTGATACTGAGCCAATGTATGGCGCAACGAATCTCACAATTACGGATGTCCGTTGCCAAAAAAACATGAATGAAATAGACAGCCCTGCACGCTGTGTTTATTCAGCTGTCAATCCTAACACTCACGTTGTAGAGGCTAAAACCGGCGTCATGGGCAAAACGTCTAACGATCTCTACGAAGTGCTTGAGGCAAATGGGGCCACGGTTCCCGCCGGCATCAACCCGAGCTACCGTGCCGTCGGCGCTCGCAAGATCACTTGCTCACGCCCCGTTGTCCCAAATCCAGTCGTAGCGTGTACGATCGAGACGCTTTAATCTAGGCGTTTAGTAAAGCTTTTAGTGCTTCATATTCTGAGAGACATTCGGGGTTTGAGAGAGCGTCCTTATTGGTGACCTCCTCGCCCCGAATAACTTTTGACACGGCCAACTCGACCTTCTTACCGCTTCTTGTATATGGGATGTCTTTTACCGGCAAGATAACGGCTGGGACATGTCGCGGAGTCAACTCGGCGCGAATGTGTGACCGTAGGGTCTGTTCAAATTCTTTGGACCAAGTTGCTCCGTGAGCAAGTCGTACAAAGAGCACAACTCGAGAATCATCACCGTAATCTTGGCCGATAGCCAGGGAGTCAGCAACAAATGCAAGTGATTCCACGGCTCGGTAAATCTCTGATGTCCCAATTCGCACACCGCCAGGGTTTAGTGTCGCATCCGACCTACCATAAACTATGACCCCACCGTGATCTGTGAATTCAACAAAGTCACCGTGGCGCCAAACATCTTTTGATCGGTAGTGGTCAAAATAGGCTTTCCGATACCGCTCGCCGTCATAATCGTTCCAAAACCCAACTGGCATGGATACAAATGGTTTGACACAAACGAGTTCGCCTTTTTTATTTTTGATAGGATTTTCGTTATCGTCCCAGCTTTCAATCGCCATACCCAGACCAGGCGACTGGATCTCACCGGAATAAACTGGGAGGATTGGATTACCCAGCATGAAACATCCGATGATGTCGGTACCGCCACTGATAGATGCTAGATGCACCCCAGGAAAATTCCTATAAATCCAGTTGTAATGTGCAGGCAGAAGCGGCGAGCCTGTAGACAATATAGTTCGCAGATCACCAAGGGGACCGTTAGCGCTCGGATCAAAAGCGGGCGAACCCAAACAAACAGAAATAAATTTTGGACTTGTGCCAAAGTGAGTCACTCGATGTGAACGGCAAGTATCCCACAAGACGGCTGGACTTGGATGAACTGGTGAGCCGTCAAAGGTAACCACACTCGCACCGACTGCTAATGCCGACACCATCCAGTTCCACATCATCCATCCACAGGTCGTGAAAAACATGAGTCGATCCCCAGGACCAAGATCGCTGTGCAACGATAATTCTTTTTTATGCTGAAGCAGAGTACCACCAACACCGTGTACAATGCATTTTGGAAGTCCCGTGGTTCCGCTACTAAACATGATGTACAGCGGATCCGAGAACTTACGCTCTGTAAAACGAATGGCCAAAGGCCCTTCTCCTGACAGCGCCCTTGACTGACAAAACTTAGCAAAATCATCTTGGCCACGATGGAAGTGGTCTATCGCGACTAATCGCGGTTTCGGCGACATACCGGCAATAGCATCTTGGGTCTGAGCAAGATTTTGGACGCGCTTACCCGCATAGTTATAGGAGGACGTACTAAAAACGATCTTTGGGCTCACCTGCGATAAGCGATCCTTGATTCCTTGCACGCCAAAATCTGGGCTACATGATGACCAGATAGCACCGATAGCGGCTGTGGCAAGCATGCAAATAATTGCTTCCGGGCCATTTATCAAAACGCCAGCGACTCTATCGCCTGGTTTTACTCCAGCCAACTCCAATGCGGCCGCACATCTTGCGACATCGTTCCAAAGTTTCAATCCAGTCCATTCGCAGACGGGCGCACCTTCCGCCACACAAATCAGTACAACGCGTTCATCTGGTGGCGGTAAAAGATTTTCTGCAAAATTAAGCGTTCCGCCCTCAAACCACCGACTTGAGCGAATGCTGTCGCCAGGGGCAAATGCCTGCTTGGGACGATTTCGCCATTTGATGCTGAGAAATTCACTTAACAGTTGCCAGAAGTCGTTAGTTTCATGGATTGACCACTTGTATAGCTCATCCCAACGCTTAGATTTTATCCGGCCATCTGCGTAAACAAGCTCGAGAAACTTCTTCATCATAGAGCTGTCGAGGCGTTTTCCGCTGGGATTCCAGAGTGGTCTTGTTTGACCCGCACTTACTTTTTGGTCCATGTTTCTATTTTGATCTGTCACCGAATTTATCCAGTTTACGAGCCAGCTCGCGAATCCGGGCCATACCCTTCAACTCCGAATCTTCGCGCTCACGAGGCCGATGCTCGCCGTGGGCTGCATCACTATACGAATGGGTCGCTACGGCGCGCGAGGTTGGATGCACGGTTTGGTGAACGTCTCTGATCAGCTGGCTTGGTGGAACGTCATTTGGCCTCGGCGCGTCTTGTTCCTGTTGAGACGTGGTTGATTGGTTTTTTTTCAAGACCGTAGCACCCGCTCGTAGCGCCGACCCCTCCGTAGGTTTACCAGTCAAGTCATCCAAACGTCGAGCAACTAATTGTGAATTGACGCCAAAGACTTGTGCAACCTTACCAATATCGCCAAGCTTTTCCATGGCACGGTTCACCATGGCGGCCGGCATCAACAGTGCTGCTGCAAATCGATCAGATAAATCTTCGGCTGCAAACTCATGGGCCGACATCCCAGATAAACCTTCGGCACTCACATAGCGACCCAGCGGACAGAACTCCTCCTTGAATCCTGAACTTTTCCAATCACCTTTTGCCAGGGCCGGCTGAATGTGCAGAACAAAGTGCCCCAAAAGATGGCAAAGCATAAACTGCCGCTGCTCATGGTTCAGAGATTTGTTGATCAGAAACTTAGCTTTTATCTGACCTTTAAGGTCCGCAACCGCAATAGCACCATGGAAATCAAGAAATTCCGTCTGAACGGGGATGCCGAAGCTTCTCACCAAATCATCGGCGTCAAGGCCAGGCTTTGCAGCACCATCGCCGGCAAAATACCGGCGGATCATGACGGAAAGCTTTTCAAGGTCCCCGGTCTGCGCACAAGCGGCAATTTCAGGAAATAAGGCAAGCATGGCCACTC
This sequence comes from uncultured Polynucleobacter sp., assembly GCA_964402975.1. Taxonomy (GTDB): domain Bacteria; phylum Bdellovibrionota_B; class Oligoflexia; order Oligoflexales; family RGVZ01; genus CAMDKS01. Next base: position 315,316 of record CAYOEM010000002.1, read on the forward strand.
CTTCTCAAGGATTTATCCACCTGCATCAGGATTGGAACAACGGTATCTACCTACTATTGTACGAAATCAGGGCAATTTAACCAGATCACGACCCCGCGGCGCCCTAGGCGACCTGACGAGGTGTATTATGAGGTTTTAAATTAATGTAATTATTGACTTTTTATAGAAAACTCACGCTAGGGATTTCTCTGCCGATGCTACTTCTGTTAGGACGCGGAATAGGTTGCGCTGTGGGTTGGCGAATGCTGGGTGTGTTTGAGAAGGGAGCTTTTTATGGCTAAGTATCAGCTACGTCTAAAAGAACGAAGGATTAGTGAGCGAAAGCGACTCACTGGGCTTATGCCTGGACGATTCCTGGTCAACGGTAAGGCTTTGGAGGCCAAGCCCATAGATATCAGTAGCCACGGCTTAGGGTTGATTATGTCGGAACAAATAAAAGATGGGACCGTAGCGACGTTGACTATTTCCGGACGGGATATCCCACTGGAGTTCAAGTGGATGTTACCGGATTTTGGTAAGCATGACCTTTGGCGGTACGGTTTGGTGTGCACCTCCATGGATGTGGATCTTATTTCGGAGTTCACGGCAGCCGGCTGCCTCAAGTAATGATACTGAGGGCTCTATGACGCTCGCTAAGTACTAACTTGTCTTAGCGAGCTTTAATACGTCCTTCGTCAACTGGCGAATCCCCTGCGCAATTTCCGCAATACTTGCATCCAGCATATAAGCGGGTGTGGTGACGATTTTAAGCTCATGATCAACCACACAGTCCCGAGCACCGCACTGCTGAACCTTTGCACCCATATAAGCGGCCGCTTCGGGTGCACCCCCCTCAGTCCCACCCAAGGTTATCTTGACGCCTGACTTGCCGAAAACACCCGCAATAAGCATCGGAGCGATACAGATCGCGCCGATTGGGCGACCAGAGTCATGGAAATCTCTTAACAATCGGGTCACTTCATTTTGAACGACCATGTCTTTTCCCGCGGTGGCAAAATTACACAAGTTAGCCGCCGTACCGTTACCTCCGGGAATGATCAGCGCCACATAGTTGGCAGGATCTACTTCGGTAATATTTTTAATTTTGCCACGAGCAATACGTGCTGACTCCTTGAGCATATTCCTCGGCGAAACACCGCGGTCAACAGAACCGTCAAGATGGTTCAAAACCGCGGCCTGGTCTGAGTTCAACGCCAATGCCTCCCAGTCCACACCCTCTTCTTCAATCGCCAAAAGGGTCAATACCGCCTCGTGAATTTCACTGCCATCACGGTGACCACAGCCGTTCAGAAGAACAGCGACTTTTTTCCTGATTTTTGACGCGTTGCTGTTTGACACGTTTTACCTCCCGCAATCCTAAAGTCGATTGCTTATTTCCCAGCCCAAGGTAGCATATTCCATCATGATGATTCGACAGGCAATTATCATATTAGGCATCTCAAGTGCCGCTTTGGAAGCTGCCGAGCCACTGCGGGGGCCTGAGTTCACATATGCAGTCTGGCAACAAAACTCAGAGCCCAAGACGACTGTTACCCAAAGTGGGTCAACTCCAAAAAATAAATCGCTAACTAACCAACGGACCCTCAGGCTCGATGTACCTGTTCCTGTGGCCTTATGGATCGCTATGCCATTCGTGACAGCAAGATACCTGGACCGCACTAACACCCACGGATTTGGCTCAGAGCAAAAATACGGCGTTGGCCTCCTTCACCATGCTGCAGAGGGTGATCCTGCTTGGCGACTAGACGTCGAACGCCTGGGACACCTTCGAGTCCAACCTGCCCACCACGCCCGATTCATAGTCAATTTGGTGAAACAGCTTCCCTCGTTAAGGCTGCGTCCAAGCGACACAACCCTCTCCTGGACTGGGCTGAATGTTTTTTGGAAGCCACGGCACAAAACTCTATTGGTGCCGGAGCTAGCCTGGACGAGAGGTGGACCAGACGGGTTGTACGTTGATCTTGTTTTGCCAAAACACGCATTCCTTGGTTTTCGGGGCAACGTGTTTGAGATCACAGCCGGTCTCGAACAGGAACTCCGAAATTTACAAGACAATCACTCCGATAATTCAAATGATTGGTTCATCGAGAGGCTGGCTAGGCTCACGTTTGCGGCAAAGTACATAACAGTTGACCACGGTGACATGCGTTTCGGCGTGAGCGCATTAAAGGGACTGAGCCAGCTTGCGACGATTGAAGCTCAACAAAATGAAAGGGGCGTCGATTACCCATTAGGAGTTGAGTTTTCCTTGCAGTGGGTACCAAACTGATGACAAAAACTTATAGACCCCCTTCGCTCACACATATAATGCCTTTTAAAGACCTGGTTCTACCGATGTCGCTTCAACTAATTCGTCGCGTCCGAGCATCCCTGGGACATCTCATTACGACTCTCGCTGCATCGGGCATGATTTTAGCGCTCTTTCTTTATGTGTTCAGTGACTTCATCAACACCAAACTACCCAGTATAAACCCCGATGCCGCCACTCTTATGCGATTTTATCTCGTGCTCATCCTAATTATTGCCTGCGCCATAGGAATAATGAAGTGGTCACGCGACCTGATTCATTCAAGAGGAAACTGGCCCGACTTTTTGCGTTCAATCGGATGCTCGGCGTCATCTATTCACCGAGCCACACTGGTGGGTCTTGTGACGTCTCTAGCACTCGGTAATCTGTTGGCTCTTATCGCAATAAATTTGTCGCTAGGACCGCTATCCATCACACATATTTTTACTGCAATGTGCGCCGTTGTTATGTCCCTCATTCTGGCCAACAAGCCGCGCAGTGCACACCCTACTGACCAGGTGCAATCGATACAACGGCCCACCCAAGACCAAGGCTCACCGTTAATTGTGTGGCGAAAGCAACGCCTGACAGGTAGATGGCGAGGCTCTCACCTGCAAATTATGTTCTTACTGATTATGGGTATGGGCTTTAGTAGCCTAAGTATTGGTAACCCTGTCGACTTAACGCTTTTAATATGCCTCATTGGCGGCAATGTCCTCTCCTGGACGGTGCCACTACTTATTGAAGAAGATCTCCAATTCACGTGGCTAGAGCGTCAGGCAGCCGTATCTCATACGGCATGGATCATGGCCTGGCAGACTATATTCACAAGACGTGCCGTTATCATTTTTAGTGTCACGTTTACTTTATTCATGATTGTGGTAGCCACTCCAAAACTTATGACACAAGGCCTCGGCTATAGTGATTTGCTTAATGACCTCTCAAGCGCCCTGCTTACTAGTGTTCTTGCAAGCTTTCCATGCTGGATAGCCCCAAGCTTCGTTTTACAGATCGACGGACGCCGAATTTTTACCAACATTGTCATGTTAACTCTCATTAACCTATTTGTAGGGACAGCAATCATGGCAGTGCCATGGATCACGCCTGCCATTTTGTTATTGCAGAGGGAGGCACATCGCTACCAAGGGGGAAGGTTTGCACGCGCATCTAACAATTGACGCCAATAAGTTGACGAAAAAATGGACCACTGGATTCCAACTTGGCCCCATCACGTTCAGCACGAACCCCGGCGAAACGGTTGCTGTTTTTGGTAGAAACGGCGCTGGCAAGAGCACCCTCTTCCAATTACTCAGTGGCTCTCTGGACCGCAGCGAAGGTGACCTTAAAATTTTCGGCGCAAAAATGAGCCCCGACGCCGTCGATATCCGTCGCCGAATAGGCTATCTGCCGCAAGAGTCACAGCTACCACACTGGACCACACCATCCGAGATCCTTCACTACTCTGCTCGACTGTTTGACCTTCCCTCGCCTGAAATGAAGGTCGAAGAACAGTTGAGGCAATGGGATGCCGTTGAGTGGAAAGATCGACCGCTTTGCAAGACAAGCCACGGGATGCAGAGGCGCATCGGGCTGGCAGTTGCCATGATTCATGATCCAGATCTTCTCATCCTGGACGAGCCATTCAACGCTCTCGACATCATAAACGCGAGACATCTTGAACTGGCTATTAAAAGCCGATCTGAACGTGGCAAAACCACACTCGTCAGCATCCACAGTCCACTGATTGCGGCTGATCTCTGTCCTAGGGCGGTCATTTTGGAATCAGGAAAACTTGAAGAATTGACAGCCTGGACAACGCACGGGCTGACCGACAGAGTTAAGCTGCTAAATCAGCGTTTTTTTGGAGCTCATTGATGGCAAGTCCGCTTTCTCGGCTTGGACGACTATACGCCGTACCGCAATGGCGATACTACCTCACGGGCACAATTGCGCTGATCCTGACAAACATTATAGTCCTTGAAATCCCTCTATTAGCCAAACGGATCATCGACGGTATGGCTGCAAGGCAAGACTTAGAACAGTTCACACTCGTCGCCCTCGGAATTATTGGTCTCGGATTTACACAAGTCGTAATTAGGACGTTGTCAAGAATACTTATCTTCTGGCCAGGAAGAACTCTGGAAGCAGGTCTGAAATCAGACGTATTTCTTTCGTTACTGCGCGCACCAATCGGCCGCCTTTTCGAATACTCCACTGGAGATCTAACGTCTAGATTAAATAACGATGTCACTCAGCTACGAATATTTTTTGCATTCGGGGCTCTCCAAGTGCTCAACGTTATATTTATATCGATATTTACAGTCACAAAAATGGCGTCATTAGACCCCACCCTGACCGCACTATCCATATCTCCTATGCTCTTTATGCTTGTTTTAACAAAAGCCGTCATGCCGAAGCTTTACGTGTCCATGCGAGAAAACACCGAAGCATTAGGGCGACTTACGGGGCGAGTGTCGGAAGCCTTTTCACAAGTGCACACCATACAAACGATGAACGCGTCGTCAGCTATCGCGTCACGCCTTGAGCCCGATAACGAAGCCATTTTTCAATCAAATTTACGGACCATCTGGCTACGGACCGTAACTTGGCCCATCATGACAGTGCTCATCGGGGTCAGTCAATTTGCCATACTAACATGGGGCGGAAAGCAAATTATAGCCGGTGCACTCACTGTTGGCGACATTATGGCTTTCAACATCTACATCGGAATGCTCACATTCCCGTTTGCCAGCCTTGGCATCATCATGAACGTCTATCAGCGAGCGAAACCTGCATCTGAGCGAATCGAAGGTGTAAAAGACATACCACCTGAAGCGTCAGATGCTGCCGACAAAATAAAGCTGGCAACAACACCAAAAGAACAACTGCTGGAGATTCGCAACATCACTTTTGAATGGCCCAACGGGCGCATGGCCTTAAGAGACGTCTCATTCACCGTAAAAGCCCATGAACGCGTCGGAATATACGGCTCAATCGGCTCTGGTAAGTCTACCCTTTTCAACATCATCACGAGGCTGTACGAACCGACTAGTGGCCACGTTTTTTTACGGGGAGTTGACACAGCCAGTCTTTCTCCCGCTGCCGTGCGTGCGGAAATTGCCTATGCGCAACAACACCCCCTTCTCCTCAGTGAAAGCATAAGATCAAATCTAATTTTGGGCTGCGAAGAATCTGACATTCCACTTCAGCGACTTACCGAAACTGCGATGAAGGCCGACATTCTTACCGACATCGAAAAATTCCCTGAAACTTGGGACACACCCATTGGAGAGCGCGGCATAAAATTATCAGGCGGACAAAAGCAACGCCTATCTCTCGCCAGGATTCTTCTAAGGCCTGCTGAAATCATTATTCTTGATGATGTATTGTCGGCCGTCGACCACGAGACCGAACATCGGCTGATAAAATCACTCCTAGCAACAAAATCGGCCCTCATCATCGCATCACACAGAGCCAGCATCCTGGAGCCTTGTGACAAGATTCTTGTTTTTGAAGCAGGTCGCATCATAGCACAAGGAGCCTACGGTGATGTTCGCCATCTGATTGAGCGCAAAGTCACAGGGGATCAGTTAACAAGCCCCGGAAGTGTCTCATGAGAGGTCAAACGTCAGAAAACTCGGCTATCGCTTTTTGGCAGTTGGTTAAGCTGTGGCCTTGGCTGAGGCCCTACAAATGGCAGATCATTCTTGGGACCTGCTTGATTCCCCTTGTTGCAGTGGTCTCCATGTTTCAACCATTGATTGTTAAGCGAGTCATTGATGAGGGCATTGTTCGTGGCGATATGAGTTATACAATGTGGGGCGCATCAGCCTGCCTAACTCTATCTATTCTTTCTTATGTGCTAACCGGTGTACAAGCGATCACAACGTCTTCGGCTGTTCATAAGATGATCCGTGATCTTCGTAGCCAATTGATCACTCATGTTCTGCGCTTATCTGCTTCCTGGCACGACTCTCAAATTAGTGGCGCTCTAGCAACCCGAGCGACCAGTGACTTTGACAATCTAAGTGAGTCCCTCAATCAAGGTGTTTTATCGAGTGTGATAGATATTCTTGTTTTATTCGGGTGCATTTCCGGAATGTTTATTCTTTCACCAAAACTCGCAGTAGTCGCCTTGATTATTCTGCCGATCATGACGTGGTTGGTCATTTGGTTTTCAAAAAAACTCAATACCGCTATGCTCGCTTCAAAAAAGAATCTCGCTATCTTGAACGGATTCACCCAAGAAGCACTTGCCAGTGTCAGCGCAGTCAAGCTACTAAACGCTGAAAAAAGTGTGTCGAACCGTTACAACATATTAAATATCAAGTATCGTGACGCACAGCTTCAAAACGTGTTTTACGACGCTTTAATGTTTGCGACAATTGATGGAATTTCATCCATCACACTCGGTGTAGCCCTTTTTATAGCGATCAAGTGGAGTGGATACGCCGATAATTTGACTGCTGGCCTTATGGTGGCGTTCATTCAATATATTCAGCAGCTATTTGAACCCCTAAAACAACTGGGTACAAAAATGGCCATGCTGCAGGGAGCATTTACATCGATTGAACGTATTTTCGGACTGATGGAGAAGCAAGAATTCGTCGGTGGTAGTAAAACTGTGACGTGGCCCAGCAAAGTCGACGTGGAATTTGATCACGTAAGTTTCTCCTACCTGGCTAGCCAAACCCGCACGCTGTCAGATCTGTCTTTCGAGGTACCCGCTGGCTCTTCACTTGCAATTATTGGCAGTACAGGAAGCGGAAAATCTACAATCATCAAACTTTTAACAAAGCTGTACGACGGCTATTCTGGGCACATCCGAGTTGCCGGAACTGACATTCAAGATCTTGACCCAGAGCACATGCGCGAGCAGATGGGCATTGTCCCGCAAGATTTAGTATTATTTGAAGGATCTATTGCGTTTAACATTAGCCTAGGAGCAAAGGACGTCTCGAAAGACCAGATCATTCGAGCTGCTGGTCTGGTTGGCGCAGACCGATTCATCAATGATTTACCTGGTGGCTTCGATTTCCCAGTTAAAGAAAACGGCTCCAATTTAAGTCATGGCCAAAGGCAGCTCATTGTTTTTGCGAGAGCGCTAACAAAAAATCCACCGATAGTTATTCTGGACGAAGCAACAAGTAGCATTGACCCCCAATCTGAATCACTGATTCAAGAGGCCACGGAAAAAATTCTCAAAGATCGAACGGTCGTCGTCATCGCACATCGTCTGCAAACCATACGCAGTTGTGACAACATTCTTGTCGTCGAGCACGGACGACTGGTGGAATTAGGCCCACCAGAAGAGCTTGAACGCCGCGGTGGACGTTATCATGACCTACTAGCCATGCTCGGCGATCATAAACGCCGAGAAATGTGAAAGACTTTAGTTTGGAGTCAATGTGGCGCCGCTGATACCACTCAATTTTGGCATCTCCTGGGTCGGCACGCTACCAGTCAGCGCGACCAGAAAGCTAAATATGTCTTTAACGTCAGCGTCAGTTAAATCACGATTAAGCTGTGTCTTTGCCATAACTCGGATGGCTTCAGATAAATTTGGGACTTTCCCATTGTGAAAATATGGCGCAGTTGTCGCAACATTGCGCAACGTTGGAACACGGAACATATGCTCGTCTGCTGGCTTGTTTGTGACTTTTGCTCGGCCGATATCAGATTTAAGATCATATTTGCTCACGTAGAGATTATTTTCGAAGGTTGGAAACCTTTGGAAAAAACCCTGACCCTCAGGAAGTTTGGGACCTGCGAATGCAATACCTGAGTGACAGCTGGTACATCCCACTTCGTTCATCTTTTTAAACCCACGCTTCGCAGCCTCGGGCATGGCCTTCGAGTCCCCGCGCGCCCAACGATCAAATGCACTGTTTGGCGTGATGAGTGTTCGTTCGTAGGAAGCGATAGCTTTAGCTAAGTTATCAATGGAAACAGGATTAGGCCCGGGGAACGCTCTCGAAAATAAGATTTTGTATTCTTCAATACTGTTAACCCTTGAAACAACGGCATCGTGATCTGGCATGCCCATTTCAATCGGATTTGTGAGCGGCCCCTTTGCTTGTTCTTCTAGCGATGAAGCTCGTCCATCCCAAAACTGCACACTTAGAAACGCTGCATTAAAGACTGTTGGCGCACTACGCCCACCAAGCTGCCCTTTTATACCAACAGAGACCGGACGATTATCAGATCCCGACGCCATGACGTTATGACAGGAGTTACATGAAACAGTACCGTCGACTGAAAGACGTGGGTCGAAGAATAATTTTGTACCAAGCTCCACCTTGACCTTGGAATACTTATTGTTTTGGGGCTCAGGAGCTTTAAGGGGAAGAGCGAATATTTTTGCTAACTGTTGCTCAGGTGATAGGTCTCTTGCCGTGGCACCAGCACCCCACGCTGCGAGAAAACTTATTACCATCAGAGTTTTTTTAAAGATCGATCTCATCCTTTAGTCTCCCGTGGGGAATGTGGCACTAAACCATCGTGCCTCCTTTAACACCTATAGATCCCTTGTTCCATAATTTTTCACTTTTATCAGAAAGTAGCGTTCACAACCCATGATCCACAAGGAGACGTCAAATAACGCCATGGAACGCTTGGTTTTTTATAAAGAAGCCCCGGCGCCTAGCAGGCACCGGGACTCTCTTTTTTTCGACTATCGCCAGGCACGCCCCAAGGGGCTGAATCCTGCTACGACTCTGCCATTATGGCGTGAGTTTTCTGATGTGGCTCATCATAAGCTCTTGAGCCCTTCGGACCTGACCGCGTGACGTGACCTCTTGGTCGAAAGGACCAAATTCCACGACGATTTCAGCAGCCCTTTGGTTAGACATGTTTTGCTCCCGAAGACAACGCCAGTCACAATTAGGCATCTGATTGAGAGGGTTTACTTGGTCGACAACAAACGCTGCGACGTTTATGTAGGTTTTACCATTTCGTTTGCTAGGACAGCCGTAAAGGTGGGATGCACCCATTTGTCCTGCGTAGTATCCCTGGAAAATCTGCGCTGTTCCCAAATATTCAGGCGCATTCATTCCGCAACTGAGCTGCATTCTACTCGCAGTCGCCGAAAACTCGTTTGTAAACATTCCATTGAACTGATTCGTCGGTCTAACACCTGGAATCTGGGTGAAGACATTTATATACAATCTCGACGGAACATCACCAAACATATCGGCCGGGGCCTGAGAGCTTAGGGATGTGTCAGACGACAAGCCAAGGCTGTTGTAACTCATAGTGAAGTCGGATGGCACATTGTAATTCAACGGTAGTGACGTCTCGCAGTATTGCAACTGTTGCCCCATCGGGGTCACGTCCGGAACAAGCTGCTGGAAGTTAGCCGGATTGCCAGTCTGACCGCAATTAAGCGGATACGGTGCAGCTGTATCACCCATCGTCGCATCGATCATCCGACGACGAATCGCGCCCGGTTGATCAAAGGTAGATGTTCGGTAAACAACGTGCATTCCTTGTGGAATTTCCACCAGGAACAAATCTCCCACCTGAACTTCCGGCCCTTGACCTTCAATACTGGACGGGCCCATTCCACCGCCCGTCGGCTGACCAACGGCAAACGTAACCTGAGCAGGGTGCCCTGAAACTGAAGACTGCGGATGAACGGCAAAAACCGTGAAACGGTAACGTCCTGGGTTTGATGTATCAACGCGGTACGGGGACGAGCAATCACGAGGCTGAACCGTGCCGGCACGACCAGCCTGCTCAATCACACACTTATACTGCACACCGTAAATTTGGGCCTGTGAATTTCGCAGACGAAAGTCTATCTGCGATCCATCACGCATGGCTTGGCCGTTAACCGATGCAAAATTTGTAATTTCAACTGCCAACAAATCCATTTGCCTCGCCGAATCTGAGGGAAACGGGATAGCTGACGGATTGGTTTGCTGGGGCGTCTCGGGGTTATTGACGTAAACAGTCTTGGTTTTTCCCTTGCCGCATGAGGTCACAGCCAAAGCCATGGCCACCACAAACGCGCCAAAAATCTTTCCGGTCTTGATCATTTCTGATCTCCTTTCAATGACTTAAATAAAACCCTTGAAGCAGGCGGCTTATAACAGCCTGATAATATAGATGTCAAGTGTTTTTTATAACATTCTAAGCGCTGGGTGGTACAATAAGTATACCAGTCGGGTCCCTGTTCCTAACGTTGCGTTTTTATTGAGCCTATGCGCCTCTAAAAACACCCCTCAGGACGGCCTTTTCAAATATCTGAGTCATTTGGGTTTTTTGATCTTTTTTGCTAAAGAACCAGGCCGCTTTTTCCGACCTCCTCTAAATGCGCCGCCTTAGCTAGTCCTGGGCTGTCGCGATCTCTAGGAGAGGCCCTCGATGCTATGTTTTCTCAGAAAAGGTACGATCGTCCATGGTGTGGCAAAGACATTAGCGGCAGCCGCTCTCCTGAGTGCCTGTTCGCCTGTTGATGAGACCCCTAGCGCAAAACCACGCCCAAAGACACAGGAGCAGACCCAGAGCCTGACCCTACCCGATTGGTGCTCGTCAAAGGAAACCATCAGCGAGGTCTGCTTTCGATGTGAACGCTCCGATGGCGGGGTGAAGATACCCTATGAGCAATGCTTTGCTCCCTCACCGAGTTTTTCCAGCAGCGCAAACTGTTCGTTTAATGACGGCGTTTTGAAACAAATCTCCTGTAGCTCTACCATGTCAGGGGAACCTTTTAAAATGGACGCATCCTTAGCCAAAGAGAGGCTAGCCGCGGCACTGCCAGCATTCCTAGTCGGTATGGACTTAGTCGTTCGACAGGTTTACTCCGAACAGTCTCCTGCCGCAAAATTGACGTCCGATCTGAGCGCTTTTTGGAGCAGTCGAATTCCAGCCATTATGCGCGGCGAAAACATTGATGTCACGGCGGACGATTTGCTGAGCTTAGTCAATCGCCACGTAACGACCCCACTCAGTCCCGAGCTGGGAAATCACCTAAAAACCGTAACTGTGACTGCCCTTAAGCGCCTGGCTCAGGACTATGCGGGCCGAAAAGACTACAGCCTCAGCCAAGTCGTCCTCACAGGGATCGAGATTGCCAAAGCTATCCCTCAAAATATCCTCGGAGACGCTAAGACCTATTTATCCGGCCCTGCGATTGCCACTCTGCTTTCAAGTGAAAAGGCGCAGCCCATGGTCAACATATTCAAATCGATGAGTTCAAGCGTCCTAGGGTTTACCTCATTTGATGACTTCATCGCCGAGCTTCGTCGGGGCCGCGACTAAGCACACCCGCCCAAAAAACAAAAAAAGTCCGAAGGTTAGGGCCATGGAGCAACATTAATTGGGCAAAATTGCAATATCACCGATGAAATTATCTACAGTTCATCATATAGTGCCGGTCCCAACGTCAAGAACCGTCCCATACTATGGAGCCCTACCAACGTGACTAAACTGACCGCTAATCTGACTCGCCCCGAGGACGAGCGACTTATAGCCGCCATGTTCGACCGCATCTGTGGCAAGTATGACTTTTTGAACCGACTCTTGAGCGCAAGACAAGACGTAAGATGGCGTCGAAAATTAGTTTCACTAGTACCCACGCGAAACAACGGCCACTACTTCGACGCCGCGACGGGAACAGGCGACGTGCTTTTTGAAGTGATGAAAGCGCACCCCGAGTATTCATCATTCACCGGCGGCGACATCTCAAAAGGAATGCTGAACTTGGCGCGAAAGAAGGCCGCCGCCAATGGCACAACAAACAATGTTGATTGGAAGGAAATGTCAGCAGAACGGCTCGAGTTCGAAGATGACTCCCTAGATTGCGCCAGCATTTCTTTTGGCCTTCGCAATGTCGTCAACAAGGAAAAAGCTCTCTGTGAGTTCGCAAGGGTCTTGCGAACAGGTGGTGTTTTGTTGATTCTCGAGTTTTTCACCCCGACATCTGGTCCTTTTGCCAAGATGTTTCAAATTTATTTCCATAAAATCCTACCGCAGATAGGTCGACTCTTCAGCGAAAAGGAAGCCTACACGTACCTGCCAAAAAGCGTTGCAAGCTTCTATTCCCCCGCTGAACTTCGAGATAGCTTGCGCAGCAAAGGGTTTATCGTGGAGAAAGAGGTTAATTTCCTCTTCGGCGCCTGCAGGCTCGTGAAATCCAGAAAAAACTGATCCAACATTTTAACGTTTGAATATCGAGTCAACCAACTCAGTGATCTTCGAAAGGTCACTGACGCCGCTGATCGTGATGTCTGATGGCACTTTTTTGAACCACGTCATTTGCCGCTTCGCGTATTGTCTAGTGGCAACTATTACTTTCTCCTCTACTTGCGAGGACTCTAGCTTGCCCTGAATCATAGCGATCACTTGCTTGTAGCCGATACTTTGCATGGGCTTGCAATGAGGATCAACGCCTGAGTTTATTAGCTCTCTAACCTCGCGCTCTAGTCCAGCACGTAACATTTCATTCGTTCTTGCCTGAATCCGCTCGTGTAAGACACGCCGATCGGGGCAAACCATGATCATAAATATCGTCTCAAATTGGCCGGTGTTGGCCTTGCGAACCTTGACGGGTTGACCGGTTAGCTTATTGATCTCAAGAGCACGGATGACCCGAAATCGGTCATTGGGGTGCAATTGGGACGCTCTAATCGGGTCAACATTCTTCAACTGCAAAAATAGCTCAGCGCTTGTCTGTTTACTAAGCTCCTGTCTTAATTCTTCATCACTTGGAACATCAGAATCCCAAGCATCACCTAGTAGAGCTCTCAAGTAAAGACCCGTTCCGCCCACGAGGATCGGGATGCGGTCGTGCGTTCGAATCTCGCTGATCGCCTGCCTAGCCAGGTTAGCGTAGGTGGCCGCATCACATGCTTCATTCCAACTGAACACGTCATAAAGATAATGAGGGACAAGCTCTCGGTCGGCTGCGCTCGGCTTGGCAGAGCCAATGTCAAAACCTTGATAAAGCTGTACACTATCACAGCAAACAATGGAGCCATTAAATCGCTTGGCCAGAGCCATCGCTATATCTGATTTTCCAGATGCAGTTGGCCCCGCGACAACAATAAACTCAGGCTTCCGATTGGATGATAATGGCCCGTTTTGGATCGTGTTCTGCACTGCAAATTCTGCTTTCATTTTAACTAAGCAAAAACTTAGCGATCAAACCAGCGTGCAATCTGCGCTTCGTCCCACCAGCGGAACACGCGACGCCCATGCGGACAATTGTGATAAAAGTCGACAGATTTTGCTTCACTGATCAATACTTTCAGCTCATCAGAACCCAGACGCTCACCTGCTCTGACGGCACCGTGACAAGCAAAGGTCGAAAGTAGATCGTGCAATAATCCAATATTGCCGTCGATGGGCAGGAGGCTCAATTGTTCTGTGATTGTCTCCAACAGCTCGGAGGCATCGGCCTTGGCCAATAAAACTGGGACGGCGCGCAACTCCACATGCGAATCATCGATAATTTCAAAAGAGAAGCCATTGTCCATCAGCTGCGGCTTTACGCTCTCGAGGGCAGCCACAGCTTTTGGACCAAGTTTGACACACTCTGGCACGAGCATTGGCTGGCTGGCTTTCAACAAATTTTGATCTTTTAGCAACCGCTCATAAATCACCCGTTCATGAAATGCATGCTGGTCCACCACCAACAACCGGGCTCCGGTCGCTCGCTCACCATGCTTAAACAACAAGTAGCAATCAGCGATACTTCCCAAAAATTCTAGTTCTTCCCAATTAATTGCATCAACCGCACCACTCTCGGTCTTAGTCTCGTATCTAGGCGATACGTCAAATCCGAAATCACGGCTTACGATAGCATCATGTGATGTCGAACGAGCGCCTGTGCGGCTCCCGTTAAAATTTGGGGTGACCTCGCGCCAAACAGCCGTGCTTTGGCCACGTAAACTCTGAGAAAGATCAAGGCCCTCAACTCGGGAATCTTTAATAGGCTGCGCAACAAACTCACCGACCTCCTCACTACCATGGACCGCTGGTGATCGAGGTGCCGCCGCCCAAGCACCTTTTCTTAAGGCATCCCTGATGGCAGTTGCCATCATCGAGTGAATTTCATTGGCGTACTGAAGACGGACTTCGGTCTTTGCCGGGTGGACGTTGGCGTCAACAAGTCCACTGTCCATCGTTAAGAATATGACCGAAACAGGGTAACGCCCACGCAGCAAGTGACTATGATAGCCACGTAGTGTGGCAAATCGAAGAGACTTATCTTTGATCAGTCTACCATTTACAAAAACATACATGTCTTTAACGGCAGAACGCTCAACTCCAGGCGGCGAAAGAAGCGCCTGCATCTGAGCCCACTGCGAGCTGGCCGTCGTATAGATCATGCTTTGACCAACATCACCCTTCATAATCTGCGAAAATCGTTGCCGCAATGCTACTTCTGGATCAACTGACGTGACAGCTGGTGCCCTCAAGACCTCTTTACCGTTATGGATGAGAGTGAAATCTACTTTATGCTGCGCCAGAGCTACGGCCTGGACAAGTTCAAGCACCGCGCCGTATTCGGCCGTTGCTGATTTCAAAAACTTTTGGCGAACGGGCACATTATAAAAAAGGTCGTCACAAATGATCGTCGTACCACCAGCACTTTGCCACGGAGACGACGTGAGGCTGTCACCACCCAAAACATTTAGACGTACTCCAGAACTTGAACCCTGCTCACACGTCATGAGCGTGAATTTACAGACTGCAGATATGGAAGCTAGAGCCTCGCCACGAAACCCCATGGTACTGAGTCTAAACAGATCTTCTTGCGTCCGAATTTTCGAGGTCGCATGCCGCAGCAAGGACCGCTGCGCATCGGCATCAGACATCCCACAGCCGTTATCGGAAACTAAAATCCGCTTGCGTCCACCCTCTTGTACATCCACAACAATTTTTGTGGCCCCCGCATCTATGGCGTTTTCAACAAGCTCCTTAACAACGCTTGCAGGGCGCTCAACAACCTCGCCCGCTGCGATTTTATTTATGAGACTATCGTCAAGAACTTGAATGCGATCCATAGCTTAACCCCGCAAATCAACCAACACATCACGACTATTATGCCCAAGACTACCCGACCTCCCCTCTTCTTCCAAGGACTTCTAAGAGACCTGGATTCGGCATTTTTTTTGTAATATTTTTAATGTGTTAAACTTAGATTGCCAGCTTGACGGCTTATCCCAGCGCTTGATAGAACCTTCGTCCCTATGAAAGTGTCCTACGAACAAAGCGCTGCAAAACCCAACCAGCTTCCGCCGCCATCACTTCCGGAGCTAGCCTTTATCGGCAGGTCCAATGTTGGCAAGTCTAGCCTTCTCAATGCCATTTTAAACTACAAAGGCTTGGCCAGAACCAGCAAAACCCCTGGGCGTACGCGGATGGCTAACTTCTTCAGGGTCAATGACAACTGTTATTTTGTAGATCTACCGGGCTATGGATTCTCCGCCACCTCAAACAATGACCACGCTGATTGGCAGGATCTCATGGACGTTTATTTGACTCGGTCCGTCATACAACGGTTTCTTTTTGTTTTGGACGTGAGACGTGATCCGACCGACGTGGACTTCAGCCTTGCTCGCGAGCTGATGGCCCGCGCGCCCGTATCTCTCATTTTGACTAAATCTGACAAATTAAACCGTAGCGAACAATCTAGGCGCGCTTCTGAACTGGACCAGCAATTTCGAACCAAAAAAATCCACATGAAATCTATCCACGTGGTGTCTTCATTAAAAAAAGAAGGCATCGATCTGCTACGTGACGACCTGCTGGGATTCAATCCTGAAATCTAACGTCAACTAGGACTTTAGACCTAAAATTGTCCCCTTCAAGGAAACAGAAGGCTGACAAAAATGAAGGGTCAAATAGACTGTGCCACCCTTGGAGACGGGCGTTGTCGCTGGCAGGCCCACACAGCATCCACCCGCCGAAAGGTCATCAAGCAGCACTTCAAGTTCTTGCTGAGGAACCTTGGGCGTTGCCTCCGTAATAATTTTGATCTTTACATTATGAAGCTTCACCCGAAATGACTCTCGGCGCTTTTTGACTTCGTTATCTGGCTCATCATACTTTGCCTGCCGCTGCGTGAGCTCCCGGGTCAAAAACCCACGCAAGGTGGTCTCATCCGCATCACTCATTTTTTCAAATTTGATGGCAATCATTTTAAGAGCGGGGGCATTCATTTTTAGACTCTTCGGTAAATTCTTTTAATTTCCAGCACGAGGGCTACTGACGGATAGGTTAACAGGACCTACCTCAGTTGCCAAGATGTCGTCTTCGATACGAATGCCTCCAAACTGGCTCAAGCGTTCGACCTGAGTTTTATCGATGGAGGAGCCGTGTGTTGATGCCAAAGCCTCGTGCAGAAGACTTGGAATAAAATAGAGACCCGGTTCGATGGTCACAATCTGCCCAGGTGTCATCTCGGATGTATTACGTAAAAACTTATTTTGCCCTGCTGGTTTTTTGGTTTTCATCCCCACATCATGAACCTGAAGACCAAGCGAGTGACCTAATCCATGCGGAAAAAACACTCTCGTGAGCCCTGTGCTGACAGCCGCCTCAGAAGAACACTTGATAATCCCAGCAGCAATTAAAACATCCGCCAGCAAAAAGTGGGCTGAGTTATGCAAATCCTCATACAGTGTTCCCACTTTGACACTTGCCACTAACTTACGCTGCGCAGCGTCGACACCCAGAATCATTTGTTGAAACACGTCGACGTCTGGACCGTTTCCTCGAACCCAAGTGCGAGTCACATCCGATGCATAACCATTATATGTGGCGCCTGCATCAAGTAGCATTGATTCATTTCTTCTGGCCAGGCCTCTGCCATAATCTACATGATGAAGCACGGCACAATGGCTACCCAGCGCCACGATATTGCTGTAGGGCAAACCAAGTTCTGTTTGACCAGTCGCTTGCAGGTAAACCAAATTCAGATCAAATTCGCTGGCGTCCGCGTTTTGAAATCGCTCCTTGACCGCCTTGTGGCCAAGGGCGGCAGTCTCATTGGCCGCGTGAATACTGGCTACCTCGAAATCAGACTTTAATGTTCGCAGAAAGTCCGCACGAGAAATAATCTCGGGCTTGTTACAGTTCTCCGGTGAAATTCCAATCTTACTGGCTAGCTTGAAATCATCTCCAATAAAGGCCGACATCTGCGTCACACGAAGATCCTCGAGACGGGCTACTTCATGGGTTTCAAAGCTCTCACGAGACCAATTTTGACTTAAAGTCGCCGGGCTGTCCCAGAATGATTCGTGCTTTTCCATATAAAGTTTTGGGACCTGGCCCACTTGGAAGACGAGCAGCGCCCTTTGACCATGGAGCGGAAGCCAGTGTAAAAAATGAGGTGTGGCTACAAAAGGCCAATGCTGATCGTCTAGCGAGTACTTTAATGCCGCATGACCTGAGTGAAGCACCAAAGTATCCAACCCAACATCTTCAAGTAGAGCTCCCCACGCCTTTACAAGTCGTTCCACATGTCTTTTGTGTAAAGAAACCCAGTCAAACTTATCTTTTTGCCCAAGAAACGCCCCGGTGCTTGCAGATAATTTGAAATCATTTAACGCCGCACTATTCAAAAAACTCTCCCTCAAAAGGTTCCCCCGAGACCAAACTGCAGTGCCAGCGCGAACCAGCCTCGGCGCACGTTGACCGCCTCGACGGCCCCTCCAAACGACTTATCAGCTGCTGCTGTCGCCTCGTCATAAGATAATTTGCCGCTAGAATCTACACCAAATAAAAACAAAGGAAGAGAGCCATCCGCCCCGGCTGAAATCATCCACCTGCCGAAATGTCGTTGCCAAGTCACGATCAATGGCAGCTCTAATGCATGAGCCTGAATTGATCCTTCAACTAAAGTTGCTGAAACGGCGCCAACCTTTTCAGACTTAAATTTGGCACGCATAAAGTCGTACCCAAAACCGGTATAAAGAAGCAAATCGGTCTGCTCCCCGTGAAACCATGTCGCGCCCCTCATCCAACGAAGCCGGTAGTGATGGGACCACACTTTTGACAAAACAGCCACGGAGGCGTTCGTTACTTCAAAATCGTCTTTGACCGGTCTTTGCGGAACAAAATGATACGTAAAATCAACGCTCATATCACCCCGCCCATACTGGGGCCAAAAATATCGCGCTCCAAAACCAACCACGCTCCCCTTGATCGTATCACCAGGCTCCCAAATGTCGCCCGAGCCCGCCGCCCGCGCTCCCGCATTAAAGCGAAGATCGTTAAGCCAAATAGGCAGCGCGTAAGTGGGAGATAAATGGATCTGAAGTCTTTTAGAAAGGAGCGGAGGTAGTATCAATTCAGGCGGATCGTCCTCCTGCAGCAGCGCGAGAGCGTCTGACTGCGATGATTGATCATCCGCAACTTTAGGCTGAATCTTCGGGGCTCCCAATTCTTCAGGCCAAACAAAGTTCCCGGCTTTTAACTTAGATGCCATCTCTTCCTTGAGGTAAACAGCTGCAGCTCTCGGCTTGGTTCTGATGATAGTGCCGCACCCGAGGCGTTGGGTCACGTCATCATAAAAACACACCTCGCGGCCAACGACAAAGCCGGTCGCACTACCTTGATCAAAAACAAGGTAGGGCCCTAGTCTATTCCTACGCATCTGTAGAACCCTAGCGGCAGAGGTCGGATCAGAAATATCACCTGCAAAAGAAGCCGCAGAGCATATACCAATCAAAATCATGGCTACAAAAACTGCGCGCCCCATTTGGCATTTCGCCCCGGCCCATACCCACATTTGTGCACCTAGTTTACGCAAGTCAGCCTCGTTACTTGGCCCGTCAACCCCAAGCTCAAATGAATTGGCACTACAATCGTCGCCACATTACAAATTTTAATCAAAAAACATTCACCAAAAGAGGTCATTTGTGTAGACTAAGTGTCGAGTTAAGCTTGAACATTATCTCAAAATTTATCTTTTCAAGGAAGATCACTATGAACAAACTTTTCATGATCAGAAGCCTCGCGGTTACATCTATCGTCGCCATGGTGTCCGTTTTTGGAGCACGGCCAGCATTTGCATTAATTGAGGGTGAGCTCTCGGTTGGTCAGCGCAATGGTACGTTTAAGGCTGATGGTGCTTCGGGCAACTCCCTGTCTGGCACGACAATTCAGTTGGCGGGCCATTTAGATCCAATCCCACTGGTGCCTGTGTCTTTTGGTCTTCGTATTATAAACGAAACTTACAGTCCAACGATCGCCAAACACGGGTTTAAAGATCTCACATCAACGGCCTTCGTCCCTGAAGTCTCTGCATGGATTCCTTTGCTTGGAGACATAAAGCCATTTGCACGAGTTGGCTACACTCTCGTATCGGCTTACAAAGGCCGAATGGAAACCAGCGTGTTAGGCAATACGGTTGCTGGAGATGTGGTTTATGAAAGCAAAGGAGTTCGCCTTGCTGCGGGAGTGAGCTATAGCTTTATGCCATTTGTCAGCTTATCTGCTGCAGTAGAACAATCCCAAGAAACACTCACTCCATCGGAAGCGAAATTTGCAGGCGTTGATATTAAATCTCAGGTCGCCGACGTTTCATTTAACAGCACAGCCATATTGGTAGGCGTTAAAGCTGGCCTATGATTCGCTTTCATGTGCGTCGACTCTTGAAACTGCGCGCACCGGATACAACAAGAGCATCCGGTGCGCGCAGGCGAGCTCTCAAACGAAGCCTCTCAGTTCCTGCTAAATTTGCAAAAGTTTTTAGTCTCACAGCCTCTGCTTACCGCGCAGCTATTCGCGTCGAAAAACAACATGGGACTATCCCGCAGGATCGTCTTCAGTCCATGATCCTAAAGTGGGCTCGGGACGTTTTAGGAATCATCTCCGTCGATATTGAAATTAAAGGCGCTGCCCCCGAGATGCATAAGCCGGTCTTGTTCGTAGGCAATCATCTCAGTTACGTCGACATACCTCTTCTCATGGCCAGTGTCCCCGTCGTGTTTGTGGCCAAAGAGGAAGTCTCGAAATGGCTGGTGATTGGTCAAGCAGGCAAAAAGGCTGGAACGGTTTTCGTAAAACGCGAGAGCGGCACATCCAGGGCCCATGCTGCTGAAGCCATAGCTGAAACTATTCTCGAGAAGAAACGAAGTATTGGCGTATTCCCGTCTGGAACAACCTGCCTCACAGAAGACAAACCTTGGCGGCACGGGGTTTTCAAATTAGCACATAAGCACCAAATCCCTGTTCAGCCTTTTAGAATCCACTACGAGCCGCTGCGGAAAGTGGCGTACATCGGCAAAGACAGCTTTGCACCCCACCTACTGTCACTTCTCAGACTTGAAAGGGTCAAAGCTTTTATCGAGTTTGAAAGTGTGCGACTCATTGAAGACCCCGTTGCAGATTGCGAGTCCATTCGCCAGTGGACCAGAGAGCTTTTCGAGAGACATACCGATGAAAAAAACTAACTCTTGGAAAACGTTACTCTGGGATCTCGACGGAACGATCACCGACCCGAGAAAAGGGATCATTGACTCGTATAAGGCGTTACTTACAGATTTTTCCGTAGAGATTGCCCCAAATGACGACCTTTTATGGGTGATTGGGCCGCCACTGCGAGATTGTTTGGCCAAACTTTTAAATACCGCCGACAGTGAACTCATTGAAAAGGCCGTGCGACGCTACCGCTATTGGTACGTAGAGCAAGGCTTGATGTACCACGACACCCCTTATCAAGGAGTTGAGTCGCTGCTCATAGAGTTGAAGTCGGCCAACTACCAGATGTTTGTAGCTACTGCGAAAGCCCACCCGTACGCCAGATTGATTCTGCGCCACTGGCGCCTTGAGTCCTTTTTTGAAAATGTTCACGGCAGTGAATTAGACGGAACGCGCAGCAACAAAGCCGATCTCCTTAAATGGATTATTGAAACCAATCAGCTAACCCCTCTTGATTCAATTTTGATGATTGGCGATCGCCAACACGACGTGATTGCGGCAAAGAAAAATGGCCTTAAAAGTTTGGGTGTCGGCTATGGTTACGGGTCCAAACAAGAACTTGAGGAGGCAGGCATGGACCTTTATTGCCAAACCATCCCAGATATACGACGTATGCTGCTGGGTTAAACCGGCCTTGGGCTGGCCTACTGAACCGACCGAGCAGCCCCCCAACAAA
>CAYOEM010000003.1:0-157969 GCA_964402975.1 uncultured Polynucleobacter sp.
AACGGCGCGTACGCCGTCGGATTGAGCAAGTCGGAGCAATTAAGTGGGCCAGTTTCAACTATTTACAATAGTTTCGCCTAGAACATGAGGGTTAGTCATGTTAAGACCTTGGGCCTTGGGGCCAAGGTTTTTTTTTAGTTTGTATCTATGAAAGGTGGGAGACTAACCAATGAAAAATCGTAAATCAGAAGTGGACGAAGCAGTCAGCAGTATTGACTTTAAGAAAACCAAATATCAAGTTCAGTTTCAGACCAATAAAGGTGACATCAATCTAGAACTTTGGCCAGACGTGGCTCCTGGTCATGTAAAAAATCTCATAGGTCTTGCAAAAATTGGTTATTACGATGGATTGACATTTCACCGTGTTATCAAGGGATTTGTCATTCAAGGTGGCTGTCCCGTGGGAAGCGGCGTTGGTGGTCCCGGATACACCATCAAAGCAGAATTCAATTCCAAGCCGCATGAGGCCGGCGTGTTGTCGATGGCGAGGACTCAAGATCCCAACTCTGCCGGCAGTCAATTCTTCCTTTGTTTGGGTCGCGTTCCGCACTTAGATAACCAGTACACCGCATTTGGTAAGGCTGCTGATCAGGCTAGTTTAGATGTCATTATGAGTATTGGTGAAAGTAAAACAGGCTCTTCGGATCGACCAGTGGAACCTGTGACTATTAGCAAAGCAAGTGTGATTGAGTCGCCTCTGTGATTAGGGGCCTGCTCTACATGCTGACAGCGAGTGTGCTGTTTGCTGCAATGGGCGGCTTCGTCTATCAGGTCCGACTGTGGGACAAGACAGCATCCCCTTTGACCGCCTCATTTATTCGTGTGGTTGTGAACCTCATTTTTGTGGTCATCATCGCGTCGCGTAAGGGGTTCGGCAGGGGCGTGCTTGATCTTTTTGGAGACATGCGTTGGTCCCTTTGGGCTCGAGGATTTTTTGGAACCCTATCGGTCATGGGCATGTTCTCAGCGATTCACATGATCGGCCTCGGCGAGGCATCTTTCCTACATTCCTTTAACGCAGTTTGGATTGCCGTGCTGAGCCCTTTTGTCCTTAGTCAACCAAATACCCCATTAGGCTGGGCGGCGATCGGGCTGGGTCTAGTCGGACTTTATTTACTCTACCAGCCACAGTTTGGGGATGCAGAGTTCATGGGCCGCTCTTTGGCATTAGCTTCAGGAGCTTTTGCCGGCACGGCTTATATGATGATTGCACGCGCGGGTCGATCCAATCCGCCGATCACCGTCGTTTTTTATTTTTGTTTAGTGGCGACTTGCGTGCACTTAGTCTGGTTTTACTTGGATGATTTTATTTGGCCGTCGGATGCAAGGTCCTGGCTCATGTTAGTGGGGTCTGGCATCTTCGCATCAGTAGCCCAAATCTTCATGACGCAGGCTTACCAGATCGCACCAGCGGCTTTTATTTCAGCGGTGAGTTACCTAACTCCAGTATTTAATCTTATAGTCAGTGTGTTTATTTTTGGATTGATACCAAATGCCCAGAGCCTTTCCGGGGCGCTCATCGTTGTCGTAGCTGGAATAGCGCTTCCTTTTCTGCAGGGTCGACACAGCCGCGCAAAGGATCGTGATATTCCTGTGGAGATGACTGACCGATGAATATGGAACACGTTTTTTCTGAAGATGATGCAATTTTCATGGGCGAGGCCCTCGATCTGGCTAAAAAAGCGGCAGACTTGGGCGAGGTGCCGGTTGGTGCCTTGCTTGTTCTTGAGGGGCGGGTCATTGGACGAGGGTGGAACTTGCGCGAAACTCGTAGAAGTCCTCTCGAACACGCAGAGATGATGGCGATCAGGGAGGCTTCAGAAAACGTTAACGCCTGGCGCCTTTCTGGTTCAAAGCTTTATGTTACGTTAGAACCTTGTTTGATGTGCGCCGGAGCTATATATCAGGCGAGGATTTCAGAGGTTATTTTTGGGGCGTTGGATCCGAAGGCGGGAGCGTGCGGAAGTCTTTACAACGTGCACGAAGATGCTCGCCTCAATCATAGGTTTCTGGTAAAAAATGGTCTTCTGGCGGAAGAATGTGGATCTGTGTTGAAGGCTTTTTTTCGCCAGCGTCGCAAGTCATCGGAAGCTGAGTCGTAGATTTTTGATGCTTTTTGATTTTCTTGTTGGAGAGATGGCCGAGTGGTTGAAGGCGCCAGACTCGAAATCTGGTATAGTGTAACAGCTATCGAGGGTTCGAATCCCTCTCTCTCCGCCACCACCCATTAAATTTCGTAAAGTTCAAGAACTAGACAGCCCGCTTGTTTATTGAGCAATTCTTTATCCCCTGATAAGCTTTCCAGACCTAAACCAAACTCGACACTCGGTGGATCGAAATGAAATGTTTTGCGCAGACTGCGCTAGTTTTGGCGTTTCTGGCCCTAGAGCCTAGCCGAGCCATGTCGGCTACATTGTTTGCCGGAAGTTTTGTTGATCTTGCGGTAAATGCGCCTGAAAAAAAGGTGTCCATTAACTATCCTCGAAGGGGACCCGATCATCTTTGCGGCATAGACATTAAGTCGAATGTCATTGTTCTCAATGTGTCGGTGTGGCAGGCGCTTGCTAGCCAACTTCACGTCTCGGAAACCTATGATGGTCAAACGAAGTCAGTCGTTCCCGCAATTATTGAATCCAAGTATTCACCCACGTTGCGATATATTTTTTCCCGGGACTCTGAAGATTTCGCCACCATGGAGTTTCGCGCTAAAGATGGGTCATCGATTGCTGAGACGGCGCGTCGGGTGCTTGGTGGAGGTGAGGGTAATGTTCACTTGATTGCTGTGGCGTATGTTTGTTCTGAGTAGAGAGTTATGGTGCTACTGCAGCAAGAGCGCTTTTTTAAATAAGGTGTGTCAAGGGAAGGCGGGGCTTGTATGAATCGATTTAAGCTTTTTATTTTGATTGCTCAGATGTGTTTATTTGCGCCGATAGTTGTCGCTAAGCCCTTTTATGATTACTGCATGGCGCCGCTGTCTGATGCTCAGCGTCAAACTGTCATTGCAGTTATGATCAAGATGAAAGTGCAAGACAGACCAAATCAAGAGAATTGCGAGCTGGCATCTTATCGCCTCCTTGAGAAGTCGTTTTTAAATATCTACCCAGATCCCTTTGATCCAGCGCGAGGTCCGGCATCTGATCTTGCGCCACTGGAGGACCAGCTGCATCTGAAGAATTTATCTGTCGCGAAAAATGAAATACAAGACTTGCAGCCGTTGAGACGTCTGAAAAATCTCACCCAGCTGAACGTTAATTTTAATCCGCTCTCCGACATTTCGCCGGTGGCGAACTTGAGGTTATTGGAGGAGTTTTTCGCTACTGAAACTCAGGTTACTGACCTGAAACCTTTGGCGGAATTGCAGCGGCTTACGGTTTTATCACTATCCAACAACGGCATAGTTGACATCAACGCCTTGGCGCGTCTAACGAAATTAAAAGCGCTCTATCTTTCGAACAATCAAATTTCTGATGCAACGGCTGTCAGTAAGATGCCGCTTGAATACTTGCATTTAACAGGCAATCAACTCCGGTATCTGGACATCTCTGGTTCCACTGAGACCATGATATTACTCGATATCGCTAAGAATCATTTAACGGATGTGGTGGGTCTTGATCGGTTAACACGCGTTGACGCAATCACGATTTCTGAAAACGAGTTTTCAGACCTGAGATCTTTTTCAGGTTTGAAAACATTAAGATGGCTTGACGTCAGTAAAAATAAGATCACTGACTTATCTCCGCTCCGGGAACTGAAAGATCTTGAGCATCTATTGATTGCCGGTAACGGCATCTGCAGTATTCCACCAGAGGTTTCTGAACTACAAAATGAGCACCTAAACTCTAAGGGTGAATGGATTAGCCTCAAAATTTCAGGCCTAACTGATCAGCCGTCTTGCCCTGGCGCGGCCCGCTTGCGGGTTGATTAGAGCTGATTTTCGCTGATTTTCATCATGTTAGGCCCAAGGGTCGCCCCTAAATGGGCCATCTAACATTCAGTAATTAATATAAAAATAGTCTTTTTTTGAGTTTGGGCTAAGAAATGCCGATACGAGGCCACCTTAGAGGAGAACGGCGTCATGCGGAATAGTTCAAATTTGCTGCGGCAGAGGCGGTTATGGAGTCTAGGTTGTCTGGCAGTGTTGACGACCTTAATGGGTTGTCGGCAGTCATCGTCTTTTTCGGGTGGGAACACCCGTCAGGGAGCATCCCAGGCGCCACGAGCAGATGCCCCGGCACCGAATAGCGCTCCAATTCCTCAAACTCCAGTCCCGCAGCAAGCGGTTACGCAAGGAAGTTTTACAGTTTGGGCGAATCCTCCCAATCCTGTGGAAGGACAGCCATACAATGTCCACATGCGTGTGAAGTTGCCGAACAACGTCAGTCAGTACAACCGAAATGATCTGAGTGGTACTTTGGTTGGTACCGACGGATACTTTCAGCCGATAAACGGAATTTTCTCGTTTATCCAGCCTTTTTATTTTTTACCGGGAACAGGCTATGCGGAACTCGTCATGCGAATTCCCGGGGCTAAGCGCGGCGTCAATGACACTCTGAAGGTCACTTCAAAACTTATCAATGAATCTCAAAACATATCAGTTTGGTTTGGTACGCCGACACTTAACTAGCTGAAGCGTTTGGCACGTGCTTTCCTATATTCCCGATTCGCCGTAGTCCGAGGTGATTCATCACCATCTCTGGCGTGAAACCTAGAGATATCTTTCGGGACATTGCTGCATGGCGAAGCTGCTCGGCATTTAGATGCTTTAATCCTGCGGTTTCTCCGAGTTCGTAGATTGCAAATTTGAGACCGTGGCGTGTAATTCCAAAAAGCACTGTCCGTGCGTCGGCACCTTTAAAAGACATGAGCAGAGGAGTCGATGCTGTAAGTTGATTTTTTGTCCTGCCGTCATTCTGAATCACCTTGCGAAAATTCTTTAGCGCCATCGCGGTTTCGGCCTCGAGTTCGATTGTTCGTGCGCGGTCACCAGGGATTGTTAACCGACCCGAATCCCCAGTAGCAAAAAAGTTCGACCAACGTAGGGAGACAAGTTCGGATGCTTTAATCCCTTCTCTGGATAGCAAGAGAAGTAACGTCACGTCGCGCGCCGCTTTGATGGTATTTGGCGCTAGATGCGCTGAGGTTAACATGAGGGCGATTTTTTCCTCTGGAATGTGTCGAGCGGCAAGGTTCTCGTGCGACGGTATCGATAAACTTTCAAGCGGATTGCCGTGAAGTTGCCCGCTCTCCTCAAGCCATCGAAAGAACATCCGAATCGCGATCACGCCGCGACGGATGCTGCTATGCTTGGCGCCGCGATTTAATAGCCAGCCTTTATACTCCTCAAGTAGCTCTCCACTGATGTCCCCAGTATGCGTATTGGACTGATTCAAAAACCCTAAAAAGTTTGCAAGATCCCGGCTGTAGCTCTCCAGGGTAGATTTTTGTTTGCCTTTTTCGCTCATAAAGGCTCGAAATTCAGATATTTTCGGAGCATCAATAGTAAGCATTTGAGTTCTCTGCAAATATGAGAAAGACTATGGTATAGATTCCCTGACTCTATCCTCGAACCTAGCATTTTCCTGGGGGCCATGTGAACCGTAAAATCGTTCGTATAAAATTGTCCCTTATCCTTGCTGCTCTCCTGACTTCTGGCCTCGGCGGGACCTTCGCTGCGTTTGGATCTGTTGCTGAAGCGACGGGGCTGGCGCAAGCTAGTGCAAAAACCTCTGAAGAGCCGGACAGCCGGCTCGATTCGATGGTTGTAGACGTCAATGGTGAGCGAAAAAAAGTCGACGCGAGTGGTAGCGTTGATGTCGTATTTGGGGACCTGGTGACAATAGTAGAAGCCAGCTTATTGGATAAGTCTGTACCCGTTGAAGTCGTCGACTTGGTGGGATATCGGGCTTCAAAAAGCAAATACTCTGGGGATGACCGCGGATGGGTGATTGATACGGGACGGCATCTCAATAAGAAGCGCAGCGTTGCTGGAGATGGTAAGCAGTACAGAATTCAGGTTTTTGGCCAAAGGGGCCTCAGTGGTGAGGTTATGCTTAATATTTTGGATCCCGAGCTTTTTTCGATCGCACTTGAAGTGAACGATTCTGTTCGAACGATTCAGCCCGGCGGTGTTTTGCGCCTAAGTTCAAAAGACATGGTTCGTGTGGTTGAGGTGCGAACGAACGTTCGCGGCAACGAAAATGTGAAATATGACAAGATTGCCAAAAAAGGCACCAAGGAGCTTCGATTCTCCCGCGGTGGCCGCATATTCGCCAGGATACCAATCGAGTGGCAGATGCAATGAAGGCCGTAGCATTCGACCGACGCCGATTATTTGAGGTTTTTGTAACGATCGGCGTTGCCACGATGTTGATTGGTATCAGTCGTTTGGAAGCACGGTTGTATAACCTCAGTGAATCTTTGGCCAAAGATCATACGCTTCTAGCCTCCATATTTTACTATGGCATCATCAATTTGAATGTGTTTCTGGCGATACTTTTAATTCTTCTGGTGGTTCGAAACTTAGCTAAACTTTTGGTTGATCGACGCCGCGGAATATTTGGGAGCAATTTAAGAACTAAACTTGTCGGTGTTTTAATTGTGTTTTCATTGGTGCCGACAGTTTTAGTGTTTTACGTGAGCACGCGGTTTATCACAAAAAGTTTTGACGAGTGGTTTGGTGGTCGAGTGAAGGCGACAACCCAACAAACTCGAGATGCTGGCGCGCAAATATATCTGCAAAATCAGAAAAGACTTGAAGGTATCGCTCGACTCGCTGCCGGAAGAATAAAGCTGATCGACGGAGCTGTGCCATCCACGACTTTGCCCATAGCCGCTGATTTTGGCGGGCTTGAAATAGACTATGGTGTTCAATCCCTCCGCGTTTATGATACCGGTGGGGCATTGCTGAATAGAGACTCAATGATGGTTGGTTCGCGAACTGACAACCCCGCAAGCACGGCTGCGTTCGTCGACATGCGTAATCGATTCTCTTACAAAAAATCAATGATAAGTGCCTCAACTGTGACGGTCGAGGATGGTAAAGATGTTGTTCGCGCTGCAGTCCCCGTGCGTTTTTCCGATAGCAGCCTAGCCGCGATTGTTGTTGTTGAGGAAAGATTTGATGTGCCTGTTCTGGCCAATATTCAGACGATTCTTGATGGCTTATCAACTCTCAAACCTGGCGCTCAGTTAGTGAGAGTCAGTTACCTTGTTTTGGTCACTGTTATTACATTGCTGATTATTTTTGCCGCCCTCTGGTTGGGTTTTTATGTAGCTCGAGGTATAACGGGACCCCTACAGCTTTTGGCCGAGGCCACAAAAGAGGTCGCTCTCGGTAATTATGGTGTAAAACTTCAAAAAACCACTGATGATGAGATAGGGCAACTAACGACGGCTTTTAACTCGATGACCAAAGACCTCGCGAGACAGAAGTCCGAGGTTGAAGTTGGTCGATTCAAGCTCGAAGAGTCTAACCGCGAGATGGACCGGCGTCGGCGTTATATGGAGGTTGTCTTTGAGAATATCGCCTCTGGAATCATTGCGATTGATGCCAGCGGCGTTATAACTGCATTCAATGATGCGGCTATTGAGATGCTCGGTCTAAAATTTAAAGATCCAATTGGTTTGAACGCGCGAGAGTGTCTTGGAAGCGCGTTGCACGATGCTCTAATGGGTATGAGTCAGGCAGGCGAAAGTTCAGTGGCTAGAGAGCTAGATCTTCGTGAGTTCGGCGTCGAAGCCACCGTGTACGTTGCGGGAACTCTTATAGAATCAAAATTAGGCGAATTTCAGGGGACAGTTTTGGTCATCGATGATGCCACTGACCGAATTCGTATGCAGCGCGCAACGGCTTGGCGTGAGGTTGCGCGTCGGATTGCTCATGAAATCAAAAATCCCATCACACCTATAAGACTTTCCGCCGAGCGGCTTCTTCGTCGTTTCGTCACTCGTTTCGATGGTGATGATCGCAAAGTATTTGAAAATTGCATCGAATCTATTCTTGTCCAGGTTGATGCATTGAGGGGGTTGGTTAACGAGTTTAGTAAATTTGCTCGTCTGCCGACCATCGAAGCCCGTCCGGCCGATTTAAATGCAATCGTGCGGTCTGCTGTTGAGGTTTACAGGCAGGGTTATATGAACGTGAAATTCGTTGAAAGTTACGGTCAAGTCCCGACCTTAAGCCTCGATCCCGTTCAATTTAATAGAGTCATTGTGAATTTGGTGTCCAACGCCGTGGACGCGGTGGCGGCTGGTAGCAGGCCTGGCGTGATCACTGTCCAGACCATGCATGAGGCCTCGATTGACTCTGGGGTGGTCGAAATCTCCGACAATGGGGTTGGAATCCCAGAGGAGATACGAGACCGGGTTTTTGAGCCCTATTTTTCCACCAAGGAAAGTGGTACCGGGCTTGGGCTTGCAATGGTAAACCAAGTAGTGGGCGATCATGGCGGGTATGTGCGTATTGCTTACTCGGGCCCTGAGGGTACAAAATTCCGAATAGAAATTCCCGTAGTGAATAGGATGAAAGCGTGAAACCTAGCTCAAATAAACTGAAAGTGCTGATCGTGGATGATGAGCGAGGCATTCGCGAGAGTTTGGCTGGCGTTGTTGAGGATGAAGGCTGGGAGTCTCTCGCAGTTGAAAATGGTGAGAAAGCCCTCATTGAATACAGGATTTCTTCGCCCGACCTTGTGTTCTTGGACATATGGATGCCTGGAATCGATGGGATTACGGTTTTACAGAGGCTCAGAGAAGTGAACAGTAAGCTTCCGGTTGTGATCATGAGTGGGCATGCAACCATCGAAACGGCTGTGAAAGCAACGCGACTGGGTGCTTTTGATGTTTTGGAGAAACCTCTCGAGTTACAGAAAATTGTGTCGCTTTTAGAGCAGGCCAAGGTTTTGATTGGGAGTCATCCAGAGGCGTCTAAATCCTTTCAAGATATTATTGGGATTTCCGCGGCGGTTGAGCTGGTTAGAAAGCAGGTCGCCGCCGTTGGTCCTAAGAATGCTTCGGTGTTAATCACGGGGGAAAATGGTTCTGGTAAGGAAGTAGTCGCCCGAATGATCCACGGACACAGCCCGAGGGCGGATAAGCCATTCGTCGCAATAAATTGCGCGGCTATTCCAGATGAGCTGATTGAAGCAGAATTATTTGGTCACGTGAAGGGAGCATTCACGAATGCGATAAATGATCGAAAGGGGCGTTTTGAACAGGCACACCAAGGCACGATTTTTCTTGATGAAATTGGAGATATGTCCCTAAAGACGCAGGCCAAGATTTTGCGGGTGCTTCAAGAGAAAGTTTTTGAGCGCGTGGGCGGACATCAAACAATTACGGTTGATGTTCGGGTGATCGCTGCGACCAATCGGGATCTTCAGCAAGAAATCAAGAGCGGGAGATTTCGAGAGGATCTTTTTTATCGCTTGAACGTGATTCCCATCAACGTAAGACCACTCAGAGAGCGCAAAGAGGATATTCCTCTGCTTTTGAGTCATTTTTTGCGAGATATGGGCGCTGGTCATGGGACTAACCTGTCACTTTCGGAAGAAGCCGTTCAAGCTCTGTCGGACTATCATTGGCCTGGGAATGTCAGGGAGCTGAAGAACTATCTCGAGCGGATTGCAATCATGAGTCCTAGGCCCGAGATAGGCTTGAGCGATTTACCTCCTGAAATTTTGGCTGCTAGTCATGACGACGCGAGAAAAGCCCAAACACTGCGAGATGCCAAAAGCGACTTTGAACGTTCCTACATTCTTGATAAACTTGAGGAAAACGAATGGAATGTTTCAAGAACTGCTGAAGTTTTAAATATTGAACGAAGCAACCTGCATCGAAAGTTAAAGTCTTTTGATATCGACCCAAAAAAGCTGAAGGGGTAGGGGTAACCATGACTGACCAATCAATTAAGATTACCGCCACGGCCGAGGGTGTTTTGATATCGGGAATGCCGTCGACGTCATCGTCTGAAAAGGGCTCGGCCGCATGGGAAGCGACGACTTTGGCAGGATCTCGGATCCTTTTGTTTCCAAGTGGACAGGGTGCAAATCCTGGATCATCCGCCGGCGTCGCCTTTTGCTCCAGTGACATGCTGTATGACGTGCTTTTAGGAATGAATCATCGGCGTTGGTCAGGGATGGTGCTGGTCGATTTGGGGTTTGTAAGAAAGAAGCTTTATTTCAGCGGTGGCGAGTGTGTTTTTGCTGCCTCAGATCTTATGGATGATCGGCTTGGTGAGGTTATTTACCGCGAGGATGTCATTTCGCTAGAGCAGCTAACGAATTTTGCGGTTCAAGTGGACAGGAAAACTAAGTTTGGACAAGTCCTTCTAAAAAGCGGTGATTTTAGTAATACGGACCTTTGGAACGCGCTCAAGAGTCAGGTCCGCGAAATAGTGCGCAGTATTTTTTTAGTTGATCATTCTTACGTCGAGATGCACCAGGCCCAGGCGCCAGTTGAGGTCGCTTTTGAAGAGGGTACGGCAGAACTGTTGGACTCAGCTTACAGTTTTGGGTCCCAATTTAGAGCATTTTCATCGCGGATAGTGGCCGACGAATCGAGGGTTTTTCCACATGCTGATGAGATCGTTGGGTCCGTCCAGCCCGGCACCTTCATTGGCGACATTCTTGAGCTCTGTAAGGACGGCCCATTAGTTCGAGAGGTCGTTGAGAGAAGTAAACTAACGCAGGTAAACACTCTTGTGGCCCTACATGATCTGCATGCCCGTGGTCTCGTGAGACTGGAGGGTTTAGCCCCTGTGACAACAGTCACTATTGAAAGCTCATCTGGCAGTTTAAAGTCGGCTATTGATGCATACCAAATGCTTCACCAAGTGGTTAAGGGTGCTTTCGCTGCGGTAGCCCTAAAAATTCCAGTCAAAAGTCTCAATGAGTTCGCGCTAGGTTTGAATGCCGACGGCAGCTCAACCATTTACTTGGATGATGAGGGCGCTCTAATGGCAGACTCTGTTCACAACATTTTGCAGCAATGCGCTGTCAACAGACAGCGCGTTCTTTACTTTCGCCAGCGCGTTGGTGCGTTGACGCGTTATCTTCTGCAGATGTCTGGTGACTTGTTGCCATTTGATATCGCGAAAAAAGTGAAAAAGGAATTCCAGGAGATCTCTCTGTGAAATCACGAGATGGTCGTCGAATTGGTGCTCGTCATTCGAAATTTGAGCGAGACAAAGGCCGCAACACGGGCTCCGCTGCAGGTAAGTCGGGCCGTGCTTCCATGCCTGAAGGTTTGTTTGTTGTTGAGGGCGTGGCAGCGGTTCGCGAGTATCTTCGCCACAAACCAAAGTCCGTGCGCAAAGTTTTCGTCAAAGAAAGGTCATTAAAAACAGTCCAGGAGCAACTTCAGGATTTTGATGTTTCCTTTCAGACCGTCAGTGAAGCTCATGAACAAGGAGCGGTGCAACCAACCCCAGTTTGGGCCCACGTGCAGCACGAGATGCAAGACTGGACGAGCTTCATATCAGAACTAGATCAATCAACGGATGAAGAGAGCAGTCTTGTTCTTGTGCTTGATCACATTTCTGACCCTAGAAACCTAGGGGCTATTGTGCGGTCAGCGGCTTTTTTTGGTGTGCGGCACGTTGTAGTTCCTGAGCGTAGACAGGTCCTGTTGACTCAGTCCAGCGTGAATACGGCACAGGGCGGATTTGCGCTGACGGAGTTGGTCGTCGTCGTTAATGTCGCGCGTGCTATTGAAGAAATGAAGTCCAAGGACTTTTGGGTTCTCGGTGCCGCCATGGATGGAGAGGTGGTTGGTAGCGTCCGGGGCCGCTACAAGCGACAAGTCTTGGTGCTAGGCTCTGAGGACAAAGGGATAAGTCACTCGGTTCTTAAAAAATGTGACGTGATAGTAAGTATCCCCGGCGGCTCAAACTCTCTAGATTCCTTGAATGTTTCAGTTGCTGCCGGAATTTTGGTTCACGAGCTCAAAGGCAAGGCATAAGGTTGCTCGATAAAGAGGCAACCTGCTGCATTTTTGAGAAAAAATCGACATTCCGCAAATTTACTTTGCTTGACAGTGGACATCTCTGATTGTATCAAATGCTTTCTCTTTTTCGGGATTTGTGCATTTGCCTTGAGGTCTGCGTGCTTAATAGCTGAGATCAATGGTGGAGTCGTCCTGGAAAAGTTGTGTTGCAATGTCCGATTTGCTGGCGTAGCTCAATTGGTAGAGCAGCTGATTTGTAATCAGCAGGTTGCGGGTTCAAGTCCCATCGCCAGCTCCAGGTCTGACGTGCCGGCTTGAGGATGGGTACCCAAGTGGCCAAAGGGGACAGGCTGTAAACCTGTTGGCAATAGTCTTCGAAGGTTCGAATCCTTCCCCATCCACCACCAAGTCTGCCATCCGAAGGGCCAAAGCCGGATTCAGCAGCTTCAGGGGATTCATTGATTTGAAGCTCCTGCGTGTGCGGAAGTAGCTCAGTTGGTAGAGCATTAGCCTTCCAAGCTAAATGTCGCGAGTTCGACCCTCGTCTTCCGCTCCAACGCTGCCTCGGTAGCTCAGTTGGTAGAGCACGTCCTTGGTAAGGACGAGGTCACGGGTTCAAGTCCCGTCCGAGGCTCCACCGGGCCTCTCCAGTCGAACCGGGAATCCTTGATTCAAGGTCTCGACAGATGGATAAGTCGGTGATAATGTGTCGCGTCACATCCATTCCGAAGTCCGAAGTTTTCGACGGCTTTAGTGTGGTGAACGGTTGAAAATTTAGAAACAAGTTTTGCGTATATGACTGCCAATTAGCGGGAGGATGCAAATGGCAAAAGAGAAGTTCGAGCGGAAGAAACCACACGTTAACATCGGTACGATTGGTCACGTTGACCACGGTAAGACAACACTTACTGCCGCAATCACGTTCATCATGGCGAAGAAATTCGGCGGACAAGGTTTGGCGTATGACCAAATCGATAAGTCTCCTGAAGAAAAAGCTCGTGGTATTACGATCTCAACGACCCACGTTGAGTATGAATCAGATACGCGTCACTATGCGCACGTTGACTGCCCAGGTCACGCCGACTACGTGAAAAACATGATTACAGGTGCTGCGCAGATGGACGGTGCAATTCTTGTTGTATCCGCTTCTGACGGTCCTATGCCGCAAACTCGCGAGCACATCCTCCTTTCTCGTCAAGTAGGCGTTCCCAAGATCGTCGTCTTCATGAACAAGTGTGACATGGTTGACGATGCGGAACTTCTTGACCTTGTAGAGATGGAAGTTCGTGAGCTTCTCAATACCTACAAATTCCCAGGCGACGATACTCCGATCGTTCGCGGTTCAGCGCTGAAGGCTCTTGAATCTCAAGATCCAAATAGCGACTGGGGCAAGAAAATTTGTGATTTGATCGCAGCTTGCGATAGCTACATTCCACTGCCAGAGCGTCCGGTTGATCAACCATTCCTTATGCCGATCGAAGACGTGTTCTCGATCTCTGGTCGTGGAACTGTTGTTACGGGCCGTGTTGAGCGCGGGATCATCAAAACCGGCGATGAAATGGAAATCGTTGGTATTCGCGACACACAAAAAACAACATGTACTGGTGTTGAGATGTTCCGTAAACTTCTCGATGAAGGTCGTGCAGGCGACAACTGCGGTATTCTTCTCCGTGGTACGAAGCGTGAAGAAGTTCAGCGCGGACAAGTTCTTGCGAAGCCAGGCTCGATTAAGCCTCATAAGAAGTTCAAGGCTGAGGTTTACATCTTGACGAAAGAAGAAGGCGGACGTCATACGCCGTTCTTCAAAGGATACCGTCCTCAGTTCTACTTCCGTACTACGGACGTAACTGGTTCGATCAAACTTCCTGATGCTGTCGAGATGGTTATGCCAGGCGACAATATCGCGATGGAAGTTGAGCTCATCACTCCGATTGCTATGGACAAGCAGCTTCGCTTCGCTATCCGCGAAGGTGGACGCACCGTTGGCGCCGGCGTTGTGGCAGATATCTTGGATTAATTGGTTCTGGTTCTTGAAAGTGGCTCCGAAAGGGGCCACTTTTTATCGCGTCTGAGCACAGGCGAGTAGCTCCAATGGTAGAGCGACGGATTCCAAATCCGTTTGTTGTGGGTTCGAGTCCCTCCTCGCCTGCCACTTCCCGTTAAGCGAGTATGCTTGCCGAGAATGCTGGCAAAGACTCAGTGTTAAAAAGGTGAATTTATGCAAAAAGACGATTCGACTTGGCTGCGCACAGGCTATTCCGCATTTGCTCTGTTGGTAGCTTTTGTGTTCTGGAAGATGTTCATTCAGATTGGCCTCAAGGCTGGATGGCTCGAGCGCTATGAAGCCGGTATCCGGGTTGGTAGTGTTGTTTTAGCCGTCGCTTGTGGCGCTGGTGTGACATGGTGGTTGGCAAGTGACAAGGGAAGGCACGAATATTTTTTGGCGTCTGTCGGTGAGCTGAGAAAAATTCAGTGGCCTGACTGGGAGCAAACCAAAAAGCTGACTCTCATTGTTTGCGTAGTTGTTGCGGTCTTTTCCGTTATATTGACCGTTTTTGATATTGGCTGGGCTAGGTTATTGAAGCTGCTTTTGGTGTAGATTCCAAAAACCAGCTTGTTTGGAGACATTTGTGGAAGCAATGACATCTTTGAAAAAATGGTACGTCGTGCATACTCATACCGGTTCGGAGGAGAAGGCACGTCAAGGGTTGCTCGAGCGCATCAAGGCGCAAGGCATGGAAGGCAAATTTGGACAGATTTTTGTTCCAAGAACAGCCACTGAAACCGTTTTGAAGAGCGGTAAGAAGAAACGCGTCGAAAAAACGTCTTTTCCAGGCTACATCCTGGTTGAGATGGACTTTTCTGATGAAACTGGTGCGCTAGTCCGTAACACGCCTAAAATCACAGGATTTGTAGGTGGTGATACCCGCAAACCGCCTCGTCCGATTACGGATGCGGAGGTTATACGGCTAACATCGCCAGAGGCTGTTGAAGCGCAAAAACAACAGGTTAGGACCGAGGTTAACTTCCGCAAAGGAGAGAACGTTAAGGTCAAGGACGGTCCGTTCACAAACTTTGATGGTGTTGTGGATGAGGTCCGCCCAGACAAAATGAAGCTCAGAATACTGGTCAGTATCTTTGGTCGTGAGACGCCAGTTGAGCTTGATTATGGACAAGTGGAAAAAATCGGCTGATATAAAAGTGTCGCAGCCTAAAGGCATGAGCGCTTATAGTGCTTTTTCCATTAGCTGCTTGACACTCTTGTGGTTTTCAACTATAGACGGCACTCTCGTTTTTTTATCGCTCGGGTAGCTCGTCTTGGGTGAGCGAAGATGGTTTGAGCAAGAGGGACTCCAAAAATGGCAAAGAAAGTAGTCGGTTTCATCAAGTTGCAGATTCCTGCCGGTAAAGCAAACCCATCGCCTCCGATCGGTCCAGCTCTCGGCCAGCGCGGTATCAACATCATGGCTTTCTGTAAGGAATTCAATGCGAAGACGCAGAAGCAAGCTGGAGATATCCTTCCAACAATCATCACGGTTTTTGCTGATAAATCCTTTTCATTCCTTACGAAAAGTCCGCCAGCAAC
Source organism: uncultured Polynucleobacter sp. (assembly GCA_964402975.1). Classification (GTDB taxonomy): domain Bacteria; phylum Bdellovibrionota_B; class Oligoflexia; order Oligoflexales; family RGVZ01; genus CAMDKS01. The sequence goes on from CAYOEM010000003.1 coordinate 15,530, forward strand.
GAGCCTTCTAAAGAAGGTCGCAAAGATTGAATCTGGTTCGCAGACCCCAGGAAAAGCAACCTGCGGCAGCGTGACCATGGCGCAAGTCAAGGAAGTTGCGAAGATGAAAATGGAAGACCTCAATGCATATGATATCGACCAAGCGGCGAAAATCATTGCAGGTTCCGCCCGCTCGATGGGTCTTGAGGTTAAGTGAATTTGTTCTGCTCTAACCATGGTGGTTAGGGGTGGGCATGTAGGAGAGCGCGAAAGCGTTCGATTGAACTACGGAGATATAGAATATGGCTCGTGGCAAAAAGTATTCAGCCGCGCTTGCTAAAGTGGATAGAGAGAAGAACTATCCGCTTGATGAGGCAAGCAAGCTGGTCAAGGAAACTTGCTACACCAAATTCGACGCAACAGTTGATCTTGCTGTCAACCTTGGCGTGGACCCTCGGCAAGCGGACCAAAACGTCCGCGGTGCAGTGGCGTTACCCCATGGCTTGGGCAAAACTGTTCGCATTGTTGTGTTTGCTAAGGGCGAAGCGGCCCAGGCGGCACAGAATGCTGGCGTTGAAGCTGTTGGTGGGGACGACCTTGGCAATCGGATCAATGGCGGCTGGTTGGACTTCGATCAAGTGATCGCTACGCCCGATATGATGGGTGTTGTTGGTAAGCTTGGCCGGGTTCTTGGACCGCGTGGATTGATGCCGAACCCTAAATTGGGTACGGTCACCATGGATGTGGTCAAGGCGATCAATGAATTAAAAGCAGGTCGTGTGGAATACCGAGTTGATAAAGCTGGTATTGTGCATGCTCCGGTCGGTAAGGCTAGTTTCACAGCTGAGAAGCTGACAGACAACGCGCGTGCTGTTCTTGAGGCCATAGCGCGAGCCAAACCCGCAACCGCCAAAGGGACCTATCTCAAGAAGATCAGTATGTCTGCGACTATGGGGCCTGGCGTCAAAGTTGACCCAGCACCTTATAGATTGTAAGCCATTAGCTGACAGGAGAGGGTAGAACTATGGCAATGGATAGAAAAGCAAAAGAAGCGCTTCGCGAAGTCGCGGAGGGCCGTTTTGGAAAAGCTGGTGCTGCAATTGTTGCTGAATATCGCGGCTTGACAGTGGCAAGCTTAACGGAGCTTAGAAAAGAACTCCGCAAAGCGAACGCTGAATTCCGGATCGTCAAGAACAGGGTTGCAAAGAAGGCGGTGCTTGGTAAGGCTGAGTCTGCCAAGGATCTTGCTGACAGCTTAAAAGGACCAGTTGGTATTGCATTCCTTTATGGAGATGCTGCCGCAGGTGCCAAGGCTCTGTCTGAGTTTGAAAAGAACAATGAGCTTTTCAAAATCAAGGCTGGGGTTATGGAATCCAAGAAGCTAACGGCTGCGGACGTGAAGGCGATCGCCTCGCTTCCAAGTCGCGAAGTGCTTCTGGGTCAAATTGTGGGACTATTGGTTTCGCCGCACCGCGGACTCCTTGGGGTCTTCAACGCTGTGCCTAGAAGCCTTGTTCAGGTTATCAATCAGATCAAAGAGAAAAAACAATAATAACAATTTCCCAGGCTGTAATGCTGCAGCCTGAGAACAAAGTGGGAGGACACCATGTCAGTTACTAAAGAACAAGTTGTACAATTCCTTGAAAACATGACGCTTTTGGAAGCAGCTGAGCTTGTAAAAGAGCTTGAGACCAAGTTTGGCGTTAGCGCAGCGGCTCCAGTTGCTTTTGCAGCAGCTCCAGGAGCAGCGGCAGCAGCTCCAGCAGCTGAAGCGCAAACAGAGTTCACAGTCGTTCTGAAGGATGGCGGAGCTAACAAAATCGGCGTCATCAAGGAAGTTCGTACTGTTACAGGTCTCGGTCTTAAAGAAGCCAAGGATCTCGTTGAAGGCGCGCCTAAGACAGTTAAAGAAGCCGTTAGCAAAGACGAAGCTGAGAAAATCAAGAAAGCTATCGAAGCAGCTGGCGGCAAAGTCGAACTTAAGTAATTCGACATTGCGTACAGCGGGCTGAACGGAGAGCTCGGGGGGCAAAAAGCCTCCCGGGCTTCCGCTATCTACGATGTGCCAAAAAATTTAGCTATCGCCATGCCTTGACGGCTGGTATAGTCCGGTTTCTTAATTGCGAATAATTCAGGAGAATTTCATGACCTCCTTAGCAGCAAGCTACACCCGTCCCCGCAAAAGTTTTGCAAAAGTCCTTCCGGCCGTAGAAATTCCGTACCTCATCGAGATTCAAAGAAGCAGCTACTCGCAGTTTCTTCAAGCCGATGTCGAGCCGTCGAAGCGAAAGATAATGGGCCTCCAAGCAGTGTTTAAGTCAGTGTTCCCGATCAAGGACACCAACGAAACTGCGTCTGTAGAGTTTGAGAGTTATCATTTTGAAGAGCCTAAATACACCGTTGATGAGTGTCGTCAGCGTGGAATGAGCTACGCTGCGCCACTGCGCGTAGTCATCCGTCTCGTTATCTGGGACAAAGAAGTTAAGTCGATAAAAGACGTAAAAGAGCAAGAAGTTTATTTCGGCGAAATTCCTCTCATGACCGCCGATGGTACATTCATTATCAACGGTACAGAGCGAGTCATCGTATCGCAGCTTCACCGTTCGTCTGGTGTGTTCTTTGACCATGATAAGGGTCGAAACAGCACCACTGGAAAAGTTATTTTCTCAGCCCGGATCATTCCTTACCGCGGCAGCTGGCTGGATTTTGAATTTGATACTAAGGACATTCTTCATGTCAGGATCGACCGTCGCCGCAAGCTTCACGCGTCAATTCTGCTCAAAGCTCTCGGATACTCTGAGTCGGAGCTTTTGGATCAATTCTACAAGCGCGAAACAATCCGCATAAAAGACGGCAAGTTTGAAAAGCGTCTGGATTATGATCTTCTCAAAGGCCAGAAAGCAAGCCTTGATATCGTCGATCCAAAATCTGGAGAGGTCTATTGTAAACGCGGTCGCCGGATAACTCCGGGCGCGATCCGTAAGATGCAACAGGCCAAGCTGGAGTATCAGCAAGTCGCAGCGGAAGATCTGCTTGGTAAGATTGCTGCAACAGATATTAAAGATGCCAGCGGCGAAGTTGTGATCGCCCTGAATACTGAATTCGGAAAAGCCGAGATTACGAAGTTGTTTGATCATGGAATTACAGAGTTCCAGGTTCTCTTCATTGACAACGTAAACGTCGACGCGTCGTTCCGCAACACTCTTACCAACGATAAAGTCGGTTCTCGTGACGAGGCCGTACTTGAAGTCTACAAGCGCATGCGTCCGGGAGATCCCCCAACGCTAGAGTCGGCAAACGATTTGTTTAACAAACTATTCTTCGACGCTGACCGCTATGATCTAAGCATTGTTGGTCGCATAAAGTTGAATGAGCGCCTCGGCCTTAACGTTGAGCGTGAGCACAGGACTCTTACGAAAGAAGATATTCTTGAGACAGTAAAGTACTTGATTAAGCTCAAAAATGGCGAAGGTGACATCGACGATATTGACCATCTCGGTAACCGTCGTGTTCGTGCTGTTGGTGAATTGCTTGAAAACCAGTACCGCATTGGTTTGCTCCGTATTGAGCGCGCGATTCGCGAGCGTTTACAGCTTCAGGATGTCGAGTCCCTGTTGCCGACCGACTTCATTAATAACAAGCCGGCTGCAGCTGTCGTTAAAGAGTTCTTTGGCTCGAGCCAGCTCAGCCAATTTATGGATCAAACCAACCCATTGTCTGAAATTACGCACAAGCGCCGTCTTTCGGCTCTTGGTCCAGGCGGTTTGAATCGTGACCGTGCGGGCTTTGAAGTTCGTGACGTTCACCCGACTCACTACGGTCGTATTTGCCCGGTTGAGACCCCAGAAGGTCCAAACATCGGTCTAATCGCAAGCCTTGCATCCTACGCTAAAGTAAACGAGTACGGATTTATTGAGACTCCGTACAAGAATATGGCTGATGGCAAAGTTGCTTGGTACGGCGCTCGAGATGAGCAAAAAGAGCACGTTATTGCGCTAGCTCTAAAAGAGGGTTCACGAAAAGGTGACGATCTTGTTGGTGCACGTCGCTCTGGCGAATCTGAGATGGTTCGTTTTGTCGAAGCTGACCTCATGGACGTTTCGACGAACCAGTTGGTTTCGGTTGCTGCGTCCCTCATCCCGTTCCTCCAAAACGACGATGCTAACCGCGCATTGATGGGCTCAAACATGCAGCGCCAAGCCGTGCCGCTAGTGAGAACGTCTGCTCCGCTTATCGGTACAGGTCTTGAGCGTACGGTCGCACGGGATTCTGGTGCAACCGTGGTTGCTCGCCGTGATGGCGAGGTCGTGTTTGTTGATGCTGAGCGAATCGTTGTAAAGAGCTCGGGTAAAGATCACAGTCCAACAGAAGTTGGTACTGACGTCGATATTTACAAGCTTCAGAAATATAAGCGTTCAAATGTTGACACGTGTATTAACCAGAAACCTATTGTCCGTAAGGGCGAGCAGGTAAAGAGTGGTGACATCATCGCTGACGGTTTCGGAACCGAGATGGGTGAGTTGGCTCTCGGCCAAAACGTGGTTGTCGCGTTCATGCCTTGGAATGGTTACAACTTCGAGGACTCGATCCTTATTTCTGAGCGCGTAGTTAAAGAAGACCTCTTTACGTCCGTTCATATTCAGGAATTTGAGTGTATTTCCCGAGATACGAAGCTCGGCCAGGAAGAGATCACGGCCGATATTCCAAACGTCGGTGAAGAAGCTCTGCGTAACATCGACGATGCGGGTATTATCCGTATTGGCGCGGAAGTTAAGCCTGGGGACATTCTGGCCGGTAAGATCACCCCAAAGGGTGAAACGCAATTAACTCCAGAGGAAAAACTGCTTCGCGCTATTTTCGGCGAGAAGGCCGGCGACGTTCGCGACACATCACTGAGGGTTCCTCCGGGTGTTGCTGGAACTGTAATCGGAGCTAAAGTGTTCTCGCGTCAGGGCGCTGACCGTGACTCTCGAAGCCAGTTGATCGAAGAGCAAGAGATTACGCGCATCCGTAAGGATGAGGCGGACACTATTGCCATCTACAGGGACTCTGCTGCGAACAAGTTTGTTCGAATTGCAGCCGGTGACGTCACTGCAGTCGATGTAAAAGACACTGACGGAAACGTCGTGCTTGCTAAAGGCACGAAGCTTGACCGCGGTGTTACTGACACTCTCGACTATTCTGTGTGGGATCAGCTCTCTTTGAAGGATGCAGCTAAGAATACAGAGCTGAAGAAGGCTTTGGACAGCTTGCGCGACAAGATCAATATTGAGCGTTACTTTACAGATGAGAAGATCAAGAAAATCCGCAAAGGAGACGAACTGCCTCCTGGTGTGATTAAGATGGTCAAGATTTACGTTGCGATCAAACGTAAGCTTCAGGTCGGTGATAAAATGGCCGGTCGTCACGGTAACAAGGGCGTTGTGTCCCGGATTCTTCCAGAAGAAGATATGCCGTTCTTAAACAGCGGGCGTCCAGTTGATGTTGTATTAAACCCACTTGGCGTACCGAGCCGGATGAACGTCGGACAGATTCTTGAGACCCACTTGGGTTGGGCGGCAAAGGGTCTTGGCGAGAAGCTTAACCGCTACATTGAAGAGAACTTCAATCGGCCGGCGCTTGAAAAAATGGCGCTCGAAATCTGGAAGGATGACACCCAAGACGCAGAAGTCAGAAAGTTTATCAAGTCGGCTAGCGACGATGAATTGAAGGCCTTTATACGTAAGTTCAAAGATGGAGTTCATTTTGCGAACCCCGTATTCGACGGTGTTGCTGAAAATGAGATCCGCTCAGCGCTTGAATTGGCAGATCTTGATGTCAGTGGTCAGGTTGAATTGTTTGACGGAAGAACCGGCAACAAGTTTGACAAGAAAGTTACTGTTGGTGTCATGTACGTATTGAAGCTTCACCATCTAGTCGATGAGAAGATTCACGCCCGGTCTATTGGTCCATACTCCATGGTCACTCAGCAACCTCTCGGTGGTAAAGCCCAGTTTGGTGGCCAGAGACTTGGGGAGATGGAAGTCTGGGCAATGGAAGCGTACGGAGCAGCCTACACGCTGCAGGAGTTCCTGACTGTTAAGTCTGATGACGTGATGGGTCGTACACGTATGTATGAGTCGATCGTCAAGGGCAACAACATGATGACGCCAGGCTTGCCGGAGTCCTTCAACGTTCTTGTCCAGGAACTTAAATCCCTTGCGCTCGACGTAAACCTTCTGCGCAAAGACGGGCAGGAAGTTAATCCAGACATTGTTCCTAACTGATTTTTTGGTCATTGGCCCGAAGGCGGGCCAATGACATCGATGTGTTAGATTTGTGCCGTGATCTAAATCCAAGACCTGAAAAGGGGAGTCCATCGTGAAGGATTTGATTAATTTCTACGACAAACCAAATGATCCTCTAAATTTTAGCGCGATCAAGATTTCGCTTGCGTCTCCAGAGAAGATTCGTAGCTGGTCTTTCGGCGAAGTGAAGAAACCGGAGACAATCAACTATAGAACGTTCAAGCCTGAGCGTGACGGCCTGTTCTGCGCGAAGATTTTTGGTCCGGTTCGTGATTTCGAGTGTATCTGCGGCAAGTATAAGCGCATGAAGCACCGCGGCATCGTTTGCGATAAGTGTGGTGTTGAAGTTATTCACTCGAAGGTACGTCGTGAGCGATTGGGTCACATCAACCTTGCGACTCCAGTGGCTCATATTTGGTTTTTGAAGTCACTGCCTTCGCGCATTGGTGCGATTCTCGATATCCCTTTAAAGGACGTCGAAAGGATTCTTTACAGCGAGTCTTACGTTCTTCTTGAGGCGTCCGAAGAGATTCTCAAGGACAAGGAGCTCAAGAAGGAAATCGGAAGTGTCATCACGGAAGACGAACTTGACGAGATGCTCAAGAAGTATGGCAACAACACCTTCCGCTACGGTGTTGGCGCTGAAGCTCTGCAAGAGCTCTTGGGTAACCTGCGCGTAGAAGAACTTGCGGATGTGCTTCGCGCGGAGTTGGAAGAAACGACGTCTGAAGCTGGCAAGAAAAAACTTCAAAAAAGACTGAAAGTTGTCGAGGCGTTCAACCAGCTTGACGAGAACGGCGACTTTTATGCTAAGCCGCAGTGGATGATGCTGAACGTTATTCCAGTTCTGCCGCCTGACCTGCGCCCGCTAGTTCCGTTAGATGGTGGTCGATTTGCAACATCAGACTTGAATGACCTCTATCGCCGAGTCATTAACCGTAACAATCGCTTGCTACGTCTTCAGGAGCTAAACGCGCCTGAGATCATCGTGCGCAACGAAAAACGCATGCTTCAAGAGTCCGTTGATGCTCTGTTTGATAACGGGCGTCGCGGCAAGGTCTTCACTGGTCCGAACAAGCGTCCCCTGCGGTCTTTATCGGACATGCTTAAAGGTAAGCAAGGTCGTTTCCGTCAAAACCTCTTGGGTAAACGCGTAGACTACTCCGGTCGTTCCGTAATCGTCGTTGGTCCAGATCTTCGTCTTCATCAGTGCGGTTTGCCAAAGAAAATGGCAATCGAGCTGTTTAAGCCATTCCTGTACAACAAGCTTGAAGAGCACGGTATCGTCTCGACCATCAAGTCGGCTAAGAAACTGGTAGAAAAAGAGCGTCCTGAGGTTTGGGATTGTCTTGAGGAAGTTTCAAAAGAGCACCCAGTCCTTCTAAACCGCGCTCCAACCCTTCACCGTTTAGGTATTCAGGCATTCGAGCCGGTTCTCATCGAGGGTAAGGCGATTCAGCTTCACCCGCTAGTTTGTTTCGCGTTTAACGCGGACTTCGACGGTGACCAGATGGCGGTTCACGTTCCTCTATCTGTAGAGTCACAGATGGAAGCGCGTGTTCTTATGATGTCCTCAAATAACATTCTTTCGCCAGCGTCTGGTACGCCGGTGATCGTGCCGACACAGGATATAGTACTTGGTATTTACTACATGACCAAAGATGATATCGGTGCGCAAGGTGCGGGCAAGGTGTTTGGTTCGATCGAGGAAGTCCGTGCCGCTTACGATCACGATCAAGTCGACCTACAGGCACCAATTACGGTCCGAATCGATGGCAAGCGTTGGGAAACAACAGTTGGTCGGGTGATTTTAAGAGAAGTTCTGCCTGAAGGTTTGGACTTTGCTCTGATCAACAAGACGTTGGGCAAAAAAGATCTTGGCAAGCTTGTTGATGATGCATTCCATAAGTGCGGTCCGAAGGCCACAGTGCTTCTCGCGGACAAGCTGCGTAGCATGGGTTACCGTTATTCGACGAAAGCCGGTCTATCGATTTCGATCGGGGACATGGTCGTTGCTCCTGGCAAGCAGAAGATGCTTGAGAAGGCGTATGAGGAAGTTAAGAAGATTAAGGAGCAGTACTCCGAAGGTCTCTTGTCGGATGGTGAGCGTTACAACAAAGTAATCGATATCTGGGCAAAAGTTACAGATAATATCGCGGACGAGATGTTCAACAACATCAAGTTTATGAAACGCGATGATCACAAAGGGCAGACTCAAACGGTCGCGTCGAACAACTCGATCTACATGATGGCTGACTCTGGAGCTAGGGGATCTGCTCAGCAGATTCGTCAGTTGGCTGGTATGCGTGGTTTGATGTCAAAACCAAGCGGTGACATCATTGAAACTCCGATCACATCCAACTTCCGCGAAGGTTTGACGGTTCTTGAGTACTTCACATCGACCCACGGTGCGCGTAAAGGTCTAGCAGATACAGCTCTTAAAACAGCGTCATCTGGATACTTGACTCGCCGTCTAGTCGACGTTGCACAAGACTCGATCGTGTCCGAGCTTGACTGCGGAACCAAAGAAGGTATCCCAATGGGCCACCTTCGTGAGGGCGCTGAGATTAAAGAAAAACTTAGTGAGCGTGTACTTGGTCGTGTAGCTCTTGAAGACGTGACAGATCCTGTCAATGGCAAGGTGTTGCTAAAAGCTGGGGACCTCTTTACAGAGGATCTATGCAAAGCCGTTGACGCAGCCGGCGTAGAACAAGTCATGATTAGGTCTGTATTGACCTGTCAGTCTGTCCGCGGAAACTGTGCTAAGTGCTACGGCCGTGACTTGGCAACGGGCAAGATGGTAAACGTTGGTGAAGCTGTCGGTGTTATTGCCGCGCAGTCGATCGGTGAGCCTGGAACCCAGCTGACCATGCGTACGTTCCACTTCGGCGGTACGTTCTCCGGTAAAATGGCCCAGAATAAAATCGAGGCTAAATTCTCCGGTAAAATTAAGTTTGAGAATATTCGCGCAGTGACAAACCGAGATGGTGAGACAATGGTCGTCAGCCGTAATGGTGAGGTTGCCGTTGTGGATGATCACGGTAAGATCAAAGAGACATATCCGGTCAACTTTGGATCGTTCATCAAAGTTAAAGATGGTCAAACGATTCCGGCGGGTCAGGTCATCACAGAATGGGATCCGTTCTCGGTGCCGATTATCTCGGAAGTCGCTGGTGCAGCTAAGTACAAGGACCTGATCGATGGCCAGTCCATGGAGCAAAAACTCGATGAGCAGACCTTTATCAGTCGTAAGACAGTTATTGAGTCCAAGGGCTCTGCGCACAAGCCAGCTATCGAAGTCGCTGGTAAACGCTACGCGCTTCCAGTTGGTGCGACGATTAACATCGAAGACGGCGCGGACATTAAGCCAGGTGACGTTTTAGCTAAGATTCCTCGTGAGGCGCAAAAGACGAAGGACATTACTGGTGGTTTGCCAAGGGTTGCGGAATTGTTTGAAGCGCGTAAGCCAAAAGAAATGTCAATTATGGCCGACCGTGACGGAACGATCTCCTTTGGTGCTGACACCAAAGGTAAGCGTAAGGTTGTTCTGACCGATGACAATGGCGAACAAAAAGAGTTTTCGATCTCCAAAGGCAAGCACGTGATCGTCACTGAAGGTGACTACGTTCGCAAAGGTGATCCGCTTGTGGATGGTTCGCCGAACCCACATGAGATTCTTGAAGTGCTTGGACGTGTTGCGCTGTCTCGCTTCCTAGTCGATGAGGTTTTGGATGTGTACCGTCTGCAAGGTGTAAAAATTAACACCAAGCACATTGAAGTCATCGTTCGACAGATGCTTCGCCGCGTCAAGATTACTGAGGCTGGCGATGCGCGTGGGTTCTTACCAGGCGAACAGGTGGATTTGGGTATTGTGGAAGAGGCGAATGCTAAGCTTGTGGCGGAAGGAAAGCGTCCTGCCAAGTTCGAGCCGCTGCTATTGGGTATTACGCGAGCCAGCTTGTCTACAGATAGCTTTATCTCTGCGGCATCCTTCCAGGAAACGACGAAGGTCCTCACAGAGGCTAGCATTAACAGTCGGGTCGATAAGTTGCATGGTCTGAAAGAAAACGTCATCATGGGTCGTCTTATTCCTGCAGGAACAGGTGCTGCAGCTTACCGTGGTCTAAAGGCTATGGTTGCTGGGTCTAAGGGAGTGGTTGCAGGCGACGCTGGTGAAGTTGCTGGTGAGGCCGTTGCAAGGTAATGAAATTAGGGCCTTATTTGGGGTTGGGTGGCCGTACTTTTCTCGGAGATCGGGGCTTTTAGGGGTCTGCGGTTAACGTGAAAAATAAGTTGCAGTAAAGTCGCCCGTTTGCTAATTGTAGCGTCCGTTTTTGACATTTAAGAGGAATATTAATGCCGACCATTAATCAACTGATCAGCAAGGGCCGTACGAAGGTGACTTACAAGTCAAAATCGCCGGCTTTGAACAACAATCCGTTCCGTCGCGGTGTGTGCACACGTGTGTACACAACAACACCAAAGAAACCAAACTCGGCTCTCCGTAAGGTCGCGCGTGTTCGCTTGACCAATGGCATCGAAGTTTCCAGTTACATTGGTGGTATGGGCCACAACTTACAGGAACACTCCGTGGTTCTTGTTCGCGGTGGTCGTGTGAAGGATCTTCCAGGTGTGAGATATCACACAATCCGTGGCGCTTTCGATTGTCAGGGCGTTGCCAACAGGAAGAAGGGTCGTTCAAAATACGGAACGAAGAAGCCTAAAGCCGGCGCTGCCGGTAAGTAATTTTTAAGGAGTAAACAAAATGGCTCGTCGCCACGTAGTTGCAAAACGACAAGTGTTACCTGATCCAAAGTTCAAGGATCCGGTCGTAACTAAGTTTATGAACTGTATGATGATCAACGGTAAGAAGTCGGCTTCAGAGAAGGCTTTCTACGGTGCGATCGACATTATTGAAAGCAAAGGTGCTCAAGGTCTTGGTACATTTAAGAATGGGATCGAGCTATTCCATGCCGCCTTGGAAAACACCCGTCCTTTACTTGAGGTTAAAAGTCGCAGGGTTGGTGGTTCTAACTACCAAGTTCCTGTAGAGGTACGCCCTGAGCGTCGTCAGGCGCTTGCAATTCGCTGGTTGATTGAGTTTTCTCGTGAACGAGCTGGTCGTTCCATGCGTGAGAAGTTGGCTGCTGAGCTGGTTGATGCGGCGAATAAGCGTGGCGGAGCTATCAAGCGTCGTGAAGATGTTCACAAGATGGCAGAAGCCAATAAGGCGTTCGCCCACTTCCGCTGGTAAGACCTCTACGTTATGTATGAATAGACAATGGGGATTGAGTCGAAAGATTCAATCCCTATTTTGTTAGCTTTTTGCTAACCTCTCCGCTCCAAAAGTTATGAGGACGTCTTGCAATGAGTGCAAAGCCAATTGATTTAAAAATGCTGCGTAACATTGGCATTATGGCGCATATTGACGCCGGCAAAACCACGACTACGGAGCGTATTTTATTTTACACAGGTAAAATTCACCGGGTCGGCGAGGTCCACGAGGGGAACACAACGACAGACTGGATGATTCAGGAGCAGGAGCGGGGGATTACCATCACGGCGGCTGCCGTAACGTCGTTCTGGAAAAATCATCAAATCAACATCATCGATACCCCGGGCCACGTGGATTTCACGATTGAAGTCGAACGTTCACTTAGAGTGCTCGACGGGGCTGTAGCTGTTTTTGATGGTGTGAGTGGCGTTGAACCTCAGTCCGAGACTGTTTGGCGACAAGCTAACAAATACAAGGTCCCCAGAATATGTTTCGTTAACAAGATGGACCGCGTTGGTGCTAATTTTGAATCGTCAGTTGAGTCCATTCGTGAGCGTCTAGCGGCTAATCCCGTGCCATTTCAACTTCCAATTGGATCGGAAGATCAGTTCGCGGGGGTTATTGACCTCATCCGCATGAAGGCTCTTGTGTGGGGTGTGGGTGATACTAAGGGCGACAAATGGGATGAGATAGATGTGCCGGAGAATCTGAAGGATGACGCTCTTCTTGCGCGCGAATTTTTAATCGAACAGGTGGCTAACTCTGACGACGTTCTTGCCGAAAAATATCTTTCTGGCGACGCGATATCAGAGTCAGATCTCAAGGCCGCGGCGAGACGCGGGGCGATTGATTTTAAGTTTGTTCCGGTATTTTGCGGTAGTGCTTTTAAGAATAAAGGCGTTCAGCCTCTGCTGGATGCTGTGCTTGATTATCTGCCGTCGCCATTGGATCTGCCTGCTGTTGAAGGTATGGCGGTAGACGATGAAGACAAGAAGCTTATTCGTAAACGTACGCCAGATGATCACTTTTCTGGTCTGGCTTTTAAGATCATGAGTGATCCCTTCGTTGGGCAATTGACGTATGTGAGAATTTATTCTGGGAAAATTTCGGTGGGAGAAGTCGTTCTTAACACTAGGACCGATAAAAAGGAGCGGATAGCGAAAATCTTACGTATGCAGGCCAACGATCGTGAGGAACTAGAAACTGCCGCCGCCGGAGAGATTGTTGCCATAGCTGGATTTAAGGGGATAGCGACCGGTGATACCGTCTGTGATCATCGACATCCTATTCGTTATGAGAGTGTTGTATTCCCTGAGCCCGTGATCTCAATAGCCATTGAAGCCAAGAGCTCTGCGGATACGGACAAGCTTCAGAAATCACTTGAGCGCTTACAAAATGAGGATCCATCATTCCGGGTGAGTTTTAATCCTGAGACTGGTCAGACGTTGTTGTCAGGAATGGGTGAATTACATCTAGAGATTATTGTCGACAGGCTCTTAAGGGAGTTTAAAGTTGATTGTAACGTGGGTAATCCTCAGGTGAGTTACCGGGAGACGATATCTGGTGAGGGTAAAGTTGAGGAGACGCATCGCAGAGAAGGTGCTGGTGTTAATCAGTTCGCTTACGTTGCTTTAGAGTTTGGTCCGGGGCCGAAAGAGGGTGGGCTACAGTTTGAGAATAAGGTTAAGGAAGCGAAACTACCTAAACAGTATGTTGATCAGGTCAAGAAAGGTCTGGAAGAGGCTCTTTTGGCCGGCCCGATCGCCGGATTTCCAATGGTCGGCGTCAAGGCGCGGCTCGTAGATGGAAAATTTGACCCCGCCATACCAGATCCAAATGCGTTCAAAGTTGCAGCCGGTATGGGTCTCAGACGCGGTCTGCGCGAGGCGGGACCACTTCTGCTGGAGCCGGTTATGGCGCTCGAGGTTCTTGTTCCGGAAGATTACCTGTCAAACGTCATGACCGATTTGAATAGTCGCCGGGCTCAGGTCAATAATGTCACCATGAAGGGGCATTTGCAGTGTGTTGAGGCCACAGCCGCACTGTCTGAGATGTTTGGGTACTCAACTCAGTTGAGATCTATCAGTCAGGGGCGAGCGACATTTACAATGCGTTTTGCGAGCTACGAACAGGTATCTTCGCAAACGTTGCGACGTATTACGGGTCAATGATCGAGTTTGTTCGGGCAGCTCCTTTAAAGAGGGATGCATCTCTAAAAGCTATAACCAAGTAGCCCGCTGATTCCCCCAGTATGCACAATGAGGATGCGGCCTTTGAGGTTTTGTCCTTTGATCAGATCGAAAGCCCTTGCAAATAATTTGGCGCTATAAACGGGATCTGTGAGAATGCCCTGCTCTCGAGCCATGGACTTTATGAAATTAAACAGCTCGGTACTTGTGGCGCCGTAAGATCTTGGACTTAAAGGTCTATAGACTCTGACCGAAGATGACACGTAATCCCAGGTCACGCCCGTGACCGGCGTGACCCAGCTACGAAAGGCATATTGTATCTGCTCGTCAAAGCCAGCCATCTGGATGACGTGCAGCTTTATCGATTTAGCCGCGGCTGTTTCTGCCGCAAATAAGCCGGCAGCAAGACACGCAGCACTGAGACCTGTTCCTGAATCAATGAAAATATGCGCGGGCACACCTCCGTTCGGCCATTCAAGTCTTGGCCTCAGGACGTCGTTGGCAAGGGTTAGTCCGCCTTTTACAGCCGCTTGGCAACCGCCACCTTCTTCTAAGATGAGGACCTTTGCTCCGCTAAGCTCGTAAGTTCTTGCCATCTCCTGCATACGTGCCGAGATGGATTTTTTATCGTTTCGCTGAACAATAATCAGTCGCTCCGGTGGAATGGCTGTTCGGATAATTAAACGGTTACCGCGTGGGGCCTGCGAGTCGTCTGCATGATCGTCCACGGCAAATGCAGTGACAATGATCCCAGCCTCTCGGCAAAGTACGGCCGCCGCCGCAATGCTGTTACTGTTAATTCCCCCAGTGCAAATGACATGAGTGATGGATTCTGCGAGGCAATATTCAATGATGGATGAAAATTTTCGGTACTTAGTACCCCAGAATCCGCCGAGCTCATCATCTCTTAGGGTCCAAATACTTCTGTCTGAGGAGTTTGAGATCCCAAGAGGCCCACTTGCTTGGAGTTGTGTTAGGCGTGACTGAAGTTCAAAATGAATCATTACTGGGCGCGTGAGACGTCTATTTTGAAAATCCCACCCTCTTTCCGGCCTCGAAGGCTTGATGAATTGCGTGACAGTTCGTACGCATAGCCCGTTAAAAATCGGTAACGAAGTCCTTGCTGCTTTCCAAAAGCCATTTCGAAGTACCCGGTTTTTGTTTTTGTTAGCGTCACAGATGAAGCCAGTCCCGATTTATTGATGTCATATTCAAACTTGAAGGCATACGCACTTGCCTCGCCTTGATATCCAACCTCAGCGGCTGAGCCTGACGTTAACTCATGAAGACCTGCGCTAATCAACTCCGATTCTTTCACCTTTAACTTTGTGCCTATGAATAGTTTCTCGCCCACCGCCAAGCGGATGGGTAATGTCAAATCAGTCTCTAGCAGGTCAGATTTATTCGTGATGCTATACTCTAGACCAGCGTGTACCGGATGATTGAGAAGCTGTAGCCCAAAGATCTTTTTGTTGTACTCTGTGGACTGAGACGTGTCGGGAGATGTAGTGCCGGACTGCACATAGTCACGTTTTTCTGGTACCCACTCAGTTCGCATACCAACCCATAGCCAATTTTTTGGCTTTATGGATATAGTCCCTGAAATTGGAGTCGCGCCGCCATCATCAAGATATAGATCGGCCTGAGAACGAGGAATTGCCGGTGAATAATAGTCCGTGTTTTTTGTGTCAGCTTCGAGCTCAACTCCAAACCCCAGGGAAATACGGCCGTTTTGGATCAAAGTATTATAATCCAAACCAAGCTTTGCATCTGCAGAGTATTCGGCAGCAAAAGCCTTAGCGCCATCCCGTGTGAGCGTCGTTCTAGATTTAAACTCACTGTAATACAAATGAAAATCGAGAAGTGATGTCGTAAAAGGCTTATTTGGTGTAGCTTTCACGTCAAGTCCAAAAAGCCAAGTCGGATATTTAATGGTCTCGCTTTGTCCGAGTAGGGGGGTGGCGATCCAACACGCGATGATCAAAATAGTATGCTTTGTTTTTAACGTCATCTATTCATCCTCTTGTGTTAAATCTCTTTATGGATCTTGGTGCTATCCAGCAGTCAAAAGGCGCTCATCTTGGTCACTGGGCTATGGCAACCCTGAGTTGCAAAACTCCGCCTTCCTTCGTGGCGGCCGGTGCGCCGGTGTCTTTTTTCGTGTCGACAAGATAGCCAGTAGCAATCCCGAAGCGCATGCCGATTTGCGAGCCAAAATTCAAGACAACAGTCCCTGTTTTAGTTTTGACCGTAGTCACATTGGCTTCCGATCCAGATTTTTCTAGGTCGTACTCATATTGAAACACAAATGCGTTTGCTGCGCCTTGAATGCCTGTTTCAAGTAGATGGTAAGTCTTACTCGACTTGCCTGAGGAGGAAAAGTCCTTGTCTGTTTCATGTCCAACGGAGCCTCCAATGAAAAATCGGTCTGTTAAAGCCAAACGCATCGGAACATCCCAGCGTGTTATCGTGTCATCCTTTTTATTTTGGATTGAGTATTCAAATCCGAAGTGAGCTGGATAGCCACGGTATTCAAGCCCCACCACTTGAGTGGAGTTTTCAGAGCGCAAGGTAGCTTTTTCTGTACCGGTGCTGCTCTTGGATTCGACTTTGATATAATCGCGCGCCCAACTGTTTTTCGCGCCGATCCAAATTCCGGGAGCAGCTTGAAGCGAGATGACTGCTCCAAGTTCTGGTATATCAGCGCCGGACTGATAGGTCGACTTGGCGGTGCTGTTTGATGTGATGACACTGGTTTCGTAGTCCGTGCGGCCCCTAACAAGAATTCCATCGACCTTAAAGAATAATTTTTGCGATTTCATGATACTGCCATATGAAACCTTCGTGGCTAAAACTGTAGTTTTCACGTTGAGCTTCGTGCTAATTCCAGCGATCGAGGATTTGAGTCGCTGTTTGTCTTGCCCGTAGGCTACGTCAAACGATGCGAGAGAATTTTCAAATATTTCGGCGGGTGTCGCTGTTAGCTGTAGCCCATACAGCCAAGTCGGTGCAGCGTAATATCCCTTTTTAGCTGGATAAAGGTTATCCGTTGGCGTCTCAGAGGCGTTTTGGGCTTGTTCTGTGGTCGTGTCTGTGTCAGTGGCTGAAGCGTCAGGGGCTGGCGGCTTTTCCACGGCAGGCTTTTTGATTTTGGCTGGTATTTTATTTGGCTTAGAGGCGGCTTTTTTTTGTTTCAGATCGGCCGGATTGGGTGAGGTGCTAGTGGTTTCAGTTTCGGCAAGAGACGTTGGGCTGACGAAAACAAGGATCATAAATATCAAGACCTGGTGGAGCATGCCGGTTCCTTTGCTTTAGAACATTACAAAACGAAAATTCGTTGATGCTTGTCCGGTATTATCGAAGTTTGACTATGTATTAGCAACTGTGAAAGCAACCCTGGGGTCATAGAGGTCCAGAGGCCGACCAGTGATTTTAATGATGTGGTTTGGCAGACAGAATGGTGCGGGTACGCTGACTCGAACAGCGGACCTCCACGATGTCAACGTGGCGCTCTAACCAACTGAGCTATACCCGCAAACAGATAAGAGACGGTTTATAGACCGGGGGGGATGTATCTGTCAAGGAATGAAATAACGGCACTAGCACAAAGAAAAAATGTTTTTTTTCAGCTAGTTGCGTCGTTTCGGGGAAACCCATGCTGGCGGTGGTATTCGCCCAAAATGAGGGCTGCCGCAACCCCCACGTTGAGGCTATCAACGGCTCCCGATCCTGGTATGGAGATAAGACCCTGGGAGTTTTTTCTGGCGTCAGCGGAAAGCCCCTTGGCCTCATTGCCGAATACGATAGCGGTTCGCTTGGGAAGTAAGCCTGCATCCCCTTTATCGTATAATTTTACTCTGCCTTGCATGGCGGTACCCAGAACCCTGACGTCGCGATGGCGTAGTTCTGCGGCAATAACGTTGAATGACGGCGCACACATTATTTCTACGCTCTCTCCGCCCCCTTCCGCCGTTCTCATGAGCGCGGCTGACGGTTTGTAGGTTTTTTCGCCGGGCAGAATGATAAATCGACAACCAAAGTTTGCGGCACTGCGTACAATCGCGCCTACATTATGGGGATTTTCCACATCTTCAAGAATGAGGGCTAAAAGAGGCCCATCTGGATCCTGCTCCAGCATGCGAAGAAACCCGTCCCAACCTAATGGAGGTTTTCGCTTAGCCAAAATACAAATACCTTCATGATGGCTACTGCCCGCGATTTTATCGAGATCAGCGGCTGATACGATATGGTAAGCCTTTCGTCGACGTGCGCATGATTTGATGAGTTCCACGCAGCGCTCGGCCCTGGTCTCGACCAAGTAAACCCTAATGATGTCTTCGGCCCTGGTTTCATAGAGCTTCATACAGGCGTTGAACCCACAAAGTTTTATCTCGTCTGGGCTGCCCTTGCCGCGGTTGGCTTCCTGGAAACCCCCGACTGGAGGGCGGGGCCGCTTTAAATCCGTGGGGGTAGAACGCTTCTTGGGTGGTTGCCTTTGTGTGCTCATGGCGATCCTCGGCTATGCCAACGTAAAAATGGAGGCTTGTAGTCCTCCGGCGGTAGATACATCGTTTTGAAATAGCCCTCAATCGTTTTTATAGTATTTAAAGGGTTTTTTAATTGAATTAAGCAAAAGCTCTTGCTATACGGGGGCTCCCGGAAAAGAGCCAAGGCTTCTCAATGCCTGTCTCTACCTGGTCCTTAGAGGAGGGCCTGTTATGGCAAGTCTACCGATCGTTCGTATGAAAACTCCGAAAAAATTCTCCCATCCCTGGGTCTTTCAGAAGATGGTGGAGCGTGCCACGGGCGATTCAAGGCCAAAGAATGGCAGTGTCGTAGACTTGGTCAATCCCGACGGAGCGTGGGTGGGGCGTGGGTTGTACAACGGTCACTCCCGAATCGCCGTCCGTATTCTTACCGAGAATGACCATGAGGATATCAACGAAGATTTTTTTCTCGACCGCTTTCGAAGGGCGTTGCAACTAAGAAAAGATATTCTGAAATTAGATGCTGTCACGGATGCCTACCGTATAGTTCATTCCGAGGCTGATGGGTTGAGTGGTTTAGTTATCGACCGATTTGGGGATCTCATCGTCATCGAATATTTTTCAAGTGGTATGTATCGATTACATAAGACCATCGAGGCTGCATTAAGACGCTTCTTTCCGCAGGCACATTTTTACTTCTTCGCCGAAGAGCATGTGCAGAAGCAGGAATCGATTGATATTCGAAGTCCTGCCAAGCCTGAGCCTGTCATCATCCACGAGCATGGACTGAAGTTCCAGGTGGCTCCAGGGTCGAAACACAAGACAGGATTTTTTTGCGACCAACGAGACAATCGTAAGCTCTTGACGGAGTTAAGTCGAGGTGGGCGAGTCCTGGACATTTGTTGTAATAGCGGCGGATTCGCTATTTATGCCAAAGCTCTTGCCAAAGCGAGTGAGGTCGTCGGCCTAGATCTTGACGAGGATGTCATTGAACTCGCTAAGAAGAATGCTGCACTCAATCAAGCTGACATCAGATTTGTACATGCTGATTTATTCCCATGGACGCGTGAGGCAGCACAAAAAAAACAGACGTGGGACACAGTAATTTTGGATCCGGCGAAGCAAACTAGAAGTAAAGAGGATGTTTCGACTGCGCTTAAAAAATATTGTGACATGAACCGACAAGCTCTTAGCGTGGTAAAACCCGGTGGTCTTTTTGTTACATTCTCCTGTACCGGCCTTGTCAGTGAGGATGAATTTTTGGAGTCTGTGCGACGTGGTGCGTTTCAGGCGCAGAGGCAGGTTCAGATTTTTAAAGTCACAGGTGCTGCGAGTGATCATCCGCACTTGGTTAATGTGCCAGAAAGTCGTTACCTAAAAGCATTATGGGCCAGAGTTTGGTGACGAATGCCAGTACAAATCGCGTCGACGGGCGTAGAAGATCATCCGCTAGCTGAGCTTACATACGTGACCGAAACCGCTGCGTGGCGAGTCGCGGGAGAGAATCTTCAACTCACAACGTTGAAAAATGTGGAGGCATCGATCGACCAAGTTATTGACTGGCTCGATATGAAAGGTTACGCGCCAGATCAAATAGAAAACTTAGCCCCATATTTTGGCGTAGTTTGGCCGGCTTCTCTAGCTCTTTGCGCATATTTGGACCAAGCTGACATCAAGCGCCGAATTCGTGGTCGTTCTGTGGTTGAGCTTGGATGTGGTCTTGGATTGCCCGCAATGATTTGTAGCCGAGCTGGCGGTGATTGTACTGTGGTGGACAGCCATCCAAGTGTGCCGTCTTTTTTGCGATTAAACGTCTCTCAAAATGAGCCCTTGAATCTAATATTTGAGTCACCGGAAGATCTTGTCGCAGAATGTAAAACAAAAGGTAAAGTTTTCGATTGGGTGATTGCAAGTGACGTTCTTTATGATCGTTCCATGGCAGCTGGTTTTGCCGATATCATCTCTGTGATAGCTAGCTCGGATGCCACATGTGTTGTTACCGATCCCGGTCGAGCCTACGTTAACGAGTTCGTGAGCGCCATGCGGGCGCAAGGTTGGGCGGACGATTTCGTTGTCTGGTCGGTACCCGCCGGTTCTAGCCCTAGAGGCAAAGAGACCGACGTCTTCGTCATGGTATTTCGACGTAATAAAAACCAAGAACAAAGTAGCAGATAATTTTTTAAGGAAACTGGTGGGGAAGCACAGACTCGAACTGTGGACTTCCTGCTTGTAAGGCAGGCGCTCTAACCAACTGAGCTACATCCCCTTTTAGGAAGGCCCTGTTATCGCAGCCGAAAGCTGGTTTGTCAACTCTTTAAGGGGGGTGGCAGGTGTTGCGCTTGATGGTTATTGGCATTAAATAAATCAATAATATCATCTATTTAAAAAAATTATTACGGTCCCGTGACGCGGCGCCGACTGAGTTTTTAAGCTCGGAAATGATGCCTCGGTGGTCGAGAGTCAGGGTTTCGAGTTGGGAGGGGCGCTTCATGCTTGTTGGTTGTACAGCAGAGCACGCCGCGGAGATGACCGTGGCGACCGTAATGCTTGATTTTAGGGCTCATCCAGAGACCGCTGGTCCTGTTAGCTGACGACATCTTCTCGAAGGTGTGTGGATACTGGCTGGCAAAGTCTAGAGTTGCCGGCTGCGAGGAGAGTCGGACGCGTGAGTGAGGTGGTGTAGCACCGCAACGTGTCGCAAAGGAGAATTCAAACGCGGCCCCGAGGAGAGGGCCGCTTTTTTTTATTCACTTACGTGGATAGCCAATCGCCGGTCAAACCATACCACATCATCGAATTCAGCGCTGTGTTCAAGTGTTACGTCATTGGCGTCTTCAAGATCAATAATTCTCATCAGCCCGCCTATGTTTGTTTTCTGCGGCGCCTTGAATTTGTGACTCGCTAAAAAATTATCTGGTATCTGTTTAGCTTGGCTTAGTGAAGTAAATAGATGGCCGGCCGCAATAAACATGCCGCTTCCATTTAGATCCGTCACGAGTCCTGATCGGAGAAGTCTAGCTGAACGTGCCGACTTTGGCCTAGTCAGTGCTTCATGTAAGGGCGCATGTTCTATCACAGATCCTTGATCGAGGACCGTAATATCCGTAGCAATCGTAAAAATATCATCAAAGTCGTGAGTAATCAGGATGATGCCAGATAGTGTCTGCCTCATCCAAGATTGCAACCAACCAAGAATTTGAAGTCTGGTGGGCCGATCTACAGCCGCAAAAGGCTCATCCAGGATAAGCCAACGGCAAGGACGTAGGACTGCTCGCGCCAAATTACAGCGTGAGAGCTGACCGCCTGACAATTGCGATGGCAGTCGATCTAACAAGGATCGATCAATACGAAGAGACGTTAGTACGTCGTTGATGCGCTCTGCAGTGGCCTTTTTAGATATTCCGCTGTCGTGCATGGCAAGACTAAGATTTTCAGCAACTGTGATACTAGGAAAAAGGCTGTCGCTTTGACCCATGAAGCTTATGGTGCGCTTATGGGGAGGGAGTGCGCAGATGCTGTTGTCGTCGATGAGAATATCGCCTTGTTGCGGCGTAAGAAAACCCACGGCTAAATTGACCAGTGTTGACTTCCCCGCTCCGCTTGGCCCACACAATACGTAGCATCGCCCGGATTCAAACTCTAAGTTATACTGAGCGGACCATGTCGTGGTCGCGTATTTTAGATTTTGAAATTTCATTTTAGGCATGATCAAGCCCTTCTGACTTGTAAAAATAATAAACAATAACCACTGTTGCAAACATAAGAGCACATGCAATAACCGCCGATTCATTAAATCGATACTGATTCATGAGACGCATCATCGTCGTGGTTAGGGCGGGTGTCGAGGGATCGCCAAGCATCGTAACCAGTGATGTTTCATTGAGGCACAGGGCAGCTGATATTGAGAATACCATCGCAAGGGGTGTGCGTAGGGTCTTCCATTCTATCTTTTTAATGAATGTCCATTCTGTCAAACCAAGAATCAATCTTGATTGATTTGTTCCCGAAAAACGAGATTCATAAGATGGCAATAGAACTGAAATCGCGAAAGGAAGGGTTATGGCAGCCAAAGCGGGGGCTATCAAGAGAGAGTGTGAGGTGACTAAATCTGCTCTTGATTGAAGCACCATGATGCCGAAGGCTAAAGCCATCGGGGGTACAATGACGCTGGTGAGGGCTAGTGCTTGTAACCCTGTGGCCATTCTGTAGCGTTTTTCGTATAGATATCTGCAGTAAGCCCTGACAATAGCCCACGCAGAAAGCGTCGTTATAATGGCTGCGGGTATCATGAATCCCAACGATGTTACTGCGGCTGATTCGATTCCCTGCAAACGTTCACTTATGTTTTCTTGCCATGTGAATCCAAGTGCCTCTGCGCAGACGGCAGCTAGTGGAGACAATGTTAAAAAATCAAGAACGACGGAAAAACCTGCCATTACCATGGCGAGGATACGGAATTGCTTGAGCGTCTTGCGTACATAACTTAGTTGGAACGAAAAGTTGCCGTGGGTACCTTTTTTATTTGCTGATGCAGAATGAGATTTGATTATTAGAAACGCAAAAAATCCACAGATCACTGTATGGATTACCGATAAAAGTCCCCCCTGATTCCAGTCAGCGTCATAGTAAACGGCCTGGTATAGAGCGAGCTCGATGGTTTCGGATTGAGGGCCACTTCCAAGAATACTCAGAGCACCAAAGGAACCCATGCTTAACAAAAACGAGAGACCGGCAAAGTAGACAGCTACTGGTTTGATCACTGGCCAAAGTAAAGAATTAAAGACTTGAGCAGGATTCAGTCCGAGCAGGGACGCTGATTCGTGTTGCGCAGATGGTATCTCTAGAAGCCGCTTAAAAATAATTCCGGAACAAAATGGCACATTCATCAGTGCATTGGCCAAAACTATCGCATAAGGCGAGTAAATTATATCTGAAATCGGGTTGTCTAATCTCAGATGCAAAAGTATCTTTGAAAATAAACCTGCACGCCCCCACGCAAGGATTAATCCGCTTGCTACCACGATTGACGGCACGCAAAATGACGCGATTCGAAGGGTTAACGAGAACTTTCGGTAGGTTTGCGGAAATAAAAAAAGTCCGAAAGCGCAAAGTGGGCCAAAAATACATACAATCGCGGCCGTGGAAAATGCCTGTAATACAGTAAACGCTAGGCTGTTTTTGACGGCATCGTCGTTAAGTCTTTTGAGCAAATCCGCCACAGATGTATCAGAGATAAGAATGTTAAGAGCGTAGATTAAGGGTAGTATCGAGATCGAGGCGAGGATTATGGCCACAGAAAAACTAGTTAAAGAATGTCTTGATTTCCAATAGGTCATTTTCTGAAGGCTTTTTCCCACTGTTCAGTCCAAGCGCGACGATTTTTATTAATCTCGGACGGAGCGATGTTTAAAACTTTAGTCGGCTTTTGAATTGTGGAGAAAGCGGTGGGAAGCCCTTTTATAACCTCGTTGACTGGATACATCCAGTTCATTGAAGCGATAATCTGCTGCGACTTCTCTCGAAGCATGAACTCCAGGAAATACTTTGCCAGGTCCTTGTTTTTTGAGTTTTTCAGAATGCCGGCGCTCTCCACCACAGCGTAGTGTCCTTCTGGAAAAATAAGCGATTGAAAACGAGATGTTTTTTCGACCTCACGGTGATATGCCTCGCTGGTTGAATAGGATAGAACAAAAGGGGCTTCGCCTTTGGTGAATAGGCTATAAGACTCGGACCAGCCTTTACCAACCTTGAGTGTCTGTTGCCGAAGTTTTGACAGGGCGTTCTCGTATCCGTCTCCATAAACCGACTTTAGCCAAAAGAGAAGCCCCAGACCGGTTGCGGATGATCTGGGATCCTGAATCAAAATTGATTTCGCAAAATCGTCTGACGTAAGTAGATCTTCGAGAGATTTAGGTCTCCTATAAAGTTTGCCATTTTTTTGACGAGATTCCGTATCGAGCATAAAGGTGTAAAATCCGAAATCGTAGGGCACGAATCTAGACGATGGATTGTGAAATTTATCGATTGAACTAAATTTCGCCTTTATACCGCTGTCGGTGAATAGTCCGAGAGAATCGGCAGCCAAGGCTATCGAGTCGTCAAGCCCGATCACTAGGTCAGCCTTCGAGCGCGAGCCGTCAATCTTAAGCCGAGCTAGTATGGCTGCTCCATCAGATGCTGCGATCCATTTAATTTTACAGTTACATTGGCTTTCGAAGTCTTTCTTCAAGGTGGGGCCCGGACCCCATTCAGAAATAAACGAGTCATTGGTATAGATGACTAGTTCTTTTGTCTTCTGCGCCAAGCTTTGTGAGCTTACGAATAAAATAGCCAGCGTTAGATGATTGATTTTAAGCATATTAAAATCGAATTCCTCGTTGCGATACCCTTATCAAGATGAAGGAAAAACCCGAAAAAGTAAACCTTTTCAGCTTATTCCTCAGGTTGTGCTTGTTTGAAGTAGGGTGTTTCAGGCTGCCGAGGGCATGATCATTTTGATGCCGTCGATTTCAATTTCTATAAAACCGTTTTTGGATGAGAACAGTATTTTCCGAGGGCCAACGTTAATGCTGCCGGACTTGTGAGCGCTGCTGTCGATCACTGTTTTCAGCCCGTTGGACCAGGCGATGACTGGGTTGCCAGATCGATCGATGTCGAATCCTTCGAAGTCCCAGGCTTGACTCGACGCGCTCGGCTCTATTGTTTGTGAGGATTCAGCACGGATGTCGCTTTCCAGATGCTGTAGTCGATCGGCGATATCGATGAGTTCTCGATTCAGCTGTTCATCGTCGGCAGGGGGCGCAACATCGCCATCAAGAGAGACGTTTGAACTTGAAAGATCCTCGGCGTTTTTATCCCGTTGGGAGGCAGACTCAAGTTCTTCTGAGCTATTCGGGAATTCAGACATGTGGGCAACTAAACGAGATTCTAAATCACTTTCAGTATCCGCATTAATTGTTTCATGATTTGAGTCGTTGACGTCTGAGTACTCGTCTTCGCGAATCCGTATTTCAGGACCTCTTGATGGACTCGTGCTGATGGGGATTTCCAGGTTGGTTGATGGACCATGATTATTGACGAAGATATCACTTATGACTTCGAAGTCTTTAGGGTCTTGTGGGGCAAGATCCTGAGATTGAACGGAAGTAAATTCTGATGGTGACTCCTGATCAGCCGCGGGAAGGGTGTCGGCGAAATCTATAGTGCTAGCATCCTGGCTCCAAGGCGCTAACGCTGCAGTAAGAGTGCTGGATCCTGCTCTCTCTATGAACTCATTCAAGGATTCACCAGGCTTCGCTTTTGATCGATAGATGTCAATGATTGTTCGGACGGATTTTGGAGTCTCGGCAGCAGGCACCCCTTCTGCAATCAGGGTCGCAAATTCCGGGTACTGCGCATTCTTGCCTCCCACCGAAATTCTATAACCGGTCGCCTCGCCCACGATGCTTATATCTAGCGTGTGACATGGCGTGCAACATTTTCCGCATCCGTTTATACCAATCTTGAGGGGATTTTCGAGTGGGCCAGCGAATGGTTCACTGGAAATATCCATCGCGGTTCCAAGCGCGTCTTGTTCATGGTCCGGGCAGAGTGCGCCTAAGCACGATACGGGTTGATGTAATCCGTCTTGATAATGACGAACTCCCATCCCAAGTGTTTGAAGTTCACTCGTTACAGAGCTCACTTTTTCAGCTTTTACCACTAGTGCTAATCGTTGATCTTCAGTGGCTTTAATCATCAAGCAGTCTTGCTCGCCAATTGTGGCGATTTTTTTAAGCTGGGACGGACTGTAAACACCGCCGTCTACTTCAGGGATGATAACAATTGCCTGATTCTTAAGGTTAAACTGTCGAGTCATAGCCACGTCCTGCAAAGTATTAAGCCGTTGGACAACATTCAGGTGCGATTGGGGATCGGATGCCGACTGAACCAACTTAAATTTGAACGTGTGACACTAGATAGCGTGAATATTGGTAAAAACAAAAAAGCCAAAGGGTTTCCCCTTTGGCTTCGCATAGTCATGCGACTGAATCAATTGAGGTTTTCCATGAAGTCTCGGAGCCTTTGGTTCATGAGCGCTTTTGATACCCAGAAGACCTCGGATAGCTGGGTCACGATATCATGGGACGCATCAACTTTTTCAACTTCCTTACGCAGCATTTTGCTGGGGACTAGTAGTAGACCAGCAAACAGATTTGCACGAATATCCAGAACCTCATCCGGACAAGTGCGGATGTGCGCGACGTGCAGGCTTGAGCTGTTTACGAGGTACTTAAATAGCTCGCGGGCAACGAGGAAGCGCAAGTAAGGGCGCATATCACTGCCTTTATGTCGCACTGTTACTTTTAAGTCCGCGCCCTGGCCTTCGGTAGTTACCTGAACAGGGGTTGTTAGCGTGTCGTCAGAAACTATGGTGAAGTTTGGAAACAGTTGGCAGATCTCTGGAAGGTAAATGGGCGCTTCTTCGAATTTGCCGGCGGTCACGATTGAGTCAACAGCCTTGCAAACGCTTGGGCGATCGATATCAAATAGCTCTTCGAAAGACAGGCGGGAATTTTCGCCCTGATAGCGGCTTGGATTCTTGAAGAATTCCTTTTTTAGATTTTCGCTTGTGCGACCAGTTAGGCCGAATGCGCCATAGCCACGATATTCGAAAACGGCCTCATCAAATCCGACTTTGCCAGCAGCGATGTCGATGAGCAAACGCTCGTCGATCGAAAGGTGGTCTGCGATCGTGCGCAAGGTGGAGAGAGCGCGAATGTTCTTCTTGCCTTTTTTCCAGTGGCTGCAGTCTGCCGGGTCATAACCCAAGATAGCTCCGACGTCTTGGTCGATGACTTTGACGTTGCCCTCATATCGAATATCAAGCGCCTCTTTGCAGAACTTGAATAGGGTGGCCGAATGTGGGTAACGATTCTCGGCTATCTTCTTCATCGCAACTACCTCCTTGTGGTATCAAAAACGGCGTGACCCGTTTAGCGACAGTGACCTGATCCCAAGCGTCCTGCTTTAGGTTTTTTTGGTATTTTGTTGAATTGTCTCTCTACAAAATTAGACAGCACATCGAGGTGTGCTGTCAACTCGGCGGCATCTGTATTAAACAACTTGGAGATATGGCGGATTTGCGCCTTGGCACAAGGCATTGTGGATGGCGAGCTCAACGCAGTCAAAAATCAGAATGATTTCAGGCGTCTGCATCAAAATAATAGGCGGCTAGGTCCAGATGCCTACTTGACTGGTTCAAGTATCGCCATGGTGATTGGCCCAGGAACGTAGTTTGGCTTGCATTTTACGTTTGTGATGACCCGATCAAGAAGTTGTCGAGCTCGCTCCGGATTTTCACGTTCACGGCCTTTGAGCCTAACAACGACTTTAACTTTGTCGCCGCGACCAAGAAATTTGTCGATGGCATTTATTTTTGTTTGGAAATCGTGGTCGGCAATATTGAGTTTCAGTTGGATTTCTTTAAGCTCTTGTACGACTTGTTTTTTCTTAGCTTTCTTCAGCTCGTACTGCACCTTTTTAAAGTCTTGAACGCGCATTACGGGGAAATCCCCTTTGTCGCTGATCATGACCAAGTCTAGTCCGGCCTCTTCGGCGCGGGACAAGGCTTCAAGCACTGAGACTATTTCGTTGGTTTCCTCGCCGACGAGGCGAACTTTGGTGTAATTGCGGGCAGCGACACGATTAATAACTTGCAAACAAAGACTCCTCTGGAGGTTGACCTAATGGGCTATGATTCGCCGGATGGTGAAAAATAGCAGTACCGAAGCGGGAATGCTAGCACAGTCTGCACGGGATTGTGAAGTTTGAAAGGGCGCATTGGCGGGGGCGAGTCTACTTTTTTTACCCATTAAAAACAGTATGTTATAGACAAGCGGCGGAGCCTCTTCGTTCCGACTTGGCAAGGTCTGCGCCTCGTTTGGTCGCGTCCGAAGGGGTCGGCAGTTGTTTTGTGGTATCAAAGTAGCGCAGCCGCCAGTGTTGCAAGCTCGCTACGTTCTCCACGATTAAATGTAATATGGGCTGCGATCCGCTCTGATTTGAACTTCTCAATCACATAGGTCAATCCATTATTCTCACTGTCAATGTAAGGGTTATCGATTTGATAAGGGTCACCTGTCAGGACGATCTTCGTTCCCTCACCGGCACGAGTCAGGATTGTCTTAATCTCGTGAGGCGTCAAATTCTGAGCCTCGTCCACAACAAAGAACTGATTGGGCAATGATCGACCGCGGATGTAGGTGAGAGGTTCAACTGCCAGCATTCCTTGATTAATCAATTCTTGATAACTCTTGCTGAACCGCTTTGTGCGACCCTGCTGACCGCCGCTCAGTAATAGCTCGAGATTGTCAAAAATTGGCTGCATCCATGGATTAAGTTTTTCATCCAAATCACCAGGTAAAAATCCAATGTCTTTACCTAGCGGGAATATGGGCCGGGCTACTAGAAGTTTGTGATACTCGTCGTCATCTGTAGTCTTGGATAGCCCGGCGGCAATAGCCATCAGGGTTTTACCAGTTCCAGCGCCACCGCTTAACGTCACGAGTTTGATGTTGTCATCCAGTAGTGCTTCTAGAGCAAATGTTTGCTCAATATTTCGCGGATAGATTCCCCATACGCCCTCACTGTGAGGATCAAGCATTCTGAGAATACGATCTTGTCCGTCAAACATACCGTAGACGAACTGATTTGAATCAGCTTCATCTTCAAGAATGACAAACTGGTTTGGGAATAAACCTTTATCTTCGAGGCGTAACTCTCGTCGCGAGTAGAAATCATTAATTACATCCGCCGAGACGCGCATGGTCGTAATGCCTTTATAAAGGTGACTGATATCGACCTTGTCGGCTTCAAAATCTTCGGCGGCGATATTGAGGGCGTCGGCTTTGATCCTCAGGTTGGAGTCTTTAGTGATGATGACCACTTTTCGAGACGATCCGTGCTGCTTTTGAAGCGTTAGTGCTACGGCTAGGATCTGGTTGTCCGTGTTTTTTGCAAGCTGACCAACAATCTCGTAGTCAGCGCCGAGATTGACGAACAAGCGACCACTGTCATCGCGGCCGTCAAACAGGGGTATCCCTGCAGACAGGGTTCCTCGCTCCCGAAGCCTATCCAGGATGCGACTGACTTCGCGAGCGTTTCTGCCGGTCTCGCTAAGATCTTTTTTGAAGGTGTCTACTTCTTCGATAACGGAGATGGGGATGACGACATCGTTGTCGTCGAACTTGAATATACTGGCTGGGTTATTCAAGAGGATGTTGGTATCGATTACGAATGTCTTTTTCATTCCGTCACAAGTTCCTTTTGCAAAACAATTAAAACTCATAATGTTTTTCAGCTATTCCAACAGTTTAGCATGCGTATCCTTTGAGTGGCAAATATTTGGGGGCGTGGACCTTGTAGGCCATGCGCCCCAAAAAGATGCCCCTAGCCGTCACTGCAGGTACAATGGACTGTAGGTATAAACACGCTTAATGGCTATGAAAATGACCTTAGGCCATAGCATTCAAGCTTCACCGGGAAAATCGGCGCATGGCTGCGAATCAACAAACGATAAAAGATGTGTCGACGGAAGTTCGGCGCCTGTTTAAGCAGCGTCAGAGCATTCTATCCTTTGATCAATTTTTAGACATCGTGAAAGACAACCCTCGTAGTCTGATGCGCAACTCGGCGGAGTACTTGCGCGACTGTTTTCTCTATTTTGGAGAAACGAGCTCCCAGGAAGACCCGCATAGTAAGGCATCCACGAGACGATTCAAATTGTTCGACATGGGAACCGACAAGGGAGTCCCAATTATTGGTTGTGAGCGAGCGCAGGAAGATATTTTCAGGGTGTTGCAGGCATTTGTGCGTCAAGGCGTAGCCAATAAAGTCATTTTTCTACATGGACCCAACGGGTCCGCGAAATCGTCCACTGTAGAGGCGATTTCGAATGGCATGCAAAAATACAGTGAGGTTGAAGAGGGAGCCGTATACCGATTTAACTGGATATTTCCGGTTGAAAAAGGTGCGACACCGCGAACGGTTTCTGGCGAATCTGGTCCTATAGGTTTTGCTGCTCGGTACGATGATGGGCGTGGCAAGGATGAAAGTTACGCCCTGCTTGAAGACAGCCAGATTTCCAGCAAGTTAATGAGTGAATTTAAAGAGAATCCCCTTTATCTGATCCCCATGCCGTTTCGTGAACAAATACTGCGCGAATTCCTTGGAGCGAAAGAGGGGAGAAAATCAGAGGACGTTGAGCTTCCACCGCATATTTTACTGCCAGGCTTGAGTAAGAAAAATCAGCTTATATTTGAAAACCTGCTTGCGGCTTATGATGGCGAGATCGATAAGGTTTATCGTCATATTCAGGTCGAGCGTTTTTTCTATTCGCGTCAGTACAGAATAGGGATTTCTACAGTTGAACCGCAAATGTCCATGGATGCTCAAGAGAAACAACTAACCATGGATCGAAACATAGCGAACTTGCCTGCGGTGCTTCACAACATCCGATTTACCGAGGCTATTGGCGAAATTGTAGAGGCGAATCGAGGTATTCTTGAGTTCAGTGATCTATTGAAGCGTCCGGTCGAGGCGTTTAAATACCTTTTGACCACAGTTGAGAGGGCGACACTTGGCTTACCGTCCGCAACGCAGAATCTGGATGTCGTGTTTTTTGCGACTGCCAATGAAAAGCACTTGGACGCATTTAAAACCCTTCCTGATTTTAGTTCGTTTAGGGGCCGTTTTGAGCTAGTGACCGTACCTTATCTTCTCAAAGTGTCTGAGGAGACACAGATTTACAGGCGTGACGAACAAGCGATTTCAAAGTCCAAGAAAATCGCACCGCATACGATTGAAGTGCTTTGTGCCTGGGCGGTTTTGACCCGCTTAAAACATCCTGATTCTGACTTCTATGCGAGCGAACACCGTGGGATTGTGAATCGGCTTGATCCATTTGCCAAAGCGATGCTTTATGACCGAAAGCCTCTGGGTGACGCTTTTGTGGCAGCGGATCAGATGATTCTTAAACAAATTCGCAGACAGATTATGGGTGAGACCGTAGGCAACGTGATCTATGAGGGGCGATTTGGCGCCTCGCCTAGAGAGGTTAGAGCATTGCTCTACAGGGTAGCAGAGGAATCCACATCCGAAACAATCACTCCGATGGCAGTGTTTGCTGAGCTGGAGCGACTTCTTAAAGATCGAAGTGTCTACGAGTTCCTTCAGTTTGAACCGCGGAATAAATATCATGACGTGGCGTTCTTTATTCGTAATGTTCGAGATTGGTTCGCTGAGATCTTTGAAGAGGAGATTCTTGGCGCAATGCTGCTTGTTGAAGAGGGGCAATATGATCAGCTGCTTGGACGTTATGTCGAACATGCGGTTGCATTTATAAAGAAGGAAAAAATATTCAACCGCAAGACTGAGGGATATGAGACTCCATCTGAAGTTTTGATGAATGACGTCGAGTCGATCTTGGGGGTTAGTGGTGGTGATCCCACTCGATTTAGAGAGAGCCTCCTTTCGCGAATCGCTAGCTATAAGCTTGATAACCCGAAAGCAAAAATTGATTTCAGCATGATATTTTTTGACCACCTGCAGCGTTTAAAAGAACACTACTATGAGCAAAAGTCTAAGCTCATCGACGCCAACCTTAGGGCGGTTTTGGCTCTGGATACCGATCGACAAAGACAGCTGAGTGAAAAGCAAATCTCAGCCGCTAGATTAACTCTCAGTGAGCTTGAAAAACGGTACGGTTATGATGAAGTTTCTGCTAGGGAGTGTATTAAATTTTTGATGATGGCAAAGGAGAGGTCCGGTAAGGAGTAGCCGGACCGGTTAGTGGCTCCTGACGAGTTTTTGTAATTCATCCCGAACGACATCCACAGTCGATTTTCCAGATTTGAAGTTTTTACGGTTTTCCACGTAGAGCCTCGTTATGTGGACCTGCGAGTTTTGATCAATAAGACTCATTTGGTCTTCAATGGGGATTACACGAGGGAACTGGAAGTCGTCTTTTTTGATCAAGCGTAGTTTGTTTGAACTTGGCTCGTCGCCGGTTCTGGGGCGGAAACGTGTGAGTGAGTTAGTGCTCGAGACCTTCTCGAATTTAATGCCAAGTCCAGCGATTACAGTGGCCGCCTCGTCGATGCTTTCCACCCCGCTTGAAGGACCCGCGTTTGAGGCTACTTCAAAAGCTCGTTTCCAAAGTCGCCGGTGGTACATTAAGTCCTGAAGTAGCTCGTTAAATTCCTGAAGCTCATTTTTATTTTTAAGACGAGCCTTCGCAGCGTCTTGTAATATGCTCGGCATGTTGTATTCGTCAATAGAGGCGTAGCTGTCAATATCCGTTGGCAGAGTCCAGCCAGGGAGCATGGTGGTCAGTTTCTTTATCATGGCTTCAGCCGCCACGGATGTTTTGTGAAAGTAAAGTTGCAGATACATGGAGTGACGGGCGCGTAAATAGTCCTCGAACGCTGCGAGTCCGGAAAACTGAATGGCTAAATGGAGGGATTGGCCCTTATCGTCCCAGTAAATGGCCAAAGAATTCAAGATGCGGCTTTCGTCAAATATTCCGTACACGACTCCACACTCTCGACTGTCCCGCAATAAATAGTCCATCCGGTCAACGTCGAACTCTCCTGAAACCAATTCGTGGCATAGTTGATGCATGCCGTACTTTAAAAGAGGGCTTTTCGGTGATGGTGGAATTTGCGGCGCGATGATTGAGGCGACATCTTGGGCGGTGACTTTGGGTGATCTTAGCTGGGGATTTTCACGGTAAATATCCGAGAGCACCCGGTCGATTGCGATGAGGGTGTAGAGTTCATGCCTGACTTGTGTTGTCGCCGGATCCTTGCCTTTTGCCTTAAGTTGGGCGCAGCGATCTGCGATGAATTTTGCGATGTAGTC
Organism: uncultured Polynucleobacter sp.; assembly: GCA_964402975.1. Classification (GTDB taxonomy): domain Bacteria; phylum Bdellovibrionota_B; class Oligoflexia; order Oligoflexales; family RGVZ01; genus CAMDKS01. The sequence continues at coordinate 48,648 of CAYOEM010000003.1, forward strand.
AGGAAGTTTTTGACTTGCCTCGTTCATTTGCTGCCATGTTGGCATAAAGCCTTCGCCGCTGTGGGAAAACGGCGAATGCCCGAGATCGTGCATGAGGGCCGCGAGTCTCAGTGCCTGCAATGGGTACTCGTCCCCAAATATTTCATCGATCATGCCGAAAGTCGGGCTGAGAAGGCCGTGTACCGCTTTCGATTTTCGTGGGGTCGTCTCAAGCTGAGCGAAATCACCATACTTTTGGGTTGAATTTCGCAGGGCCTTTTGGTTTTCATAAAGTTTGTTCCAGGCCACACCGGCTAAGTGCATGACGCCGAGGCTATGCTCAAAGCGGCTGTGACTGGCGCCAGGAAAGACGTACTGGAGAAAAGCAAGCTGCTTGATCCGGCGCATGCGTTGAACAAGCGGATGCCCTATAACTAGGTCTTCAAAATGGGACACATTGATTGTGCCATGGATGTTTTCGCGAATACGCCGGGTTATTTCCATTCCTTTATAGCCTCACTTTAGCGTTTGGGACCATTCAAAGATAGTAGGAGCCGATGGCTTCTTGGGCGGAATTGAAGCCCCTTAGCTTCAGTTCTCCAGCCAGTTCTTCGCAAATATTACGGACAGCACCGGGGCCACGGTATACCAAGGCCGTGTAAATTTGTACAGCGCAAGCGCCTCGGGCTAGTTTGTGGAATGCATCCACGCCTGACAAGACTCCCCCGGAGGCAATGATGGGAAGGCTGCCCTTGGTGACCTCCCAGGCCCATTCGAGACACGAGTTTGACGGCGAGAGCAGTGGGTGGCCGCTTTGGCCTCCGGCCTGCGGCCATTCAACACGGTGCGTGTTGGATAGAATTGCGCCCTGAAAGCCTTCCGTCTTGACGCTGGTAATCAAGGTTTGAAATGTTTTTTTGTCCATATCGGGATCGAGCTTGATCCAGCACTTGGATAGGATGTGCTCACAAGCTCCGGCTAATTCGCGCAAAAATTCTGGAGATGCTAGATCACGCAGTCCTGGCGTGTTGGGAGAGGAGATATTGATTGTCAGCCAGTGGGACTTTTTCTCGAACGCTCGCAAGCCTGTCACGAAGTCGTCGATAGACTTCGTGTTTGGTGTGTTTTTATTTTTCCCAATATTAATACCGATCGGCACACGCGACGAAGACCAGTTCAGAGATTCAAGCCTTCGTAAAACGGCTTGAGCGCCATCACTGTTAAAGCCCATGCGATTGATAATCGACATGGACTCCGGGTAGCGAAAGAGTCGTGGTTTTGGATTACCAGCTTGTGGTTGGGGCGTTACCGTGCCCAGCTCGAGAAATGAGAACCCCATTTTTTCAAAGGCCGCCGGGCAGCGGGCATTTTTGTCAAAACCCGCAGCCAATCCGATCGGGTGTTTGAGTCGGCCGACGCCCGGAAGGTCAACGTTGAGTGCAACCGGTAACGGTTTGAGTGCAGGTGGAGGCAAGAGATTTAAGGCGCCACGCTCAAGGACGAACATGGCGAGATCATGGGCTAGCTCTGCAGGTAGCAGGCGCAGCAAAGCCGTCAGGATCCTGCCAATATTGTCGAAGCTTGGTCCCATATGCGTGGATACTTTCAGGTCCTGTCGGCGGCTTAGGTCCACCGGTTCGCCAATGATAGGAGCATTCTAACGGCCCATCCGCAAGGATGAAAGAGGTTTTGCCATGGGGTGAGCGTAAACTGGTCGCCGAAATAATAGATCTCAGGACCGATTTTATTCAAGATTCCAAGTCGCTCAAATGTGATGGTTTGCCACCGTTTTGGTGTATAATTTAAGTCGTCAAGTCGAGAGGGGGCCCCGCAGTGTACATCACCGGTATTAGGTTCAGAAAACACGGTGTCAAAGCCGTTCGCGGTTGGCGACTCACGGCGGGCGTTGGAAAATTGAGGCCCGTCGTTGCTTTTTATGGTGACTCGCGTGAGCTTGATACTTTAGCAAGAGCCCTTGTTTTTGCGCTTGCTGGCAGGCGTCACGAGGACCTCGCGGAGGTTTGGCTTGATGCAGCCGACGATGCAGGTGATGTGTGGACTATTGAAAGGGGAACAAAAGGGACCCTTTTCAGGAAAAATAATCGTTTGTTGTCAACGGAAGAGGCACAGGGGTCCATGTTGGCGTCTCTTTTGGATCTTGATGCCAGTTTGAGTCGCGCCGAAGTTTTAGTTGCCCCGGTCGAGCTTCGTCAGATTATCACCAGAGGCTCGGATGTAGCGGCGACCGTATGGGATCTAAACAGTCGAGATGCCCGGGGAGACGTGGCTGCGTTGGTCGCGGCCCGTGAGTTATCAGCTCGCTGCGCAGAACTGGTGGGGCAGGATGAGTTTGGAGACGAGAAGAAGCTTTCTAGAATCGCAGGTCCATCTGCGAGGCTTCTTGGAGCCATGGATGAGCTGAATCGGCAAGCAGAGCAACTTGGAACGCCTGGAGCCGATGAGCCCAAAATTGAGGCAGGGCTCGAGTTTATTCAATCTGAGATTGATGTTCTCAACCAAATTGACCAGCTGCTACGGCGTGTCAACGAGGGTGGAGAGACTTTTGGACGATTAGCTTCTTTATTAGAGTCATACGATTCGCGCCTCATTGAAATTGAAACAAAATGGTCCAAAGAGACATTAAGCGCCGTGGTCAAGCATGGTGAGGCATTCCGTTTGATCGATCTTTTGGTGCGGCTCAGGGCTTGCTCTAAATTTTCCGACAACATCAGTCGTATCAAGAAAGTTATAGATGAACAAATAAGACCAGTGAGCACTGACGGGGTAAGGGTTTGGAGTGATTATTTGACTGGTAGTCGATCCGACGGACAAGAGATCGAGAGCTGTCTTGCAAGTATGCTGCTGGGTGTTAAGCAAATGGCGCTCGAGGTCGATCGATATGTGTCACAAGCATCTGGAATCTCCCGTGGATCCTCCAAAGCTCAGACGGGCTGGTTTGAAAAGTTGAAGGCCGGCTCAACTCGATTGGTTGATGAGCGGTTTAAAGAGGCCTCCCCAGTTTTGCAGCAGCAACGAGAGTGGGTCGCGCGACTAGCGCGGGATGTAGATGCAGTAAAATTAGCCACTGAGTACGCGCTTCAAGCATCTCAGGGACTCACGGATAAGGTCAGTGCCGCAGGGGATAGGCTCCAAAAAGAAATATCTTCTTTGACCACTCTTTCTGCAAGGGTGTTATCAGATCTTGAGGCCTTGAGGGCTGAATGGAACGGGGTAGCCAAGGAATTTGCCATCCCAGAAACAACCGGCGTTGAGCAGCTTGTTGGTTTGATACGAGATGCGGGTGAGTACCTGGTGATCAGGGATACGAGACAGGACCTGGCTATTCGCGTTGAAGACCGTCGAGCGGTCCAGGCGGCATTAGAATCAGCCGTCAGACAGTGGTGGGATATTATCGGCAGTCAGAAGTCCACGGATCTTTCGAATTTATCATTTCTTGTCGGTGAGGCTAAAGGTGCGCTTCGTTACAGGGAAGGCCGTCGTCAGCGTATTCAAAAAGGTCTTGAAGATGCAGCACGCCGCTATGGTGCTCGAGCAACCTCTGACTGGGTAGCCCTGAGGCGCCAGGAAATCCGAAAAGAGTGGGCCAAATTGTTTTCAGGCGTCGATCTCCCTAGCCTGGAGCTTGACGATAACAGAGCCAGGGACGTGGTCGAACTTGCGCATCGCTGCGCTGCTCTGCTTGACGTTGCCAGGATAGAGGAGCAGGAAAGATTTTCGGCGGCCTCGTTATGGCCATCCAGGCTTGATTCGGCTGTATTAGTTTATCGCTGGTTAGACGAGCGAGTTCCACCGACTCAGAAGACAACCTTTGTTAAATCCCTAGGCTCGTTCACCGGGGATGGCAGTGTTCCGGTCGTACTGATGATGACGGATCCTGATATGGTCAAGAGTCTTGTTAACCTTGGGGCGGGGTCGGCAACGGTTATAGACATCGATGATCTTGCGGCCATTGATGGCCCGAGACGAGAGGGTGCTATCGTAAAAGCCGAGCTGAGAAGCCGAAAGTCTCACCCCGTTAAACAGGATCAATCGGCGCAACCTAGTCAGTCCAATCCCAACCAACAGTCGGCTCGAGGCGACCTTCTAACCCGCGCTGAGGCGGCGTTACGGGTGCTCAATCCAAAAGCCAGTCGTTAGCGTATTTTATCACTGCTGTTCTCTTCAGGCCCCACCCATACGTCTCGGTGGGGCTGCTGCAAATTTATTCATCGAAAGATGCTTCAAAGACTATTTTGTTGGTTTGCCTCTGACTCGTAGACGCGCTTCAACTGAAGAGGCACTGGTCATAGGTCTCGTATCAATATAGCTGAAGCAGCCATCTGCATCTGGGTCAAAATTGCCCCTCTGGTGTTTTTGAGTTTTTAGCCGCCAGTGTTCGGGGGCGTTGGTTCTGTCGATGGTCCAGGCAGTGATGCCAGTGTTTTGAGGCGAGTTGAAAGAAACGGCAAAGCCTTATAGGCCAAGCTGCGCAGCCATATTTTGTTGGTTGTTGAGGGTGGGTGATGGCCACTCGAACGGAGCAGATTAAGATTTTTTGACTTGGTCAAGCCCGTTAAAGGAGAGCGCGCCGCTTTGCTCGCTGACCTCACCCCCGGGGGTTGCTGTTCGTCTTGGTCGCATGCGGTGGTTGGGGGGTTCGCCAACCTAGTCGATTCGCCTCGTCGAGCGCTGACTGCCGCGACCCATTAATCCATGATGTTTTTGAAAACGTTGTGCGCCAACGATTGCAAGGATCGTTGGTGTCGTCGTCAGCGTTTGCAAATCCGTCTCAACCGGGAAATTTTTTCCAAACGTTGTCAGTATTTTCTGTGCGTGGTCGATCAGAAATATTGTGCGCTTAAAAAAAAATGAAAAAAGTTTTCTCTGAGGTATAGTAATTTTAATTCGTGTTGTGTTATTATTTTCTCATAAGCTTCTCGCTCGCAAAGAAATCTATACTCGTGAGAGTATGGCAGAGGGCTTAGGACGAAAGTCGAAAAGACAAATTTTAGGAGGAGTGTTTAACAATGGATAACATGGAACAAGGAGCAGCCGTGGCTAAGAAAGCAACAAGAAAAAAAGCAACGAAGAAAAAAGCAGCTAAAAAAGCGACAAAAAAAGCTACTCGCAAAGCACCTAAAAAGGCTGCTAAAAAAGCGACGAAAAAAGCTACTCGTAAAAAAGCTGCTAAAAAAGCAACTAAGAAGGCTTCCAAGAAGAAGTAATTCTCCTTGGACTTTCCTTTTTAGGGAGTCTTTTAAAACGATGTCCCGTGTGGGTTACGACCCACACGGGTTTTTTTTATAGCGTTTTGCCCAAACAATAGACATCCATCCCTAAAACTATTGAAGTGCGGGGTCTTTGTTGGCATAACCTAGGGCTCGTTTTCTCATCCATGGGTTTGAATGAACTCGTCTCTAGGAGGTCAAGGTGGAGTCTGTTGTCGGTATTATTACCCTGTGCGGTGTTCTGGCGCTCGTTGTGGCAGCGTATTTTGCCGTCCGGGTCAACTCTTTGAAGCTAACGGCCGCCGAGGTCAATGCCTCTGAGGACGTTGTTGCGCGTTTGAGAGAGATTTCGGGAGCGATTTCCGAGGGCGCCATGGCTTTCTTAGCCCAGGAATACAAATTCGTGGGTGTTTTTGCAGCCGCCTTTGCTGTAGTGATCGCGCTTGCTCTGGATAATCCCGAAACTGCCGCCGTAAACGAGGGACTTTACAGTGCTGTCGCCTTCGTTCTTGGGGCCTTGATCTCAAGTGTATGTGCCTTTATGGGGATGAAAATTGCCACCCAAGGTAACGTTCGAACTGCCGTAGCCGCTCGTCGAAGCATCACAGACGCATTTAGGGTCGCATTTCGATCCGGCGCCGTGATGGGTTTTGGTCTTACGGGTTTGGCCGTTCTTGGGCTTTTGGCCGTGGTAGTGGTTTTTGATTCCATGCTGGCGAATTCCGGCATTGAGAAACACTATATTATGGAGATGGTTGCTGGCTTCGGTCTCGGTGGATCCACAGTCGCCCTTTTTGGACGGGTGGGTGGTGGTATTTACACCAAAGCAGCCGATGTTGGAGCTGACTTGGTTGGTAAGGTTGAAGCTGGTATCCCTGAAGATGATCCACGGAACCCGGCGGTCATTGCCGATAACGTCGGCGATAACGTGGGTGACATCGCTGGCATGGGTGCCGACCTTTTCGGTTCATGTGCCGAGGCCACTTGCGCTGCGTTGGTGATTGGTGCCACGTCGGCGGCCCTTGCGGGTAATCTTAACGCCTTGCTCTATCCGCTACTGATTAGTGCCATCGGAATTCCGGTTTGTCTGATTACCGCGTTTTTTGCCAGATTAAAACCAGATGCCAAGCAGGTAGAGCCTACTCTAAGGGGTCAGCTCATTATCTCGACGGTTCTCATGTCGATTGCCATGTATTTCGCGACTAAGTACCTGATGCTTGACTCCTTCACCATTGGTGAGGTCGAAATTACTAACGACAAAGTGTTGTACTCGGTACTGGCTGGCCTTTGGTCAGGAATGGTGATTGGCTATATGACGGAAGTGTACACGTCGCATGGCTTCAAACACGTACGTCGGCTTGCACAGGCATCAGATAAGGGTCCGGCGATCAATATCATTTACGGTCTATCGCTAGGCTATGAGTCGGCGGTTGTGCCGGTCGTAGCTATAGCTGTAACTGTTTATATTGCTTGGACGTTGGCCGGCATGTACGGCATCGCATTGTCTGCAATCGGTATGATTTCCACAATTGCCACTGGTCTTACGATAGATGCATATGGACCGGTCTCCGATAATGCAGGTGGCATCGCGGAGATGGCGGAGCTCGGTAAAGACATCCGCGAGAGAACAGATCTCCTTGACGCTGCAGGTAATACAACCGCCGCAATCGGGAAGGGTTTTGCCATTGGTTCGGCTGTATTGACGGCTCTAGCACTTTTCGCTGCGTTCCTTACGAGAGCTCAATTTGAGTCTCTGAACATGCTATCTCCCATGGTTTTTGCCGGTCTATTTGTGGGAGGGGTCTTGCCATTCCTATTCACCGCCCAAACCATGCTAGCTGTGGGCCGTGCTGCAGAGGGTATGATCCACGAGGTGCGACGTCAGTTCCGCGAGATTCCTGGTCTTTTGGAGGGTAAAGCCCGCCCGGATTACCGAAGCTGTGTGGCGATATCCACCAATTCAGCTCTCAAAGAGATGATTGCACCTGCAATTTTGGTGATTGCATCTCCTATCGTCATTGGTGTTGTCTTTGGCGTCGAAGCGCTGGCCGGTGTTTTGGCTGGATCAATGGTGTCTGGAATCGTGATGGCTCTATCCACGTCCAACTCTGGTGGCGGCTGGGATAACGCCAAGAAGTACATTGAAAAACACGAGGGTAAGGGCACCGACAAGCATAAAGCTGCAGTCGTGGGTGACACCGTTGGTGATCCGTTCAAGGATACCTCTGGTCCGTCTCTGAATATCCTGATGAAGCTTATGGCCATCATCAGCCTCGTATTTGTTCCGTTTTTCCAGAACGCTCACGAATGGTTGATGGGTGTACTTGGAATAGGACAATAATAGGCATTTGCTGTTAAAATTGAGGGGCGCGGAAGCTTGCTTTCGCGCCCTTCGATTTTTATAAACCGGCTGAGTGCCGAAAGAGTCATGTAGGGGGCAGGCGTGGCTATTAGAGTATTTGTGACGGGTGGTACGTTTGATAAAGAGTACAATGAAATTGATGGAACGCTCTTCTTCAAAGACTCTCATATCAATGAGCTTTTGGCGCTGGGTCGCTGCAAACAAGATGTTATTTCGACAACTCTCATGATGGTTGACAGTCTTGAGATGACTGATGGCGATCGTCTCACGATCCTTGATAACTGCAGACGATGTCAGGAAAATCAAATCATCATCACGCATGGAACAGATACCATGACCGAAACGGCGAAGGTTCTGGGGCAAGCTAATTTGCCAAAGACTATCGTGATGACCGGAGCCATGATCCCGTTCAAATTTGGTAGCTCCGATGGGTTATTTAATATGGGTTGCGCTATCGGCTTTGTTCAGGCGCTCAAACCAGGAGTGTATATCGCCATGAACGGCCGAGTTTTCAACTGGGATAACGTGAAGAAAAATCGCAAGCGTGGTGAGTTTGAGGAACTATAACGGGTGAGGGCTTTATGGATGCTCTTAAAGCCCGAAATCGGCCGAACCCTGTCCCACGTCGCTGCCATTCAGAGTGACTTTATAATGGATCGGAGAGACCTTCGATATCATGGCACTTACGCCGCAGTATTTCGTCAAACTCTTTTCGACGGCATCGTTTATCATCTCTGGAGTGATGTCCTTATCTTCAACGTTAAAATGAAGGTGGATGGCATCAAAGATTCTTGGGTGCTCGATTCGCGGCTCGGCATCTGCTGAAATGTGGAGTTTCTTTGGGCTAATACGATGCTTTTTGAGACTGGAAATTATATCCATCCCCGTGCAGCCTAGGATACAAGACAATACAAGTTCCTTTGGGCTTGGTCCTTGATTGTCGCCGCCAGCGGCTTCCTTGGTGTCCAAAGTAAGCGCATGCTCGCGGATTTTAGAATAAAATTTGAACTTGCCAGCGTGAGTTACTTCGGCGTGCATAGTTACGTCATATCTCCTTGATATTTTCGCCTGTCACCTGAAATAGGAAAACGGGCCAGCTGCTCTCGCGGCCACTGTCAAATGCCAATTCCGATTTTGGAAAGTACATGTCCCATTTATTTGTCATCGACTGCAGCCGATTGGCGATTTCATGACGGTTTAATCCGTAGCGAGCCGCCTCCGCACCGAGGCTGCCCAATCGGTGGCCGATAATTTGATAGTCAATCTTACTGGCAGCCTGAGCGGTAGTGAAATAGTCGTTATCTGAGAGCGGCGTTTCGATAGAGTTGGGGAGGTTACGGTAGTTCCCAATAAAGTCGACGAAGATCGCGCCCTGCAAAGTCTCTTCTCTAGGTATTACTAGGGCAGGAGACCTCCACTGTTGATTGCCAGCGAACAGTATTTTATTGCCTGGCAATGATGTGCCGAGGATGTTGACAATGTGGCGCACCATTCTGAAATTATCCAGAATCAAAACGGCGGGCTTGTCGGAGCTGTTGGCAAGTCGCGGCACCTGGGATTTGACCGCGTTTAAAATAGATTGGGGGTTTTCCGGGTTGTAGGAGGCTTGGGAAAACGCATAACCGCCACCTAACTCTCGTCTCAGGAGTTGATAGAGGTCCAAATTAGCTCCGTTCGGATAGAGTGTTGTAATTGTTTTGACAGAGCTTGATCGAAAGTGATCGGACAACCTACTCGCCAGTCGTTTAATTGGAGGGTAAACCCGCATCGTTTGTCTGGTCAAACCTAGTTGTGCATGGGGATTTACGATCAGGGCAGGTGTCTGTGTTTGATCAGCCAACTGCGCCATCGCATTAGCATGACTTATTGACAAACCTCCAATCAATATCGCAACTCGCTCTATGTGTACGAGCTCTGCCACAGTTCTCGTAGCCTCTCCGATGTCTTTGCCGACCCGTCGGATCACTAAAGTCCTGTCAGGAGAATATCCGGACTGTACTAACTGAATTTTGACTTGATCGAGGATCGTCTGCAGCGCCGCTTCGTTGGTAGAGTCAGCTGGTAGTATGAAGCCTATTTTGTAAGTTTTTGAGGCGAAGATCGTCTCGAAGTCATTTAAAATTTCGCCACGCTTCTTAAATGAATCACATTGCTGAGGTTTGTAAGATGCGATTCGCTCTGGCCACTGCAACTTGGCCTTCTGCTCGTTTGAAAGCGATGTGATTGACGCTATTAGGGTCGCAGGGATGACCTCAATGGCCTTCGTGCAGTACTCTTTGGCGCGGTAATGACGTGGTGTTAGGACCGTTTTCTCTAACTTGTTTGAGCTGGTGAGGACGTCCACGGTTCGATCTGGACCAATAAGCCGACAGCCGTTAGACAGCAGAAGAGTCACGAGTAGCGCGGGCACATTATTTGGTCTAAAAACCTTCAAATTATTCCCCCTAGTATTTATTCGCCAAGCTTAAGTTCGCGGTAAGCACCTTTATCTGTCTTCAGGGTTCTCATGTCGGCTGCTGCTTGCGATTTTTTTGGTGTTTTGCCTGCGGGAAATAGGGCTGTAATTCCTTGATCAGACGGGTTGCCGTAGTCTGGATCGATTGTCACTGGAACCAAACCGTCAGCCGGAGGCCAAGGTGTTGTCGGCAGACCGATGGTAACGAGACCATCGAGGAACGTTTTCCAAATCGGTAATGCCAGCGATGTACCACTTGATGCATCTCCCAACGGCGAATGGCCGTCACCGCCGACCCAGACAGTCGCCACGATATCTCGCGTGCAACCTGCAAACCAATTATCTCTTGAATCATCAGATGTTCCGGTCTTCCCGGCCGCATAGGGTGCCATGTAGGCGATGGAGCTGGCGGTCCCGTATGAAAGTACGGCTTGTAGGCCTGAGCGAAGCTGCTCGGCGACATCAGTTTCTAGGGCTTTAATGGGTGACTGCGTTCCGGGATCGTAGGAGAATAATACATTCCCATCGCGGTCCTCGATTTTGGTAATCGAATAAGATTCGTGCCGCAGGCCTTGGTTAGCAATTGTCCTGTAGATTGCGTCTACGTCGAACATGGTGGCGCTAAATCCTCCAATGGCGACACCTGTCTCAAGTTTCATGGGAGACCTCACACCCATCAGTTCAGCGCGGTCAATAACCGTTTGCATTCCGTATTTTTGCGCTAAGCTGATAACCGGTGTATTCAAAGACTTTGCCAAGGCTTTGACCAAGGTGGCCTCGGTCATGTCGTCGCCTTTGTGGTTTTTGGGTCGAAATTTTCCGACTGCAACTGGACTGGCATAAACCAAGTCTGACCAAACCATACCGTGCTCCAAGGCGAGGCTGAAAACCACAGGTTTGAACGCCGAACCAGGCGATCTTTTTGCTGTTACAGCCCTGTTGAATTGAGATTCTCGAAAGTTTCGCCCACCCAGCATGGCTAGCACGGCGCCCGTTTTGGGATCGGTCGCAAGAAGTGCTGCTTCGATCCTTTCGGGGGGCTTTTGCCGTCGTCGCGGATTGTCATTGATTTTGGTTTGCAGAGCTTCAAGTGCCCCTGTATTTTCAGATACTGCGCGATTGGCGACCTCTTGGAAGTTGCGATCAAGAGTTGTCGTTATTTTATAGCCACGGTCGTTGAGAACCGTGTCATCCTCTCCGAGTAATACCCCAACTTCGTTTCGGATCCACGATATAAAGAACGGCGCAATCGTCTCGTTGATTGGCACCCAAGGCTTAAATTCGAGAGGCTTATTTCGCGCCTCTTCAATCTCTTCTTTTGTTGCGAGTTTAGAGTCAAGCAGAGCATCCAAAACAACTTTTTGCCGCTTTATGGCGCCCTGAGGGTTTTTGTGTGGATCGTAGGCACTGGGTGCTTGAAAAAGACCAGCCATTAAAGAAAATTCGGCCAATGACAATTCTGGAAGAGGCTTTCCAAAATAGACGACCGCTGCTGCACCAACGCCGTAAGCGCCGTGCCCCATGTACATGGTATTGAGGTAGAGCTCCAAAATTCTCTCTTTTGATAAGTTTTTTTCTACATAATAGGAGAGAATAATCTCTCTTAATTTTCTTGAGACCTTTTTTTCGCGGGTTAAAAGGTAATTCTTGACCAATTGCATCGTGATCGTCGAGCCGCCCTGTTTGAGGCGCCCAGATGTTATAACGCTAAAAAACGCGCGAAGCATCGAGCGCCAGTTGACGCCTTCGTGCTCGAAAAACTTTCTGTCTTCGATCGCTAAAAGCGAATGAACCATGCCGCGCGGAATGTCTTTGTAGGCGAACTCAATATGAAAGTGGTTGTAGTATTCCCCAATTTTATTACCCGTGCGGTCGAAAACCACGGAATTGTCGGGGATGATGGCCGCTGTCAGTTTTTTAATCTGCTCGTCTTCACTCTCAAAAACGCCAGACGACCAAAGGTAACTGCCCAGCGCTATCATCGCGACGATTAAAACGCCTGATATGACAGCTAAAACTCTGACCTTGTGCTGGCGCTCCATGATCAACCGAGACCTCCTTCGAGAAGCTGACGACTATAGCATCTAAGTTACCGATTAGAAAGAAGAAATAATGGTGTCAACGGGCTTGGGTTTTGGTATGGTTTTGCCGTCTAGGTCAGTGGGTCAACCATGTGTGACTAAACTTTGGGGGCGACTGGGCGGTGCGAATAATATCAATTTTTATGATTATATTTGGATTTTGCCCGGTAGCTGTTGCGGCAGACCGGGGGACTGATCAAGGAACGGTGGTCTCATCCCGTAATGATCTGGCTCGGTTTGATGTTCACGTAGGTCTTGCAAACCCATCTCCGGCCATTTCCGCTGACGCATCCGCTCTGATGACTAAATATCCTCTGGATGCATTAGGTGTTGGTATAGGTTTTTCGAGGCATGAACTGGTTCAAGATAATGCTCGATTCTCTGATGAGCATATGGACCTCATTTGGGAGCATTCTTGGCCGATTTTTTCTGGATATCACGCGTTTCGTTTTCGAGGCGGCCTTGGTCTCGCAAAGGCTCATCGCGCGATGGATAAGAATGTGGCGAATTTAGCCGGCGACGATCCTAGCCGCATATACTGGGGTGCCCACGTTCGTGCGTCGATTGGCTTCGACTTCCCCCTTGCAGACCTCGTTTGGGCGCGTTTGGGTTTTAACGCTCAAAAGATACTTCTGGAGCGTACTCCCACACAAAGTTCGGTGATCGGTGGCTTAGTTTGGGGTGGTCAGTGGTTCGGTATCGGTGATTGACATGGATGGGCCCGCAAACAGTTGCGGGTCCATGTCGTTTTGATATGATGGCTGCAAATTTTTTCATGATTTCATCTTGTTAGGTTTCAATTTTTTTTGCGATATGAACAGTGGAGGTTTGTATGAGTTTGTCGTTTCTAATCTCAGTATTGTTGTCTTTTTCCATCTTTGCAAGTCAAGCCGCCGCAGCCGATGATAAAGAGTTAAAAGCAAAGTTCACAACCACGGAAGGCGTTTTCGAGGCGAAACTTTTTTATAAGGAAGCTCCCCAAACAGTTTCCAACTTTGTCGAACTTGCTCGAAAGGGTTTTTATAACGGACTGATTTTTCATCGAGTGATTCCGGATTTCATGATTCAAGGTGGAGATCCCAAGGGTAATGGCACAGGTGGTCCTGGGTATACTTTTTCAGATGAGTTTGATCCCTCCTTAAAACATTCCAAACCCGGGATGCTGTCTATGGCAAATAGTGGCCCCAACACGAACGGTAGCCAATTTTTTGTTACCGTAAAAGAGACTCCGCATCTTGACAATAGGCATTCAATTTTTGGCGAGGTTGTTTCCGGGTACGACGTTGTGAAGAAGATTTCTCTTGTAAAGGCGTCAAACGACAAGCCGCTGAAGGACGTAAAAATCGAGAAGCTTGAGATTTTGGGTGATTGGTTCAAACCAGTTGAAGTCAAGAAATCCAAGGAACTCACTCAGGACGACATTAAAAACATTTCAAAACGTCCCGTGGAGTCCCTATTGTCAAAGATTGGGGACAGTCAGGGATTTGGCTCCTTGTCCCAGGCGACATTTACTGATGGTATGGCCAGGGGCGACCAAATTCAGGTGCGCTATACGGCCAATTACTCGAAGTCAAAGGGCGCCCAGTTTATCGGAATATTCTCCGTGAAAAATGGTAAAACGGCAGAAGTGCAGCAATTTCAGTTTGCGCGCGGACAAGGGCAATAAATTTTGGTCAATGAAGGGTCATCCATTACACCCAAGACCGCTCTCGAGTCGGATGACGATTTAAACGAGTTGTATGACGCTGAGAGGTCTGCGGGTCGGTGGTATCGCCGGCGGCGGTACTGGGCGCTCTTCGTTGTCGTCATTTTTTTGATTTGGTTTGTCCCTTTTGTTCCGGCCCTATTTTTATCGACAATTACGGTCACGCGATTAGACGCGCGAGGTGATCCAATTGAAGTCGACGTGGGTCGGGGAACAAAGCAATGGGTTGATATCGAAAAGGTCTCGCGTCACTTGGTTAATGCCGTGATCGTGGCTGAGGATGCAAAGTTTTACCGACATCATGGTTTTGATTTTCAGGCTATCGCCAAGGCCATAGAGCTGAATCGGAAAAAAGGGCGATACGTCCGTGGAGCCTCTACCATCAGTCAGCAAGTGGTAAAGATTGCATTCTTAAGCCGAGAAAAGACCATCGTTCGCAAAGTCAGAGAAGCCATGGGGACTTTGTTACTCGAAGTTCTTATGTCAAAAGATCAAATCTTAGAGTGGTACATCAATCTCTGTGAGTTTGGTGGTGGTATTTATGGTGTGAAGTCGGCCGGCGCATATTACTTCAAAACCAGGCCAGAACTTCTAACGATCGAGCAGGCCGTAAACTTGGCGGTGGTTATTCCTAGTCCTAACAAATGGAGTAAGGGCTTGCGATCAAAATCATTGACACAATTTGGGCAAAAACGATTCGCTCGTATTGTGAATAACCTTTACTTAGCGAATTACATAACTGACGTTCAGCGCCAGACCGCGCTAGCCCGTGGAAACTTTGGATACCCAATAACAGGTTATGGCGCCCTCAGTGGTGATGATGACGATTGCGGCGGGGATAAGGAGTGTGAGGATGGTGCATCCGATGCGCGAGATGTTAATCAGACGCCCGCCGCGCCACCAGAAAACGCGCCCAACGTGGGCGTCAGTACTCCGCAAGTTGGAGGCGAGATGGAGCAGCCAACGGCCCCGGTAGAGACGCCGACCGACCAGGTCGTTCAACCCAACGAAGACGACGACGCCGACGGCGATGATGCTATGGAACCGGCAGCGGAGGGACAGCCTTGAGCTCTCTATACTCCGTCATTGTTGCAGCGCAGTCATTTTACTTTTGGTCCATCGTAGCTCTTGGCGCTTGCATCGGTTCATTTATGAACGTTTGCATCCTTCGAATTCCAGAGCAGAGTTTTTTTAATCATTTGCGTTCAGTTTGTCCGTCTTGTGGAAAACAAATTCCAGCGTGGTTAAACATACCCATTTTCAGTTTTGTTATGCTAAGGGGTCGCGCCCAATGTTGCAGCGCAAAATTATCGTGGCAGTATCCTTTGATTGAAATAGCCGGCGCGCTGATTTTTGCCGGAATGTATCTCAAATTTCCATTTTTAGGTTGGTCAATTTCAGGTTCAGAATTTGAAATCAATCTGTTTATTCGATGGATGCACGCATCATTATTTGTGTCGCTTATGCTTGTCATGAGTGTGATTGACGCCAAGCTCATGATTATTCCGGACGTTTTAAGTATAGGAATGATTATTACCAGCCCCATCGTTGTCTTGGTACATCCTGATTTGGATTTTAAGTCGTCGGCAGTGGGTGTTTTTTTGGGGGGCGGAATTCTCTACCTTGTGGCTTGGATATATTGGTTGATACGCCGGGAATATGGCCTTGGTTTTGGAGATGTAAAATTACTTGCTGCAATTGGTGGGTGGCTAGGTTGGCAGGCGGTTTTCCCCACATTATTTCTGGGCAGTATTACCGGGACATTGGTGGCTGTGGCCATTATGTTAACGGCCAGACGATTCTCTTGGCAGATGAAAATTCCATTTGGACCTTACCTTGCAATCGGAGCTGTGAGTCATCTTTTATGGGGCGCTGAGTTTTTCTTGTTTTTCGTTGGTAGCCAGCCATAAAATTAAACCTATGAGTAATTGGTATTGTGACAAAGTAGTCCGCAAACGGCTTTGATTACAGTGCTATTCTTCCGCTTTGGTATGGGGATGTTGTGTGATCCTTTGGTTTCAGGGGTTGTGAATTAGGGGTATAATTGGTCAAAGGGTTTCTGCGGCATTTTGTATTTTGGGAGATAGATCGTGGCGTCCGATATGAGTTCGAGTAATGATGTGAGAACGGCCGCGGCGCTGGCAGCTTTTAGATCGCCTCCTGCGGTGTATGGAACCTTCCAAGGTACCCAGCTGGAGTTTGCGCGATACTGTTCTGAACAATTTGAGTCGGAAGTCAGCTTGAAAGGGCTTTTGCGAAAACTGGTTGCCATGATGGCAAGTTGGACTGGCATTGATAGGGTTGAGTACTTTACGACGGCTTCAGTTGACCAGGGTATACGAGTCGAGGAAACGCAGATATCTTTTCCTGGTGAGAAAAGCTTTGACGACCAATCCGCGCAGGATATTGCTCAGGCCTTGAAAAATCGCGTGGAACTCGCAAAGTCAGAGACTTATGGGATGGCCTTGCTGACTATGCAGGGACAGAGTCACTGGTGCGCAAAATTTTCGGGACCTCGTGGGGCCGAGGGGTTTCTCGTCTGGACCGTGCAGGATTTCATGCGAGGCACCAGTAATCCCGCGCATCAGTCTGGAGCTTCCGAGGGTCGTCAACAGCTTGAATTTTTGGTGGAGTCCGCGCAGCAGGCCGCTAAGTGGCTGCTACGCCTCGACCATGCTCAAGCTTTATTGTACGAGGATGATGTAACTGGATTGTTTAACTTCAGGTATCTTGATGTCGCACTCGATAGCGAGTTTCGGCGTCTTCAAAGATTCCATTCCCCATTTAGCGTTCTTTTTATTGATATCGACAACTTCAAGCAAGTTAATGATATCCATGGTCACCTTGTTGGTAGCAGTATCTTGCGACAGGTGGGAGCGCAGATTAGATCAGCCCTGCGGGACGTGGATGTCGTCATTCGCTACGGCGGCGATGAGTTTGTTGTTGTTCTGATTGGCACAAATAGTACCCAGGCATTACAGGCTGCTGAGCGGGTTCGAAACCAAGTCAGTCGATTTGGATTTTCAGGCGAGGGGCATTCTGAAAGTATCAGTGTGACCGCTTCGATCGGTGTGGCGTCTTGCCCCCAGCATGCACGTGATAAACAGTCGCTTTTGAAGTTGGCTGACGAAACCATGTATGCCGCTAAACGTAGCGGAAAGAATCGAGTGATTATGGTTCAAGACAAGTTTGATCAGATTGCGGGCAGTTTGACGCTGCCAAGGGGAGCTAAATAATGGGTCAAACTACGGCGGCAGCTGCTCCGAAGCCAGTGTCTTTGAGTCAGGTAACAATGACGGAAATGGTTTTACCTCAGCATACTAATGCACTAGGCAGTGTTTTTGGCGGCACTGTCATGAGTTGGGTTGATATAGCAGCGGCTACGTGTGCCATGCGACATTCGGCTCGGCAAGTTGTCACGGCAAGCGTGGATGCCATGCATTTTTTAGCACCCGTAAGACTTGGCTGGATCATAACAATTCAGGCATCCGTTAACTACGTGGGCGGAACTAGTTGTGAGATTGGAGTCAAAGTAACATCAGAAAATCCTATCTCAGGCGAGCGATTTCATAATGCGTCAGCCTATTTGACATTTGTTGCGCTTGATAGCCATAGTCGTCCGACTGCGATCCCTGGCTTGATCCTGCAGTCAGACGATGAGCGACGAAGAAACTCCGCTGCTCGTCTTCGGCGTGAGAGTCGATTGAAACTGAAAAACGAACTGCATGTCCGTCGCGACAATACATAATAAGAGAACGAATCTTTTCGTCTCGTTTTTTTCGACACTATCGGTTGTCATGGTCGTGGCCGTCTGGCCGGTCTATGGGCAGAGACTAGTGCCGCCCATGCCTAAAGATATGAAAACGACCCGAGTGAGTATGATGACTGTTGGCGCCGGAGAAGCGCTATACTCAAGATATGGTCATACGATGTTGAGGGTCATGGACTCCTCAAACAATCTAGATTATTTGGTTAATTGGGGGATATTCGATTACTCCGATCCGTTCTTTATCCCCAAGTTTTTCCGCGGCGTTATGATCTATCAACTTGGGTTCACCGGCACTGGCCCGACAATTGATTATTATCGCGACGTGGAGCGTCGACCCATAGTCGAAAGCGAATTAATATTGACGACTCGGCAAAAGCAGAAACTGTTTGATAAGATTTTTTTGAATGCATTGCCAGAAAACTATAGGTATCCGTACCAATACTTTAGAAACAACTGTGCCACTATAACTAGGGACTATCTTGACGAGGTTCTCGGAGGGGCTATAAAAGCCAAGTATCAAGGTGTTTCAGCCGGCGTTACGTACCGAGATTATTCCCGACAGAATTTTGCAAGTCACACCATCGTAGGTTGGGGATTGGATGTTCTTTTTAATAGTGATA
This sequence comes from uncultured Polynucleobacter sp., assembly GCA_964402975.1. Classification (GTDB taxonomy): domain Bacteria; phylum Bdellovibrionota_B; class Oligoflexia; order Oligoflexales; family RGVZ01; genus CAMDKS01. The sequence goes on from CAYOEM010000003.1 coordinate 66,847, forward strand.
CGGACCGGATATTATCGCGATGGGAGGAAATGTTTTATCCTCCGAAGCTTCGTGAGTATCTTGCAAAGATGCCAAGTTTGGATGACGAGGGGCGCCCGCATCCTTATCTTAAGCTTTTGTCGCCGCAGAATGTTGTTGTAAATCTGCCAGAGCCCAGCCATTACGCCATTGATGGGTACTACCTGACCTGGGCGATATCGGGCGTTCCGCTGTTCTTGATTGGCATGATGATGCTTGCCAGATGGCGCCAGTCGCGAATAGATTTGCCCGCTTGGTGCTTTCGTCTATTCGGCTTCGCAAGTCTTTGGTGGGGAATGACGCATGGTTTTTTTGGTTTGATACACCTTGGGGCTTGGATGTTTTCTAGTCATACAGATCTGCATAAAAACATGAATATGATTATGTTTTGGCCGATTGATATGTTGATTCTGGTGGTGGGCATTCAAATGGGTATACTCGGTCGAGATTGGCGTTTTAAGGGGCGGCTTTCAAAAGAATTCTGGCATAAATTTGCGAAACTACACATTTTGGCGATTCCAGTTTTCGCAATTGTGTCGATTTCGGGGGTGTCTTCGCAGAATACGGCTCGTGTCCTGGCCTACCTGACGCCGCTAACTCTGCTATACTATCTTGTGATGGTCAGGCTGACCCTGTGTGAGAGGGCCTCCGGACCGAAGGGGCAATCATCCTATGCATGAAACACGGAAGCATTTAGCTGACCTCTTTGATAGAGGAAAAAATGGTGAGAGCGAGGCCTTTGAAGCTCTCCTCGCTGCTGAAAGCGGACGTCTTTTTGACTATTTAATGCGGATGAACGGTCAAATTTCTCGATCATATGAGATTATGCAAGAGTCATTGAACGGTATCCGTCATATAGCTGACCAAAAAGAAGACCTACAGGATCTTCTTGTTGTTCTCTATAAGACTGCCAGATCTTTTTCCATCGAGATATGGAATGCCGATACCTCCAAACTGGAGAATTCTGCTTATTTTTCAAATGCAGGTAATGAGATCGATTCGAAAACCGCAATCCAGCTTGTTGAATTGGAGAAAGTTTTAAGATCACTTCCTGCTAAACAGCGTGAGACTGTTCTTTTGAAATCTCGATTTGGATTCGCAGAAGAAGATATAGTTGCGATAACTGGGTACTCAGCAGATGACGTTCAGGAGTTCTTATCTCAAAGTATGAGTGTGCTCGAGGCGGCCACGGATCTAAATTCGCAGAAGATTGCGAAATTCATGGGTCTTCTTTTATTTTTTCCAGTTCCTGATCAAGGGGACCAGGGGACTCAGAATCTTAGCTTAGTTGTGCGTGATCTAAAAAAGTCATCAAAATCTGTCCGTATTGGTCTTATTCGAGTTATTAGCGGATTGTTTTTGATTATCGTCGTTACTTTTATTGTTCTAAACTTCAGGTTAATATCTGACTACTTGCAAGCTATTTTGGAGCTTTAGTCGTTTTATTTTTCTTAGCTTGACGTTTAGTCTTATCAATTGTTTTTTGAATGTCTTTACCAACCCGGCGTAACTCGCTGTTGCCGCTCATTTTTAATTCTTTTGCTAATTCGCTGATGAAATAATCTGAATCAACTGTCGCGAGGTGAACTAAGGTGTGAACGTCGAAATACTCGGTAATCCCTTGCATTTCAGCGGACGTTTTGTGCCCATCAATCTTAATTCTTTCAAAGTATATGTCTTCGACTTGGGCGATCTCGGCATGAATCCTGTGGGCGAATTGATTCAAAAAGTTATCAAGATCACGCTGCGTTTTTGATGAATTCTTCAAGGATTTAAATTGTGAAACTTCGGCAATTTTGCTGTCAAAAGACGGGAGCCAGAGGTTAAAACTTGCATCAATGGCGGCTGTTTGTGATTTTTTTATGGCGATCGGTAGATCCCTCGACTTTGGGAGGGCGAAATGGAATCTGCTCTCCTTGGCTGTGCTGATCAATTGATCACTCGGAGTGTCTACCCAAGTTGGCCTTGTTTCTTTATTGCGCTCTACAACAACGCCGTCGGGTCTTGAATTACGTGAAAGATAAACGCAGCTCATAATGCTGGAGCTCAGGAGTGCTACTGCGGAGTAGAGAACTAGAGGCTTATTGACGTTCATTATTTTTTTTCTTGGCCGTTGTTCTTGGCTTGCGATTTTCCATCATTGGATTTGGATGCTCGGTGCGAGCGAATTTTTTCAAGTACGCGTGAGAGTAGTCCTGGATTGCTCGACACGATAGACCTCACCGCCTCATATTCATCCATATTACCCCGGGGGCTACTTTTGGGAATTCCGTTGTTATCGGAAGATTTTTTTTTATCTTGCGAATCACCAAACATGGGGTTTCCTCCAATCTGCGTTTGAGCGCAGGGTTCTTACCCGATTATACCACGAAAGTATCAAAGGAAGTGATAGAGTAGACCAAGGGCTGCGCCTTGGCTTCGGCGTTTGATCTTTACATCCACTAACTTATCTTCGGCGTCAGCAGGACGTTTAAAAAACGTTGTTGAGTCGCTCCAGATTATATGTACCGCGGTATCTAGTACGAAGAACAAATCCACCCCAAAATAAAACTGCAAGGATTCTCCTGTCAGAGAAGCATTTTCCCAGGTGCCATCCTCGCGCCGTGTTTTCAGGTCATTAAAGCGCTCTAATTGTGCTCCGATGCCAGCAATAATACGCCCCGATGGATCGTAATTGTAGGTGAGGCCGGCCTGCACTCCGGGTAAAAACCATGAGGGAGTCGGTTGAAATTTATCGTCTAACTTTTTCTCGTCGGCTAAAGCGTAGCCAGCGCTTGAGCCGAGAAAGTAGCCAGTTTTTCCCGCGATCAAGATATGAAATGTATAATTACCGATGAGTGTCACCTGCCTTGATCGGTAGTTTTCGCTACGAAGGTCACCAAATTTGTCGACGATCCACGTAGTCGATGAATAGCCAGACTCAAGGCTCAAATTATGATCACGGCGAAATCCTCGTACATAGCGGTCCCAAACGTGGGGGGACAGCTCTAGTGTCCTGATGTTATCGGGTTGATTTGTGACCGATTCGCCTATGGATGAGTCAGTTAGGCTCTTAGGGGGGGCAACATCTTTGGCGTAAACATCTGAAAAAAAAGCAAAAAACAACGAGATCCCAATGAGGTGGGGCAGCGTCATTTGCGTTTTTTTTACCATGATTATTCGGCCTTATATGCGGTATAAATGTTGCGGCTTCGCGAAAATGATGACCTCAATGATAGTTGTTTGGAGCAAATGATGCAAAGTGATCCTTTCGAGTACCTTCAAAACGCCGGAAATCACAACCAGACGTGGATCCTCCTCTTGGGTCCTTTAGGTCTGTTGATGGCTCTAGTAGTGGTTTTGGCGATTTACATACGTTGGCAACGTCGTAGGGCTGCCCAAAATATGGAGGCAGATCTTAAGTCTTTGTCTACAGCCATGGCGGATAAACAGGATCAATCCGCAGCGATAAGTTCTTCTGTGTCCAAGCAGCAATTGCCCGAGTCTTCTTCTGCAGAAGGAGTGATTAGTCTACTCAAACGTGGGCTCATTCGGACTAGAGACGCGCTGAGTGGAGGCCTCGAAGGTATTTTTTCCTCTGGTGCAAAAATTGACGATGGTACTCTTGAGCGGATTCATGAGGTGCTTTATCGCTCGGATGTCGGGGTTCAGGCATCGGATCGTCTTGTAGATAAAGTTCGTCAGACGCTGTCAGGGCAGACAGTTGATTGGCCCACAATTCGTTCTGCCATAGCGGAGGCTGCTAAGACGATTTTTGTCGATGCGGAACAACCTCTCAATCAACCTGAGAGTGGTTTATATGTTCTACTTATTGTTGGTGTTAACGGTGTTGGAAAAACGACAACTATCGGTAAGCTAGCCTCAAAATTCAAATCCCAGGGTAAAAGTGTCATGCTTTGCGCTGCCGATACGTACCGAGCAGCCGCAATTGAGCAATTGTCAATTTGGGGTGAGCGCAATGATGTATCCGTTATTAAACAGCAGCAAGGGTCTGATCCCGCTGCTGTTGCCTTCGATGGTGTGCAGGCCGCAAAGTCGCGAGGTATCGATGTCTTGATTATCGACACCGCAGGGCGTCTCCATAATAAGAATGACTTGATGGCTGAGCTTTCAAAAATAAATAAGTCGATTGGTAAGGGTTGTGAGGGCGGGCCTCATGATACTTGGATCGTGGTTGATGCCACGACAGGTCAAAATGCAATTCAGCAAGTAAAAGCCTTCAATGAAGTTACTAAAATCACCGGGATTGTTGTTACTAAATTAGATGGAACTGCTAAAGGTGGCGTGATTATTGGTATTGCCGATCAGTTTAAAATGCCAATCCGATATGTTGGAGTTGGTGAGGCTGTCCAAGATTTAAGGCCATTTAATGCTAGTGATTTTATGGACGGAATACTTGGAGTTTAATCGTTAGCGATTGGAATTAGTCGGGCTTCTGATCTGAAGGCATCCTAACCACCGTGCCACTTTGTGTGATGGGGAGCATCAGATTGTGGGTGTCAGAGAAAAAAACTGATAGCTTCGGGTATCGAATCCGCATCTGATACGCCCAGAAAAGTTGGCGTCTTGGGTGACGATGATTTGCGAGTAGATCAAGAAGCTGAACCTCTTCTTCAGACAGATCCAGCTCGGTCCGGTGCTCAAGCGCTGATTGGGCCGCATCCCGAACTTTTTGATCTAACTCAAACTGCTTTTGTCTTTGTCCGAACAAGTCGAGCCTTTGATGCTCATCCTCGTACAGCTCAGCGTACTGATCCCAGTTCGACGCCAAAAGTGACAAGGAGGGAATTCGGGTATTAAAATGTCGAATCATGACCAGTATCTGATCAACCGGATGAGCAGACGCGAGCGTCACGGCGACTTTTAGGTTTGTCTTCTCCTCATGCGCGTCTAACTCGCGGCCGCGCGTAAATGCTTCAATGATTCGCTTGGTGGTGTCGTCATCTGAAAGAGCTCGGTGAATGATTGGACGATCATTATGGATGTCGTCTCTTCGACCTTCCACAACTGATAGCTTAGGAAAGCCCTTTTTAAATGGTAGTATTACGGCCTCGTGATGGCTTGGTGATTCCTTTAGTCCTAGTTTCCATTTGGCCATGTCCCACTGAATGCTCAGGCTAAGGCTTTGTAGCTTTGGAGTTTGGCGCCCGTCTCCATACCGCGATTTAATAATTTGACGCCCTTCAAGCTCTTCAATGGCTTGCTGAACCTCGCGCGCGCTGTGACCTATCATCGAGGCCAAATCACTTTCGGTCGTAATGAGATTCTCGAGTCCTGTCATCGCCGTGTTAAGCAAATACATCATAATTGAGTACTGGCACGAGTTCATTTTCGACACAGCGAGGACCTTAAAGCCTGACTCGCGAAGAAAACGTTGAATATTTGTATCCATCAGAATTGGTCCAAAAGTTTAAGTAAAAACTTTAAAATCTTTCCCGTCGTTCTATTCTACCACGTGGGATAGTTAGAGCGGACTTTGATCATAATCGTCCATTATATCTGATCTAAATAACCTAATGTGTGATTTTTTCAATCACCCTGTTCTTGTATTTATGGATCACTGCTCTGAGGCCCACTGGGCAAGTTGCTGACCTGCAGCTACTTGCTGCCCTGTCTTAACCAGGATTGTTCCAGCACGTCCATCTAAGGATGCCTTCACCTCAAACTGCATTTTCATACTTTCAAGAACAAACAGGGTCTGACCTTTAGTGATCAAGTCACCGCCCGTGATGGAGATCTGGATCACTTTTCCTGGAACTGGAGCCGTCATGCCGTCCAAGTTGCCAGCGGTGGCTCCGCTGCTAGCAATCGTCTTTCGCTCATCGATTCGGACCCAGTTGTGCCCAGAGACTCCTATCCAATATTCAAATCGGTTAGGTGATTTGTACACAGCAAAGCTAAACGCTAGGTCAATTTGACCGTTTATCAGTCGCCGGCCGAATCCGAATTGGGAGCTAGCGCGAGGATCTTGGGGAGACCAAGCGACCTGTCCCGAGATGATTTGAATCTTGTCGGCGGTCATTTGTCTACTCGAGGGCGCATGGGTGGCCCGAAGTGAAAAAGAACTCTCCGTCACGGTTGGGATATTGGTATGGGCTGTTGAGATCGTTGACGCATCAAAACCAGCTAACGAACCTGACTCAAGGCGGTCGAGTAACTGATTAACCACGGGTTCAAGGGCAGAGCGTTTGCTCGTTTCCCATTCCAGAGCATCATTAACATTTTTACCTATAAAATGAGTGTCCACAGGACGACTTGTTATTTTTGGGTGTCTGACGAGCCAAGTTAAAAATTGAATATTGTTGCGTGGACCGGCAAACAACGTGCGCTCAAGTGTTTGAGCCACTAGTTCTAGTGCCTGGCGTCGATCGCCTGCTGAACATACAAGTTTTGCGATCATGGGATCGAATTTATCGGAGATCTCATCGACCAGGTCAATCCCAAGTTCCCAGCGAATTCCTTTGCCTGATGCCGGGGCGAAAGCCCGCACCGATCCTGGAGCCGGGAAGAAATTGTTACCCGGATCTTCGGCGTAAATTCTCACCTCGATTGAATGTCCACGAGGCTTCAGTGTTGAAAATTCTGGCGGAAGTGTTTCCCCTCTCGCTACGCGTATTTGCCACTCGACAAGGTCTACACCGTAAATTTCCTCCGTAACGGTGTGTTCAACTTGCAGGCGTGTATTCATCTCGAGAAAGTAAAAACAAACGCCGTTGGGATTGGTCTCGTCCACAAGGAACTCTACGGTACCGGCGTTGTCGTAACCTACCGCTGCGGCAAGACTTGACGCCGCAGTGTGCATCGACGCTCGAAGGTTGCTTGGCAGATCAGGCGCCGGCGCCTCTTCTAGAATTTTCTGATGTCGTCTTTGAAGTGAGCAATCTCTATCGCCGAGAATGCAAACGTTACCATGTTTATCCGCCAAGACCTGAACTTCGACGTGCCGCGGCGCAGGCAGATACTTTTCAACGATGAGCGATGGGTTGCCGAAGGAGCTTTGCGCCTCAGCCGAGGCTCTCTGCGCGTTTGTGATCAAATCCTCTCGTTTTTCAACGACGCGCATGCCTTTGCCGCCGCCTCCGAAAGCAGCTTTCATGAGGACAGGAAAGCCGTGTTGCGTGGCAAAACGCTCAAGTTCTTGAGCTGCAGCGGAGCCGCCAGACTCCAGATTGATGCCATTGATGCCAGGTAAGCACGGAACTTTAGCCTTTTGAGCGTGCTCGCGGGCCGTGGCTTTGCTGGCCATAGCATCGATGGCTCCCGGACGCGGCCCGATCCATGTGAGACCAGCTTTAATCACCGCCGAAGCAAAATCAGGATTTTCTGATAAAAATCCGAAACCCGGATGCACGGCGTCACAGCCGCAAGATTTGGCCAGAGAAATTATTAGATGGGAATCAAGATATGTCTTGGTTGATTCATCTGGGACGTGGATGAATTCGGAAACAAGTCCAAACAGGTAAGAAGGAGGCGTGTCACTCGACAAAATGGCGACAGTTTGTATGCCTAACTTCTTCGATGATTCTGCAATGCGTCGCGCGATTTCGCCGCGGTTTGCTATGAATATTTTCTTGATCGTTGCGGTCACGCCATTAATCCTGAAAAAAAATTACGACTCTAACTTACGCAGCCACGGCGGCTCCGTTTTCGAAAAAAAGCAACTGAGTCCATCCTGTCCGTCTTTGCTGGTGCGGGCCTTTGCAATGGCTTCGACGGTCTGGTGACTTTGCTTGAAAGCGTTTTCCCGTAAGGAAGCGAAAAGTTGGTTGATGGAGGTCTGAGCGGTAAGAGAGCAGGTCAGTAATGCGCTGAGTTCGTCTGCCAGCTTTTGATCGGGCGAATCTGTAACGATTTCAACCAAGCCTGCCTCAAAAGCGTCTCGCGCAGAAAAAACCATTCCGGTCAGCGCAAATCGTTTGAGCATTCCCGCTTTCATTTTTCGCAGCAAGTATGGAGCGATAACTGCTGGAAGAAGCCCGAGTTTGACCTCACTAAGGCAAAATTTTGCCTCTTGTGAAGCGATAGCATAATCGCAGCATGCAATCATGCCAACGGCACCACCGTAAGCGGCGCCCCGTATCAACGCAATTTTAGGTATCGTAAGATTAAAAAGTGATTCAAACATCTCGAGGAGTTTTGACGCATCCTTGATATTTTCGTCATAAGATAGTTTCGCAGACGTCTTCATCCAATTTAGATCGGCACCAGCCGAAAAGTGTTTTCCTGACCCAGTAATAACCAACGCGCGAACGTCGGTCATCGCTGCAAGAGATTTTAAGTGCTCAGTGATCTCAGTCATCATCGCAGACGAGAATGCGTTGGCTTGCTCTGGCCTGTTGAGTTCAAGTCTAGCAATTCGACCGCCGCCGGCGAGTGATTTCAACTCAAATGTTGTGGTTTTAGGGGTGGTCATTTTTACCTGAATCTATTTTGTTCAACGTCGTCAAGAACGTCTTGTGGTATTGGCGCCAGCTGCCGAAGTAAGGCTTGTGCGAACGTTTTGCCTTGAGCGTCAGTTCTTAAAGTAAGTGTGCCGCCGCCACCCAGCGACGAATCTAGGAGAAAGTTAAAACCATTCATGTTTTCCAGTTTGTAGCGAACAACCGATCCCTGGCAGATCTCCTGAAAAAGATCTTTGACCTTTTGAGCGGTTAACCATGTTTCCAGCCAAGCAAAAGCTTTGGGGCTTCTGGCCAAAACACCGATGTTGGCCATGTCCCCTTTATCGCCGGATCGACCTAAAGCGATCCTCGAAATGGGACTTAAAGACGCTGTGCCAGTGACCTTTGTTGCGGTTGCGATGTCGCATGAGGGCTGAAAAGCTTTCTGGGTATGAAGAGCCGCGGCTGAGAAGTTACCGATAACATCGGAGTCCACTATTTTCTCATCGCGGACGCCATGATCGAATAAGGCGATTTTGGGTTTGACGGCGGCTTTGGGCATGAGCGCAGGCCAGTAACTTACCACTTCTGTGGGTTTGGGCGCTCCGCCAAGTACGCACACCCCAGGTGGTCCACTGAGTATAAGCGCAGGCACCATTTTGCTGAACTTTCGTAGTTTGCCTTGATCGTGGTCTCGGGCGCCAACGCGCAGAATTATCTCGTTACCATCATCCTTTTGACCAAGACTTCGGTGACATGCATTCCAACCAAAATACTCGGTTTCTGTCGCTGCAAAATTATGGCCTACCTTATTCCAGAAGATCTTGGCAAATGTCTCAGATTTACGACGGGCATCAGGTCCAGATATGCAGATGGAGCCTAGCACTTTAAAGCCGTCTTGATACGCCATGGAGACTTTGTAGAGTGGTGTTGGTTCAAACCCTTTAACACCCGTGATTTTAACCCGGTCCCGGCCGTCGGACTCAAGGTTAATGGATGAGAAATCTGCAACGACATCAGGGGTAATATAGGCCTTGGGATTGCCCATTTCATAAAACAGTTGTTCTCGAACCGTATCGATTGAGACAAGGCCGCCGGTGTTGGGGTGCTTGGTCACGACAAAGGTCCCGTCGTGATCTACTTCAATGATGGGATATCCCATTTGGTCGAAAGATGGCACCAAGTGCCAGTCAGTGAAATTGCCACCCGTCGATTGGCACCCACACTCGATAATATGGCCCGCTACGATGCCAGCCGCCAATTTATCCCAATCTTTATTGCTCCAGCCAAACTCATGAATCATGGCTGCAAGGGTGATCCCAGTGTCCGTGACACGACCAGTCACTATAATGTCAGGATCCCATTTGAGTGCTTCCACAACCGGACCAGCGCCAAAATAGACGTTAGCGGCTTCTACTTTCCCCGAAATCGTCTTGAACTCCCGTCCGTCTTCCATGTTCTGGAAATCACAGCCTTTGGCTCGAAGGTCTTCGATGGATGTTAAGATGTCGTCACCGTATACGATGGCGATCTTGGGTTTTAGATTCAATTTTTTGGCCAGTGATGAAATAGCTTCCGCGCAAGCTACTGGATTTACTCCACCGGCGTTCGTGATGATTTTTGTTTTATTTTTCAGGACGTCTGCCAGCACGTCCTCGAGCATAACGAGAAAGTCTCTGGCATATCCAAGTTTGGGGTCGACGCTGCGCTGCTTTTGCATGATGGACATGGTGATTTCAGCTAAGAAGTCCATGGAAATATAGTCGAGATGTCCACCTTTGACTTGGCGCGCAAGAGCAGAGGGGTCATCACCCCAATAGCCGCCCGCATTTCCTATTTTAATCGTTTTTTTTCGCATGCTTCGTTTGACTCGCTAAATTTACATTCTGAAAATTCCAAACTTGGTCTGATCCCAAGGATGGTGAAGTGTTGATGCTAAAGACATTGCCAAAATTTTGCGGGACTCACGTGGATCGATAATGCCGTCATCCCATAGTCTCGCCGAAGAGTAGTAGGCGCTGCCTTCTCGGGCGTATTTTTCTAGAATAGGAGCTTTCATGTCCTGAACCTCCTTCGCGCTTAATGATAGGTTCTTTCTGGCTAGTTGTTGTTGTTTTACAGTTACTAATACGTCGGCGGCTTGTTCCCCACCCATGACAGATATTCTAGCGTTCGGCCACATCCAAAGGTAGCGCGGGTCGTAAGCACGTCCGCACATACCGTAATTACCTGCGCCAAAACTACCGCCGATCACCATTGTCACTTTTGGGACGTTCGCGTTTGCAACGGCGTGTACCATCTTGGCTCCGTCTTTAGCAATTCCTCCGTGCTCGTATTTTTTACCTACGATAAACCCCGTGATATTTTGAAGGAAGACTAGTGGAACCTGTTCTTGACTACAAACTTCGATAAAATGAGCGGCTTTCTGCGCGCTTTCAGAAAACAAAACACCATTGTTAGCAAGGATGCCGCAAGGAATGCCGTTGATGTGGGCGAATCCTGTAACCAACGTTTGACCAAAATTCTTCTTAAATTCAAACAATTCGCTACCGTCGACAATTCTAGCTATGACCTCGCGAACGTCGAAAAACTTCTTCGAGTCTGTTGGTATGATCCCGAGAAGTTCCTCTGGATCGTAATTTGGCTGTCGCGGTTCGGCGAGTTTGATCGGCGCTTTGTTGTGCTTACCGAGATGTCTAACGATATCGCGGATGATGGATAATGCGTGCTCGTCATTGTCGGCGATATGGTCAGCTACTCCACTTATGGAAGTGTGAACATCGGCACCGCCGAGTTCTTCAGCGGTCACATCTTCGCCAGTGGCGGCTTTTACAAGAGGTGGTCCCGCTAGAAAAATAGTCCCTTGACCACGTACAATCACACTCTGATCACTCATGGCCGGAATGTAGGCGCCGCCAGCAGTGCAAAAACCATGAACTGATGATATTTGTGGGATACCTGCCGCGCTCATGCGAGCTTGATTGAAAAAAATACGACCGAAGTCATCTTTGTCCGGGAATACCTCGTCTTGCATCGGTAAAAATGCACCGCCAGAGTCCACGAGATAGATGCAAGGTAGGCGGTTCTGCAAGCCAATTTCTTGGGCGCGCAGGTGCTTTTTTACTGTGATTGGGTAGTAGGTGCCGCCTTTTACGGTGTGATCGTTTGCAACGATGACCGTAGGTCGTCCTGCCACGATTCCCACGCCCGTCACAATGCCTCCGGATGGGACGTCGTCTTCGTAAAGGCCCTGGCCGGCGAGTGCGCTCAGTTCTAGAAACTCAGTGCCGGTGTCGATCAGTTTTTTGACGCGTTCACGAGCTGACATTTTTGTTTGGTTGGAAGCTGACGATGGACGAGAGCTTGTGACGTCCAGGTTGTCTTTGAGTTCCTGTACGGTCTTGAGGAGGGCGTCCCTGTTCGCGCCGAATTCTTTGCCTTTTGTATCGATCTGACTTTGAATTTTCATTAAGAAGCGATCCTATTTTGGATTCAGTTGACAACGCAATCGCTAACGTCGCCCCAGGTTTTGATATCAAGCTCTTCGTTTTCCAGGATTTGCTGTAAAACCCCATTTAACACTTTCACGTCACCCACAGCGCGGTGCCGAGCCTCAAATTTAAGTTTGAAATGATCTGCTAGGGTGTCGAGATTATATTTTGGAAGTCCTGGCAGTGCTTTTCTTGTGAGTTTAACCGTACAAAAAGCAGGGCAATTCAATTCGTATCCAAGTCGTCCAGCGGCGGCTTTGAGCATTCCCATATCGAACTCGGCATTGTGGGCGGCAATGATTGAGCCTTCCAGGAACTTTAGGAATTTGGGTAACACCTCAGCAATGTCGGGTTGACCCACCAGCATGTCCTGCGAGATGCCAGTCAAATTGACGATATTTTGGGTTAGCTCAATATCGGTGTGTACGAAGCTCCAGAATTCGTCGATGACCTCGCCGCCTTTTATTTTAAGGGCGCCGAATTCTATAATTCGGTCGAGGTCTGTATCGAGACCTGTGGTCTCTGTGTCAAATACAACCATAGGCGTGTCCGCGAGCACGGCAGAGGGCGGAACCATCCAATGGACCATCCGACGCAATGTGAATTGGCTATCATCTGAGACAGTATTGAGATTAGTGACTCCATTTGGAAATAAAGCATCATGAAATACTGAGTGACGTAAAAGCATCAGATGGGCCTCCGGAAAAGCCTTCTTCGCAATACAGCAGTAATGTTTAAAGCCACGGCTCCCACGATTATAAAAATAATTGCCTGAGCCGAGAGAGGTAGATGGCCTAGTAGTGGAATCCAAAATGATAGAAACAAAACAGGCAGCCACAATAGAGCCCGGGTAAAAATCTGAAGAGCTGGATGAGCGGCTACGACCTGGGCTGCGGCGGGACCATGCTCATAGTACCAAGCGATGAATGCCGCGCCGGACTCACTTTTTTTGAGTACGACGTCTCGGAACCAGCGCAGAGGTTTTAGGTTTTTATGAAGTGCTGTTCCATATGCGGCCGTTGCTATAAAGCATTTGGGATCACTCAAAGTGGCTTCGCCTTCACCGTTATGTTCGCTCCACGTCGTATTCGGTGAGGGAGTTGCGACTGCGCAGCCGCTTCTTTGCAGGCCTCCTGGGGTGAAAAAAGTCAAGACATCATAACTTTTGCCGTTTTCAAGTCCATTGATGGTGGTCTCTCCGGAGCTGGCACTCGAGGCGCTTTGAAAAACGCCGCTCGCCGAGAGCTGTGTTAGCTTTGTTGGGTTTAGGTAGTGGCGATCGGGATCTGAGCATTGCACGCAATTTTCGCTGTCGCGAACGTAGACGCAAGCGCCCTCGCTGGCATCGCTGTCTGTGGGGGAGGTGGAGTCGTAAAGGTAAGCTGGAACACTCGCAATCGTGGAGGACTTTTCAATGGCTACAGCAATGACCTGGGACGGTGTTTGGGTTGATCCATCCGACCAGGTTGCGCTCGCGGGTGTTGTCCATTTTACTATGATCGCTCGGTGGGTTCCTTTTGCCGTCACGTTTGATGGTGCCGTTTTTACGATAGCTGTGTTGATTGAAATGGTCTTACTTTCAACTTTTGCTTCGGGTGTGGGTTTCTTTTCTTCGTAGTAATAAACCTGCAGTACGGTCGAACTCTTGCTGTTGGGTAACAACGTGTTTTTTAGTCCGCCAACTGTGTTTGCTGAGATTCGGACGTTATATGTAAAGTCAGTTAGACTGCTGGAGTTTGGCGTCTGGATGATCTGCGTATTTAAACGTACGGTAAACGGAACCTTCGCTAGCACGGGGTCGGTTTCAAAAGGGACGTATTCGGTCGGCGAGGTGCTGAGGTCGTTTAGCCAAACTCGGATACGGTCCTTGAAGAGATCCTCGCCAGCAGCGGGGGTGGTTTTGCTGATGTCTGTAACTTTAATTTCCAGGTCAAAGTAGTCTTGGCTTAAATCGCGAGGAAGATGTCCGGTAACGGTCATCGTTTTGGAGAAGCCTTGATGAGCGTATAATAGGGATGCTAGAGCTATGAGGATGGCCGTGCCACGTATCATTCGTTAACCCCTCTTTGAATTGCGAAAACCAAAGCGGGGGTAGTCTAGTACCTGAACTCAGGCCTTGTCGAGGTCAATTACCAGGCCGTCCCAAGCCGTAATCAGGCGTGGCCCCAGGGGCTGATCTGTTTTATCCCATTCCGCCTTAAATGCGGGCAGTTGGGCCTTTAGATGATCGGCTGCTGACCTTGCCATACGGCGGAGCTTGCCCGGTGTCGCCCAGGGGTCATGGTGGGTAAATACTAAGTTTTTAATTTGTTCCCTAAGAGCTAGATCGACGCCAATATGGGGGCTACAGTGTCCCCAGTCAAAGCGATTGGCAAGCTCAGTGATTTCGTATTGAGCATCAAAAACAAGAAGATCCAGATTTTCATAAAAGGCGAGATCCTTGCCTAGGTCTTTTCTTGAGATTCGCTTAAATTCGCTGTCAACCGCGATGACGCATGATCTGTTCCCACTATCAAATCTAAAACCGAAGGACCCCCCGGGGTGATCAAGCACGAAGGCGGTGATCGAGGTCTCGCCAATCTTAACAGGCTCATAGAGCTTCATTTGGACGAACTCGATTTTTCCGCCCAACTGATCCCAGGTTAAGGGAAAATTGATCCCGTTAAAATTAATTTTGACGTGTTCAGGGGCGTTGCGATGAACGTGGTAAATTTTTATCGAATAGCCTGCTAGATGCACGGGGACAAAAAACGGGAGCCCCATGATATGATCCCAGTGCATGTGGGTCAGGAAAATATGGAACTCTTTTGCACCATTGGCCATGTGCTCTGTGCCCGCTTCCCGAAGCCCCGAACCCATGTCGACGAAAAAGCTTTGCTCGCCGACTCGAACTTCCGTGCAAGTGGTATTGCCTCCATAACTTAGAGGACTGCCCAGTTGGCAGGCTTGAACCGCCGCCTTTAATTCGGGTAGAGATTTGATACCTGCTTTGTCAGCGTCTTGGAGAAGATCATTGATAATTGCGTGCAGGTCGGAGTTATTTAAAGCCTGTGGCAGGGAACCCCTTGTACCCCAAAAACGTACTTTCAAACTAAAGTCCTCGATAAACTGATTTCTCGGTCCGAACACGTTGGGGCCAAATTGCTTTTGGGCAAAATATCCGCTACCTTACTTATTATTATCTGACATTTTCTCAATAAAGGGAAACCTAGGAAATGACGATGAAAATTTCCCGCACTGGTGCTGCCGTGTTATTGGAAGGTGTCATAGATGAAAACGCCGATTTCTCGCCACTTTTAAGAGAGAAGGCACCCCTTCGTATCGACTTTTCTAGGGTCACCCGAATTAACTCCATCGGTGTCAGGTCGTGGATGAAGTTTTTGACCCAGTGGGGCGATAAGTCACTGGAATATTTGCAGTGTCCAGCCTCTATCTCAGAGCAGTTGATCGTCACACCGGTGCTTTTAGGCGTTAAAAAACGTGTCGCCAAGGTCGTGAGTGCTTATATTTCATTTGTTTGCCCCAAATGCAATGAGTCGGAAGACCGCATTGTGACATTTGATCAGTTATTTCAGAATGTTAAGACGGACACTAAGTCTCCTCCTTGTCGGCAGTGTGGGGCTCTCATGATGGCGTCCAATTCGGCAAGTTACTCTATATTTGACCCTCCAGTCTGAGTCTTTTCATATTGGGCTTCAGATCATAGTTTTTGTACTAAATATCCTTGAAATGTATTTTAACAGCGTGCTATAAGTCGGCTCCATTTTGAGGAAAATCATCCCTCCTGTAGGGTGATGGCGCTCCCGATAGAATGAATGGATTTATGGTCTCGGCGTCAAAAACGGTTTAATGGACCGTGGCTGTGACTAAAGTGATTAAGATGTAATGTTTGAATTCCGGAGGATTCATGGCAACCACGCTTCGTATGCAACGTCACGGTAACACTCACCGTCCCTTCTATCACATTGTCGCGGCCAACAGTCGCGCATCAGCAACCAAGAAATTCTTGGAAAAGGTCGGCTACTACGATGCGTCAACTGAGCCGTCGACGTTCGTTGTAGACGAGGCGCGCGTTCGTTACTGGTATGGTATCGGCGCGACCATGAGCAATACTCTCCGCGTTTTGCTTAACAAAAAAGGCATCAAGCTGGAGCGCGCAAAGACCACTGCACCGACCGGAGCAAAAGCAAAAAAGCCGAAGGCAGCTAAGACTCCAAAGGCCGCAAAAGCTCCCAAAGCGGCAACCAAAAAAACGACGAAGTGATGCTTCTTAAAATTGGAATCGTGGGAAGAGCTTTGGGTCTCCAAGGCTCTTTTTACGTTTCCGGTCGTGATGAACCGATGCCAGAATCGCTGAAGATTGTCCAAATTGGCAGAACAGTTGCTTCGGCGAAAGATGCCAAAATTTTAAAATCATTTCTTCAAAATGGACGTCCTGTGATTTTGTGTGATTTAGCCAGTGACAGAACCTCTGCCGAGCTGCTTACCGGTATGTCCATCTGGGCTCAGAGTCATCTGATATCAGTTCAGGATGACAAAGAGTTCTTGCTCAGTGATCTGAAAGGCCGTGAGGTTTTTGATGCGGACGGCGTGCTCTTGGGAACAGTCGAGGATGTCATAAAAATGCCGGCTTCTGTAAATGTCATCGTGGTTAATCCAACTAAATCTTCTGACCTCGAAATCCCAGTCATTTCTGATTACGTTGACATGTCTTTTCGGCGCGGAGAGACCGTCCTGCGGTTGACTGTTTCCGGCACGGTGTTTGAAGAGATTTGGAACTCGCGAGTCAAGAATGAATCCTAAGCGTATCATCGCATTCGTCACGATCCATCCTGGAGTCATCGAGTCTTACCGGGAGTTTGGCGTCGTTAAATCAGCGGAGTCTCAAGGTATTGCGGATATTCTGCCGATAGATTTGCGAGATTTCGCTGCAGATAAGCATGGCTCTGTAGATGACTCTCCCTACGGCGGCGGCGACGGAATGATTATGCGGCCGGACTGCCTCGGTAACGCCCTGGATTTTATTTGCGAAAAAAAACTATCCGGGGAAAAGCCAATCGTCATCTATACATCACCCGCTGGTAAGCCATGGAATCAGACCACAGCCAGTCAGCTGGCCAGTTCGCGTTCGCCGCTAGTTTTCATCTGCGGACGCTTTGGCGGAGTTGATCAACGCTTTATTGATCAGTGTGTCGATGAGCAATTCAGTGTAGGAGATGTCGTGTTGGCCGGTGGAGAACTGCCAGCACTCATGATTTCGGAGAGTATTCTTCGGCTTGTTCCAGGCGTGCTCGGACATGATCAAAGTGCCAGTGATGACTCGTTTGGTCCGGGGATGGGCGGTCGCTTGGAGTATCCTAGCTTTACTAGGCCCTCCGACTGGCGTGGCCAGAGGGTTCCCGAGGTCCTTTTAAGTGGCAATCATGAGGCCATTCAAAAATGGCGAAAAAAAGAGTCCATTCTGATTACTAAAAAACTGCGCCCTGACTTGATCACCAGAGAAGATTGATTCAATACTGATTGGTTTGAAGCAGAACAAGGGTGCATGCGTCGATGGTGTCGATGGCGTTGGCTTTCAGTACTCTCGATAATCTTGGGTTTTCGGCTCCAGGATTAAAGATCACTCTTTTGGGTTTGAGCTTCAGAAACTCCTCCGCTAATCGATCACTAATACTTGCACTAACATAGACCGTGACGGTGTCAACAGGCTGTTTGACCTCAGTCATTGATTGGCTGACGGGAATACCGTCGACAGAGTTTAACGAAGGGTGCACCAGCACAACGTCGTGGCCATGCTGCAAGAGCATTCTAAGGGCTTTGTGAGAGTATCGGTCTGTTTTGTCAGAAGCGCCGAGAATTAACGTGGTCATAGTCACTCACCTTTTTGAAACGTCTTAACAGTTGACAGTTTGTCGGCAAATGGGGAACCTTGTTGGCCCTGGAGATAATGTATCTCACCAACAACCGAGGAGTCTACCGAGATGGCAACCAAAAAAGCGACCGCAAAAAAAGCAAAAAATACAAAAAAAACCAAAGTGAAACCGACTACAAAGTCTACGAAAAAATCAGCGAAAAAAGCACCCGCAAAATCGTTAAAAAAAGCCACTAAGTCCGTGGCCAAGAAAAAACCAACAGGTATGAAGGCGAAAAAAGTAACCCGAAAGACAGCAGGTGCATCTAAAGCGAAAAAAGCAGGCAAAATGCCAGTGGTCGGGCATTTAGCTCCTGATTTTGCCTTGCAGAGTGACGTCAACGGCACGGTCAGCCTGTCTCGTTACCGCGGCAAGAACGTGGTTTTATACTTCTACCCCAAGGATGACACTCCTGGTTGCACGCGCGAGGCTTGTTCTTTTCAGGAACATAAACCTAAGCTAATAGGTCAAAACGCCGTCGTTATTGGTGTCAGTCCAGACGGTCCAGAAAGTCATAAGAAGTTTAGGGCTAAGTACGGCCTTGATTTCGTCCTTATTTCTGACGAGGAACGAGAGCTCTGCAAAGCCTACGGTGTCTGGGTTGAAAAAAACAATTACGGCAAAAAATATATGGGTGTGCAGCGCGCGACATTTCTTATCGACGGGCAAGGCCGCGTGGCTTACGTCTGGCCAAAAGTTTCAGTTGACGGGCATACCGAGGAAGTATTAACCGAGTTGTCCAGGTTGAATTAGTCCGTTTTTGCCCACTAGAACCATCTTTCAGCTAACGATTGCTGGAAGATGGTTTTGTTTTTACATGTTTACTTTAGGGTTTTGGTAGCCAACTGTTTGATGAGGTAGAATAAGGGGGAGACCATCGCAAGTACGAGAGTTTTAAATGAAACACTGGATTCGATTCATTCTAACTGGGGCGCTATTATGGCCAACGTCAGGGCAGGCAAATACGGCCTCCTCAAATTCGTCCTCTGTCAATTCTCGTTCAAGCCATGCGGTTATTCTCGTGCACGGATGGGGGCGAAGCCCGCGTAAACCGAAAGCTCTATGGGAATCTAAAATTAAACCCTATACGGATCTTACGACTCTCAAGCGAAGGTTCGTGGATCTAGGGTATAGTGCCGTGCATATTGTTGAGTACGATGATCTTCAACCGGTCGCAGTTATGGCGGCAACTGTGGCGGAGCAAATCCACGAAATTTTATCCCAATCGAAACAACCAGATATGACCTTGGATGTTGTGGGGCACTCAATGGGGCAGTTCGTTGCCGCCAAAGCGATCGTAGAAGAAAGACAACTAAAAGGGCGCGTCTATCGCCTTGCCGATCATGTGCGACTATTTATTGGTTTGGCCGGCATTGTGCGCGGACAAGATGAGCTTTATCCATGTACGATTTTCCCTGATCAGTGCGGGGGCGGCGGAGCTCTTGAGCCTTACTATGTAGCCTCGAGCGGTCCTGGATCTTCAGAGGTTAAGCGAATGTTTTCTGAAAACTTTGAGGTCTTCAATCGGCTTAAGAAGTGCTCGGTTTACTCGGAAGCAGATGAGATCGTTAAGACGCCCTATCATGCTGCCAGTTTTAGAGGACTTGGATTTGACCCTAAAAACATGATGGATGTTGAAATAAACTCCCGACGCGAAAAATTTCATAATGACGTAAAAGAGAGTGAAACAATCTTTAAAAAGATTGTCTCCAACTGTTACCGTCTCGTAAGAAAGCCATCAGATAACCGTCATTAACCGCCTTGTCGCCTGTTCAATTTTTTGCGATTCGCTATTAATTGCTGCGCAAAGTGTTGTTAGTTTAGGGCAGATAAGATCATTGCTGGCCTCAGGAAGAATGGGTGCAGTCACGGTTGTATTGAGGGGCTTCATAAGCTCGTCAAATCGTCCGGCAGCCTGAGCCATCGAGGGTAAAATGAGTCCGATGCGTGCCAGGCGCGCTGCGGCGCTGAAGTCCAACTGCTTGATGATGTTTATTGATGACGGGTCGTCCATGCCGTACAAAGATTTTAGGAACCCGTGCCATAATGTGAGTCGGACAGCGAAGCTTAAATTTTCAGTTTCTGTGTATTTTTGGAAATTTGAGGGTGGCATGGTTAAACGCAGTCGAACGGGGATATTCTGCCGAGCAGCCCGCGATGGCTCCATCGACTTTTCATTTGCTTCACTTGTGGCCGACTTGAGCCATATCTCCAAATTGTTTTCAAATCGTAAATCACTGGCCCGCTCCTCTAGATCGTTAAGGTTGGGGAATTTCCATAATGGATTTTCCAGATCATCAAGTTCAGCATAGCGGTCAAATAACGCGCATACTTTTAGTCCACTATCTGTGAACGCATTTAGCCAGTTACTAATGCTGGATCTGGACTCCCATGGGTGAAGAAATGTGTCAGCGAATCGCGTGTTGTTTTTAAGCGAATTTTCCCCCAGTTGTTTAAGCCGGTAGTCAAGACGAGGCGAAATGCGCGCCAGAGAGAACAAAAGATTTCGGGCTTTCTGGACATCAGAGTCGGCCTCAAATTTAAGACCAAGGCAGTTAAAAGCGCGATTAAGCTGCCAAATCCATGCTCTGGCGGGCGAATTGTAAACCATGATCCGCACAGTGGCGTCAGGCGTTAAGTGACTGGCAATAAGTCGGAGAGTTGTTGTGAAGTTTGGTATGTGATGTAACACGCCGTAAGCTTCAACGTGATCAAATAAGCGAGCTTTGAGTGAACCGTCTTTAAGCAAAATATTTATATCGTTACAGTGGAATGCTATTTTGCGGCCAAGAAGTGCTGTGCGAAATTGAGCGCGACGAATACTACGTTGACTCAAATCTACACAATCAAGTTTCATTGCCGAGGATTCCCACTGACGAATGATGTAGGGAAGAATTTCCCCGGACCCGATACTCATAAAGTTTCTGGGTAGGTGTGTGTCAAACCCCAGTCCGTGGCACAGGTGGTGCGCAAAAAGAGAGCTACCCAAGTATCCATCCTGCCAGCGGGGTTTAGCCAAAAGGGGGTAGTGTGGATAGGGTCGTCTCTCGTAAAGGCGCTGAACTTGTGACGTGGTCTCGCTCATTGTTAATGATCCTACACCGGATGCCTAGCCAATCCCATTGCAATTTCGAGGCTAGGTTCTTGGCTTATTCTTTAAAAATCGCCTAGAACTGCAGCCTCGGCCGTGACAAAATGCAAGCGGCTGGCCTGATCGCCCAGAGTTTTAAAACACCTTTTTTTGCAAAGAGTGAAGTTAGTGTCGTCCAAAAAGGTAAAACTTAAGTCATATGATGCAGACCGCGTGCATTGGCTTGCCTCCGAAATCATGCGCCATAAGAATCTCTATTATGCCGGACGTCCAGTCATGGCCGATGTGGACTACGACAAGCTAGAAGACGAGTTAAAGGCTCTGGCTCCTGACCATCCAGTCTTGGGTATCGTTGGCGCGGTCAATCTTGAGTCTTCAAACCCAAAAGTCATTCACGAAACCCCCATGCTGTCTCTCGACAAGACGTACGACGTCAAATCCCTACATAAGTGGGCAGAGGGGCACGACATTGTAGGTACTCTAAAAGTTGATGGAACAAGCATGTCGCTGGTTTACAGGGCTGGGCGTTTTGCCTTGGCTAAAACTCGCGGCAATGGACGAGAGGGTGAGGATGTCACGGTCAAATTGAAGTGGGTCTCTGATGCGATTCCTCAGGTGGCGCAAGCGTCCGATTTCGAAGTGCGTGGTGAGTTGTACTGCTCGGAGTCAAATTTTCTAAGGCTTTCGGACGAAATGGCAGCACTCGGACTAGAACGTCCGACCAGCCCTCGAAATATCGTGGCTGGAATACTGGGTCGCAAAGCGCATGGCGAGCTCGCGCGTTTTTTCAATTTTTTTGCATTTGACGTGATCGGATTATCAGGATTTGAGCGTGAGATGCAAAAGATTGAATGGCTGGCCGCACGAGGTTACAGGATGCCTGAGCCGCGGCTACTTAAGAGTTCGAATGAGATTGATAAATACCTTGCCGACGTTCGCCAGATCATGGAAGACGATGAGGTTGGTTGTGACGGAGCTGTCTTTAGCTACGATAAGCTTTTGCTACATGAGGAGCTTGGTTCAACATCCCATCATCCGCGCTACAAGCTAAGTTTTAAATGGCAAGGAGCCACCGCCCGATCAAAAATAGTCCGCATTGAGTGGGCCACCTCGCGACTTGGTGTTGTCACTCCAGTGGCTGTTGTAGACCCGGTAGAGCTTAGTGGTGCAACTATCACTAACATTACGTTGCATAACGCGTCCCACGTAAAATCCTACAATCTGAAGGCTGGTGACACGATCGAACTTGTTCGTTCCGGCGAAGTGATTCCCAAGTTTCTGAGCGTCGTCACGGCAGGATCTGGAACATGCATGATCCCTGAAAAGTGTCCAAGCTGCCAGACGAGCCTGATTGCTGATGACGTTCGGGTAAGATGCACGAATCATCTGGCTTGCCCGGCGCAGCAGTCAGGTATGATTCTTAATTGGATCAAAGCAGTGGGGATCGACGACCTTAGTGATAAAAGACTTCAGATTATGATGGATATGAAGCTCGTTGCATCAATTCCTGATCTCTATCGACTCACGGTTGAAACGCTTCTCACGATGCCTGCTACCAAAGAAAAGATGGCCCAAAAACTATTTGAGAACATTCAAGCAACGAAACGAATGCCCCTGGCCATGTTTTTAAATGGCCTAGGGATTGAGGGAGCTGGACAAACCACCTGGGAAAAGCTTCTTGAGGTTTTTTCTGACCTTGACGCAATTTTGGCTGCCAAAGTCGAGGATCTTGTGGCTATTGATGGTTTTGCCCAGAAGTCGTCAGAGCAAATTGTAAGTGGGTTACAGCGTTCAAAAGCTCTGATCAAGCAGCTTCTCGCGGTTGGCGTTAAGCCTAAGTTACCGCAAGTGGTGAGTGATGGCCCTCTGTCAGGCATGATCTTGGTAATCACTGGCGCTCTTAGTCGACCTCGGAAAGAGGTGGAAGATATGATCAAGGCTGCAGGTGGTCGCACAGGATCGTCTGTGTCTAAGACCACGTCGGTTCTTGTGACCAACGAAACCGATTCGACCTCAAGCAAGATGGCCAAAGCCAAGTCCCTTGGCGTAAAGATTTGGTCTGAAGAGAAGCTTTATCATTCAATCGGGAAATCAAAATAAGCATCCTTGAAAGGCTCATCTTTCAAGGTGAAGTGCCACCACTCTTTTTCGTAATTTGAAAATCCAGACGACTCCATGGCATCCATCAGGATTTTCCTGTTGGATTTAGCTGTAACAGAGATTTCAGGATTAAGGGTGCTCGCTAGTGCACTAAAACAGTCAAACATGGTGCCCATATCGAGCTGGCCCGAGGACGAGATATTATACTGTGACCGGCAGTCGGTTTTCTCCTCGCGAAATTGAAGTAGAGGCCAAGCTTTGGCCGGGGGCTTTAATCTTCGGGTGTCGATAATTGTCAGATCAATCGTGCTTCCGCGGCTGTGGCCAGATCGATCAGCGATGTACCCGCGCTCGATTAATGACTCCTTTGGCTCATCTGGGTAGAAGATCGGTTTCATGTCAGAGTCCTTGGTATTTTTGGTCCAGGCCACGAAATCGGCGACAGCTCTGGCTGGGCGGAAGCAGTCAAATGCCAGAAGGCCCAGATTTTTTGAACGCAGTAATTTCTGGGACTTGGAAAGCGCTAGAGCTGCTTTTTTAGTCAGATAACATTTATTTGCTAAATAGCCTGCTGCGGGGCGTCCTATGAAGTTCCATTCAGATGCGTAACGAGCTTCCACCTCAATGGTCTTGTTCACGCTTCTAATCTCGACAAAGTCAGCTGGGATCGCTCCTTGAGCCAAAACAGCCGGTATACATACATATGAAATGAGGGAAAAAACGAGAAGTGAGCGTCTTGATGACATGAATTTTTTTGGGGGGTTAGACGGTAAAAGTGGCGCACCCAGAAGGATTCGAACCTCCGACCACTTGGTTCGAAGCCAAGTACTCTATCCAGCTGAGCTATGGGTGCACAGAAGTCATATCCTACCATAATAATTCTAGGTAGACTTTGCAATCAGGAAACTACTCATAAAGCAGGGGTTCAACATGCCTATAAAGACCAGGTTTCGTGGCAAATTCCGGAGTCATCTAAGGTTGCTGGCGCTGACTGTGATGGTGACCGGGTCAAGCCAACTCAATGCTGACGGGACTGAGTCCCATATGGTTAGGCTGTCAGGGATAGAGCAGGAGATAACTCTTGATATGGAGAGGCTTCAAACCCAGGCTGGCGAGCTGATGGCTCCCGTAACTTTCAGTAATGGCAGTAAGGCCTGGTTGACGTCCTCCGTGGTTATCGGCTCAGATGATCCGGAGTTCGTAAAATCAAGTACTGCCGTACGATCCGCAAGACGTCTTTTATTTACCGATGCTTATATTGTGGAGGTAGGATCACCCCTTGCCGCACTTCGTTTGTCTCAGGAGCTTTCTGCACAGAAGTCAGTAAGATACGCTCATCCCGATTTTATATTTTCGGTCGAGGCTCGCGGAATCGACGTCAGTGATCCGTATTTTAGCTCCCAGTGGAATCTAAAAAATACCGGACAAAACGGCGCAACACCTGGCGTTGATCTTGGAGTCGAGTCGGCTTGGGCGGTCACTCGGGGGTCGCCTGAAACCATCGTGGCGGTGCTTGACTTGGGGTTTGAGCAAAACCACAAAGACATGCTTGAGGCCTGGTACGTAAATCCCAGAGAAATTGCCGGCAATAAAAAAGACGATGATGGTAATGGCCTTATTGATGACGTGAGAGGCTGGAATTTTTCGATTAACGGCAGCAACTTGATTTACGGCGCCGCGCCCAATCACGGGACTGCAACAGCCGGTATTATTGGTGCACGTTCAAATGACCAAGGAATTACAGGGATCTGTCCTGGTTGTAAAATTTTACCTGTGGTCGTCAGTGGGCGTGTTAGCGAGGACGCTTCGGCAATCGGATATGCTGCGGCCATGGGAGCGGCAGTTCTTAGTAATAGTTGGGGATACCGTTTGGAATCCCCTAAAACGGACGTCGTCACTGAGGCTTTGACCAACGTGGCAACACGCGGTCGCAGTGGGAGGGGAGTTCCGATTCTTTTTGCCATGCGAAACGCTGCAACCGATGACTGCCGCGCCTCGGCTCCTGACATCTCAGCGCATCCCGATGTGATCGCAGTTAGTTCGATCGATTTTAACGATAAGAAGGTTACGAATTCAGGCTATGGAAAGTGCCTGCAGTTTCTTGCTCCGTCGTCAGGCTCAAACATCAACGGCGTGCCAGCCACCGATCGTCCGGGGGCTGCCGGTTACAATACTGACGGGTCCAGTAACTTTGAGGATCTGGACTTTCATAATGCGTTTTGGGGCACGTCGGCGGCAACGCCCCAGGTAGCAGCGCTTTTTGCGCTCCTTTTAAGTCGTGAGCCTGGCCTAACCCGTGATGAGGCATTGTCACGGATGAGGCGATCTGCCATAAAGGCTAATCCGGGGGAGGCGGCTTACGACCCCGTCACCGGGCACAGCCTGAAGTATGGATACGGACGAGCGAGTGCAATAAATTTATTTAAATAACTTTGATGTCCCAGTGACTAACTCGAGTGTGATGACCTATGAAGTACATGTCGTTTGAAGAGGCGATCAGCGAACTGGAGCAAGGGCTTCCCCCTGCAGAAGATGCGGGTTTTTTGGGGGTGAGCATGAACCCCGAGGATTCAAAACTGGTCATCATACCTGTGCCATGGGAGGCTACAACGTCCTACGGTGGCGGTACCTCAGCAGGTCCGGATGTAGTCGTACCAGCAAGTCATCAGCTGGATATGGAAGATCCGGCTTTTGGTAAAGCGTTTAGAGCGGGGATTTCAGTGCTTCCTGAAGATCCTGTCATTAGAACACTTAATAAAAAAGCAAAAGAGTCGGCTCAAGCCGTCATCGCAGCGTGTGAACGTCGAGAAGACGCTCCCGATGAGTTGCGATTTGTGAATGAGTGTAGCAAGAAAGTTAACGATTCAGTCTATGAAAGCTCCATGCATTGGCTTAAGAAAGGCAAGATGGTGGCGGTGTTAGGTGGTGATCACTCGTCGCCGCAAGGACTGATCCGAGCCCTATCGGAGACTCATAGAGACGGTTTCGGCATTCTTCACTTTGATGCGCATCATGACTTGCGTAAAGCCTACGAGGGTTTTGAGCATAGTCACGCATCGATTTTCTACAATGTGATGACCCAGTACTCTAACGTGTCAAAGATTACACAGGTGGGTATTAGAGACTATAGCCGCGAAGAGCGCGTCTTTATGCAGGAACTCGGGCAGAGAGGACGTTGCTTCTACGGACGTGATATTTTCAGAATGAAGGCCGAGGGCGAGACGTTTAAGTCAATCGCCACTGAGATCATATGTACGCTACCCGAAAAAGTTTACGTCTCCTTCGATATCGATGGTCTTGATCCATCCTACTGCCCGTCGACTGGTACCCCGGTTCCGGGAGGACTTTCATTCGATGAAGCTAGTTACATCTTGGAAGAGTTAGTTCGAAGTGGCAGACGAGTTGTGGGTTTTGACCTGACTGAGGTGGCCCCAGATTCCAATGGTGGCGAGTGGGATGCGAATGTGGGGGCGCGTTTGCTCTATAAACTCTGTGGATGTTTACTTCGCTCCCAAAAACTCTGCTGACGATGAGTCGGGACTTATGTCCAAAGTGAATGCTCCTACTTTTTTAAAAAGAATCGCCCTCTCGGTTATAGTCGCTGTGCTCGTGGTGATCTCGGTATGGATGTACTATCCGGCCGTTTTGACGCCTGCGCCACGCCTGACTTTTAGGATTGAGGGTTTTTTCGATTCAAAAATTAACTTTAGAGATGCCGGTGCCAGTATTAATCAGTGCGCCGATGAGCCGTTACTTCCGGAATCCAGAATTATGAGGTCTTCTGGTTTTTTTTCGGGCTGGTCATGTGACAGAGTGGGCAATCCTGATGTTATCTACTCACTAAATTATTCAGATGCTGAGGGTAAGCGTTATTACTGCAGAGGCGCCGAGGGCCAGCCTCATGGGCTACTCGTGGGTACATCCTTTCAGAGTGTGGAGATGAGTGATATCGAGTTTTTAAGTAGCTGGAGTAAAAATCCTGAGCAGGTGCGGAGTGTCTGCCAGTTTCTTGATGATGGAATTAAACAAGTTAGAAAAGGTCGGAGAGTCTTACTGCACTGCGACGCCGGGCGCGATCGCACCGGCGCAGTCGTGGCGCTAATGGCGGCTTACGAGATCGAAGCAAGAGGCCCGTTATCTGACCGGGCTATTCAGGCTATCGAGTGCGATTACCGTAAGTCAAAGTCGCTGAGGCCTGAGAAGTATGGCCGAATCCAGAAGCTTCTCGAAGAACTGCGCGCATCCGGTGGGGTTCGTCAGTTCGTGCACAATCAGTGCGGCAGTCTCGTCAGCGACATTTGAACTTTACGACTACTTTGTAGATGGATCTGTCCGTGTTGACCACTGGGAGCTTTGTCGCGGATAGAATTGTCGGTTTTAATTTAAAATTCTCTTCGCAAAAGTCCGAAGCCTGGTTTAGCGCATCACGGCTAAGCTCGTCATCATCCGGGTCGTCATCATCAGCATCTGGGGTTGCGGTCACCTCATGAATTCCATTTTTACCGGCAACGACATCTGAATAGTGCGCACAGGCGCTACAAATCAATGCGCAGAGTATGGATGTTGCTGTCAGGAGCCTCATTTTGACTCCTGTTCTTGAGATGGGGTGCCTTCGATGTGCGGAAAGAATTCCTGTTTTTGGCCGATCCTATGGCCAGCGGGAATAGGCACTCCCAGCTCATCGACCCTGAATATATCTTTAGAGAGATTCAGTGATTCGCAAAGTTTTAGCATGGTCGTGGGAACAAATGGATACAGCATGATCATGATGTTTTTTAGAACATAAAAACAGCTGAACAGAGCGTCACGTCGTTCCGTCTCTGGAAAACGGTCATCATGGGGCTTGAATTGGGTGAAAAGGCTGTTAATCGTTCGAGCGTAGTTCTCAATAGCGTAGAGTAGGGTGGCGTACTCCGCTTTCTCCATGGAGCGCAGATATCTCTGTACCATCTTGGTGCTCTCTTCGAGCACTTTTGCATTGACAGTGCCTTCTGGGATGAGGCTTCCAAATTTTGAGTGGCAGGCCGAAATGGGCTTTTCGAAAGCAGCGTTCATGGGCCCGGCTAAAAACTTATTGCGTTCTGCGAGCATTCCAAAATCAAAGTTTGAAGCTTTCTCGGGCAGGCTGAGTAGGGCTACAAAATATCGTAGTTGGTCAGCCGTCAGATTCTTCTCATCCAGCAGCTGATCGCCTGTGTAGAAGTTTCCTTTGGACTTACTCATCTTTTCGCCGTCAACCATCAGATGGTAGACGCCAAAAATATCTGTCAACTGATAGTCACCTTTTTGAGGTAACTTCAAAGGATCAGCTTGGGTGCCTAGCCACATGGCGCCCTGCATGAGCGTATAGAAAAACACGTTATCTTGGCCAAGGAACTGGTATATTTTTGCGTTTGGATCGCGCCAAAACTCATCCGATTGGTTCGGGTCGCGGTTTTTTTCTTTGAGCGCTACTTTTGAGAATGAAATCGGCGCAATCAGTGAATCAGGCCATACGTATAATGTTTTGCCTTTCATCTCAGGATCAAGTTCAACTGGAAGGGGAATGCCCCATTCAACATCCCTAGAGATGGCACGGTGGGCCCAACCGTCGACTATTTCCGTGTTAAATCCTTTTGCATCAAGAATGTCGCGGGTGTTCAGGAGTTCTTTCTTGCTGTCGCACTGCAGCATTATTTTTTTTCCTGCAGCGTATTTGCTTTTGTGCTTCGGAAGTGTCTCTTTGATGTCTTTATAGGCGGGCTCGTGCACATTATCGAAGCGAAGGCAAGGAAGCACGGTGTTGATAACTTCTAGATATACAGCATGGCGCCAAGTCTTCTCTTTGGTTTGAACCCACTCGCGCAAAGTATCTGACACCTTCCACATATCAAGCCACCAGTGCACCGTGCCGCGAAGCTCAGGCGTTGAGTCACTCAGGGCGCTGCGAGGTGATTTCAAATCACTGGGGTTGTGTTGAGATCCGCATTTGTCGCATTCGTCGCTGTAAGCACTATCGTTGTCACACTTTGGATTCGGGCATTGACCCCGCACGAAACGGTCTTGTAGGAAGCGGCCGAGCTTGGGATCAAACCATTGCTGGGTGGTCCTTTTTTCAAGCATACCGTTTTGGTAAATGCGCTTGATAAAATCTTGGCTTATTAGTTTATGTGTCGGAAAACACTCAGGCCTTGAGGTGCCAGTGTAGACATCAAGGCTTATGTCATAGCGCTGCAACGTCTTTTTTTGGCGCTCATGAATACCCTTAATAAATTCTGCAATAGGTACTCCTGCTTGAAGTGCCGCAAGTTCGCTCGTTGAGCCGTGGTCGTCCGTCCCACAAACAAAGAGAACGTTCTCAGCCCCAATCAGCATACGAAGCCATCTTGCGTATACGTCCGCCGGCACATGAGCGCCAGCTAGGTGTCCCAAATGCACTGGGCCATTTGCGTAAGGCATACCAGCGGTAACGACTGCTTTGGATGGGCGTTTCACCTGACGTTTCAGCGTTTCGATGTCGGGTGGAATGTACTGATTCGGTTTCATAGTTTTAAATTAGGTCCTTGCGGCGTTTAATGACTCCACGTCATTGCGGTTTCACCATTTGACGTTCGCATCACCCTGCACTACCTCGCGGAAACACTGGGACTTATCCTTCGTGCAAACAAAAGCTACTAGCTTATATTTTATTTTTTCTGATTTTGTTTTCGAGGGTGCACTAGTCAACAAGAATCCGGCGATATCTTCTTTCCAGTCAGGTCGCTTGAGCTCTTTTTTATCGAACTGAATTTTCCCTGAAGAGATGATCTCTAGTTTCCACGGGCCTTCTTTATTGACAACCAGGTCACCATGGGGGACCGTCTTGAATGTGAATTGGACGCGGCTGTCAGGTTGGCTAAGTGCAGTCACCTCCACTGTAGCTTTACCAGCTGCCTTACCTTCGGCCTTAGCCGTGAACGGACTGAAAGACCACACACAAAAACCAAGAACGAGTGCTTTGCAAATTGTTTTCATGATCAAACCTTCTTTTTTTGTTTACGTTTCTTGATATTATAACCAGGTGTCTTTCGCTCAATGCGAATCACTGCGGGGTTAGATTCTATCTTTTGCATCATCAATTGCAACTGTGCGGAATCCCGCACCATGATTTCAAAATCTAGATACCCCATGGCATCCTTGCCGACCTGAACTTGAGCTTTGTGGATGTTAGCGCCAGTGCTGCTGATGATGGCAGTAATATCTGCAAGAATTCCAGGTTTGTCGATGGTGACAATTCTCAGGTGAGTTGCGAAATTAGCCGAATCCGACGTAGTGGCTTGGTGTCCCCAGGTTGCTTCCACCCGTCTGGCGGGATCCATGTCTCTAGCCCTCGGGCAATCAAATCGGTGAATGGTCACGCCGCGGCCCCTCGTCACAAATCCGACGATATCCTCGCCTGGCAACGGGTTGCAGCATCGCGCCATGGCCACCAGAAGGTTATCCAGTCCTGAGACTAAGATACCCTTGTTTCGTCCGGTTTTTTTGGCGAGCGGCGTCACATCAAGCTTGGAGGATTCACTGGTTTCCTCCTCAGCCAATGTTTTTGGTGTTTTTTGGGGATATGCTCGAGCTATCAAATCCTCGGGGTTCAACTTCCCATAACCAATCGCGATAAGCATATCGTCAACGGTGTTTTCTCGTGAGGCCTTTAGCAGCGCAGACAGCTCGTTGGCCTTTTCCATTTTGTCAAAGTCTAACTGCCTACCAGAGAGCTCCTGCTGAAGAATATCTCGACCCAGCTGCTTACTTTTGTCTCTCTGTTCAACTCTGAGATAGGCCCTGATTCGATTTTTTGCCCTCGACGTGGTGACGAACGAAAGCCAGTCTTTATTGGGGCGCTGCTTGGTTGCAGTAATAATTTCTATAATGTCGCCACTCTTTAACTCTTTTTTTATTGGAACCATTCGACCATTAACCTTGGCGCCGACGGTGGACTGGCCGACGGCCGAGTGCACGGCGTAAGCAAAATCAAGGGCCGTGGCCTTAGTTGGTAGCTGAATAACATCACCTTTTGGGGTGAAAACGAAAATTTCTTCCTCGAAAAGATCGACTTTGACAGCTTCCAGAAATTCATCCGGATCTTTCAGTTCTTTCTGCCATTCAACAATCTGATTTAACCAAGCCATTCGCTGCGACTGCGGTGTTTGACGCGCCACTGATGAGCCGCGCTCCTTATAATTCCAGTGGGCAGCAACCCCGTACTCACAGACTTCGTGCATTTCACGAGTTCTGATTTGAATTTCACAAGGCTCTCCGCTTGGTCGAATGACCGTTGTGTGTAAGGACTGGTACATGTTTGCTTTGGGCATAGCAATATAGTCTTTAAAACGTCCCGGCATTGGTTTCCACATGGCGTGCACCACGCCCAGAGCTTCATAGCAATCCTTGATCGAGTCGACGATAATTCGAAACGCAAAAAGGTCATGAACATCCTCAAATTGAAGGCCTCGATCATGCATTTTCTTGTATATGGAGTAAAAATGCTTTGGCCGACCTCTCACTTCCACGTTAGTAAAGCCATACCGATGCAGTTCAGCGAGAACAATCTCGCGGACCTCCTCGATGTATTTCAGGCGCTCAGCTTTTTTTGACGCGATCTTTGATTTTAGATCGGTATAAATTTCTGGCTTGAGTTGGCGAAGGCATAGGTCCTCCAGCTCGCTCTTTACGCCATACATACCAAGTCGGTTAGCCAAAGGCGCATAGATATCCATCGTCTCCTGGGCGATGCGTTGGCGTTTGACTTCAGGAAGAGCTTTGATAGTTCGCATATTGTGCAAACGATCTGCAAGTTTGACGATGATCACTCGGATGTCTTTTGCCATCGCCATAACCATTTTACGGAAATTTTCGGCTAGCTTTTCCTGACTTGAGCGAAATTCTATACGAGCAATTTTTGTTAGACCATCGACGAGTTCAGCTATCGTGGGGTCAAACTCCTTGGATATAGTTTCCAAACTGACATGAGTATCTTCAACGACATCGTGAAGTAGGGCGGCAATTACACTGGCTTGGTCGACTTTGAATGCGGCAACAATCGAGGCGACTTCGACAGGATGTGTTACGTAAGGCTCGCCCGAGTACCTTTTTTGATCGCCATGGCAGCTGCACGCGAAGTCAAAAGCCTTCCGGAGTTGCGACTCCTGGAAATTCGGTATGTTTTGTGCGACTACGGCAGCGAGTTCACTGTAGAGTTCGTCGGGTTTTTTTGTAGCCACTTCGGCCATCGAATTTCCTTCGCACTGCAACGAAAAAAAACGCTATGGGTTAGTCTAATGTCCGAATTTTTTTCTTAAGCCCAGGAGAAAAGGAGACGTGTCAAATTCCTCAACAAGCTTGTCGCACAGGGTTATCCCAGCAGTTTTACTTAACGATGAATGATTCCCATCTACAATTACTGACTTCAACTCGGAATATGCTCTATCCATGTTGTCATTCACGATGAAATTTTCATAAAGATTGCCTGAGGCGATCTCCTTTTTTGCCGCCACAAGGCGCTTCCAGCGGTCTTTTTCGCTGTCTGTTCCGCGTTGCTCAAGTCTGGTCCATAGGGACTCAATGGAAGGAGGAAGGATAAACACCGTCACGGCATCTGGCTTTGATCGCAGTATTGTTTGACAGCCTTGAACGTCAATTTCAAGGAGCACGTGATGTTGTTTGGAGAATATGCGTTCAAGCTCTTTGCGGCTAGTTCCGTAAAAATTCCCAAACACTTCGGCCCACTCCAAGAGCTCGCCATGTTGGATCATTTTTTGAAAACTATCTCTTGTTACGAAGTGATAGCTTGAACCGTCAGCTTCGCCTTCGCGTTTTTTGCGTGTGGTATGGCTCACGGCGATCTCGATTACGGGAAAATCCCGCATGAGCCGGTTATTGAGGGTCGTCTTACCGGTTCCCGATGGGGCGGAAACCACAAACAGTTTTGACATAGGAACATCGCCTAAAAAAAAGAGCTCACATCAGAAGTCCGGTTACCGGGTTGTAAAAAGTGAGGGAGGTTCGTCTTGCCCCAATTTCTCTAGTTTTAATCATAACTTGACCGCGTAGCGCAAGCAATCAGCAGTCGCTGTCTCCAATGATTTTTTATAAATATGGTGGGGGTTTGCTAAATTGGCGGGATTTTGTTGAAATAACGTCATGAAGCACAAAGCTATTTCACGATTTTTCATGTTATCTGCCAGTTTGATAGGCAGTTTTTTCCTAACAGCATGCGGCCAGTTCGGGCCGGAGTTTATGGATCAGTCAGAACCCCGACTGCCCGCTGTCAGGCTCTCTGAGCCGCAGTTAGCGGACTCCGGGACATCCGTGCCAGGTAGCTATATCGTTATGTTTCGGACCGAGCGAACGAAGTCTAACCTGTTTTTTACGTCTTTCGAATCGGAATACGCTCATCACTACTCGATGCTGAGTGACAATTTTCTTGCAGATTCTCGGGTTAAAGAAATCGATGTTATCTCGACAGTTGATTTGAGCAGTTTCCAGGAAGTGGAATGGGAGAGCGAATTTGACGGGCCGTCTGTTTTGGCGAATCTTTTTGATGGGCCGACTGACGAGTCTTCGGCAGGCGTTATTGCTCGCGTTGATTTTGACTCGGAAGAGTCGGCGAAGCTGCTTCTGCAAGAGTGGGAATCCGACAAAAAGATTTGGTTTGCTGAGCCCAATGAAATCTCCAGACTTTCAGCGGGTGAATTTGGCAAGTGGGCATCAAGTTATGAAACGTTTCAAGCTTGGTACGGCGCGATTAACTTACCGGCAGCGATGAGGGCTTTAGCTGCGGAAAAGAAACCAGAGGGCGCTCAAGACGAGGATGCAATCATAAACTCAAATACTATGATTGCAGTCATGGATAGCGGCGTTGATTACGAGCATCCTCAGCTTAAGGATAATATTTGGGTCAATTCATCAGTTGGCTCTGCCGGTTGTCCAAACGATATTCACGGCTGCAATACTACAGCGCCGAAAAAGGGCACTCTGGGCAATGGCGATGTTTGGCCCAATCAGGCTAGTGGGCCGGGGGTTGCCTGTAATGGCGGCGCTGAAAAGGCCGCGTGTAATCATGGGACTCACGTGGCGGGCATTATCGCAGCAAAACCCAGTGGAGCTTCTGATGCGAGTAAGTTGGGCGGAGTCTGTCCGTTCTGCAAGATAATGGCCATCAAAGTTGCTGAGATTGAAGGTTCGAATACATCCGGACAGCCAAGTATACGCGACGATAGTCAGCTAAGGGCATTCAAGTATCTGACCAGATTTAGAAAAAGTGGCGCAACGGCCGTTCGACTCGTCAATGCATCATTCGGTAAGTATGGTCGCTCGCGCAGCCAGGCCATACTTATCGATGTTTTAAAACGCGTCGGTACGGGAACCCTTGTGATCGCCGCTGCGTCTAACGAGGATTCCGTGATTCGATCCTATCCCGCCGCGTTTGCCAATGTGATCGCGGTGGCGTCTGTTGGTACGGAGAATGATCAGACATCTGTCCAAAAATCTAGTTTTAGTAACTATGGATCTTGGGTGGATATCGCCGCGCCTGGTTTTGGTATTCTTTCGACAAATTCTGGTGGTCAGACTGGGCCCAATAGTGGAACGTCTATGGCGGCACCCGCCGTGGTGGGTGCCGCCGGACTTCTGCTGTCCGCTTTTCCAAATTTGAATTTCAATGAGTTACGTGAGCGAATCGTTAATAGCGCTAATTCTAAGCTACTTTACGCAGATGGTAAGGACGCAGATGTAAACGTGAAGTACTATTATCCTAAAATTAGCGGTGAGCCGGTTAGACGTCCTTTGTTGGGCGGTGGATATCTTGATGTCTTGGCTATGCTCAAGAAAGATAGCAACTCTGCGACCGGACAGCCTATTGAACGGGTGACATCAGGCTGTGCAGTCGTCGCCCTGGCGGATTCAGTTGTGGATCCTCTGTTGTTGATCTCTCTGCTGTTCGTTCCGGTTGCGGTGAGCATCCTACGATTTAAGGATGGCAAATGGGTAATTTAGCCCTGATTTTTCACATTGCATCCCTGGTGGGTTTTATCGGCCTTGGTTTATGGATTGTTTATCAATCAAAGCTGTTAAAGACCTGGCGTGACTGGAATACGCCGGAAGCATCCCGTAGGATTCTTGTGGGGCAACCTGTTCGCGTCTTACGAGACTTTGCGAGGGCGATTGGTGCAGATTTTGAGTCCGAGATCGCAGACGACGCTTTACCCGCAAGCCGTTTGAGTTTGCTAACCACCTTTGAGTTACACAGAGCTGGGTTTGTGGAGAGAATAGCCGTCAAGAAAGCCAGCACGCCCTGTGTTTGCTTTGTTTTAAGGCACAAACCGGATACAATGATGGTTGATGTCGATGCTATCAGCCGTGAGCTCGGCGCTCAGCTATTGCTCGAGTGGCGTTAGCTTCAGGCATCTCGGGCTGAGGGCCTTGAGTCGCGTTCAGACTGTTTTTATCCAAGTTGCAACAAGCTAGGGAGGGCTTATGGCAAAGTTGTTGAGTCTTATAGTTGGCCTTATCCTGATTTCAGGTTGTACCACCATGGTTGGAGCTGGCAGCCATGATGCCAAGAATCCGCCGACCATCACAGCAAATACAGATCTCGATCAGGCTTTGCGTGCGGCCATTGACTTTGGCGGCAACACGGCGCGAGATGTACGAAGGTTAATCGACAAACGCAAGCAGTGGCCCATGGCTGAGAAGGTTTTGTACCAAGCGATCCAGGATGGCATCATCAAATATCAAAACTCACAGCTAATAAATGCGGTCGTTCTTTACACCTCAGGTCCTGTGCGGCCGAACCAAGCGCTTTTTACTCAGATGGTTACGTCCGGTCGCCCCCTTGCGAGGCAGCTCGCCTGGCAGATGGCAGCGGCGTTGCCGGGTAAGGAAATGCGAACGGCCATGGAACGCGAATTGAACCGTGCGATTTCTGACGATGATGAGGAGAGCCTTTTTGTTCCAGCAATGGCTGTTGCAGCTCAAGCTAATCGTATGACTACAGCCTACACTGTGGTGCGTCGCGGTCTCTTGGTCACCAATCAGGAGGAGTTTGCACAGGCGATGGCCACTTTGAACCCTGAGCAGGCAAGTGCGGATTTCCTCGATTATTTATCACTGTGTCCGCCTGAAGAGTTGCGACAATTGACCGTGTCATCGGTCAATATTTTCGCTGCAACTATCGCTCTAAACCATCTTTTAAGATATCCCCCAAGCCTCGCGAACTCTCAACTTGAGACAGTTTTCTACTATGCGATTTCACGAAATCCTGGACTCAGTGACTTGGCCTCCCAATTAGTTGAAATACTCAGCCAGAAGAACAAAACTGCTATGGCACTGACATTGTCGCGGCTGCCAGTTTGGTCGCAGGTGGCATACATCGAGGGTGCTCGCCGTAATATGACATCTGCGAAACGGGTTTTTCTTTCTGAACTCAGGAAAGTTACAGCCCATATGGAGATTATGGATGAATTGGGAGACGTGAAGTTGTGACGAGCTTCGGGGCGCCAAGCGGTGCAATTTTGACTCGCACAAGCATGTTGGTTTGTTCGATTTTATTTGCATTAAATTTTTTTGCGTTTTCGTCTTCAGCACTTGCCGGCGTTCTTGCCGTCAAGGAATGGAATGGCGAATATTTTAAGGAGAAGGAAGGCGCTGTTTATCTAAAGACGGTGACCGCAGATTTTCCGAAAGCTGTAACCGGCAAGGTTCAAGTTGTACTATACGGTATCATACAGCAGCAGTCTTTTATGTTTTCTAATGCGCAAGTCGATCCGAGCGCACCGCCTCGTGAGGTGTGGAAGCTACCTAGCGGTAAATACCGAGTTGATAAAATTGAACTGACTGACCATGCGGGTGTGAAGCGCTCGTGGAACGCAAACCCAAAGGCGCCCCTGGCGGTTTTAGTGCCGCGTGTCATGTTGTCAAATCTTGGGCTTTGGACCATTCGCCCCGCAGGTGCGAATGGTTTAAACGTTAAGTTTGCCATGGTGCCGAACAGTTATACTGAAAAAGCTGCGGCTAAAGATAGTAGTGTCGCCGCTGTCGTGAATGGATTTACAGGTTCGATCCAAAAAGTGATTGGTGGGAAAAAAGTGCTTGAAGGCGCCGAGAAACAGTATTCGGATGAAAATATGATTAGAGCTACAGCGACATTTACGAGGCAAATTGAGATGTATTATCGCATCGATTTGTTCAAGCATAACAGGTATGCCAAGGACGTCATGCAAGCGATTGCAGGGTTTGATGCGCCGATCAGAAGGTGTTACACGACAGCTCTGGAAAGCAACGCAGCATTGAAGGGTGACTTGGTGTTTCAAGTTATTGCCTCGGCTAAAACAGGCACCATTCGCCAGGCAAGGAAAAGTCGTGGCGCTATAACTGATGGTACTATGACAGACTGTATTATCGCTGAATTGGAGCAAATACCGATGCCGGTAGATGAGAATATGATAGGTGAATTAAGTTTTATATTTGGATCTAAGTAAAAGTCTATAAGGAGATTTACATGAGTGGAGCTAATACCCAGCAGCCAAGTCAGCCGTTTAGCGGTAAGGCGTCTAGAAGTATAAAGAACTACGCCTTACAGCCTCTTTTGCAGGTAAAACTTGGTCTTTACAGCATTCTATTGTCGTTTGTATTCGCCCTCATCATAGCTGGAATTTTATACTTTAACCTGGCGAAGTTTTCTTCCATCGTAGTCCAGTTGACCGGGGTTGAAGACGAGGTCACGGATTTGTTGGATCAGTATATTGCTCCGGCCAAGATTCAGGTGTTAATTGCCCTCGTAGCTTACGTTCTCGTCAATATTGTGGTGACCGTATTGTTTACCCACAAGCTCATTGGGCCGACGATTGCGTTCAGGCGACACATTCGGATGATTGCCGAAGGGAAATTTCAGTACAGAACGAATTTGAGAAAAGGTGATGCATTTGTTGAGGTTGCGCAAGATCTCAATAATCTGTCTGCGCTACTCGAACAGCGATCGAAGGGTGGTTCCTGAATTTTATCCCAGAAGGGGCAATGAAGGCTTTAGTATGGTTTCATCAACTGCATCATCAGCCGACTGGTTTGTCAGTGCTATCGTGAAAGATGGCTCTGTAGGGGAGTGCTTGTCTGCTGTTGAGAATGAGCTGCGGCAACGACAGGCGTTTGTTGTTCGCTTGCGCCAAAGAATAGCAGAAAAATCCCCATCAAAAATCGACGGTATTTCCGACATCAATGCTAGGATTGCTATTTTGGAAAACACTCTTAAATTGCGGCTTAGTATTCTGAGTCCGAGCCGCCGGGGTGCGTGGTTTCGTCCCAGTGCGTCAACAGCGTCAGGTCCTTTTGCTACGCCCCTATTTAACGAGCCCGTTTTTGCGCCGTACGATGAGAAGATGACTTCGAAAATCAGGGTGGGTCTAGGTGATTGTTGGGATGCTCGCAATTTGCTGAGTTATCCTCTGAAGGCTTCGGAACCGTGCTTATGGAAAATTTTACTATCCCTTAATTTCGAGCTTTATCAGATGGGGGATATGGGAGAGTGGCCCAGGCTCGAGAAACTTCCCGATGATTTGCCGTTCGACCTTGAAAGTCGTGCATTGCGAGCATTTTTATCTAACGTCCGAGCGGAATATCTATCTGCTAGGCAGCATCTTGACGAGTGTTACCAGGTGCTTCTGGTCGCATCGCAGGCATTTTGGTCGGAGGCTCGGTTTTTGAGGTCTTCGAAGGATTTTGCTCCGGGTGCGGATGACTTTTATGACGGTCATCGTGCTGCTGAGAAGATGCGGCAAGAGTTCCGTAGCCGACGAACGACTCCGACCATAAAAAGGCCAATCGGCAAGACGGCTCAGGATATCGAAGCTCTAAATTTTATGGGTTTCGAGGATTTTCCTGACGCAGATTCGCTCAAGCATAGATACCATAACCTTGCGATGGAGATGCACCCTGACCGCGAAGGTGGTAGTGAGGCGCGATTTAAGTTATTGGCAAAAAGCTACCGTCATCTCATTCGAAATTGTCAGCGTTGACTCGTAAATTTGCTGGTAAAGGCTTGCGCTAAATTACCCAGGTATTAAGATAAGTTGGCTACAGCGCGATATGGAGGTTTCTCATGAAGGACTGGTCGCCAGACGATCTGCAGAAGCATTTAGATGCGGGCGAAAAGGTTTTCCTGAAGCTTTGGAAGAAGGGATGCGGGGCTTGTAAGTTGTCTATACCTGCCATAGAGCGGATCCAAGCGTCTGATACCAGGGGTCTTCAATTTGGTCAGATATGCACAGACGATCATCCTGAAATTCTTGAGATCGCGGACACAGATGTGCTGCCTGTATTCTTTGTTTTTGCGAACAAGGAAATGCGCGGCCGTCTGGAGGGGTTCAAGGGTCTAGAGAAATTGAAATCAATGATTGAAGAGGCCTTAGCTTAATAGTTTGCCGCACGGTTGGTAGGTCATGTCAGAGATTTTTAGTAAAGCATCGAAAATTTCACTATTGTCGTTAATCGTCGGGATGGGATCTTTATCTTGCTCAAAACCTTCGATGAAGGATCCATCGGCGGACGATCTTTCCGATTTAAGCATCGATCCCGACCAGCCGGCAATTCCAGCTGATGCTTCGGTTTCTGCGTCTGGAAATTCAGCTCCGGTAGGTAAGGCTAATACTTCCGTAGCTGAGCAGAGCAATAAAGTTGTTGAAGGAATTCCACCGACCCCAAGGATAGAAGATCTGGAAGGGGATCGTCCGTCAGCAGAGAGTGTGCCCGTGGAGCCTGAACCTCCTCTTGATCAGTCCGCGGCGAATGCGGGCAATGAATTGTCCCGTTTTGGTTCCGGCCCGCAGGTGCGTTACATAAAATCTGTCCAGCTCAACGTTCGTGAGAAGCCAGATCGGTATTCCAAGATAGTTGGAGTGCTAAAAGGCGGTGATAAAGTTCGAGTTCAAATAAACGGTGGCTGGGCTAAACTTGATGAGGGACGCTGGATCCGCTCGCGGTGGCTCGTTAAGCGCAGACCGGGCGGCGCCCTTTCCGAAAGCGCTGATGAGGGCCAGTCCAAGTCATTGAAACAAAACTCAGGTAAAAAACGTGGGCCGAAATCTAAGCGTAAGAAAAAGAGTTAAACCGTCGTAGGTGGTCGATTGAAGGCTTTGGACAACAGGCAAAAGCTAGCTAAAGCTCTGGCAAAGATGAGTGAGGT
The DNA here is from genome assembly GCA_964402975.1 of uncultured Polynucleobacter sp. Taxonomy (GTDB): domain Bacteria; phylum Bdellovibrionota_B; class Oligoflexia; order Oligoflexales; family RGVZ01; genus CAMDKS01. The sequence continues at coordinate 107,028 of CAYOEM010000003.1, forward strand.
ATCCCCAACCCAGGGCTTGGTTCACGCCTTTATCCACACGGTGATGTTTGTTGGTCTTGTGTCGGCGATTTTTGTTTTTTGGAAGCGAGATGCTCGTCTTGCCATTATGACGACCATCCCATTTGTCTTTGTCTACACAGCCATTTTAGTGACAGCGCATGATTGTATGCACCGAACATTCACGGGGTTGAAGTGGTTTGATGATTACTGGCCGGTTTATTGGACGGCGACGATGTATTGGCCTCACCGTACTTACTCGGAGATTCACAAGCTGCATCATGGTATGTTAGGTCGTGATTTTGATGATCCGGAGCGTCCGACTTTTTTAAGGTCCGAGTATGAGTCTGCCGGATGGATGAAGCGTTGGTACATACGTCATCAATGGTTGGTTAATATTTTTATTCTGGGCGGGATAGGATTTATTTGTAAGCATTGGTTAATGGGTCGACGTTTGGCGGACAAATATCCCCAAGTTGGAACGGCCATGCGGCGTGATGCTCTGGCGATTGCATTCATTGTCCCGCTAAATATCGGTCTTGCCATATATTTTGATCAATTTTGGGCTTTTTTTTCGTGTTTTATTATGGCTGAGCGAGTTGGCGGTGGATTGCTTCAACTGCGCGGACTCGTTGAGCACTATGGTCTCTGGGATGCTAAAGGGGGTGATATGGTTCGTAGACAGGCCATGTCAGCTCGTAATGTAAGAGCCGGATGGTTCTTCCGATGGATTTTTAATGACCTTTGCTTTCACTCGATCCATCACGTCTATCCTAGTATTCCATGGTACAAATTGGGAGAAGCGCACCTTACCATTCCAAGTTTTTGGGACGAGTTTAATCCAAAGGCGATAGAGCCCCGAGACAGCTATGGAAAAGTTTTCGCCGATGGTGTGAGATCCTGGCGACTTATTGACGACCGAGTTTCTTGATGTTTTTTAACTTAGAAGCCCCGCCAGCAAGATTGCTGGCGGGGCTTCTAAGTTAATTATACCAGTGGCGACTTAGCGCATATTTTTTTGCATGTTCTCAGCCAATTTACCGAGGAAGTCTGTCGTGTAAAGGAAGCTTCCAGCTGGAGGGTTGTTGCCGTGAATACATACGGCGAGGTCCTTCGTCATATGGCCTGCCTCAACCGTTTGTACACAAACTTGCTCAAGCTTTCTTGCAAACTCCGTGACTTCGGGGGTTCCATCCAGTTTGCCGCGGTGAGCAAGGCCCTGGGTCCATGCAAAAATGGATGCGATTGGGTTAGTTGACGTTGGCTTGCCCTTTTGGTGATCACGGTAGTGGCGCGTTACCGTCCCGTGAGCGGCTTCGGTCTCGATCGTGCGACCATTTGGACACATTAGTACCGATGTCATAAGCCCGAGGGAGCCGAATCCCTGAGCAACCGTGTCAGACTGCACATCGCCATCATAGTTTTTACATGCCCAAACTATTCCGCCTTCCCATTTTAAAACTGCCGCAACCATGTCATCTATTAGGCGATGCTCGTAGGTCAGCCCAGCTTTTGCAAAGGCATCTTTAAATTCGCGGTCAAAAATCTGCTGAAATAGGTCTTTAAATCGTCCGTCATATACCTTAAGAATCGTGTTTTTGGTCGAAAGGTAGACTGGGAATTTGCGATCCAAGCCATAGGCGAAGCAGCTTCGAGCGAAGCCTTCAATGCTTTCATCCGTATTGTACATGCCCATAGCAATGCCTGGGGCCTTGAAATCCATGACGTCCCAGGTTTGTGGCGATCCGCCAGCTGAGGGCTCAAAAACCATCTTGAGCTTACCTGGGCTCGGTATTTTAACGTCCGTTGCTTTGTACTGATCACCATGTGCGTGACGACCTACAACGATCGGTTTTTTCCAGTTCGGAACAATCCTAGGGACGTTTGAGCAGATGATAGGCTCTCTGAAAACTGTTCCTCCGAGAATGTTTCTGATGGTGCCATTAGGGCTTTTCCACATTTTCTTCAGGTTGAACTCTTTAACTCGCGCCTCATCAGGTGTGATCGTTGCGCATTTGATTCCGACATCGTATTTTTTGATGGCTTCGGCGGCCTCGACGGTTACCTTGTCGTCAGTTTTGTCGCGATTTTCCATCCCAAGGTCAAAATACTTGATATCAAGGTCCAAGAAAGGGTGGATCAGCTTGTTTTTGATCTCCGCCCATATGATGCGGGTCATTTCGTCTCCATCCATTTCAACAACTGGATTTTTGACTCGAATTTTAGCCATGTGTTATCTCCAAAAAAATCTAGGGTGGATCGAACTATCTCAAAGATGTGTCAGATTTTAAAGTAGTGAATTGACCTGGGCATGTGAATAAAGTCACGAATTGGCATTGATAGATTGATCAAAATTATAACTTCCGTTTTTTTTCCAGGATCGACGTTGCATACTACGCCGTGACTACTATAAAGCATTTTAAAGAGTCCTAAGCCAGCGCCGCCTTTTTTTGTATCAATCAGATTATCAGAATCGTTGCGTCGGAGAGCTTTTCGTAAGTAAGAAAACCACTTATCCCTTAAGAAGGCTCCAAAAGGATCCTCGATTGAAATAGCTAGAAGACGGCTGTCGATCCCGAATTTCAAAGTAGCCCATTCGTCGGGAAGTAGTTCCCGTTTTGACGTTCTCTCCATATCCTCGTAGTGTGTTCGGCCACCTGCAACTGGCGCATCATAGATAGCGTTCATCAGAAGCTCTTCCGAGATTCCATGAGCCATTCTTGATATATTCTTGCCAGTTCCACAGGCGTCGGCCCACTCGAGAACGGTTTTGTTCAAAACGTCTCTATCAGCCGAGCCTTTTACTGTGTGCTTTTGGATTTTGGATTCGGGACTCAGATATTTATCAATTCCAAATATATCTCGTCGTAGAATTTTTTGCAGAGTGATGGCGATGTCAGCTGAGGTCCATTCAGCGTCGAGATTTGCAATAACATGATCAATGAGATGCGCGTCATTGAGTTCTAAAGCCTTTGAATACTCCTGCATGGGAAGATCTGTCACGAGAACTGTCGTGATATCGTCTCGGCGGCGCGCAGCGCTAAAGGTTTGCAGATGCGGATCATTACAAATCACGACGCGCAGCTCCGGATTCGTTTCAATAGTTTGGATAGCCTGCTCAACAGACGAGGTTGATACGACCCTCCAGCCGTTCGTAGCCACGGCAAGAGCCATGGCTGTTCCCATGGGTTTGCGTCCTGGTACTTCTAAAATTAGCAAGGCTTGCGCAACGTTTGGTGATGACATGATTTCGGTCAAACCTCTGCGGGTTTTTTTGCGTCCGCTGAGATCTTGTCCTGAAGTGTCATGAGACCTGCGATTACGGCTTCCGGTGTTGGAGGACAGCCGGCGATGTAAACGTCTACTGGTATGATTCGGTCGACGCCTTGTACGACATGGTATGCGCGGTAGAAGCCGCCGCTCGATGCGCATGCACCCATAGCCATGACCCACTTTGGCTCTGACATCTGGTCGTAAACTTTTTTAATCACGGGCGCCATTTTCTCGGTGATAGTACCTGCCACAATCATGAGGTCAGCTTGTCGCGGTGAAAAGCGGACAACCTCAGCTCCGAACCTGGCAATATCGTACTTAGGTCCAACGACAGACATGTACTCAATTCCACAGCATGCCGTACCGAAAGGGTATGGCCAGAGCGCGTTCTTGCGAGCCCACGCCAGCAACTCCTTGTGCTTTGTGAGGAATATGGGAAGTTCGTCGTTAGCTTGGCTGTGCTTCATATCTTCAAGGTCCTTTGTCCCACAAAACCAACTTATGGTTGGTGTTTAAACAATTCACAAACCCAAGGGTCAAACTGTTCAAAAATTCAACGTTATTGGCCCTTTAAGTCGCCATTCTAGACCAGAGAGCCGAGGAATTCCACTCCCAGTCAAAAAAAGCAGTGGAAAGTTGACTTAAGGTTAACTGAGTCCTTAAAATATCAGTGAAAGCCAAGCATTAGCAATTTGGGCGCGACTGGAGGAGAGTCAAGATGGAGAAGATTGTACGCTTGTTTCACGAAGGTGGACCGGCCGTTATGGGGGCGATTACCGCGGTGGCGATCATTTCGCTGGTGATTATTATCGAGCGAGTGGTGCGTTACTGGGTCACGTATGACCTCGGAAATAGTGCGGTTTTCATGAGTAACGTGCAAAAGATGGTCATGAATAATTCTATTGAAAACGCAATTAGGCTTTGTAAGAAGCAAAAACCGAAGCTTTTGCCAGAGGTTTTAGTGCAAGGGTTAATGCGCGCCAATGATTCCGTTGAGGAAATTGAGTTGGCCATGGATTTTGCCACCCTGGAAGCGATCCCCAAAGTTACAAAAGGAGTCGGGTTTCTCGGAACAACGGCTAACGTTGCAACCCTTTTTGGTTTGATGGGTACTCTTTTTGGTTTGATGAAGTCATTTGCGGCGGCGGCCAATGCGACGGGCGCTCAGAAGCAGACACTTCTCGCAGAGGGTATTGCCGAGGCTTTGATTGCGACGTCCTTTGGTCTTGGAACAGCGCTTGTTATTCTTTTGGCCTACGGCATTTTGATGACCAAACAATCATCTCTCGTAGACGACATTAACGCCAACTCAGCTCGGCTTCTTCATATGCTCTATAACCGCAAAATGAAAATCCACCGTGGTGGTAGTGATCGACCAGAGTGATTGCTGACAATTAGTTTGCTGATTGTGTTCTTTAGTTTTGCGCAGCGTGAGCCCGTTATAAAGAGACGGTCTTGGAGGTCAAGCGGTGTCGAGAAAAAAGAAAAGAAAGTCACTCCCGTATAAAGATGTTGAGCTTAACATCATGCCGTTTATTGACATCTTTTCGATGTTGAACACGTTCTTGTTGTTTTCAGCTGTGTTTCTTTCGGTGGGTGTTCTCGACGTGCAGATCCCATTTCTGTCGAATCAGCCGCCTCCAGATGATCCAAAAGACAGCCGGGTTTTTCAGGTCAACATCGATGTGACTAAAGAGCAAGCTGAGATCCAGACGTCTTACACCAGGCCGCCAGATCAAGCTCAAAAGTTTCCATTCCCCAATAACCCCGAAGGTCTGAAGCTTATGCATCAGAAGCTGGCCGAGATAAGAAAACAGAACGCCGCAACCGACAAAGCCACAGTTTATAGCGACGACGATGTTAGTTGGGAGTCTTTATCGGCGGTGCTCGACAGTGTCATGTTGCGGCTAGAAGGGGACCCCATTTTCCCACCAGCCAAAGACGTAAAGAACAAAGAGAGAGCAGAGTTGGATGCGAAGATTTATTTGTACCCTAAGATTGTTATGGGGAGCGTCATGTTGAAGTGAAGGCTTCCGCATGAACTTCTTCAGCGTGCTGACTTTTAGGAGATGCTTGGATGGCAAGTGTAGGCGGCGGTAGTAAGGATACATTAAGTCTTAACCTGAACCCAATGTTGGATATTTTCTCGATTCTCATCACGTTTTTGCTGATGAGCTTTTCGAGTGATCCTGTATCCCATGACGTGGATGCGGGTATTGAACTTCCTCAATCAACAACCATCGTGGCTCTTGATGAGATCCCATCGATCATCGTGACCAAGACAGAGGTCCGGGTCAATGATGTAAAGGTTGCCGACATTGTTGCTGGCGATGTGCCGGAAAAAGATCGAAGTCAGGGTGCAATCTACCCAGTGTTTACGGAGCTGAAAAAGCTCGCCGAGGCCAATAAACGTTTGGCAAAAACGGTAAAAGCCGATGATCCGACAGCTAAAGGTAGTACGGGTGCTTTGACGATGGAGATGGATAAGGGCCATCGATTCAAACTTATGAAACGCATAATGCTCGCGGCGCAGCAGGCAGAGTTTGTGCAGTTCAAGCTCATGGTGCAGAAGGAACTCAACTAGGGATGGCCAATTGGTTCGTAAAAAAGGGCGTGGCTCAGTCTGTGAGTGCAACGGTTGTTGCGGCACTTTGTTTGTGTTTGACTTGGTCTTCGGCAGTGTTTGCGTCAGGAACTTCAGAGCAATTTGAAAAGTATGAAATTCGGGTCATTAGACCGAAGTATTTTGCAAAGACTTCTAGGCTTGAGACAGGCGCGCAACTTAGTGTGGTCATGAATCAGTCTTTTATCTACACATATCTTGCAACAGGGTTGCTGGATTATCACTTCTCCGAACAGTGGGCAGGCGAGGGTGCTTTTGCGCTGGGTTTTAGTATCGATAAAGACGATAAACGCTCCCTAAAGTCTAACTTTAAAATTCAGACTCAAATACTTCGGACGCAATACTTTATGGAAGGCGGCGCACTCTACACGCCCGTCTATGGTAAATATCAATTAGATTCGGGTGAGTTAATTTATCTCGACATGTTCTTTTCTGCTGGCGTAGGAATGACCGGGATAAATTATCTGTATGATCACTGTCCTAAGCCATCTGAGGTTGGACAAGGGAATTTCGTTCCGAATCCGCCGTCACCCACGACCAAGTCGTATCCCACGTTCTACACAGGTTTGGGACAGAGAATATTTATGGATAAAAAGCTCAGTCTGAGGTGGGATGTTCGCGCGCATATTTTTGGATATAACGTTGCCGATGCTGCTTGTGATCCTGAAACTGCTGCAAAGGCCACTAATTCGCAGACAAATATTACGCTGCAGCTCGGCGCGGGGTACTTCCTATGAGACGTCCGGCACGAATACGTAGTGTGTTTAGTTCGGCCCTGCAAAATCTTGGTCTAGTGAGCTTAGGCCTCGCTCTCATTGTTCCGCAGCCAGCCATGGCTAGCTATCAAGCAGCGCAGCAGCTTATGGCTAGGCGTGACTACGTTGGTGCTGCCTCAGAGTACTTTCAGTCATACTCGTCGCCGAAGTCCCCGCAGGAAAAGATATATTCGGAGTGGGGGCTTGGTAAGAGTCTGCAGGCACTGGGGTTTCATTACTCTGCTTCAAAGTTTTTTTCGAATATTGTGCGCCGTGGCCCTACAGCCATGAACCCCTATTTTAGAAGGGCTCTGGAGGAGTTGGGTTCTATCAATGGCACTGTCGCTTTAGGTCAGTCTCACATTGTGCAGCTCGTACGTGGTGGGGGTGTGGCGGCCGAGAATATTCCGGGACGAGCGCGCGGTTTTTATTTTTATTACATTGGAGCTGAAGCTTTCATTCAGCAAAAATTTGAAAGAGCCGGAGATTTTTTCAAGAAGGTTCCGTCTGGAAGTGCGTACTATGCGAAGGCTCAATTTCACCTGGGTGTGATTGCCAACCGCGCCGGTTCTCATAGCCGTGCCATCAGTTATTTTGAGTCGGCTAGGTCAGCGTCGGGCGCTGATGCTTGGGTGAAAGAGCAGGCGAACTTGAATATTGCTCGCGTGCACTATGAGACAAAAAGCTTTACGCAGGCTTTGCAATATTACGCTCAGATTCCCCGAGAGTCTGACAATTGGCTTCAGGCAATCTTTGAGGCTAGCTGGGCGTTTTTCTTGATGGCTAAGCACAACAACGTTTTAGGTAATATTCACACGCTTCACTCCCCATTTTTTGAAAACAGATTTTTCCCAGAGAGTTATATTCTTCAGTCGATCACGTACCTGCGTCTTTGTAGATATGATGAGGTGCAAAATAGTCTTGAGAAATTCCGGGATCGTTACAAACCAGTATTCAAGGATCTTTCGGCGCTTTTGCGAGAGTACAGCAGTCGAAAAAATGACATGTTTAAACTAGTTTACGACTACCGAAACGGAAGTCTGAACAATTACCGCAGCGCCTGGGCGATATTGGACCAGTTAAGTCGATCAGATGCCTACAAAGAGCCAAGCAGGGCATTCCGTTACGCTGACTCAGAAATCGGACGGTTAAACGGAATGGGTGGAAAATGGGGAAGTTCGGGACTGTCTGAGGATTTAAAGGACTTTTTAAACAAGAAGAAGCAGGTGGCGCGGTCTGACTCTGGCGAGAAATTGTATGATCAGGCTGCAGCAGCTTTTGAATATCTTCGAACACTGTCAAATCAAACAAAACTTATTCAAGCCGACATGTTTGAGGGTCGTGTTGACTCGATTCGTAGGAGTTTGAATGTAACCCAGGCCAACGATAGGAAAGTATTTATCGGTGGACTACAGCCTCTTCAGATCGATCAGCAGTTGGAATATTGGCCGTTTATGGGCGAGTACTGGGAAGATGAGCTTGGCTATTATGTTTACAATCTCGATGACAAGTGCGGAATGCCAAATAACAAACCAGGTAACAATAAGAAGTAGTGGCATTCTTGGAGTGTCTAGGCAGAGCGTTAAACTGAGAGAGGAAACGTAATGTTTGCAAAAGACCGGTTCGGAGTTGCCTTGGGCTTGGTTCTATTAATGAGCCAAGCATTCGCCGAACATGCACAAGCGGACGAAAGAACAAAAAATCACCGAGAAGTAAATCTCTCAACCGTAGAGTCAAAAAAACGCGAGAAGGGTACCGGCGAAAAAGCTAGTGGTCCAAGTATGGGGCGCGGTGAGGCGTTCGTAGTTGCTACTGAAGGTAAGCTCTCGTCTGAGATTAAGAAAACTATTGAGTTTTACAAGCGGACTGAGCGCACGTTGCCCCCGAAGTCCTCTGCGAGGCTTCAGATGCTGGAGCGCTTGGTGAATCTTTACCTGGAAAGTGCGGTTTATGAGGCGAATGCTGAGTTTAGGAGGTACGACCAAGTCTACTCGAACTGGGTGCGGGCTGGTGGTAAGGGAAAATCACCGACAGTTGATAACTCCGGATCGAAAAACACCTGGAAGCAAGTGGCTGAGAAATCCGCCTACGTGATGAGACAGTTTCCAAATACGAAAAACTCAGACGTTTTGATGTTTAATCAGGGTCTAGCCTTGCAATATCTTGGTCAAGAAAAACAGAGTGCTCGCGTTTATAGTGACTTGATTCACAAGTATCCTAATAGTGACAAAGCCGGAGAAGCCTACTTCCAGCTTGGCGATTTCTTTTTTGAGAAAAAAGACTTTAAAAATGCAACAAACAACTACAAGCAGGCTTTGCGTTATAAAACCAGTCGCGGTTACGGATGGTCTCTCTTCAAGCTTGGTTGGTGTTCATACAACTTGGGCAATTATCCAGAGTCTCTTGCGTTATGGAAACGAACTGTAGACGTAGCGACTAGCAGCCGTCAGAAGGGCTCTGACCAGCTTAAGGAAGAAGCCCTGAAGGACATGATATTTGCCTGGGTTGAGATGAAGACGGTGGATCAGGCGATCACTTACTATCGGCAACACGGCGGTGAGAAATACATCGGAAAATTCCTGAGCCAATTGGGTGATCAGTTGGTTTATATCGGTAAATTTAACGATGCAATTCGTATTTATAAGCGCTATCAGTCGATGTTTCCAAATGCGCCAGATACGCCCGATATGCAAAAAGACGTGATTTCTCTTTACTATGACATCAATAGATATGCAGAGGTTTGGAAGGAGCTTGATGCCTTCCCTCGAATGTACGGATCTGGTAGTTCCTGGGCTGCGGCTAACAAAGGTGAGCAAGGGCTTGTAGAAAACACACAGATAAAAATAAAAGATACAATCATTTATTACGCCAAAGTTTTGCACAAGGCTGGGCAGAAAGATGATGATGCAGGTACATACGCGGAGGCGATCAAGGGATATCAGCTATTTTTAAAGTATTATCCAAACTCGAAGGAAATGCCCGAAGTTAAATTCAATATGGCTGACATCATGTTTGCTCAGCAAAAATACAGAGAGGCGGGTAAGCTTTACTTGGAGGTAGCGGCTCTTGGTAAAGACAAGGCCGTTCAGATTATTCCACCGGGAAATAAAGTTGTAAGCCTCCATAAGGATGCTGCGCGTTACATGCTGGACAGCTATGGATTGATGTTCGAACCCGTGTATAAAGTTATGTTAAAAAGAACTCCTGACTTCAGTAAACCGCCGCGTCCTTTGCCTCAGGCCGCCACCGATTACGTGCAGGCCTGTAGTGAATACGGTAAATGGTATCCTGATGACAAAAAAGCGTCGAAAGAATGTGATATTTACGTCACTGCCATCTATTATCGCTTCGCGGACAAAGACAAGTCCAAGAAACTTCTTTTCAATATTGCTCAAAAATATCCGAAAGAGAAAATTGGTCCGGAAGCTGTTGAGTGGTTGATCCCGCTGTACGCAGGCGATACGAAATCACTTGTGCAAATCGCCGACAATCTTTTGAAACAGCCCTCTTACCAGAAAGGCAAGCTCGGAGACAAGCTGCGAGATCTTCGTCGCGGTGCTGAGATTGACGAGATTAAAAAGATTGGTGACGTCGCTAAGCGAGCTAAAGCTTTTGAAGATCAAGCCAAGAAAAATCCAAAATCGGCGGATGCAGATAAGTTGTTTTATAACGCTGCTGTTGATTACATAAAAGCCGGCATGGTTGCCCAGGGTATTGCAGCATACGGAATTGTTGTGAAGAATTATCCCAAGTCTGAGGGCTACCAAGAAGCATTATTACAGCTGGCCAAGCTCTCTGATAAGCGTCTTGAATTCCCGACTGCAGCCTCATATTACCTGGCTTATGCTGCAAGGTTCCCCAAGGATAAGCAGGCTGAATCGGTGATCGGACGCGCCTGCGTGCTGCAGGTGGCTATGTCTGATGAGCGTGCTGTTCAAACCTGTCTGAATCTTGCAAAGTTTGATGCCGAGGGGGCGAAAGGACTTTTTGATCGCATGATCCGGGAAGCTGAGTATTCCAAGAATTACGCTAAAATGCAGAAGCTGATCGCAAAGAACTACCTCAAGTTTAACTTGTCAGCAGATGAACGAATTATTGCATTCCACAGAATTTATGATGCCGCAAATGGCAAAGGTGCAGCTGGGCAGCAGGCGGCGCGGGAAATTCTTGGTGCTTATAAAAGTGCAGGCGGCAAGGTTGGATCAGAGGCTAGTCGATATGTAGGAGAAATCGTATTTAACAGCGTCAATTCGATAATGCCTAAGTATGCATCTATCAAGTTGGTAGGTGGTAACGTCGATAAACTAGCCGCTTCGATCCAAAAGAAAGTAGCTGGTATTCCGGCTGTTGATAAAGCCTACGAGCAAGTGACCGCGACAAAAGACGCATTCTGGGGTGTGGCCGCCCTGTATCAGATGGGGTATGCCCGCGAGCTTCTTGCTAATGAGCTCGATAATCCACCGGCAATCGCTGGAGCGAGTGCTGAAGATGTGAAAAAGCAGCTGGCACCTCAGGTTCAGCAAGCCAGAGCTGAGGCTAAGAAATTCTATCAATTTGCAGTGGAATCGATTTCTAAGTTCGCCGTCTACAATGACTGGGCAGGTCGATCAGTGTCCGGGTTAGCGAGGATTCAGGGGCAAAAAATCAGTTACGAAGACGTTGCGCTCATTCCTGATTTCATCGGCTCCGAGGTTCCCGCACCTGTAGCTCAGGCGGTTAGCGCTACAAAGGCAGGTGAGTGATGCAGATAATAATGTCGAAAGCGTTCATGCCGACGAAATTAATAATGATGATGCTGCTCCCTTTAATGCACTTTGGTTGCTCGAGTGATAAACCCGAGAAGAAGACGGAAGAGCCTGTAAGTTCGTCCGGGCCAGCCGGTGGTGCTGCTGAAACGCGGGAGGACTCTGGCGCATCAGCTATGACCGCGGAACGCCGATTTCTTATTAACAGTATGTCCAACAATGCCCTCACGTCGCGCTCGATCGATAAGTCACGAGCCGCCGATTTGGCTGGGCAATACGGTTCAGGTCGCAGTAAGGACATCAACTCTTTGGCCGCTGCCATAGCCTCTGGTCGCCTTGCCGGTCAATCCGTAAATGAGGTCATGACCAGTGCTAAAGCCATGGCTGATCTTGAAATGACTAAGAATATCGAGCGGGATATCCCTGAAATTGTTCAGTTGGAACTCGGTCTTTCTGGTCTAAATACCGGTCGCCTGGCATTTGCTGAGCACTGGTTGGATCCATTAATTAAATCGAAGAACTCGACAATTCGCGCATCGGCTATCAATGCCAAAGGGGTGGTAGCCATCCGCATGGGTCGCATACCTGAGGCAGTTGCGATGTTCAAAGAAGCTCTTTCTGTAAATAACGAATATCGTCCAGCGCTATTGAATCTTGGTTTTTTAGCACTTCAGGGCGGAGATGTTACGACCGCAAAGCGTGCACTTGGTGGGATGCAAGATGACTGGTATGTCGAATCGGCTCTGGTTTCGGTCCTTCGTCTCGAGGGTGAGAGTGATAAAGCCGACTCGATCTGCGAAAAAGTTCTTACCAAACATCCTCGTCATAAGCCGACTCTTATAAATTGCGGCATTAATGCTTGGCAGGGTAAAAAGGACTATAAGAAGGCGAGAGATTACCTGAATAAAGCCCTATCAGTTGCTGGTGGAGTCGCTGTTTGGGATGAGAAGACGGGGCGATTACTAGGGGCGATTGATACTGAAGAGGCGAGAGCCGCTCAGCTCAAGGCGCGCAAAGAAGCTGAGGAGCGCAAAGCCAAGGCCGAGGCGGCTAAGGCCAAGTCGGAGGTCCCTGCAAAGGAAGGCTCAAAGGATTCAGCGGGTGATCAGCCCAAACAAGAGGCGGGCGGCAAAGAGGGCAAGCAATAATAATCTGTGCTTTAATCGCTTGCATTGGTGTATGGCATAACTTGTGGGATAATATAACGAAAGTTTAGTTTTATTTGTGCGCTTGTGGATTCAGAATTGGGTTAAATAATTTTATGTGTTTCCTAGAAAAGGTTGCAAATGGCGTTTGAGTTGAGATTCCAGGTGCCGGGACAACTTCCCCGCACAATTCCTGTCGACCAATCACGGATGATGATCGGGACTCTGCTCTCAAATCATGTGGTTCTTCGCGCGCCTGGTGTTGATCCAATTCATGCTTTGATTGAAGAGGTTGAATCTGGAAAGTGGATTGTAACTGACGTTGGCAGTGAAACTGGCGTTAAGGTCAACGGCGTACTCATCGATGTTGAGTCTCATCTTAAGGCCGGTGACAAAATTTCAGTTGGAAGTGTGGTGCTTGAATTTGCTGAGCAAGTTCAAGTGATACCTCCGCCTCCAGGTCCGGGCGTGACGATTCCCCCGCCGGCGATTGCGCCATCTGCGCCATCTGCGAAGACGGATGTGAGAGTGAGTGTCGACAAGCTCCGTACGCCGGCGTCGAGTGCTCCTCCAGAGTCGAGTCCTAAAGCGAATACAGAGGGAAGGGCCACAGTTCGTCAGGAGGCGCCGTCAGAGGCCCTTGAGCGTCGGGTCCAGAAAAATGTTTTATTCCACCCTCGAGATGCTGTTCCCAAAGGTGATACTTTAGAAGTGGTCGCCTACTGGGGCGACACAGTTTTGGACGTTGATCTCTTTCACCCAAGCTTCAAGAACTTTGATCATGTGACGATTGGTGTGACCCCGATAGCGCACTTCATCGCGGCCGGCGAAGAGCATTTTATAAAGCACAACCTTGTCAGATTTAGCTCGAGTGGCGGTTATAAATTAAAGCTTCTCAATGGCATGGACACACGCGTACGTCGCGGCGGCAAAGTTGAAAAGATCGATGGTCAGGGCAGCGTTTCTCTCGATCGCAGAGATATAGCGCATATTAAGTTCGGCAGCGTTCGCTATTTCATGCTGTTTGTAAATCCACCTGAGATTAACCTCGAACGCTCTGGTCCTAGGGATCCAGTGCTTGCTTGGTTGACGCTTGCGGGTATGCTTTTGTATTTTCTGGTAATCCCCACTCTTTGGATATCGATTCCGAAAAAAGAAGCTCCAGAGGAAACCGAGATTTTTGAAATCGTACAGGTGCCTGAGGAGCAAAAACCACCCGAACCAAAACCACCGGAGCCAAAAAAACCGGAAGTGAAGGTTGAGGAGAAAAAGGAGCCACCCAAGACTCCTAAGCCGCCTCCACCGCCGAAACCAAAACCAGTGACCCCTGCCAAGCCGATTGAAAAAGAAAAGGTTGAACAGCCAAAACCTGTTGAAAAGCCGGTCGAGAAACCGAAGCCAATGGAAGCGCTGCAACAAAAACCGACGCCACCAGCCCCGACGCCACAAAAAGCGCAGGACGGTAAGCCTGGTGACCCAGCGAAAGCTAATTTGGCGAGCCTCAGTAAAGCAACGGCTGGTATGGAGTCAACCGGAGCCAAGAAGCCGGACTTCAAATACGCTGGTGAGAAAAATAATAAACCTCTCGGTGCAGCTGGTGGTCCAAAAGGTTCTGGCAACAACCAGACTGGTGGAGCGATCAAGGGTAAAGAGAGCTTTAGCGTCCAGGGCGTTGAGGGACCAAAAAACAACAAAGCATCCGGTGTCAATTTGGACAAGCTTGGGCTGGGAGTTGGAAAGGTCTTGAACAAGACCGGCCCCGGCGCGATCCAAACGAATTTCCGAAGTGATGTCGGTGGTGCTGGCGGTGGTGCGGGATCAGGCTCCAAAACCTACGGTATGGGTGGCGCCGGCAACGGTAAGTCTCTTGGTCTTGCAGGTGCAGGCGGTGCTGCCAACAACTTCGGATCCGGATCAGGCGGTGATGGATCGGGTCAGGGTGGAAGTGGTGGTTTTGGCGGCTCTGGTGGTGGACCCGGTTTTGGAACAGGCGGAGCCGGTAAAGGCGGTGGTGGTGCCGGCGGCCATGGCCGGGCAAACGTGACTATTCCTCCAGGTGATCCGACCTACTCTGGTGGTCTGACGGCTCAGGAGATCATGGCTGTGATTCGCGCCCACTTAAACGAAATTCGCCACTGTTATGAGCAGCTACTCCAGCGCTCACCAAGTGCTTCTGGAAAGATAGCAGTCAGCTTTGTCATTGGTTTGTCAGGAGGCGTCACTCGTGTAGGTGTCCAGGAAGCAACTCTTAACGACTCTGTGATGAGAGGTTGTGTGACAGGACGAATACAGCGTTGGACTTTCCCTAAGCCAAGAGGTGGACAGCCAGTTGACGTGAGCTATCCATTCGTCTTCAACCCACTTTAAGTGATCGTTTCATAGTCAGTAAGAAACAACGAAAGAGATCTCCCTTTGCGGAGATCTCTTTCGTTATCACGTACCTTGCGAAATCCCGGCGCATTCAGTAACCTAGAGGTTTCGCCTTTCGTAGCTAGCCTGGGGAGATCTGTTTTGGTTCATCGACCATTGTTTTTAATTAGCAATGATGACGGAGTTCACGCGCCTGGGGTCAGGGCTATGGCAGCGGCGGTCAAGGAGCTAGGGGACGTCGTGATCGTGGCCCCACATGTGGAAAGATCAGCATCCAGCCACGCAATTTCGATACATCTTCCTTTGAGGATTGAACAAGTAGAGCCAAATATCTATGCAGTTGAGGGCACTCCCGCCGATTGCATTATGCTGGCTATCAGAAAGCTCCTCAGACGAAAGCCGACCTGGGTGTTGAGCGGCATCAACCGGGGTGCTAACCTAGGTGTAGACACCATTTACTCAGGAACGGTTGGGGCAGCCATGGAAGGAACGTTGCATAATATTCCCTCAATCGCAGTCTCGACATACGGCAAAGCTAGGGAGCACCTCCACTACGAGTCGGCTTGCCAGGTGGTCCAAATGTTACTGGGTAAAGCGGATCTGTTTGGCGAGGTTATCAAAACGTCTTTACTCAACGTTAATGTGCCAAACCTGCCCTTTGAGAAGTTGCGGGGTATCGTCGTGACGGGTCTCGGCCGAAGAATCTATGAGGACGAGATGCAAGAGGGCGTCGACCCTCGAGGTCGAGCTTACTATTGGGTGGGTGCTGGGGGCGAGATGTTTGAAGACATACCCAACTCGGACTGTGTCATGCTCGAGCAAGGATATGTCACCGTTTCTGTGCTGCGCCCAAGTTTCATTGATGAAAGAGGTAATGCGGCCATTGAAAAGAGCTTTGCAGGAGTTTTTGACAACTCTTTTGGGTCATAATAGTGCGCCTCATTCGCCAAACTTTGGAGAGACGACTTATGCCACGTAAATCACTTCTCGCGTTCATGGCATCGGTACTGGTTGCATCGGGTTGCGCTACGGTCAATTCTAGCGTGGATCAGCGTGACCGCATCGTGCTCGTAAAAGTTAAGAAAAATGACACCTTAAATATTATTGCCAAGCGCCATGACACCACATGGCAGTCGATTGCGGTACTCAACCGAGAGCAGTTAACCAACGGATTAAGGGAGGGTCAGGAGCTTAGAGTAAAAAGTGGAAGTATCTACCTCGGTAGTGTGGACTCCGTCGGCGCTAGTTCTCAAGCTGATATGGAACATGGCGATGAGTCGGATGACTTCCTTCCAAAACGCAAGCGCGGACTATTTTTTACCCCGACCTCCGGGGAACCGCCCGCTCTAATGATGCCTGCTCCAGGTCGCGTTTCTAGCCGCTTTGGTAAGCGCGGGAGACGATTACACAAGGGCATTGATATCGTGGCCAACGTGGGCACGCCGATCGTGGCGTCTGCTGATGGAGAAGTTATCTTTGCAGGTCGACAGCGTGGATATGGCTCAACCGTTGTGATCGATCATGGTGAATTTATGACTCTATATGCCCACGCAAGTAAAGTCATTGCTCGTACGGGTGATGTGGTCAGACAGGGTGATTTCATCGCTAAAGTTGGAAAGACCGGAAACGCGCGTGGTGCGCATTTGCACTTCGAGTTACGGGACCGCGACAATAAGCCTCTAAATCCTATTCAGCATTTTCGTGTGGTTAATGTAGCGCAGTCCGAGGAATCGCTTCGTGCAACCGAGGCAGCCTCCGACCGGGTCTCTGCTAAATTATCCAAAAACAAGCGTCGGCAAGCGCGTCAAGGACGCGGAAAAAAGCGACTTTTATACGCCAAGGACTAAAGATTATACACATCTTTAGCTGTAACTCACTGAAATTAAAGATCCGATCTCTTTTGCTTGACATGCATGCGAAGGTGCGATTTGTTCCGTCTCAACAAAGTGAATGAATCTCTATCTTGGATGTGAACTAGATGCTGACTGATCGCTCTACATCAAGCCGTATTCGCCACCTTCGAGCTCTTGACGGTGCTTCAAAAAATAACACTTCAACCGATTCGGGACCTGGTGAAATCATCGTTGTTGGTTTGGGTGACCGCATGGTTATTTCTGAACAGGCGGAGATTTGGACCATACGAGGTGTTCTTAGTGATGGCCGTGTTTTGGAAGACGCTGTTGGTGAGATTTCATTTGTTATGATCCCTGGCCAATTTCAACCGGCCACAGCGGTTGTGGGTTTCATTGCACCCCATTCCCCACACGTATTGGGCATCAGCGAGGACACAATTTGGCCTCAGTTACGTGCCATGATATCCCAGCTTGGTTATGATCTTGACGGCTTCTACGTGTCGATGTCGATTAATGGTCGCCCCTTTAATCGACGCGAAATAGCAGATAACAACAAAAGCCGCTAGATTAGCGGCTTCTATGTATCAAATGCACAGAACGTAAATTTCGACACCTTTGGTGCAAACCATCGTGTAAGACAGCTATTTAATGCTTAATACTGTCAGGTCGAAGAAAGAAAAGGGGTATTCTCGAACTAAACTCGGCCCCTTTTACAGTTTGGAAATGGTACCAGCCGCGCATGTTACCTGTGGGTGTTCTGAGCGGACAGCCGCTCGTATACTGGTAACTCTGGCCCGGTTGTATCCATGGCTGCTCACCGACAACGCCGTCACCCTCAACCGTATCCAGAAACCCCGTGCCATCCGTAATTAGCCACGTTCTGCCGAGCAGCTGAACCGGTGCGGTTGCGTTATTCGTAATGGTGACGTGATATGCATAGGAGAAAAAAAATTGATCCGGACTCGACCTTTCCGGAAGAAATTCTGGAACGACACGGACCGTAATATCATTTGATGTGACCTGCCAGCCGAAAAGACCATCGGGTCTCTTCTGGCCAAGGGTGCTTCCTATGGTGGGCTGGGTCGACTGACTATGTGAATCGGTATTTTGCAACGGGTCGCCTCTTAAGGTTCCTTCGATGGACTGACCTTCTGACCCATGTTCTGCCAAAAAATACCGTCACCTGTCGACAATAAAAGCGGGCGAGTCTTGCGGCAGATTGCGCTAAAACGCCTAATTGACCCCAAAAGCTTAAGATCCGACCAATAATTCTAAGTTGGTATGCAAATTTGAATAAAAAAACACGCTTCGGCCTCGTCTTTCGATCGGACCAAAGCGCGTTGGGGCTATTATCTACAAATTAGCTTTGTAGATGCGGGTTGCGATACTGGAACTCAGGCATACGGAGCTTGCGGCCCCATTTGCTCTCAGTACAGTAGGCAAGAATCGCTTTACCATAGGCTTTCCAGTGCGGTGCAGGGATTGCTCCGAGCGACCTAAGGAATGCCGTTGACTTGCGGTTATCGAATACAACGTTCGTACCGGAAAGGTAGTCATTGTAAACGGCCGCTAGTTCACACGTTCTCCAGAAATCTTCGGACATTAATCGGCGCAGCCAAGTTCCGCGAAGAAGCTTGAATACCCAGACCGGGATTAAAGGACGACGTTGAATATTTGTCTGCTCGAATGCGTCGTTAAGAAGTTCGTCGATGCGAACGCCTTTTTCGGCGCCGGCAGTCAGATAGAATGTCTTACCGAGGCTCTTACGAGTCATCATGATCTTGTACATTGAGTTGGCGACGAAGTCGACCGGGACAATGTCCAAGCGTGCCTTGCGGCTGCAAGGAACAAACGGGATGATGTTTTTCGAGAGAAGTTGTAGCGGCCAGTACAGCACTTTGAAGTGCGGGGTGAAGCCGTTACGTGAGTCACCAACCACGATCGACGGACGATAAATCGTTGTAGGTAAAATTTGTTTGTAGTCACGAACAAGAAGCTCTGCTTCGAACTTGCTTTGCTCGTATGCATTAGCGAAGCTCTGCGAACGATCTAAGTCGTCCTCAGTTACAACGCCTGACTTCGTACCAGCGACGAAGGCCGTCGAGACGTAGTCGAATCTCTCTAGTTTGCCTTTTTCACGGCAAACTACAGCTAAATCGAGCAACTTACGGGTTCCCTCGACGTTGATGCGTCGTGATTCCTCAATCGGAGCAGCAAAGTCAGTGCTTGCGCCGATATGAAGGATGTGAGTACAAGAGTTCTCCAGACGCTCGCGGGTAGCGGAGTCTAGGCCCATAGCGTCTAGCGTCAAGTCGCCAGCAACTACTTCCATTTTAGACATCGCGAATTCGCGGTCATTGGGCGCAAAAACTTTTTCTACGAGGCTATTTAAGCGCTCGTTGGCCGGCTGCTTCGGTGAGTCCCGAAGTAGTAATAAAATCTTTTTGACTTTGTTGTCGCGAACTAGACTTGGTAGCATTGCTGCTCCCAGGAATCCGCTTCCACCTGTAACTAGAATTTCCATGTTTGCCTCCCGTTTGCCCCGTAAAAACGATTATATTCACTGCACAAGAATGCATTAAAACACTTAAACTTATTCCATCTCTACGATCATGCAGGAGTACTCTCCCCATGATGATGACCGCAATACAACAGCGGTTCGCTTGCCTGCATTAAACTCACCACCAGTTTTTGCCTTGGAGGTGCTAGGAACTGCCTTTTTTGCATAACAGCTGGATAAGAAGGCGATCTCAGCTAAGCCGCCAGCTTCCATCATGTTTCCCCAACGAGTTGCCGTTGATGCAACGGCAGGCTTATTGGTGCCGCTCCAGATCGAGTCGATTGCAGTTTGTTCTGCGTTGTCGACTGATGGGAGGCCAGACCCAGACGTCATCACAATGCCGATGTCACTTGGTTGAATCTTAGCATTGGCCAAGGTCTGCTTGATCAGGTCAGTCAGAACTGGACTCTGTGAATTGGTCTTATAAGGACCCATGGCATCGGTTGCAGCTGCGCAAGCAACCACCTTACAGATGGTCTTTGCGCCGCGTTTTGTTGCGTTGGCACGCGTTTCGAGGGTGGCAAAAGCCGCGCCCTCGGCAATCGGTGTGCCATCGTAAAGGCCACGCTGTTTCATGGAGGAGATAAACTCCTTGTTGGAGTGAGCGGTGTATCCGCCCACGACAGCGCAGTCAAGTCGGCCAAGGCGAAGGGCGCGAGTGGCGCCCATAACCGCCATGTGAGAGCTCGTTTCCATAGTCGTATAGTTCGAGTTCGGACCGCGAGCGTCTAAAGTTTTTGCTCCATAGCACAAGACGTTGTTAGGAAGACCTGTGAGAAGAGTCGTAGGACTCGCTGATCGGAAGTTCTCACCAAAAGCCTTTTCGTTGAGGACGCCATATGAGTCTACAGAAGCCATAACGGCTTCACTATAGTTATGAAGGTCAACACACGAAGAGGGGGGGGCTCCAACATAGAGTCCTGTACGATCAGGATTGATCGTTTGTGCAGATATCCCTGAGTTTTTAAGACAATCTTCCATGGCGACTAAGCCCAAAACGTCACGGTGGGATACAGCTTTTACGACCTTGCGGTCAGTAAGATGGGGTGCTGGATTAAAACCCACGACTTTGTAATCTTCGGAAGTCTTTTTTGCATTCTCTTGATCAAATGACTGGACGTTGGCTTCAGTTCCGAGGCCAGTTGCTGTGAGCATGCCGACACCAGTAACGACAATGTCATCTGATTTTTGATTTGTATTCGTCGTAGTAGTCATGACTTAGACTCTCCTCGCAATAAGTGAGGTGTTAGATCCACCAAATCCGACCGAGTTAGACAGTGCATAAGAACTTGTCATCGGTGTCGGTGTCGTCGGTGTTACGTTAATTTCACAGGCTGGGTCCTGAGATTTAAGGTTAGTCGACGGAGGATATACCTGATGTTTTAGCGCCAACATGGCGACAGCAAATTCAATCGCACCAGCAGCAGAGATTAAGTGCCCCGTTGTACTCTTTGTACTTGACACTTTTGTAGGACAGCTAGACTTATCGAAAACCTTACTGATGGCAAGGGATTCAACCTTGTCATTCAAATTAGTTGAAGTCCCGTGTGCGTTAATATAGCCAACTTCATGTGCTTTGATACCAGCGTCATCGAGAGCCATTTGCATAGATTCAATTACGCCGCGACCTTCGGGGTGAAGGTCAGTGATTCGATATGCTGACTCCGTAACGCCGTAACCGCAGATTTCTCCAAGAATGGTTGCACCACGAGCTTTAGCGTGCTCGTACTCTTCGAAAACGAGCATGCAGGCACCTTCGCCGAGTACGAAACCATCACGGTCAACGTCGAATGGACGTGATGCCTGGGAAGGATCGCTGACTCGAGTTGAAAGAGCTCCAAGTAAACAGAACCCAGCCATTTGGAATGGGTTGATCATGCAGTCGGCGCCACCTGTCATAACCACGTCATATTCACCAGTGGCAATCATTTCGTAGGCTTCGCCAAGTGCCTGCCCAGAAGAAGCGCAGGCAGTGTGAATGGTCGAAGCTGCACCTTTAGCTTCCAATAGATTGGAAATCATGGCTGTGAGGGTGTTTGGGAAGTTTTTTCTGTGTTCCAAGGTGAACGCATCACCTTCAAGCTTGTCAGTCAAGTAAACACTGTGCTGCCAAGCTAGGTTAGTGCTTCCAACGCCTACGCCCAGACAAACTGCGGTCTTAAGAGGGTTTAGTTTGTCATTTTTGAGAATCTTTGCCTGGGTGGCAGCTTCGATAGCCGAATTCCAGGCGAATCGTCCCGCGCGATTTAGCATCCCCGCGTTGGGATTGCCTTCTAAGCCCATTGTATTAAGTTTGAAATCCTTAACTTGGTATGCAAAGTTTGTTGGAAATTTTTCCGCGTCGAAAATCTCGACGGGACCGACATTCTTTTTGCCTTCAATGATGCCGTTCCAAGTGTCATTCATAGTGTTACCAGCTGGGGTTACAGCTCCCATTCCGGTGATCACTACTCTTTTCTTGTTGGTTTTCATGTTTTTGCCCCTTTTGATTCAGCCTAGTATCTTCGAGTCTCGTCTTATTGGCTTTGGCGGTAGCGGTACCGCCCTCTTAAAATTCGTTTGTCATTCACCAATATTTCAGAAACTGTTTCGAACTCATTACCATTGGCCTCGGTGACTTTTATTTGGATGACTGCAGTGTCACCTGGCCTAATGAAAGACTTAATTTTAAGATCCTGAACGGCGATCGGCTGGATGGTGGCTGGTTTTGACGCATCTTTTGTCATCATGCGCCTTGTAGCTTCAGCAATCATCTCGTTGATTACGACAATCGGAGTTACGGGGAACCTTGGAAAGTGATCTGGATAGAAGGGCTCAGTCGTGTGCATCACTCTAGCCGCTTTGATCGACTTGCCTGGTTCTACTTCAAGAACTTGATCCACTAGACCAGCAAAGTTAAACGCATCACCAGCAGGGTTTGCCGGTAAACCACCAGCGCTTAATGTTTCGAAGCGCTTACGGGTCACTTCTGGGTCTTCGAGTTCTGACAGCGGCATAAAATATCCGCCGCATTCTTTTATCTCGACCACGGTCTTGCCGCCAACTTTGGCGGTGCCGGAAAATATGAAAGAGTCTTCACTACGATTTGAAATCCATGCTTCCAGGTCTACTGTACCAGGAGCAGGGATCGAGCCACTTAAGTCGATTTGACTAGCAAACAAGAATACAGGACGGCCAGTGAATTTATTGTCACGTAAAGCCATCCATGAAACGAGCTGTCCAACTGCTTCGGAGACCACACTCGTGCTGATTTCAGTTTTATTTTCAGAGGTAGTACGACGCCAAGGCTCACCGGCGGAAAAATCCACCTGGCCTTTGATTTTTTCTCCAGTGATGTCCTGGATTCGACTGACAAATAAGAATCTCATAACGCTAATCCTTTTCCACTGCCGCCAACACAACGCCAACTAAGAGAGCCTGCTTCAGAATGGGCGGGCTAGGCCCGAAGGCCTAGCTCGCCAGAGAGGAAAGGGTCGATTAAACCGTTGCGGTGGCAGCTTTCGCTTCACCAGCGTTGGTCGTGCTCGTCGAAGAATCTCCGAGTTGCTCCGCTACCATACGCTCGAAGGTCGCTACCGAGAACAAGGTTGGGATATCCTTGACTCGAAGACCCGGCTTGATTTTTTCAGCCGAAACTTCGGGCATGATCGTACGAAGACGAGCAAGACCTTTTTCTTGCAGTACGCCTTGTACTTCGAACTCGCCATCAGCAAGGTCGCCACGAGCTTTTTGCTCGATTTCACCTTTCGGAAGTTTAATTCCGAAGGTTTTTTCCAGACGGAAAACGATATCGAGGAAGTCGATACTTTCCGCGCCTAGGTCGGCCATCAGGTTGGCGTCACGAGTGACTTGCTCTTTTTCACAGTAAAGAGCCTCAACGATGATGTCCTGGATTTTTTCGAATGTTGATTGCATGATGTACTTCCTTTCTTGCCTTTTACCTAATTTAAGTAATTGAACCCTTGCCCCTATCGTTTCAACCGCGAGCATCCCCGCCAGTTGTAACTTACAATTTAATACCGCCGTCGATGTGCACGACTTCGCCCGTCATATATGACGTCAGGTCGGAAGCTAGAAACACCGCCATGTTTGCGATATCCTCTGGCTTACCGAAACGTTTCAGCAAAACGCTTTGGAGAATTTGATCTCCCGCCGCATCTCTTACGTCTTTGCTCATCTCGGTCTCAATAACTCCAGGTGCTATACAGTTGACTCGAATGTTTCTGGGAGCCAACTCCACGGCCAATGCCTTCGTCATCGTCTCAATGCCGCCTTTGGAGGCTGCATAGTTGACCTGACCCCGACCGGGGCGCGACGCCGCAACTGACGATACGTTAATGATGTTTCCAGACCTCTTGCGCATCATTTGACGGCTTACAGCCCGGGTTACGTAGAATGCACCGCCAAGGTTCGTATTAATGACGTCTTGCCAGCCTGCATCTTCCATAGCCATCATCAGGTCGTCTTTAACGATACCTGCATTGTTAATGAGAACGTCGATTGGACCATGCTCGGCTTCCAGCGCCGCAACGCCGTCGTCAACTTCCTTGGAGTTGCGGACGTCCATTTTGCAGGCGTGAGCCTTAAGTCCCTGAGATTTCAAGCCTCCGACAAAATCGTCGGCAGCCGATTTATTACTAACATAGGTGGCAATAACCGTAGCTCCAGCTTTTGCCAAAGCCTCCGTCATGGCGCGACCAATACCTCGCACTCCGCCCGTGATCAGGACGTTTTTACCTTGTAGAGATACTTGCATTGGACCGCCTCCTGTTACCACACCGCTTCTAACCACTCAACTTCAGCTACTTCGCACTTTTGGGGTTTTCTCCCCCGATGTTTGACTGTTTACGGGATAAGCAGATCGGTTGCAAGCATAAAATGATTTTAGGAGTGATTACATATGATTATATTTTATTAGAACTAGGTGAGACATTCTAAAAATGAGAATTTGATGAGAAGGGATTTGGTATCAAAAGTATACCAACCCCTTGAAATTCCTGGCGCGCTCTATAGGTCAAATTGAATTTTTTTATATTTATTTTTTAAGGAAATTAGGTGGTTACGGGAAAAAAATAATGGTTTTTTATGAAATATTAAAGAACCCTAATTGCCGAATTTATTTGCGTATGTCACTGAATTTTATGGAACTATAAACAAAAAGAGGTGCCCGATCGTTCGGACACCGCTTTTTTTTGAACCAATTAAAGGGCAAATCAAGATTAATTTTTAGGCAGCACAGCCCGCCCAGGACTTCCCATGACATGGTAGCCGCAATCGACGTGAAGTGTTTCTCCTGTCGTCGCAGATGCAAGATCGCTCAAAAGGAATCCAGTCGAACGACCAACTTCCTCTGCAGTGATATTTCGAGACATGGGTGCAATCGACTCATACATCATGAGCATGTCAGTTGCACCGACCGCGGATGAAGCTAGAGTTTTCACAGGGCCAGCACTTACGGCATTGACGCGAATACCTCTTGGCCCCAAATCCCAAGCTAAATATTTCGTCGCGGATTCTAGCGCAGCTTTGCATAGTCCCATCAGATTGTATCCACCAACGACACGCTCACCACCGTAATAAGTCATGGTCGCCATGGCACCTCCGCGCTCCATAAGCGGCGCAGCGGCTCTAGCGCAAGCAATGAAGCTATAGCAGCTGATGTCCATGGCATTTAAAAATCCTGCGCGACTGGCATCAATCGTTGCGCATTTAATATCTTCCATGGGCGCGTAAGCGATCGAGTGCACTAAAAAATCGATCACTCCAAAGTGTTCTCTCACGTCTTTGAAGAAGCGAGAGATGTCTTCATCGTTACTAACGTCACACGGTTTAACAAAATTGATACCCAGCGGTTCAGCCACCCGCATCACACGGCGAAGCATTTTTGGCGGGCCGTCAGACTTGTCGGGTAGGTGGCTTAATCCAATTTCCGCGCCTTCTTTCTTAAGGAAATCGGCAACGCCAGCGGCCAGGGAGTGCTCGTTAGCAACACCCATGATGATTCCTTTTTTACCGGTGAATAGTCCCATAAAATTAACTCTCCATTTTATAACAGTTGAGCGGCATTAAAAGGATTCGCCTAGGTACGACACTCAACGGAAATTGACCCACCACGGTAGCGGAGGAAAGGGGGCTGTACAAGACGAAATAATCTTTAGTGTCAGGTTGTGGGCGTGATCGCTATCAGAACAGGGCGTCAAAGCCAAACGTCCAATAGGCCTGCCAAGTGCGGCCTAAAACTTGCCCAGTTCCTAAACCCAGGTTGAAATTAACACCTTTATTATCCATGAATAGATCTAGACTGTAGCCTTGCGCCGCGGTCAGATCGCTCTTCTTGGGAAGATCTGGACCTCTCCAGGCGGTTCCATAGTTAAAGAAACCACTGCCCACCATTTTATCAACGTAAACAAGGCCGCCCAGGAACTTATCAAAATTTTCGACAATGGGGTGGGTCACTAAAATGCGGGCTCTCGCCTGACTTTCACCGAAAACTGGGCTGAATAGACCGTGATCCTCCGTCAGTGCGAAGCTGTTCTGATTTAGTCCCGCCCCAGTTCCTGGAATCAGTGTTTTTAGCGGTTGATACATTTCCTGAAGCTCCCGCCTTCGCGGCCCTCGGGTTCGGCTGTGATCAAGTGCCGCCTCAACTTTACCTTTTCCTACCCTGCTGCCGCCGGTAAGTGAACCTCCGACCACGTCATATTGAAAGACTTTGTTCAAGGCTGCGGGCGCAAATCGTGTTCTAACAGATAGGGCTGAATAAAATCGCGAATAGCCCGAAATAGTCGCACTGATGCCTGCGTTGGGTTCATTGAGATGCCCCCGACGGCGTGTAGGGCCGATGTAGGGTTTTAAGTTTGAGGTTTTAAAACCCCAATCGTAATCTAAAGAAAGATTCTTCCATTGTTGCCGGTAGAACCCATCGACTCTTCCGCCTTGTTCTTCAACAAATCCAGATAGGATTTCTTTTGTCACCTTGTCGCGATAACGGCCATTATAGACCTGTGACCTAAACGCCGTTATGGACCAAGTAGGTTCAAAACGATTCGTCACCAGGGTTAAATCGTGATAGGGAAAGCGACTCGCGGTGCCCACTAAAACAGTCGCCCTCAAAGTTTCGTTTTGCATATGGTCCATGAGCGGCACGCTGATCAGGCCTAACTGAGGGCCGAGTGCGTCGTCTGCGCCGATCCACGGGAAAGCCAGTACGGGTCTTCCGCGCCATGCGGCGGGTTTGATCTCCGGCGCAATTATTTCTGGTGGTTCAGCACCAGTGGATGATCCAATTTCTGCAGCATTTTTTTTCGATTCCGAGGATTTAGATTCGGGCGTGGTCTCGGCTTCTTTGGTCCAAATGTTTGATCGTTGCATCGCATCGCTTAGTGAAATCGGTGACGACGAATGAATCGCCGCCAGTAATGGGGACGTCCTCGCTGATAATCCACGACAAGGCTTTACTGGAAAATGGTTCGGATCTGGTAGGCGGGCGGGGTAGCCGTCGGACGAGAATAAGATGACGTGCGGCAAGCTAGTGGATGATCCAATGATTCGTACGGGGAAGTCAGAGATTTCAACGATTCCAGTACATTGAAATTGATCGTTGAGCTTTATAAGGTGACGCCAAGAACGGCTAGCACCCAGCATCCAAAGTGAGTCGTCTGTGCGCGCGATGCTTATCGGTCGCCCACCAACAGGTGATTTCATAGTTCTGAATTGCGACGTGCGCAAATCGATCTCAAGGATCTCATGGCTATCCCCATGAAGTCGTTCGATGCTGCGAGACAGCCATAGGGTCTTCGTTGCTTTAGAGGCTGGATCCTCATCAGTCCCGAGCACTTTTAATGCCTCTGGCATGTTTGACGATAGAACACAATTAACGGCATTTTTTTTGAAGTTTTTTTGTGGTGCTGAACATAGGCTGATCTTTTCAACAAATGTTTCCAACCACCAGACCCGATCATCGCTTAACCAGGGTCCGTCAATCCAAGTGCTGTTGCGCTCGAGTGATCGCCGGACTTTGCGGCCGGGTGAAAAAACGACTTTGATGCGCTGTTGGTTTGCGCGCGGATAATAAGTTGAAACCCAGGCTCTTGCTTTTTCGTTGTCCGCCATCTGATAGCTTGCAGATTCAGTCGGCGGAACGAGCCGTTGTAGTTTTCCATCTCTAAATCGCCAAGACCACGCACTGTCAGCTTTTAAGCCATCCTCCGACAGTAAAACGGGTGACGATAACTGTCCTTTCCAGTGGGCGGTTGTGTCAATTTTGTATTGTTCATAAAGTTCGAAGCCAGATTTTCCTGTCGCGACCTTTAGGGCGCTATCCATCGGTAGAAAACCGTTTAGCGGAGTTAACGCCCATGGCCAATACCAAGGCATCGATTTTGTACGAAAATGTTCTAATAGTGCTGGTAGACGGTCGGCTCCATAGGTTCTCAAAATCCATGAAACAAATGCGCCGCTGGTTGCGTAGCCGCGGTAATTGAAAGGTCCGGTTGTATAGAGGCTGTGTATCCTGTCCCAAGAGGGCCACTGGCCAGACAGGGCTTGATATCGCTCAACGCCAGCCTGTTCGTCAGATCCGATAGCCACGCTTAGGGCCTCAGCGAGACCCTCTAGAAACCACGCTTCCATCCAAGGGAGATGAAAGATAGCGCCGGCCGGTCCAAACATATTGTCAAAATGCCGATACATCGTGGAATGGACGTACTCATGCCAGGCAAGGTCGCGGCCGCCCTGGCCCATGGTTTGCAGCTCGATGGAATCGGTCAAGAAGTTGGCAAATGAAGCGTTTTGACTGGCGGCCGATATATTGACAATCAAGGGTGAGGACCTTTTAACGTTAAACCATCTTTCTACGGATGGACGTGCTGCTTCAAGGGCCTGAAGCGCTATTTTGGCATCTGCAGGAGCGCGCTCATCAAAGTAAACGATGAAATTTGGAGATTTCATTTCCATGAATGTCAGGTCACCCTGGTTATAGCCAAAGCCTATGGGCAGAGCGTGAGCGCTTTCGACAAAACAAGTGGCCTGAGCCAGCAAAAACAGAATTTTTTGTAAAGTCTCTTTGATCCGACGCACGATTTGTCAGGGCTCCTGATGAATCCATCTGCAAGAAAACATCTAAAAATATTGAGAATTATATCAGTTTGGTACCGGCGCTGCGATGATGAATATCAATGTTTATCTCGGCCGTTACAAAATTAATGGATTTTTACTGGTTTTGATGAAACACACTATCCTGCATCCATCGTCGACAATAGTTTTGGAGCGGAGCTTCGTGCAAAAATTGGGCATCTCATTTCCTTTTATGATCGCGCCGATGGTGGGTATAAGTCATGTTGCTTTTCGCGAGCTCGTGAAGTCCTACACGCCCATTGGAGTCGATGCTTTACGATTTACCGAAATGTTGTCTACACGCAAGCTACCAAGCGAGCGACTTCATGTGACCAATGAGCTGAAGACGGCCTTCAATGAGGATTATTTCGTCCCGCAACTTCTGGGTAACGAAGAGCGTTTTATTGAACCCAGCGTGAGAAAATTAGAGCAACTCAGGCCTTGGGGTTACGATATAAATATGGGCTGCCCGCAAACACATGTGCTTCGTCACAATTGGGGAGTTCGCCTTATGGGGGATGCGCAGTATGCTGCCGACGTTGTTGGCATGGTCCGGCGCTGCACGTCGGCCCCCGTCAGCGTCAAGTTGCGTGGTGGCGCTGATAAAGATATGGATCTTTCTTATCTAACTGATTTTACTGCGGCGCTGGAGGATGCTGGTGCCGACTGGTTGACCATACACGCAAGGCCTCGCGCAGCCAAGCATGAGGGCCCGGCCAACTGGGATATCGTGGCTTCTATTTCTAGTAAGCGATCAATACCGGTTGTGGCAAATGGTGATATTCAGACGGCAGATGATGCGCTTCGTATTATTCGAGACTACGGCTGTGCCGGCGCGATGATTGCCCGCGCAGCGACCGCGAGGCCCTGGATTCTTTGGCAGATTGCCGAAGATCTTAATCTTGGTCTTTTCCCGCCAGGTCGGCAGGGCGACTCAGCACCCCGTACGCCAGAGGAAGAGGGCCGCGAGTATTTCCGTGCATTTTTGACGTTCATTGATCTTGTGGAAAATTATTTTGTGAAAGATTCTCTTGAACGCGATTTTGCTCTCCAGAAATTACGCTTCTTTGCGGCAACCGGATCCAAGTGGTTTATGTTCGGCCATAGTTTTTGGAAGTTAACCATGAAATCTAAAACGTTGGACGAGATGCGATATCTTGTTTCAGCGTACGCATCGCGGGGTGATCATGCGATGTATTCGCGCATTTAAGTCAAGAGGCATTTGAGATCGATGGCGCTTGCATAATTCGCCCGTCGGGATAAATTTTATTTAGGGCGTTAAATGCGGCGATTCGATAAGCTTCAGCCAGTGTCGGGTAGTTGAAAATCATATTGATCAAGTCATTTGCGCAGCCGTCTTTGAGCATAAAAGCAAGTCCGATGTGAACGAGGTTGGCGGCGTCCTCGCCCATGATGTGAATGCCTAAAATTCGGTGAGTTTTCCGTTCGATCAAAAGCTTTAAAATTCCGTGGTTGTCTCCTTTTATGTAGCCTCGCGCTAATTCGTGGTAATAAGCTCGACCAACCACGTAATCGACGTTTTGTTCCTGGAGCTGCTCTTCGGTTGGACCAACGCTAGATAGTTCGGGAATCGTGTAAACTCCGATTGGAAAGTGTTGCGGGAACTCACTTTTGATCGTTGCAAATGCGTGAAGGGCGCAAAAACGCCCCTGCTGCGCGGAAGTGGCAGCCAGTGCCGGTGGACCAATAACATCTCCAGCGGCGTAGATGTGCGGTAGACTGGTTTGAAACACGTCGTTCACGCTAATAACTCCGCGCTCGTTGACTTTGATTCCAATTTTATCAAGTCCCAAGTTCTCGGAGTTCGATATCCGTCCTGCTGCGAAAAACAGCACATCTGTTTGGAGGGTTTCATCAGTGAGCTTTACATCGAGTTTGGCTCCGTTTGGCGCTATACCGGCGAGCTCTTGTTTAAATTTTATCTTAACTCCCATGTCGGTCATCGATTTTTCAAGCGCTTTCACGACCTCGCTGTCAGACATGGAAAGTAGCCGGTCGCGCGAATCAACTAGGATTGTTTCCACGCCAAGCGCTGCAAAAATACACGCGTACTCGCAGCCGATCACTCCTGCGCCATAGATCACCATGTTTCGCGGGACGGATTCGAGTTGAAGGATTTCGTTGCTATCCACCACGCGCCAACCGTCAAAAGGAATGTTTGTGGGTCTTCGCGGTCGAGATCCGGTGGCCACCACAAAAAACTTGCTCCTGATAGTGTATGGAGCGGTTTCGGATGGCGTGACTTTAACTGTGTGGGGGTCCTCAAAGCTTGCGAAGCCCGTGCAGACTTCTATATTGTTTTTTTTAAGATAGCGTCGGACGAGGTGTTCCTCCTCTTGAGAAACTTTCTCCGCGCGTTGGTATAGTTTTGTCGTTCCCACGGCATCTATGACTCGTTCGACCCAGCCTGGTCCAGCATGGTGTTTTATCGAATGAATCGTCTCGAGGCTTTCACGTATCGTTTTGGATGGCAGGGTTCCCGTATGAATCCAGGCCCCACCCAGGGAATTTGGGGTTTTCTCGATCACGCAAACGCTTTTTTTTAGTTTGGCTGCTTGCACAGCCGCTTGAACGCCGGCTGGACCGGAGCCGATGACCACCAGATCATATTCATCCTTTTGTGCCCTGGCTGATGTTTTTGCGACTTCATCTGTCATAAGAAAAACCCCATGCATTCTTTCAATTCATTATTTGATTTTAGGACGTTTCATTCGGAAGGGAAACGTGTCAAGATTTTGGTGCGATTTTTATAGGAGTCAGAATATGAGTGTCGCCATTATGGGTTTGTTGCCACTGATCGTCTTTGCAATCGTGGATATATTTGCAGGCATGAGAGCGGCTGTTGTCGCAGCAATGATCGTGGCTTGTGCAGAGGCTGCATGGAGTTGGTACCAATTTGGGGAGGTCGATCATGTTACCTGGCTTTCGCTCGGTCTGATTTTCGTGATGGGGTTTATTAGCATCCAGATGAAAGACCCGCGGCTTTTTAAATTTCAGCCTGTAGTACTAGCTGTGGTCTTAGCTATCGTGCTCGGTTGGTTTCAATTACGGGGGGATCCTGTGATGGTGCAGATGATGCCCAAAGTTGCAGCTTTCCTTCCAGAGGAGCAGAAATGGGTTATGAGTGATCCGGGGACCGTGAAGAGGATGGCACGTCTCGATTTAATGATGATACCAACCTTTATCGCCCACGGGGCAATAGTTGCGTGGGCCGCGATTCGTAAAAGCACCTTGTTTTGGCTTATTGCAAGGGGTGCCGGCATCTATCTCTTGATGCTGTTGGTTGTCGTGGCAAATGCGCTCATGCCGATTAATTAGCTGTAACCAGGGTCTTGATAGTGGTATGATCCCTTAAATATTTTCGTTAGTAGTGTTGAACTGAGTGGGTCATGATTCTTTGGTAGTCAGGGCTTGCTGAGTTCGTGGTCTTGGGCGCTCGGCTTAGACTGGAGTGCGTGGTTTACCACCAACTATACTAATTGGGGGCAAAGTGTTTGAACACAGACTTGGACTTGGAAGGTCGGTAGAATTGCCCTCTGCGACGATGTTGCAGCGGCATAAAGGCTGGCTTTTAGGCCTGCCGAGCCAATGCAACGTACCGACACAGTCGTACCCGCTGATTGTGGCGATTGGTGGCGGTAAAGGCGGCGTGGGTAAAAGCCTTATTTCGGCAAATCTTGCAGCCTACCTTGCAAGGCAAGGATTCAAAGTAGCTGCACTAGATTTGGACTGTGGTGGCGCTAATCTGCATACTTACTTTGGAATGGGTGGCGTGGCCACCAGTTTGGGCGATTGGCTGGTTCAAGGTAAGACGGACTTGATGGGTGTGCTGACGCCATCATCCGTGGAAGGCCTCAGTATTGCTTTGAGTCAGCGTGACGACGCTTGGGCGGTCGCGGATATGTTATCAGGTTTGGGCTTGTCCAACCTCTGGGACGGCATCCTTGGTTTGAGTTCGCATGGATATCATGTGGTTCTTTTGGATTTGGGTGCTGGTGCTAGCCGTCACACCATTGATCTTTTCTGTTGCGCTCATGCTGGAATTGTAACGGCTCTTCCAGAACCGACCTCTGTTGAGAATGCTTATTTGTTCATGCGCACCGCTCTTATGAGGCTTATGGACCACGCCTCCCACCGATTGGGAAAATCCGAAGAAGGTGCCGGGGTTATAAGTGCTTTGAATCAAGATCTTCCAGGAAGCCCCGGCCGCAGTTATACGGATAAACTCAGGGCTCTATATCAGAATAATCCTACTTTGATAGGTCCCATGGCAACCGCCTTATCGGGACGTATTCTAGGTCTTCTCGTGAATCAAACTAGGTCTCAAGCTGACATAGATATGGGAAAGGCTATGGAGATTGCTGCCCAGCGCTATTTTGGTTTTACCGCGGCGAGTCTAGGCTACCTGAATTACGATGAGGCTGCTTGGCGGAGCTTGCGTAATAAGCGGCTTTTGTTGCAGGACTTTCCCCAGTCAATCATTGCACGTAGATTGGCTGAGGCGGCAAATTCCTTGTTAAGGCACTGTGGTGTAGTTATCTCAAACTCCGACGAGTCTCATAGGCCGCCTTTAGCGGCTAATGAAACTGTCGGTATTTCGCAGTAAATATTTTTTACTTTAATTAACACGGAGGATCATCATCATGAACCTTGAGTCTCTCAGCAGCAATCCAGCGGTCCCGGGGCTTGGCGCTAACTTTGCGGTGCCGACCTACTACGATATTTTGAACGTGGATCGTGCAGCCAGCAAATTTGCCATTCGCGAGTCGTATTTGAGATTAAAAAATCTCTATGCAAAT
Source organism: uncultured Polynucleobacter sp. (assembly GCA_964402975.1). Lineage (GTDB taxonomy): Bacteria > Bdellovibrionota_B > Oligoflexia > Oligoflexales > RGVZ01 > CAMDKS01. Next base: position 140,283 of record CAYOEM010000003.1, read on the forward strand.
GGTGGTGATGGCCTCTACGGGGTCGTTGGCGCTAATGATTTAAGTCGTCATTTGCAAGAGCTTGAATTGGCCTTTGATGTGCTCAATGACGATGCGCGACGGGCCACGTATGATCGTACCCTGACGCAAACTTCGTTAGTGGGACCATCTAGCACTCCCATGCCGCGCGCCGCTGGAGAAGGTCGTGAGTCCACAACTAGCTTTTCGGGAGCTGAGGTGGTTCAGACGAATCGAAGTGTCTTAAGAGTCACCCGCACCCATGCTCCTGGTTCAGCTGACAATACATTACAAACAAAGATGCTGAGCATTATTGAGGAGGGCGACATCGGTGACGGATCCATACTGGTGGCCCTGCGCGAGGCGGCAGGTGTTGGGCACGGGGAAATCCAGGAGCGCACCAAGATATCTCTGGAATATATACGGAACATGGAGGCTAACCAATTTGATAGGTTGCCCAAAGTCGTTTACGTCAAGGGTTTTATGAGGAGTTATTTGCGATATTTGAGCGTGCCAAATTCCGAAAAAATTGTTACGGCATACATCGCGCGTCTTGAGGCCTATCAAGTTGGCCAGAAATGAGTTTATGTCGACAGACCCGAACACTCATGAAATAACGGTCGCGCCCCTCGATGAGGGGCGTGTTCGTTTAGATGTTTATCTAAGCCGCGTCTTGCCCGACATGTCCCGATCAAAGGTCCAGGAGATGATCGATGCCGGTTTGGTTAAGGTCAACGGCATCGTCGGTATCACCAAACAGCAGGTTAAGTCAGGCGATCAGATTGTTTTTTCTGAGCGCCCGAGAGCTGTGAGCCATCTTGAACCTGTCCAAATGGATCTTGATATACTTTTTGAAGATGACCATGTGATCGTCTTAAACAAACCGGCTGGTATCGCCGTTCATCCGGGTGCAGGAGAGAAAGGGGCAACGCTTGTCCACGGCTTACTCCATCATGCCAAGCTGCTCGGCACAAGTTCCGTGGGTAACGATGAGGACGACTTGAATCTGCAAAGGCCCGGCATAGTTCATAGGCTGGACAAAGATACAACTGGAGTTATGGTCGTCGCTAAGACGGATGTTGCACATGCTGATTTGTCTCGACAGTTTCATGATAAAACCAATTTTCGTCAGTACGTCGCTCTTCTAAATGGCCCGTTTCCTGCCGGTGAGTGGGTGCGTGACAGCTATCTTTATAGGGATCCCAAGGAGAGAACCCGCTTCGCCTCGATGGACGTTACAGAGTACGAGCATAAAAAGTCGCGGGAGGGGGGGGTAGATCTACCGGGTTACCGATTTGCAAGAACTCTATTTAAAAGTGAGTTTCAATATCGAGGTGTACTTGCCATGGTCAGCTTAAAGCTGTCGACCGGCCGCACGCACCAGATAAGGTTACATGCTCGTGATCTTGGTGCGCCTGTTTTGGGTGATCCCGTCTACGGTGTCCGTCCGATTTGTTTGGGGCGTAGTCTTTTTCCAAAAGATATAGAGGCTATTATTTTGGGCGTTAGGCGTCAGATGTTACATGCCTGGGTTCTAGGATTCAGCCACCCCGCCTCTGGGAAGTGGCTACAATTCGAGGCGAGCTTGCCCAGTGATTTTACGCAAATTATTGAGGCATTAGAGCCATTTAGAGACTAATCTCCGGGATTTAGACCCTTCATTCCAAGCCCCTTGGGTCTTGTTATTAAGTATGAAATCAGACATACTAAGGGCATTACAATCCTTCTAAAGTTGCGCTTTTTATCGGGGCGGGTTTTCGTGTCGTCAAAGCTTCAAAGAGTGATGTTTCTGTTGGTGGCTGTTGGGTCGACCTCGGCCTCGGCTGTGTCAACCAATCTAGATTTGGCCCCCGATCAGCAGATGATTTTTTTGACGGTTGATAAATCAAAAAGCCAAGCCGAATTGAGAACCCTTCCTGAGAATGGGCAGCCGTCTAAAATGTTGCGTTCATTTAAAATTGCAACGGGCAAGGTTGAGGGTGATAAAGAGCGACAGGGTGACAATAAAACGCCCGAAGGTATTTACTTTACGACAGGTACAATTCCGTCATCCCAGCTGGCACCGCAAAAATATGGACCTCTGGCGATTCCTTTGAACTTCCCTAATCCTATGGACCAAGCAGTAGGTAAGACGGGCTACGGAATATGGTTGCATGGGGTCGGAGATCGCAGAATTGAAGATGCCAGGGTCACGGAGGGCTGCGTGGCCTTTCAAAATTCTGAAATAACAAGTCTCACCCGGTGGTTGCAGCCAAAGCAGGGTGTCGTCGTGATCGCTCGAGAGGCGTCCGAAGTTAATCGACCCGAGGACGTTCAAGGTGTTTTTGATGTCGCGAAAGGCTGGGTTGACGCTTGGCAAGGTCGTGATATCGAGCGGTACATCAGTTATTACTCAAAGGAGTTTAACAGTCAGGGCAAGGACGTGAAGCAGTACGAGTCCTATAAACGTTCAGTATTTGGGTCTTATAAGAACATGATTGTTAAAATGCTCGATATGCGAGTGGTCACTCACGCCAAGTATTCAATCGTGATGATGAACCAGTTTTTTTCAGGTGATAATCGTTTCAAATCAGATGGTCGTAAAATGATCTATCTCAAAAAAGAAGAAGACGGTTCTTGGAAGATCGTGCGCGAACTTTTTGATAATTTTTTGATGCGTCCGGTGCAATTCTCAAATGAGGACATTGCCGGTCTCAATAAAGGTGCCTCGCTTGTCGTGCCCGAGAAAAACACGGCGGTTAGTTCGACTCCAAGTGATAGCCAGAGCTTGTAGTCGTTATTTTTGCTTGTAATCGACGATCAAATTAAAATTTAATAATCTATCGTTGCACTAGAGTGTTCATCGAGGTAGTTTTCTTGCAGCAATTTGGAGGGTTTAAAATTGAATTTAATTAGATTAATCACGCTGTGTGTCACATTATTGTCAACAACCGCTTTCGCTGAAGACCTCTTCACACTTAACGGGAAATCAACCACAGAAAAGGATTTGACTCCTGCTCAGCAGCAGCAAGTTTTTGAGCTTAAGACGCAGTTCTTCGAGCATATGAATAGTTTGGTTGATAGCATAATTTTTGAAAATCATGTTGCTGAGATGGCAAAAAAGCAAAACAAGACTCCCGACGAAGTGGAAGATAAGATTCTTGCCGTCAAGGAGCCGTCTGAAAAAGCTTTAAAATCATTTTTTGAGGCCAACAAGCACCGAATTCCTCCTAATTTTAAATTTGACGATGTGAAGGGGGAAATCGTTAAGGCTGTCAAGCAAGAGGAGATTCGAAAAAAGCGAGACGAGATCGTGGCGAAAATCCGACGTGAGCAAAAATTTGCAATGAGCATGTCTAAGCCAGAGGCCCCTGTTTTTCAAATTCAGACCGAAGGCTTCCCCCGTAAGGGAAAAGACGATGCAAAAGTAACGATTGTGGAATTTGCTGACTATCAATGTCCACACTGCAAGATCGCTGCTGAGAGCCTAAAGAAATTGACTGAGAAATTTAGGAACAAAGTGCGTTTGGTTTATATGGATTATCCCATCAACCCATCGGGAGTCAGTCGGGCAGTGGCGGAAGCCTCCCATTGTGCCGATGAACAAGGGAAATTCTGGGATTTCCACTATAAGGCATTCGAATCCCAGGACAAGTTGGACAAGGAGTCGCCTGCTAAACTTGCCAAGGACGTGAAACTTGATGAGGCAAAGTTCAAGGCATGTATGGACCTAGCGAAGGGTAAGACCATGGTGGACAAAGCGTTTGCCGAGGGCACTCGTATTGGTGTTGGTGGCACCCCGTACCTGGTCATAAATGGCCGTCGATACTTGGGAGCTCATACAGTTGAAGCTCTGAGTAAGGAAGTGGAATCGCAGCTAAAGTAGTTGTACAGATCGATTTATCGTAGTTTTAACGATTAAAACGGGGCAATTTTTGCCCCGTTAAGTATTTTACGCCGTCACCGATCTCCATGTTGTCTGAAAACGTGAGGATTAGCTGTGACGCCTGGATTCAAAAAATTTCTATTGTACACGACGCTTGGCGCTTGGCTTTATCCTGCGATCATTCTTGCTGCAGATGTGACGCGATTTGAGCGCGATCTTTTGGCTGAAGCTCGCACTAAGGTGCAAAGTGTGCTGCAAAAGTACTGCGCAGAGGCTTGTGAACTTATAAATATCGACGGCGATGCGGCCCAAATTTCTGGTGAATCAGAAGATCTTGGTTTCGAGAATGTGACAAGTCCCTCGGGCAATACATTTAAAATCAGTCGCATGGTTGTGGATGTGCAGGTGGATGACCGAGTGGGAAGCGCGGATCAAGATCGCCTCGGCAAATTGATTGTCAACGCCCTCCGTGGTCTCGGTGCAGCGCCATCAGTGCGTTGGAGTAATGTGGCATTCCCACAGATAGGTGTTTCTGCTGAGGTCGAAGATAGGTTGAAGCAGGGTTTGCAGCAGCGAATTCAGGGCTCTGTTCAACAAATTATAGACTCTTATTGCCCCGCTGGTTGTGTTTTGGCAAGCGTGACGGTCGATGGCAAGTTGGCGTCACCAGATGAAGTAAGGGGTGTGGCTGAAAGGGAGTTGGTTCGAGAGCGGGGTGGTCGGGGTGTTTTGAGAGTCCAGAATGTTGATGTTGATCTAAGTGTGGACGACAAAATCCCGGAAGACACTCGATCAAAAATCATGAACCTGATTAGAGCTAAGACCCGTTTCGTTAGCCCTGTGAATGTCAATCTTGTCCCTGTCGATTTCCCCGAGGCATCCTCGAGTAACGGTCAAAAAGATCCGTGGGGATTGGATCGATTGCGTCAAACGCTGCAGATATTTCGTGATCTAGCAGGGACTAAGGAAATTATTACGAACACGTCGCAAAATACGTCTTCGACAAACTCGACATCATCAAACAATAAAGAATCGACGACGGCTGAGCGAATTGAGGCGAAAGAATCAAAAGAAAGCACGAATCTGACCAGTAAAGAAAAACTGTCATCCTCGGAGAAAGCTCTCAACAGTGCGATGGCGGAGACAGCATCGTCCACGGATAAGAGTGTGGGCATTGAAAATCAAACGCTTTTGTATGTTTTTGCTGGATTGCTTATTTTATTGATTGCAGCGGGATTCTACCTCAGGTTCGCATCGGTCTCGCGAGATGCGCGAGCCATGATGGATGCAATGCCGGGCGCTCAAGCTTCGCGGATGTCGGGATTGGGTGGAAACGATGCACCATATTCCGTCGCGGGTTCTCCCGTGATGGGAGTCAGCGGAGGCGGTGTGTCGCGCGAGACTCTATCGATTAAGATGCGAATTGAAGGGATTCGTGAAGAACTTTTGAAGGCATTTGTCGATAATCCTAAGGTTGCACGTGATACGTTCAGCCGGATGCTTAGAGAGGACGGAATTGATCAAACCGCGCGCTACGTGCACCTGTTTGGGCCTATGATTATTTTTGACCTTATAAATGATCCTAGTCTGCAGCGCGATCTCAATGATTTGAGCGAATTTTATCACAAGGCAACGTTTATCTTTAATGATGATCAAACGTTGGAGCTATTAAATGCCCTAAAGACTAAAGTCACAGCGAGTGAAATTCGTGTCCTAACCAGAAAGCGCTCCGAGCAATTCGACTTTTTGCAGAATCTCGATGCAGCTCAGATCTTTAATCTCATCTCAGACGAGAAACCTCATATTCAGAGCATTGTTCTAACTCAGTTAGATAACTTGAGACGTCGCAATGTTTTCGAACTATATACTGGGGAATCTCGTGTCTCGTTGATGCGAGAACTGTGTAAATCCGACGCTATACCGAAGGAATACTTGGCTAACGTTGCAAAAGCACTTCACAAGAAGGCATTGTCACGAACGGAATTTGATACGGAACAGCTACGATCTAGCGACATAATTATTGAGCTTCTTGAGAAATCGAGGTTAGTTGATCAGAGGAGGCTCATGTCAGACCTTGTTAAAACAAATCCCGACGCGGCAAGATTTATTAAGTTGAAGCTCGTGACTGTTGAAATGTTGCCATATATTCGCGATGGCCATCTATTAGAGATTGTCATGGGTCTTGAAAGACAAGAACTCCTCGCGTTCTTGGTGGGATCGCCTGAGCACATAAGAGACCTGTTGCTGACCAAGGCGCCATCGGAGCTTTCCCAGACTTGGTTGGAGGATATCGAGCAAAGTGCTGGCATGGAAGAAAGTCGTTACAGGATTGCAGAGCTTAGAATCCTTGGCCGTATACGTAATCTTGCCAACAACGGTGCCATTCGACTTGTCGATATCAACGACCGAATTTTTTCAGCTGAGGCCCTAGCTGAGGTTAGACGCGCCGACCAAGAGATCCAGATGGTGGTTGGTCCGAATTCGGTCGCGGCTTGATGTAAGATATTGATTTAATTGCGACAATCGCGGCGCAAAGCCCGCTTTAAATTTTGTCCGCAGTCGTGTAAGGTCAGCGGTCTCGTATGGGCGCCATCGGTGCTCTCGTTTTCTTTTATATCCGGGGTTAATGCATGATCAATGTCAGTAACGCTACCAAGCGCTATGGCGACCGAGTTCTATATTCGCAGGCGAGTTTCATTGTGCGTCCCGGCGATAAGATTGGTTTGGTTGGACCAAACGGCGCCGGAAAGTCGACCATCTTTCGCGTGATTATGGGTCACGATCATCTTGATGATGGGGTTGTGAGTGTTGATCCGGGTGTCCTGGTTGGTTTTTTTGATCAGAATGTTGGTGAAATGGCAGGTCGCAGCGCGCTGGCCGAGTGCATGTCTGGTGCTGGCAAGGTGTCGGAAATTGGTATCGAGCTTGCGACTATGGAGGATCGGATGGGCCGCTTAGCAGATGAGCCCATGAATGATGATGATATGACCAGATTCATGGAGCGATTTGGCGAGCTGCAGTTAGAGTTTCAGAATCGTGGGGGTTACGATCTCGAATCGAGAGCTCAGGCAATATTGACGGGGCTCGGCCTTGGCCCAGACGTTTATAATCGCCCGGTCGAGAGTTTTTCAGGTGGTTGGAAGATGCGGATCGCCTTAGCCAAGATATTACTTTTAAACCCAGATGTCTTGCTTATTGACGAACCGACGAACCATCTCGATATTGAAGCGATAATTTGGCTCGAGGAGTGGTTGAAATCTTTCAAGGGTGCGATCGTTATGACTAGCCATGATCGCGACTTCATGAACAGGATATGCGGAAGGACTGTTGAAATTGCGAACAAGCAAATAACCACCTACAGTGGCAATTATGACTTTTATCTTCGTGAGCGTGAGATTAGGCGCGAGCAGCAAATAGCAGCTTTTAAGAGGCAACAAGATCAGCTAGCTAAGGAAGAAGAGTTCATCGCAAAGTTTGCAGCTAGAGCGTCCCATGCCGCCCAAGTGCAATCACGCGTCAAGAAGCTCGACAAGATCGAGCGTTTGGAGATGCCAACCGAGACAAAAAAGCTTTCGTTTGAATTTGCCGTTCCCCCTCGAAGTGGAAATGATGTCGTTAGGCTTGAGAGCGTTTCCAAAGAATATCCAACACCAGAGGGTGGGGTCAAAAAAGTATTCAGCGGCGTTTCTGGCGTGGTTCAGAGGCTTAATAAGATTGCTGTGACCGGCGTTAACGGTGCTGGTAAAAGCACCCTCTTGAAGTGCATTATTGGCTCAACAGATGCGACCAGCGGGCGCGCCGTGGTAGGTGCAAGCGTCAATGTGGGATATTTCTCACAGTACTCGTGTGATCTTCTGAATCCTGAGAAGACGATTTGGCAAGAAGTCAGTGATCGTTTGCCTATGGCGTCGGTCGGATATTTGCGCAACCTTCTGGGTGCCTTTATGTTTTCTGGTGACGATGTTGAAAAGAAAATTAGAATGCTTTCTGGGGGCGAAAAGAGCCGTGTTATTTTGGCCTGTATTCTTGCTACGCCGGTCAACTTTTTAGTTCTAGATGAGCCTACTAACCATTTGGACATTGATAGTCGTGAAACACTTTTAGAAGCTTTGAAACAGTTTGATGGCACTATCATGATCGTCAGTCACGATCGATACTTTCTTCGTGGGATCGTCAACAGAGTCTTCGAAATTGACCATGGTGAGATGCGGATTTACGACGGCCACTATGACTACTATCTCGAAAAGACTGCGCACAAGCACCATCACTAGACAATGTCTGGATCTACGGGCCATGGAAGTGTAATGCGCTCACCACGTTCCTGGTTGGCACGGTTGAACTCGATGCATGTGCTGATGGAGTTTGGATTTTGAGCCCAAGCTCGTCGAGCGACGCCGCCCATGACATCCCAAGGCATTGCTGTATCGAGTATTTTGTCAACTCGCTCACTCCCGTCGAGCAGCATTCCAAAGCCCCCATTAATTGATTTGCCAATACCAACGCCACCGCCATTGTGCAGCGCGCATAAAGTCATTCCGCGCGCTGCATTGCCTGCGAAAATGTTTGTGGCCATATCAGCCATGATGTTGGATCCGTCTTTAATATTACTTGTTTCTCGGAAAGGGGAGTCGGTTCCGCCAGTGTCGTGGTGATCACGCCCCAGCATAATGGGTCCTACTTCTTTTTTTCGAACCATGTCATTTAGTTTGAGCGCTATAGCCCTACGGCCGATAGCATCTTGATATAAGATCCTGGCGCGGGTGCCTACGACCATTTTATTCTTTTCGGCATCGATGACCCACTTGTAGTTATCCTCATCTTGGTAGCGCATTTTCGAACGTAGAGTTTTGATGATATCCGCGGCTGCTAGGTCCGTCTTCTTTAGATCCTCGTCCAGACCAGAGAGACAAACCCATCGAAATGGTCCGTAACCGTAGTCAAATAGCTCCGGCCCTAGAATATCTTCGACGTAGCTAGGCCAGATAAAACCGTCGCGAGTGTCTTTCTTGTTTTTTGCAATGTCGACGACGCCTGTGTCAAAAACGCTTTTCATAAAAGCGTTACCGTAGTCGAAAAAGTAGGTTCCGCGCGCCGTTAGCTGTTTTATCAATTCATAATGGGCTTTAAGAGTCGCGTCGACGCGTCTTCGGAATTCGGCGGGATCTTTATCCAGCATCTCTGTTCGTTCAGGGAAGCTCATTCCTCGAGGGCAATAGCCTCCTTCGTAAACGGCATGGCAGCTGGTTTGATCGCTAAGGAGGTCGATTTTAATGTTTTTTTGCACGGCGAAGCTTAAAAGATCAACAATGTTGCCGTGAAATGCAATCGCTTTTCCCTCGCGATTTTTCATAGCGTTTTGCGCCATGTTGAAAGCGTCCTGGGGTGTGTCAGCCACCGCATCGATCCAGCCCTGACTAAGTCTTGTCTCAATTCTTGATCTATCGACTTCTGCAATAATTCCTGCGCAGCCGGCGATGATGGCGGCTTTTCCTTGGGCACCACTCATGCCGCCGAGTCCGCTCGAGATAAAGAGTTTTCCTGCGAGATTATCTCCTGGCTTGAGACCTAGTTTTAGTCGTCCGGCCAACATGATCGTGTTATATGTTCCGTGGACGATACCTTGAGGTCCGATGTACATCCAACCACCTGCGGTCATTTGTCCATAGTTTGCAACGCCGATCGCCGCAGCTCGGTGCCAGTCGGTAGGATTGTCAAAGAGTCCAATCATCAGAGCATTCGTTGTGATAACTCTGGGTGCAGAAGGCGTTGATTTAAATAATCCAAGTGGATGGCCGGAGTAGAGGACCAGCGTGGTATCGTCTGTGAGCTCTTCTAAGTAGCGTTTAATAAGTCGATACTGCATCCAGTTTTGGCATACTTGACCAGTTTCACCGTAAGTAACAAGTTCATACGGGTAGAGAGCAATATCGAAGTCAAGGTTGTTATCCAGCATAACTTGTAAGGCTTTGCCGGCGAGGCATTTCCCCCGGTATTCAGATATTGGCAATCCGCGAATGTGCCCCTCAGGGCGAAATCGATATCCGTAAATTCGGCCCCTGGTTTTCAGCTCCTCTAAAAATTCAGGTGCTAGCTTTGAGTGAAATTTCGGATGAACGTAACGTAGGGCATTACGAACTGCGAGTTTAATGTCTTGAGCATCTAACTTCAGACCTCTCGAAGGAGCTCGTCGATAGCTTGGATCGAATTTTTGTTCTTCAGGGAGTTCGCGCTCAAGGGCGTCGACGGTGACGCGATGGGCGGTTTCAATTGCCTTAAGATCAAACATCTTCATCCTCCGATTGCAATGATTCCTTGTTTTTTGTTGGCGATGACATCAGGCTCACCGGGGCGCACTTAGCGCGGATCTCAAGCAGTTCCTTCTGAGGATCGCTCTTGATAACAATACCGCTCCCTGCGGCATACGTGGCCGAGCGAAGCCAGTTTTCACTTATGAGAGTTCGAATCATTATATTGGATTGCAATGATCCATCATGATTGATCCTGAAGAAGTTTCCCATAAAGTAGCCTCTGGGGCGACATTCTTCTTGTCTAATTCTCTTCATCACGGCGACTTTAGGCGCGCCGGTTATTGAACCTCCGGGACATACGGCTGATAATAATGATTTTAGGTTGAGCGAGGGGTCCAGGTCACCGGAAATATGGCCCTCCAAGTGCCAAACTCGGAAGAACTTTTTGAGTGAGCCTTGGTCTTTAACTTGGACGGTCCCCGGTAAACATATTTGAGCGAAATCGTTTCGCATCAAATCTATAATCATATGGAGTTCTGCAATATCTTTTCGGCTTTTTGATAAGCTAATTCCAATCTCACGATCTTTGTTGTCGTCGTTCATGCAGCGCGGCGCTGTTCCCTTAATGGGCCAAGTGGAAATTTGGATGCCGTTGGAATTTCGATCGATCTCAATAAAACGTTCGGGGCTAAATGATGCTACGATCTTGTTTCCTGACGAGATTAAGACGCCCTGCGGCCCGCTGTTTGCCTCCATGAGGGCGCAAAGATTCTGCCAGCTATGGGCTCGCGATGCGTGGAAAAAACGGAGTAAATTGATTTGATAGAAATCTCCATTTGCAATGCTTCGGATTAAATGAGCGGTGGCTTCGATATAACTTTCGTCACTTGTGGTTGGCGTCAAAACTAACTGTTTAGCCGTGGGATGCGAATATTTGCCAGCGTCTTTGATCAAGGGCAAGAGTTTGGTTTTATAGTCAAAGTGAAACCGAGCACTAGCGATCGATTTTTTTGTGACGTACGTCGGAGGGTCGACATCATTTTCCCACACGAGTCCAGCGTAGATTTCCCACGCGAGCGGACGGTCAATATTTCCAGTAAGAGTTGAATCATGGTGATAGGTCTCATATGGCAAGAGAAACATCCAGCGTGGGATAGTTGGAAGATCTTTGGAATCATCCGAAGTGTCGACCCAATCAGAGGGTTTTGATGTTGCTACTTTTGCAAAGTCTACTGGTGAGAAAGACGTGGCGATAAATATCTGACGACCGCCAACTTTGGAGAGAAGTAACGGCCCCTCTTGATGCGGCCATAAAGCGGCGACCTTGAATGCCGACAATCCAGTCGGCTGCCGCTTCGGGCTCTTTTGGTTCTTGGAAATCACGTTCAGGGTCTCTCGGATCTTGGACGGGTGGTTTATTAGGCCCCCCTACCAGCTGTCATGGTTAAGGTCCATGCAACATACCGCCTAAGTTGCTAAGTTTAAAGGATAATATTAACTAATTGATCATCCAGCTCAGGGGTTCGTTAACTGTCAAAAAAACCTACAAACTGTCTAAGGAATGGTCACATGCCCCCGGTAAAATCAATTTAATGACCTAATATCAATAGGTCTTTTTGAGGGGGCACGGCTGGAATGTAGCTTGCTCATCGGCCGTCAGAGACTCGCTTTGCAAGGGGGGTCTCAATTTGTAGTTACTGTTGAAAGTTGAAGTTGAAGCTGTTGTTGAAGGGGGAGTTATGCTTCTTAGTGCACGTCGTTTTTTCAGTTTTTCGGTTATCGCGTTGTTGATGGCATCTTGTGGTGCTCAAAACAACAAGCAAGCAAAGAGTCAGAGTGAAACGGTTCCTAACTATGTTATTGCAAGAGCTGATGTTACAGACAAAGAGAGTTCGACCAGCAATGTGGATTTTGTATCTGTAAAATCGGACAAAGAAATCTTAACGGCTGAAGACGCTGAATTAGCATTTAATTCGGGCGATGCCATTCGTTTAGATAAGTCTGGTAAAATGGTAGCCGCGTTAAGTCCAAATGTTGAATTTGGTCTCGGATCGCCGGCTCAAATGAGCACACAGTCGCCTACGCAGATGGGCACGACCTACAGTAAGAGCGCTAGTTATTCTCAGACGTATTCCCAAAATAATTGCGAGTGTTCCTACGGTAACGGCGTTGTAAGATCTAATCAGAACACGGTTTTGTTCCCGCGTTTGAGGACGTTTTTCCAAAGGCTGAATCCGTTTGCGCGGGTTGAACAGCGCCAGTATCCATACTCCTACGGTAATCAGTACAGTCAAAATCAGTACCAATACACCGTTTACAAGCAAGCACAGCAACCAAGTCAGATGGCGCCGATAGGCTCCCAACAGCAGACCCAGCCTTACCAGGCGCCGATCGGGTCGCAGACCAAGCCGTACCCGAATACTACGACGGGACAGAACTCCGCAGGTGGCGTCTAAGGTTAAAATTGACTTGGGAAGCCGTTTAGATTTGATCTAAAAACTGCTCTCGTATGTCAAAAACAAGGGTTCTACGGTCCAGATGGGCGGTAGGACCCTTGATTTGTTGCGAGTGCAAAAGGAATTAAAATCCCTAGATTTTTCTGCGCCTTCCGCGCCTCTCAAGCGGTTCGCTGGGGCAGAGTTTGTTTTTTTCCGGGCGGATTTCTTGATTTGCAAGACTGCTACCTCGTATAATTAGAGTACAGTCGTAAGCGCAAGCAGCAGCAGCTTAACCATCGTCTAGGAGAGTAGAGTTATGAACTCCGCGCCAAACCAACCCAACAGTACTTTTAATTCCCAGCCGGCGACAGGAACGCAAAGCAATCCGTTTACAGCCGACCTGAAGGGTGAGTTCACAAGTAACTTTGGGACTAACACAAACGCGGTGTCCCAGATTTTTAAAGATGGTAGCTTCGGAAGTTCCGACAAAACTCGCTACATCATTTTTGGAGCAGTTATTATTCTCGTTGCCGTTGTGGGATGGTTTTTGCTGAGCGGTGACGGTGAAGAGGCTGCTGATGTTGCTGAAGATGATGTTCCGGCTGAAGACGCCAGTGCAACGACTGCTGAGAAGCCCGCAGATGCCGCGAAACCAGCTGATGACGCTGCTGCGGCAAATCAAGCGCCGACCGCTACGCCAGCCCCTGAAGCTGTAGCGCCACCAGCAGGCGCCATTTCATTATCTTCACCAGACAACGGAGCGTCCTTGTCCTACGATGAAACTCAAGGTGCGGCTATGTTCAGCTGGAGCGGCGGTCCCGGTACGATCGTGTTTTCTCGTCACAACAGCATGCACCCTGAAGTCATGCGCGTAAAAGTATCTGGATCTAATTATTCTTTCCATCATCCGTGGCCAGGACAGTGGTTCTGGAAGGTCGAGTCAGAGGGTGGGGCTAGTGAGGTTCGCTCTTTTTCAGTCTCCGCACCGATCCGCCGTAACATCGCCATCACGGCTCCTGCTTCAGGTGCTAGCTTAGCTGGAACTGGTGGAGTTGTATCTTGGACGGGTGATAAGGCTGTTGCTTACTACCGAGTCGAATTGAATCAAGGTGATGACTGGTCAAATCCCCTGTTCAAATTCTCGAGTGCTGGCTCACAGTTGGAGCTAAATGGTGTTGGTGCTGGCCAGTATCAGCTACGCTTGGGAGCCTTTTCAGAGGTGTCTGGACGTTGGGAATTCACCCAGCCTATCTCGGTGACCGTGCAGTAAGTTTGGCTTAGTCGAATTAATTAAAGCCACTGGTGGAATGCCGGTGGCTTTTTTGTTTCGCCAGTTTTAAAATGCCGATCCATGTCAAAAGAAAACTTTAGACAACATTATCGAAAAATCAGAACAGTCATTGAACCCCGCGTCGCGGCTGATTGGTCTTTCCAGATAGCGATTCGGTTGATCCGTCATCTGCGGGATTCGAACTTTAAAGGCACTATTTTCGCGTTTAAAAGCCTTAAAGGGGAACCCGATCTGCTATCTCACCTTGACGTCCTCAGGTCCCATTTGGCGCTGCCTAGGGTCGGTATTTCTGGCGCGATGAATTTTCATTTGTGGGCTACGGGAGACCAACTGGTTAAGAGCTCTTTTGGTGTGTATGAACCTCTGCCTGAGGCGATAGCAGTCAGTCCCCAGGTGGGAGATGTTGTCGTGGTTCCTGCATTAGCAATCGATTTAAAGGGGCACAGACTTGGATTTGGTGGCGGGTACTACGATCGATGGCTTGCTCAGCACAGGTCTGTAATTAGCCAAATTATCGGCGTGGTGTTTCCGCCGTGTTTTAGTTTAACTCCTATAGTTTCGGAAGCACATGATATTGCGGTGGATTTGTGTGTGATGCCCGGGCAAAGTGTCAAATTTTCTGACACCCTATAATTAAAAAAACCAATTATTACAGATGCTTAAAATTACGCGGAGCTGGCGTTCGATTTGCACAGTCAGCATCACCCGCTGCGCCGTTGCAGTGGTGTTGATGCTGATTGTTGATCTCTTATGCGGAGCAGGAGCGTGTGCCATGCAAAAAGCAGTGAATAATGCTGCCATGTATGAAAACTTATTTGAATCATCAGTTCCTCCCTTGCCACTCCCGATGGTCTGGAAGGTCATTTATACAGAAGCAATTCGAGGTAACCATATATTATTCGATTCCGAGGACCTTTCGGCAATTGAGACGTTTTATCATTCCAAAGACTTTAAGCTCAAAGAAGAAAACAACGGGCCCATGGCGCAATTTGCAGTGAAATTTTTCTCCAGTAGTGATTTTCAGGAAATGCGTCGATTGATAAAGGCGTTACCCATCGATCAAAAAGTCGTAGCGCTCATTCTTTACCGCAGATCTATCAGCGTGTGGCAGGACTGGCTTAAAAGAAATCTCCATTAAATAAATTCAAAGATAAATGGCCTTCTGAATATGTGCTACAATCGAAAGAGTCTGCGATAAATTTTTTAAGGGGGGCGTCATGCGTGATGTGGCATTATTCATTTTGCTAAGCAGTGTTTTGAGTCTGCCCTCTTGCAAGACAACAAGTCCTTCTTCGAATGTTTTATCGTCTGGACGTGAAGCCCAGGCTGTCGATCATGAAAAAAGCGCAAGCGGCAATAAGTCCGGAGGATTTGCCAGTGCTGGATGCTTTAAGGTGACCAGCGTTGAATCAGATTTGACGAGTCAGGATGCCAAGCTTTTGATGCGGGATACCAAATCGATTTGCGTCTCAGAGCTCATAGCCGGCTCAAATCCAGATAAAATCATCGTTGAGCTGAAAGCCGAATCAAATAAAATTTTAGCAACCTTTCGGTTTAAAGAGGCCATACCGGCACGTTGTCCCGGCTGCTACATTTTTTCTGCCTCGAAAGACGGTCATGCTACCTTCTCAGAGACGGCTGTCACGACGCTGGCAAAACTGGGCCTTAATCTGACCAAATACGACGGAAAAATTAGCTTCATGATGCTGAGAGAACTCCGCGATAGCGTGCCAAATCCGTCTCGAAAGTGAAGTCGAACGGTTTTAGTGCAATCACTGTCCGGCAGAGACAGTGATTGAAAGCCCCCCATCGGTCTGTCCATCTTGCCTGTCGACAACGATGCATGATCCCTCATGGATGCCGCCACCAATTAGAGATCGAGCAATCTTTGTCTCAAGATCTCGCTGCAGGTAGCGCTTTAGTGGCCTTGCGCCATAGACAGGATCGTAAGCGGAGGTTGCAATGTATGAGATGGCTCTATCGGTTAGTTCGAGGCTAATGTGACGTTCTTTTAATCTTGCTGAAAGCGAACTAGTTAAAAGAGTCACAATACGCTTGATCTCATCAAGCTTTAAAGGCTTGAACAGAACAATATCATCAATTCTATTCAGTAATTCCGGACGGAAGTGGGATCTGAGAGCTTCTAACACACTCTTCCTCGCAGAATCTTGCAGATCACCATTTTTATCAACACCATCTAATAGAAAGTGGGCTCCTATATTGCTAGTCAAAATAACTACCGTATCCTTGAAATTCACAACTCGTCCCTGATTGTCAGTGAGTCGTCCGTCGTCAAGGAGCTGAAGTAGAATATTGAAGACATCGGGATGTGCCTTTTCGATTTCGTCAAATAACAGAACACTGTAAGGCCTTCGGCGGACGGCTTCCGTCAGTTGCCCGCCCTCATCGTAGCCAACGTAGCCTGGGGGCGCCCCAATCAGTCTGCTTACAGAGTGTTTTTCCATGTATTCAGACATATCGATGCGTATCAGGTTCTCTTCGCTGTCAAACAGATTTTCGGCTAGAGCCTTTGCCAACTCCGTTTTACCAACGCCGGTAGGGCCGAGAAACATAAAGCTACCGATAGGACGCTTGGGATCTTTAATCCCGGCGCGTGCCCGAATCACGGCATCCGCAACTAGCTGTACAGCCTCATCCTGGCCAATAACTCGTTCGTGTAGAATCTGATCTAATTTAAGCAGCTTCTCCCGCTCGCCCTCAACCAGCTTTTTAACCGGAATGCCGGTCCATCGCGCAACAATTTCGGCTATCTCATCATCAGTCACTTCTTCGCGAAGAAGCTGAGACCCGTTAGCAGAGTCCTTTGAAAATTTCGCCTCTTCGTCTTGGAGTTTTTTTACCAAAACGGGCAGTTTACCATGTTTGAGTTCTGCGACTTTGCTCAAGTCATAGGCGCGCTCTGCCCGTTCAATATCCTGACGAACTTGATCGATATCCGACCTGAGGGACGTCAGAGATTGTAGTTTGCTTTTCTCAGAATCATATTGAGCACGGAAAGTATGCAGTTTTTCCTTTTCATTGATGAGCTCTTTTTGAAGGGCTTGCAGCCTGTCTAGACTAGCTTTGTCTTTCTCCTTTTTAAGTGCAGCTTCCTCGATCTCGAGTTGCATGACTCGCCTTTGAGCTTGGTCAACCTCAGTTGGTAATGAGTCCAACTCGGTTCGAATCATGGCGCTTGCCTCATCCACCAAGTCAATCGCCTTGTCGGGTAAAAATCTCTCGGTGATATAGCGATGGGATAGTGTAGCCGCAGAAACCAAGGCATGGTCGTGTATCTTGACGCCGTGGTGAAGCTCAAATCGATCTTTCAGGCCTCGCAGAATGGAGATCGTATCCTCTACGGACGGTTGTTCCACATAAACCGGCTGAAATCGCCTTTCTAGAGCGGCGTCCTTCTCGATATGCTGTCGATACTCGTCGAGGGTTGTTGCGCCGATGCAGTTGAGTTCGCCGCGGGCAAGCATAGGTTTCAGCATATTGCCTGCATCCATCGCGCCCTCGGACTTACCAGCACCAACAATCGTGTGAAGCTCATCAATAAACAAAATGATTCGACCGTCGCTGCTCTTGACTTCATTCAGAACGGCTTTTAATCGTTCCTCAAACTCGCCTCGATATTTTGCGCCTGCAATTAAACTACCCATGTCCAGAGAGAAAATTGTGCGCTCTTTGAGTCCTTCAGGCACATCACCTCTGATAATGCGATGAGCTAAACCCTCAACCACAGCCGTCTTGCCAACGCCGGGCTCACCAATTAACACAGGATTGTTCTTGGTCTTGCGTGAAAGAATTCTTATGACGCGACGAATTTCCTCGTCACGACCGAT
>CAYOEM010000003.1:158069-161757 GCA_964402975.1 uncultured Polynucleobacter sp.
GGATCATAGCCAGGGCCACCAAGGCGGGTTTTCCGAGAGAGCTCGGACTGTATTTGAGACGCCAGTTCGACTGGGTTTATATCCATTTTTGATAGGAGTCTGGAGACCAAGCCATCCTTCTGCTCGACGAGCGCGTAGGCGAGATGCTCGGCATCAACATCTGCGTGGCCAAATTCTATTGCCTTCTTTTGCGCGACGCTGAGAGCTTCCTGAGACTTCTGAGTGAACTTAGACAGATCCATTTGTCCTCCTCGCAGGTTTATTAAGCCTGAGCTCCTCAATTGAGCATCAGGATGTCCCCGCGTTACAGTTAGGGTGAGGTCATTGTCGACTTTGTCAAGAGTGCCCGGACTAAAAGGGCAGTGCGGGGTGTCCGCAACATGCTGAAATAATTAAACTTGCGTGTTCGCTCCCTTTGGGCAAAAATTTAGGCGTACGCGAATAATCCAGAGCGCAGTCGACGAACTCGTAAATCGGG
This sequence comes from uncultured Polynucleobacter sp., assembly GCA_964402975.1. Lineage (GTDB taxonomy): Bacteria > Bdellovibrionota_B > Oligoflexia > Oligoflexales > RGVZ01 > CAMDKS01. The sequence goes on from CAYOEM010000003.1 coordinate 158,548, forward strand.
ACACTGGTATGGCAACAATACGCCCCCAAAAAACCTCGCTTCGCCGATGGGCCTATATTTATTTGTTTGTCGTTTTTTGTGTGAGTTGTGTTGATCGGAATGGTCCCGTCGATATCTCTTTGGAGGGACCTGAGTTTTGTAGCGCTCTTAAAAAAAAGGTTGATTGGAGTGATGCGATTGCATCGCTCAACAATATTTCATTTTTCTACCGAAAAGGGTGCTATGAAGACGTTATCGAACAAGTTACCGTCGCACGGAAAAATCTAAGTCACAAAACATTTTCAGTTGCCAAAGAGGCTCTCGAGTTTCTGATCCCAGAGGGTAAAGTTACCGACTATGTGCTCGAAAGCTACGAGCGCGGCTATCTCAGTTTTCTATCAGCGGCGTCCTATGCAAAGCTTGATAAGCCAAGACAGGTCGTGCCAGAACTAAACAAGCTCTATAATGAAGAAACAGCTTTGACGTATAATCACGGTCGCGATCCAGTAAATGCACTGGTCCAAGCCGCAATGTGGGATAACTTTAAAGATTTTGGATTTTCATCGAGGCCATTTTGGTTGTGGCTTGAGCGTCAAGATGACGTTGATCCAATTGTTCGCAAATTTGCGAAGGATCGAATTAAAGGTATCGACGAGCTTAGCAGCGGCGAGTCGCCTCGCCAGTGGCGGGTTTATGAGTTGGGGCGTTTCCCTGACGTTGACTGGGAGATGAAGTTTACCGATAACGAGCACGGCTACTTCAGGGTTACCCCGAGGCAAAGCTTTCCTTCGGCTTGCGTTGACAATCAAGTGGTTGTTCTGCCGACCCAATCGTGGTTTGCAAAGATTGGACAGAGACATGCACACAGCTATCATCCGCTCGTAAATGTGAAGAGCTGGATCAGGTTGCCCGTGGGGCTTGTTTTGGGACTCAGTACGTATACGACGGGAGCTGCTATCGCTGTCGGGGGGTGTGCGGCAGATGCTCAAGCCCGTGCAAAAGGAAATCTATGTGAGCTGAGTATTCAGGGTGCAAAAGCAGTGATGGCTCTGTCTCCAGGGGTCGTGAGATACGTGCTTGAACCAGATCTTCGCCACTGGCGGGAGGTGCCAGCTGCAGTCGTGGTAGCGCCGGCAGATGATGACGTGTGGAAGTCAAATACTTGTCTTCTAAAATATGGAAAAGATCGGCTGCGTTTGGTTCTTTGAGCGCAAGGACAACTGCAGGTTATCTGATCGGAAAAACTTGTCCCGCCCGCTTTTGATCGGGGCGGGATTTATTGTCAGGCGTCTTCTGTCGTAACCGTTGTGGATTTCTTGGCGACCGTAATTTTACGTCCTCGACTGGTGGTTACTTCGACGACTTCAATATTTTCCACGGTTTTCAGGTAGCGTTTTGTGGCTTCAGGCAATTGATGCCAAATTTTCCAGGCGAAAAAAGTTCCCATCACAGCAAAGGGGATAAGAAACAGCGGCCAATAGGACCAACTGAGCGGCGTTAAGTATCCTAGGGCGATGGACTGAAGCCCACTTCCGAGATACACGCATCCGTCAACAATACCTGATGCTGTGGCTGTAGCTTTTCGTCCGCCAAAGTCTGCAGCTGCCGTTCCTGACATGATCGAGTGTACCCCAATCACGGCTAAGGTAATGGTCACGGCACATGTGCCAAGAGCTACCGGATGGTCGGGAAGTGAGAGAGCCATACCAATGGTTAGAAGGACCATAAGGCCACTGAGAATCGCCGCTGGGGGGCCCCTGCGAGATTGGAATAGCTTATCTGACATCATGCCGGCCACGAAGCCGCCAAATATCCCGGTCATACACAGCAATAGACCCCAGTTATCGAGGAAGAACTTGGCGCCTTCTTGGGGCACTTCTTTGGCAAAAACGAAGTACCATTGCATGATGCCGTTACGAAGAACTCCGGACGTGAACTCGACCAGGGCAATCGTCAGCAAAATGGGATTGGTGAAAATTCGTTTTAACAATGCGCCAACGGCTAAATCTACTTCACCATCATCGGAGGACGCATCATGCGGGTCAAAGTCTCCAAAGTTTGCGTGAGCAGGAGAGTCCTTAAGAAGCCATGCATCAATTAATGCCCAAACTATTAAGAGTCCAGCTGGAATGAAGAAAACAAACCAGTAAGCATCAGTTCTCCCCATATCGACGGCAAACGCAGCTCGCAGGAACTTTTGAATAGGATTGAGTTCAACAGTTGGCGAAAGTTTCATAGCATCGGCGATCGCCTGACCCCAGTCGAAAGCAAAGTAGACTCCCAATGATATAAGTGTTCCAAATATTGCGCCAAAAAGTCCACGCTCCCTCACATGAAACCAATAGGCTTTCACTTTAATGATGGAGACCGCGCCGTAACTTTGGAAAAACATATTGAGCGAGTACAGAAAGATCATGGTCATTGTGAGATTAATTGCTCGCCCACCATGAAGATAATAGAAGACAGTAAAACCCATCAGGATGTTGGCAAGGCTTGATCCCAATGCGGCGAACAGCATGCCTTTGCGGCCGCCCATCCGGTCGACCATCGGCCCCGTGAACAAAAAGCTAAGCCCATAGGTGATCGTTCCAGCTCCAAAAATGAGACCAAAATCTTGCTTGGTCATCATATCGCCCAGGGCATTCTTAGAAACACTTAGGTTGTAGCGGCCCATATAGAGGAAGGCGTAGGTCATTCCAAGGGCGAACCAATTGACAAATCGGTGCACCATAAACTTCCGGCTGTGTCCCAGCGGGTTGTTTTTAAAGTACATGAAGATCACGACGAAAAGAGAGATTCCGACGAGAATAAGATCGATGTACTCGTGCAGAAACTTAGTGAGAGTCATTTACGGAGCCTCCGTCAACGATTGGGCGGGGTGAGAGCATTCTTTGGGACGCTCTCGTTTATCTTATCCATGGTGGATTTTCAATTACCGAATCAGATGGTGTGCTTAAATTGTAGCCACAATCATGGTGCCATGCTCAGCATTCCTGCGAGCGCAGCAGCATTCATTCTAAGAATGGCTGCACCCATATCACGAGAGACCTTATCAATCGTATCCGATGATCGATGGTAGGACGGGTAATCACCCCAGTCGTTATCTATGGTCAAAATGGCCGGGATGTTGTTGTCAATAAATGGCATGTGATCGCTGCCATAAGGATTAAAGGACGTATAGTATTTTAGTCCGCTGACGAGGCGAGCTGCCGCAGCGTATTGATCTACTAA
>CAYOEM010000003.1:161857-211532 GCA_964402975.1 uncultured Polynucleobacter sp.
GGGCGTTCGCTGATTGAGTCGTAGTGCCCGCATACTATGAAAATATCACTGGATGGGCCGGCATCGAACGTGGCAACCACATTCCAGGCGTCACGTCCCGCGACGGTAAATTTTTGAAGGGTCGAGGACGATGGCCGGAGTTGGTCAAGTTGGTCCTTGATCCAATCTCGCGCTGAAACGTTATCAACCGAAGATATGTGTCGATTCCAGTTTGAGAGGGTTCCCACGTCGAGATACCAACGCACCGGGTCCACCTGATCCATCATTTTTTTTGCTCTAATGTATTGCGATTTGCTCCAAACCCGAGGCTCGACGTCATGAATGCCTGCCCTGACGTATGTGGTATTTGCTTTGAAATTGGTCGCTAAATAGTTTGACTGTTCATGATTTAGCTTTGGACTGTTTAATGCATCAGACACGACAAGTGAAATTCTGCCGCTCCTTGTCAGAGTCTTCATACTCTTTGGTAATTCAAAGCTGTGAGCTGCAATCAGAACTTTGAGATCATTTTGGTGGACGTTTTCCCACCGGCCTTTGACCGCCAAGTTTGATGCGTTAAAGAGTTGGTCCATGTCCCTCGGCTGGCCGCCAAGTATCAGGTGATCCCCAAACTCCCCCCACCACGAAACGGCCGCGGATTTTTTCAGTTTCTCCACCTGGGCGGTTGCCATCGTCGAAATGTCTATGGACGCCACGTCACCGGAGATGGTTGGTTTATCCGCGTCCAGTCGAGTGCTATGGGAACTCAGAGTCAGGGCAGCTAAAAACATCGTAGCCGTGAGTGGTCTAGCAAGACAGTGATTGCGCCCCATAATGTTGTGACCTCCGGCGTTGCCTGTTGCGATATTTTCGGGACATTTCAGAACGTTAGCCTACCAAAGCAAACTCAGGACTTTAAGCGGAATTCCTGAGGCGGCTCCGTAGCAATCAAAAGGGCTATTAAATCAGTGGATTATATTTGATATGAGGGGTGTTGATTGGCCTTGCTAAGGCCCCGTTAAAGTCGCAGAATGGGCCCCCAATCGCGAGGTCTCTGAGTTTTTAGGGAAAAGGTCGCCCATGAGTCTTTCATTAAACCGATCAAAGCTCTTATTTGAGGAAGCTTGCGCTGTCATTCCAGGCGGTGTGAATTCTCCGGTCCGGGCATTTCGCTCAGTTGATGGTCAGCCCGTCTTTATCAAGAAAGCAGCGGGTAGCAGATTGTGGGATGAAGACGGTAACGAATACATTGATTATATCGGCAGCTGGGGGCCTGCCATTTTAGGGCATGCTCACCCCGAAGTGGTGCGAGCGATTACAGATGCGGCAGCTGATGGCATCTCTTTTGGTGCGCCAACGTCAAAGGAAACCATCCTTGCCAAAATCGTTCAGTCGATCTTTCCTAGTATGGACATGATTCGTTTTGTGTCATCTGGCACAGAGGCTTGTATGTCTGCGCTTAGAGTCGCCCGAGCTTTCACTGGCAGAAGTAAAATACTCAAATTCGAGGGCTGCTATCATGGGCATGGTGACATGTTACTGGTTAAGGCTGGAAGCGGTGCAGCGACCATGGGAGTCCCCGATAGCGCGGGTGTGCCAGTTGCCACAGCGTCTGACACGCTGACCGTTGCTTATAATGATCTAGGCGCCGTCGCGGCGATATTTGAGCGTTATCCGGAAGATATTGGGGCTTTAATTGTTGAGCCGATCGTGGGAAATAGCGGGTACATTCGTCCAGAAGAAGGCTTTTTAGAGGGGCTTCGCGCTCTTTGCGATAAGTTTGGAGCTCTTCTGATCTTTGATGAGGTTATGACGGGCTTTCGCGTAGCGTTAGGTGGCGTGCAGTCCATTTATGACATAAAGCCAGATTTGACGTGCCTCGGGAAAGTTATCGGCGGCGGTATGCCTATTGCAGCGTATGGTGGCCGTAAGGATGTTATGTCAAAGGTTGCTCCACTTGGCCCCGTTTACCAAGCTGGTACACTCAGTGGTAATCCTGTGGCAGTAGCCAGTGGACTGAAAACACTAGAGCTCATTAGTCAAAAGGATTTCTTTGTAAATCTTGGCAACATAACAAGTACGCTAGCTCAGGGTCTTCAGCAACTTGCCAAAAGAAACAACATAGACCTCGTAGCGGATTCAGCTGGGGGAATGTTTGGCTTCTTCTTTTCGAAAAGCCGTGTTCGCAATTTCCATGAGGCTAAAGCTTGCGATATCGAAAAATTCAAAGCTTTTTTTTGGGGCATGTTACACGGCGGTGTCTACCTTGCGCCATCGGCTTTTGAGGCTGGATTTGTGTCGTCGGCCCATACCCGTGATGATGTAGATAAGACTCTGGAGTTGGCTGATCGGGTGATGCGAGGTCTAAAGTAATGACTGGCAGGGTGGTTAATCAGCTTGGGTGGATTCCTTACCTAAACCTATTGCCGTTTTACTCGGAGCTTAGCCGGTCAGTCGGTGACTCAATTAAATTTATCAGCGGTCATCCAAGTACTGTCAACCGCTGGTTGGCCGAGGGCGTAGTGGATTTGGCACCGGCGTCGAGCATTGCTATGCTTCGCGATCCCAAACTAAAAATGGCTGTGCCTATTGGAATAGCCAGCGAGGGCCCTGTGCAAAGTGTTTATATTGGGCTTCATCCTGAACACCGTGATTTTTACGAGTTCATTCAATTTAGACAGCAAACTTTATCATCCATGTTTCGAGAGTGCGTGGAAACATGGGACCTAGAATTTGACGTGCAAAAGCTGCGACGATTTGCGAACGAGAGTTTACCAGAAGCACAAGTTCCTAACCTCAGATTGACTCCGGCGTCTGCGGCATCTGCAGCACTCACAGAAGTCTTGCTTTATCTTTGGTGTGGTGATGAGTGTGCCGCCGAAACGATGGCGCTTGCGGGCCAGTCTCAGAACCTCGGCGAGTGGAAACATGCGAGCCAGTCTCGGCCTATGGAGCTTGTCATTGGAGATGAGGCGCTAAAGAGACGTCATGAATTTTGGCAGGTCCTTGATCTGGGTCGAGTCTGGCATGAGTTGACCGGTTTGCCTTTTGTTTTCGGCTTATGGCAGACGACAGACAATGCGTTGCCAAAAGAATTGCTCGATGTTGTGATGCAGGCCGCCACGATAGCCGAGAGAAAAATGCGGACATCGCCAGAGATCTATTTTCCGGTGGATCTGCCCGTGGCTCTCGATGGCGCAGCCGTTGATCTGCGCTCTTATTGGAATGTGATTCAATACGGTTTAACACTAAGGCATCTGAAATCTTTGTCGATTTATTATCGTTTGGTTGCAGATATCAGAAAGAGTGGTTCGCAAGACATCGTTACGAATATGAAATTCCATAATTTTATGGAGCAGATGTCAGTTATAGTTTGAGCAGCTTCACGTGCGGGCTCGCAAATGAATTAGGTCTGTAGAATTGAGGTTAAAATTATGACGGCAGTTACAGTTATCGGCGTACCGACAGATCTTGGCGCAAATATGCGTGGTGCCAATATTGGTCCATCGGCGATCCGCATCGCCGGGCTTCATGAAAAACTTAAGATGCTGGGGTGTTCCATTGAGGAGCGAGGGGACATCGTTGTCCCTCTTCGTGAAATGTTGTCTAAAGCTGAAGTTGATGTAAAGCATCGCATGGCGATTAAAGATATTTGTCAGAAGCTTTCATCGGAAGTCTATAACGCTCTAAAATCCGGTCGAAAGCCGATTGTATTGGGTGGGGATCATTCCATAGCGATGGGAACTATTTCTGGTGTAAGTCGCTACGTCAAGGACGAGAGGTCAAATCTCGGACTCATCTGGGTAGATGCTCATGCAGACATGAACACCCCCGAATCAACTCACACGGGGAACATACACGGAATGCCGCTGTCGACGCTTTTAGGTCAGGGTTTTCCCGATTTAGTCAGCATAGACGGATTTTCTCCAAAAGTGCGACCGCATAATGTTGCGCTGATCGGCATTCGCACCCTTGATAGTGAGGAGAAGGAGCTTTGTAGAAAAAGTGGGGTTCGTTATTTTACGATGCGTGAGATCGATGAGCGAGGAATGGCCGCGGTCATGAAAGAGGCAATTGCGGTTGCGACGAATGGCACCATGGGCTTTCATGTTTCATTTGACCTCGACGGCATTGATCCTATTTATGCGCCCGGGGTTTCCACGCCTGTAACCGGCGGGGTTAGCTATAGGGAAGCGCACTTGATGCTTGAAATGATGGCAGACACTAAAAAGCTGATGAGTATGGAGTTCGTGGAGCTTAATCCGATGCGTGACATTGAACATAAGACGGCAGGGCTTGTCGTGGATCTCGTTCAATCCGCTCTTGGGAAATCAATCGTATGAGTTTCTGGCGATAGTGAATCCGATGACGGCGACCCAGTTGAACAGATTTAAATTACTAAAAAGAGACGGCCAAGCTCGTCGCGGGGTTTTGACCCTAAAGCACGGGGTCGTTCAGACGCCGATTTTTATGCCTGTCGGGACCGTGGGTAGCGTTAAGACTTTAACTCCGGAGGATCTCAGGGGGCTTGATGCACAGATTATTCTTGGCAATACGTATCACCTCTTTTTGAGGCCTGGGATTGAAGTGCTGTCACACTTCAAAGGTCTGCATAATTTCATCAAATGGGATCGACCGATATTAACGGACAGCGGTGGTTTTCAGATATTCAGTCTCGGCAAGCTCAACAAGCTGACGGAAGACGGGGCTCATTTCGCGAGTCACTTGGATGGCACGAAGTTTGTTTTAACTCCCGAGCTTGCGGTTAATATTCAAGAGATTATCGGCAGTGATATTCACATGGTTTTAGATGAGTGCACGTCCTATCCGTGTGATCTGGCGACTGCCAGAGCATCCATGGAGCGCAGTATGCGATGGGCAAAGCGGTGCCGCGACGCGAAAACCAATCCAGAACTCTGTCAGTTTGGGATCGTTCAAGGTGGTATGTATCCAGAGTTGCGACGTGAGAGTCTAAAACAACTGATAGAGATCGGTTTTGAGGGTTACGCTATCGGCGGGCTTTCGGTCGGCGAATCGAAAGAGCACATGCATGAAATCACAGAAGTCTGTTGTGAGTTGCTGCCCATTGATCAGCCGCGCTATCTAATGGGGGTCGGCACGCCATTGGACATCGTTGAAGGCGTCAGTCGCGGCATCGATATGTTTGATTGCGTCATGCCAACTCGAAATGGTCGTAATGGTACTTTATTCACATCAGAAGGCCGAGTTAATATAAAAAATTTGCAGTATCGGTTAGACGATTCTCCCCTGGACCCTGCGTGTTCGTGTTACACATGTAAGACTTTTAGTAGAGGTTATTTGCGTCATTTATTTCTAGCCGGCGAGATCACCGGTCTGAGGCTTTTGTCGCTTCATAATATTGCTTATTACCTGCAGCTTGCCAAAGACATGAGATTCGCTATTGAAAACGAAGTCTTTGACGCGTTTTTAAAGCACCATCAAGCATTGTGGGCTAAGTGACACTGGCAGACGTCCGTGCTCGGCCTGTAAAATTATGCCCTTCATCATTTTGGATTTGGGGTCGTCAGTCATGCGGGTTCCGACAATAGAACAAATTTTGATAGATGTTTCGTCGTTTGTGTCCCAGGGCGAGGAGTTTGCTAGGGAGCACCCTCAAAATGAGATCTCAAAACTGATGAAGTTGGCGGTCAGGCTTGGCGTCGATGCTCATCGAACCATGTCAGATGTTCTCCCTGATTTATACTCAATTCAACGGCATTTAAATAAGCTTCGACGAATTTGGGTTATATTAATAACCCGATGCGTGATGATTTGGGCTGGAGTCATTTTTGTGCGCAAGATTCTGCTTGAGACGCTAGACGGCTATGCGTGGACGCTCTGGGCTAGGACTGATCGATTGTTGCTAGCTGCAGCTTTGTTTTTGACCTTAATTGTTATTGGGGCATTAACAAACCGGTATCTCGCACTGGGGTGGGGTCCTTCTCTTGAAAGTAAGGTGTGGTCCAGCTTTTGTCAGTATGTGACCATGGGCCGGGAGCGCGTCTGCTGCCCGGTGTTGCAGCAAAAATTAAAAAAAATTTCGTTTGATGAATGGCGAAATGGTGTCAGTGGGCAGTCGGCTAGGTGTGTTCTCCTTAGAAATAACCTATCCGCGATTGGTGATGACATCGATCGAGAGTGCGTCGCTCTAGGAACCGTCACGGTCGGCACGGAGCTGTCGATATTTGCAATCAGTTCTATCGGTTTAAATTTCGCGCCGTTGATGGCCTGGATGGAATCTGCGTCTGGTGTCAATTAGTTGATTCTGCTAAGGTAGTTGAGTCATTGCAATGTCTTTGAGGTTTGATATTTATGGTGGTTTCAAAAAAAGTAATGGTATCGGGCATTCAGCCCACCAATAAGCTCACACTAGGCAATTATCTTGGCGCTATCAAGAATTGGGTCAAACTGCAGAGTGAATACGAGTGCTATTTTTTCGCTGTGGACTTGCATGCCATCACGTCAAAGCAGGACCCGAAAGAGCTAGCGGAGAATACGCTGTTTTCACTGGCGACGTATCTTGCTGCTGGCATCGACTTAAATCACTCCACTATATTTGCCCAAAGCCACGTTCGGCAACATGCTGAACTTGCTTGGATTTTGAATTGTTACTCTTACATGGGTGAATTAGGTCGTATGACTCAGTTTAAGGATAAAAGCAGTAGAGCTGGCGAAACGATACCAGTTGGATTGTTTACATATCCGGTGCTCATGGCTGCCGATATCCTGCTTTATCAGACTGAGTTGGTACCAGTGGGTGCTGATCAAAAACAGCATCTGGAGCTTACGCGCGACATAGCTATCCGGATGAATAATTTATACGGAAATATTTTCAAGGTTCCCGAGCCTTTTATACCCAAGATTGGTGCGCGAATCATGGATCTCCAGGAGCCTAACGCAAAGATGAGTAAGAGTACCTCTAGTGAATTTGGTGCGGTGTATCTGAATGATTCGCCCAAAGATATCGAGAAAAAATTTAAACGCGCGGTGACCGATTCAGGTAGCGAAATTTCATATAGTGATGAAAAGCCGGGGGTTAAAAATTTGATTGATATTCAATGCGCGATCACGGCGCGTTCGGTTGACGAAATTGTAAAGTCCTATCAAGGGAAAATGTACGGGCATTTGAAAGTGGAAACGGCCAACCTTGTGAGCGAGGAGCTTAGGCCGCTCCAGGATCGAACGAGGGCTTTTTTAAGTGACAAGGGAGAACTCCTAAGGATTCTAAAAGCCGGTGCGGACCGGGCAGCTGTCAGGGCTGAGGTTACGTTACGTAAAGTCTATGAGGTGATTGGATTTATAGGGTCATGATCTGATATAATTCTTAGCATTCAGAGAATATATGTCATTTCAGGAGGTTTCCATGAAAAGTCACGGCCGCGCGATTTTAATCGCCGCTATCGCGTCCCTCTTAAGCGTTGGTTTTACGCCCATTGACGGGACTCCACGCGACCCGATCGGAGAAAAGGCAAACTATCAGCTCGATAAAAATGGCAATCGTACCACTAGCCTTGTCAGTGCTGGATCGGCTAAGGCTTCGGTAACGGAATTCATCCCAGACCATGAGCAGGGCCCTAGCTACAACGTGAATCTCGACTACGATATCACGGTTCAATTCTACGGACGTCAGACTGGCACGGCCAAATGGGCCTTCGTTCAGGAGTTCTTTGATCCCGACTTTATGGCTCGTTTGCGCGAGACCGGGACTTACGAAACTCCCGATTATAAAATCCGTCATGAAGGCTTTGCGGATGCACGTAATTTAGATGGGTCGGTATATCCCCGATGTGACAAGGTTCTTATTTACGATGTAAAGATTCCTGATAAGCACAAACTAGAACAGATTATTTACGGTGCAGCGGGTCTAAATCCGATGGCTATGGGTAATCCACCTGTTGAGAATCTTGAAATTCGCGCTCATATTTATGCAGGCGTACCAGTGCTTTCGGCTGTGAAGCTTGATTTGTCAGGTGTTGTTCAAGGAATGCCTGCAAAAGCTGGTTTTGACTACAAACGTTGATTGACTTAAATGTGCTGCTTGGAACTCCTAAGCAGCACGTTCCACGCTTTCCGATCCAAGTTGCTCACCAAGCTGCCCTCGACATCTTCCCGATTTTTAAATTTTATTATCCCGGTTTTTCTAGTCAGTTTAGATTTTGAGAACGTGATGCTCGCCTTGATTTTGTGACGAGTGATAGAGTGTTGGATCTCTCCCACTTTTTCTGCCAAAACTTTGCTGATCTCTTTGCTTGAGCCATCCAGTTCCCAAGCATCTCCAGACTTAATATAAGTGGCAAAGCCCCATGTGCCCGGAAGAAATTTCGCGTCCGTAGGGCGCTTGAACAAAGCGAAGCCGGCCTTAGTTTTAATAATCTGGAGCTCAAGGCTCACGTCAATAGACTGCTGCTTCTTCTTTGGAGCTGGGGCGAGATGTTGAGACGAATGCTTTAAAGCGAGGCAAATCTTTGATACCGGGCATGTCTCGCATGAGGGGTTGCTGGGCGTGCAAATCGTCTGGCCTAATTCCATGACTGCTTGGTTGAAGCAGCCGGGGTCGGTCTCTTGACAGATTTTGTCCATAATAACTTTGAACGCCTTTTTAAGGTGCGGCAAATTTGGTTCGGTTCGGATATCCATCAGCCGACACAAGACACGCTCGACATTACCGTCCACAACCCCGAAAGGTTCATTTGCGGTTATGGACGCAATGGCAGCCGCAGTGTAAGTGCCGATTCCTGGTAACCGTAGCCATTCATCATGACAGGTGGGCAATCCTTGATCGAGCGCGATAAGTTGCTTGCAAGCCTTGTGTAGCAGATCAAATCGTCGATAGTATCCAAGTCCTCGAACTGCGAGCCTAACGTCCTCGGGTTTTGCCTCAGCGAGTGAATCATAGCTAGGGTACCGTTTTAGGAATCTTTCGTAGACTGGGATAACCGCCTTGATGACAGTTTGTTGAAGCATGATCTCGCTAACCCAAACGTGCCAGGGGTCTTTGTGCTTGGCCCAGAGCGTCCGCCAAGGGAGGCTTCTGGCAGATTTTTTATACCAAGCTGTCAGCTTTTTTGAAAAAAAAACTCCATCTAATGCCAGAGCACTAGATGGAGTTTTTTTAGGGGATGTCGCCCTCATCGCAAGAGCTGATTAGGATTTTTTAACCGCTTTTAAGCGGGTCTTTGCTGTTGGCTTCTTGCGAACAGTTGCAGCTTTGGTGGATGGTGACTTGGCTTTCTTAACTTTGCTAGCTACCTTTTTCGCGACGGGGCCGGCTTTTTTCTTGGCTGTTTCAGCGGCTGATTTGGCCGCATCTTTTACCTTAGCCAATGTTTTATCAACATCAAATCCACGTTTCTCGGCTGCAGTTCTAACCTTGTCAGCGGCTTTTTTTACTGTTGAGCGCACTGTTGATTCAACGGTGTCCACGTTGATACCCGCTTTAGCAGCGTTTTTCTTGATTTCACCCACAACTTTGTTGATTGTTGGCTCAAATTCCTTGAGTTTTTTGCCCAGGATCTTTTCTATTTCAGCGCCAGCGGCAGAGATGTTTTCCTTGGTCGCATACGATTTGACCTTTTTGATGAGCTCATCTGAGTCCTTCTTAACGGCGGTTTCCAGATTCTTAAGGTCTTTTTGAAGTTTTTTGATGAAGTCTTTCATGTCAGGGTCTCCTCGTTATTTATAGCGGTGGCTTATAGCTGCCGCCAGGGCCTAGGTTATACACATATTTCTACGTGTTTGAAAGGGTATTACTGGTTAAATTTGGGATTTCTTTTCGCCAAAAATGCTTCAATTCCTTCTTTAGACTCATCACGGCTAAAGCATAGCGCAAACGCCGAGGCCTCAGCGGCTAACCCTGCATCTAGGCTCATATGCTGGGCATCTCTCACGAGGCGCTTGGTTTCGGTCACTGCCATTGGCCCTGTTTTATTCAACGCCTCTACGATCTTATCGATTTCCGCGTCAAGCTTGTCGTCGTCGACAACTCTGGACGTTAGCCCCACCATGTGGGCCTCATCTGCGTTTAAAATCCGTCCGCGTCCAGTTAAAAGCATGTCAAGAGCCACGTGAATACCTACACGGTTAACAAGTCTCTGTGTTCCGCCGAAACCGGCAATCAGGCCTAAATTAACCTCGGGTTGACCAAACTTAGCAGATTTTGCAGCGACGACTAGGTCACAAGACATCGCCAGTTCGCACCCGCCACCAAGAGCAAATCCGCGGACTTTGGCAATGACAACCGCCGGCAAAGTGCCAATGATTCTGCCGATGGACTGGCCAAGTTCTGCAAATTGGTGAGCATCCTCTGCATTCATTTCTTTCATTTCAGCTATATCTGCTCCTGCAACAAAAGCCTTTTCCCCGGCACCTTCAATAATAACAGCTCGATGCGTGTTGGCGTCGAAGTCCTCGAGTAGGGCGCTTTCAATTTCTTCAAGTACGGTTTCATTTAAGGCATTAAGGGCGTCAGGACGATTAATCATAATCGTCAGTCTGCTGCCCTTTGTTTCCACTTTGAGGGATGAGTATTGAGACATTTATTTGCTCCCGTATGACTAGTATTTGTAAACGCCGCGTTTGGTTTTTCGGCCGTACCATCCCGCTTCAACGTATTTCGCGAGCAGCGGTGACGGACGATAGCGCGGATCCCCTAAACCCTCGTGCAAAACCTTCATGATGGCTAAGCATGTGTCCAGTCCAATAAAGTCGGCTAGAGTCAAAGGACCCATTGGTTGGTTTGTTCCAAGCTTCATGCCTTTGTCGATATCTTCCGCCGAGGCTACACCTTCCATCAAAGCATTGAAGGCTTCGTTAATCATGGGCATCAGAATTCGATTGACGACAAATCCGGGGTAATCGGCACTTTTTGATGTTTCCTTTCCGAGTCCCGTCGCTAGGTCGACGACGCGCTGCGTGGTTTCTGCAGACGTGGCCATACCGGGAATAACCTCGACCAATTTCATTAATGGTACTGGATTCATGAAGTGCATGCCTATGAATTTATCGGGTCTCGAGGTGGCTGCAGCAAGGCGTGTGATAGGAATTGATGAGGTATTGCTGGCTAACACGCATGTCGGTTTTGCGAGTTTATCGAGCGACTGAAAGAGCTCAGTTTTGATGCGTTCGTTCTCGACGATGCCTTCTATGATAATGTCGCAATCCTTGAGACTTGATAGGTCGGATGAATAGGAAATATTTGATAGGCCCGCGGCTTTTTGTTCCGGAGTAATCAGGTTTTTTGAAGCGAGTTTTTCTAGAGACGTCGATATGACATCTTTAGCGCTGATGAGCTGTTTAGGGTTTATGTCGACCAGGGTTGTTTTCAAGCCAAACGTGGCGCATACTTGCGTAATTCCAGCGCCCATCTGACCGCCGCCGACGATGCCGGCCACTTGAAATCCTGCGATACTAGCCATGCGTTTTTTCTCCCAATTTCCTAAAATTGCTTGGGTTTTCCAGACTCCAGAAACCAGCACTGTAAAGCATTTGGGCAATTTGTCCAAAAGATTTGGGGGGTTATCCTATAACCCTTGGAAATCAATGAGGTAATTTTTGGCTCGCGGCTTGCACGGTAGAGCTCGGAAGTGGGCTATTTGTCTTGAGGCCGTCGAGGCCCAGGCTTACTTCGATTCCTTGGTTTAGCTGACGTGGATGTGATGTTGTTGCTGTGGCGGTGGAGTTATGAGGGCGCGATTTAGTAAGTTCCCATTTTTAGGTATTGCGTTAATACTTGGCGCTTGCGGATCATCTGATTTGGACGCCCCCAAGAGGCTTGATAAGCCTCGTAGTACCGGTAATTACAACACCTTTAGTGCTGAAGAGTTCAAGAATTTTACAGTTCCCCAAAAGTGGGGTTTTTCAGATACGAATGAAACGCTTGCCGTTTTGTCGATTTCCGGTTTTTCAAAAACGTACACCGCTAAGCTTCTGCTTGATGGCGCGACGCAGCCTGGCGTTATGCCGCAGATTCTGGCCCCATCTGTCAGAGCTGAGGTTACCACTAACGGTGCGTTACGATTCTTGCGTGGAGCCCCTCTAGGTGACTCCCTTTTAAAAGAATTTGCTACCGATGAAAATATAGCGGCTGAAGTTCGAAAGTCGCTCACCAAGATGTTAAATAACGGATTGGCGAACTATGGCGGGTCAACCCTTTCGCAGAGATATAAGTTCAACTTCGATCATTTTGTGCCCGGCTCCGCAGGTCAATATTCGTTTGACGTGCAAGATCAAGCCGCCAAATGGAATCTTGTCTGGGCTACGGATGGGCTTTTCTCCGGCAAAGCACCAATAGATGGCGTGGACCATGGTCTGCAGTTACTTCACGTTTTGAAGACGATGTCCGAGTGGGCGTATCTGCTGGGGCTTGATGGAGAGGGTGGATTATCCAAATACGGCGGTCTAACGAAGCGATGGGAAAATAATCAGGTTATTCTTGCAAAATCAGTCGCTACGAGCGATCCAGCCTTTTCTAAACAACTTGTAACCGGGCGTTATACAGTCAGGGTACCCCGCAATATTTCCGCAGTGGATTTGGCCCTGCGAGGCGGGGAGCAGTGGATCTCCGTTGTCCAGCCTGTCATGTTGCTTGAACAATCAAATGTTTGGCTATCCGCAGCTAATGCTTTCGCGAGGCTGAGAGCTGATCAAAGGCGTTATACATATTCGCTTTATTCAGGTCAGAGCCCAGTTTTTGGAGGTGGAGTAGATTTGCTTCCACTCGCGTTTTTGGCAAGCATGGCGACTCTTTTGGATGGTCCATTTATCGATGCAGATTCACAACGAATATTCGCATTTGCTTGTCCTGATAAAAATTGTCAAACGGCAGATGTTAGATCTGCTGCGCGTATGACTCTAGCGTTAGCTCGGTGGGTTGAGGCTACAAAAAATATCGCCACTGTGCCCATGGACCGGGATGCAAGAAGTAAAATTGTTGAATCCCAAGCATCTTTAAAGAAAGCTCTGCAATTCGCATCTCGGGCTTTGATGGGCGAACTAGCGGAGTCGAAAGTTATAGGTGGCAGAAAATGGGTGAGGGTGAACGTACCCCAAGGCTATGAGAACGATGCGGCGGCAATTTCTGCTGAAGTTATTGGTACGTTAGCTTATGTCGAACGACGGATTTTGAATAGCCCTCTAGCTTACGACCGGATTCGGATGCTGGCAAATGGTCATGCTGCCACATTTTTCCAGAGTGGTGATGCGGCTAGGTCGGGAGAAGCGATTTTGTGGAATGCGAGAATGATCAGAGAGCTCAACAGGTCCAATATGAACGCCCAGCTACCATGGTTAGACCGGGTGACGACGTCGTATAAGCAGGCAGTAGGACAGGAGTGGGACGAACAATGAGAATGCTGAAATACATCATCAGCTTGCTGATTCTTGTTTTTATAGATGTGACGGCTGTTCACGCCCAAGTGTTACCTAAGGGTGTCGGAGCAGTCTACATGGGGAGTCGTCAGTACAGCAGCGGCACGCCATACTTCGATGTGAATGGAAAACCGACGACGCTCTCAGAGCGGTTCGATATGAATTATAACGGTTCATTTCTAAGGTCTGGTAAGGCTGGAACCGATTTGAAAGCGCTTTACGACAACATCCGTGCGTTCGAATCCGTTAAGGGTGGGCAGGATCGTACGATGGCAGATGAGCTAGAGCTTGGAGTTCAGAAGGCGACTGTTGATCTGGAGTTCGATGCAAAAGTTCTCGGCTTTGGGTACGGATTAACGGATAAATGGACCCTATTGTTGGGCATTCCTATTATGCGGGCATCGATAGCTGCCGATATTAACGTTTCTGGAAATAACAATGCTTTGGCGATCAAAAATCGCCTCGGCGATGCAGCATTTGATGAGTTGAAAGACGGTCTGGACCAAGCATCTCGAATAAATCGAAACACGATACTTTCGAAAATTAACGATGAATATAAATATAAAGATATCAGCTACTGGGAGTACGCCGGTCTTGGTGATTTATTAATCGGTGGCAGAACATCCTGGGATTTTCCTAAAGCCAAGGGACCTCGATATTCACTGATGTTGACGACGTATATCAGTCTACCAACTGGCCCACAGTACGACCCTGATGCTTTAGCGCAGGTTCCTATTTCGCGTGGCTTTACCGCCCTTGATATAACGTCTGATCACAAGTTTAAGTGGGAGTTTCTAACATTAGGATCTGAGCTTGGCGGTGCCTTTGGTTTGCCTCAGAAAACCAAGCGTCGTGTTCCCGTTGGCAGTGAGGTTTTAATTACTCCTGATAGAAAAGTTGACGTGAATTGGTCACCCGGCCCTGAAACTTGGGTTTCCGCCTATGCAGGCGTTGGTACGTCCACGTACCAGGCCACCTATAAGCTTGGAATCAACGAAGACCTTCCGGATACGTTTAGCGGTCCAATCGAGGGAGACTATGAACTGATGGGCGAGGAAGCCTCATCGCAGGAGATTTATCATCAACTAATTTTTACGCTATCGACGGTTGATTCTTACAACAATAACAAATTTTTTATGCCATTCATTGTGACTTTAACAGGCCATCAGTCTATTGGTGGCCGTACGACGCTCGGCAAGAGGTATGTTGAATTGACCTTCATGACATTCTTTAAGACGCCAGCTGCTGCTGCCGAGTCCTCAAAAACTGGAGAGGGTTTAGCTATGAATACTCGCTCCAGGAAGACCGGCCGATAAAGTTACTTGTTTGTGTTCTTTGTGCGCGCCTGAAGTGCATCAGCCAGCGTCTCAATGGCTCCGGCAATGTAATGGGATGTGCTGAACGCATCCTTGGATTTGATGAAAATAAAACGGTCATTTTGGACCGCCTTGAGTCGCTTCCAAATATGATGAGATTTTATTATTCTTTTTAGCGATGGACTTTCATCCTCTAGGATAACGATAAAATCAGGATTCATTTTCAGCAACGTCTCGGCGTCGATTTTAGGCCAAGCATCAAGACCTTGCAAGGCTGCGACGTTCAGGCCGCCCGCCTTAATAATAATATCGTTAAAGAGCGTATTTTTGCCCATAATGGTGAGGTCTGTACTGTAGTTTAAAAGTGTGGGTTTGCTTGATTCTGTTTTTGTGTATCGGCTTATGGTGCTGACCCGATTCAGTAGCGCTTCGCGAAATTTTTCCGACGGACCTTCACAACCTGTGAATTTTCCAATTTTTAGAATGTTCTCTGCGATATCATCGACTGTCGAAAATTGAGTAAGAGTCAGCGTTTTTATAGACCGATCTTTAAGTTTCTGAATGACTTCCTGTCGATTGAACGAGGCTGCTATCACGAGATCTGGCTTATATTTAATGATATTTTCAATGTCGCTATGGACCCGGCCATGAATTAAGGGGGCACGATCAGTAATATTGCTCGACTTAGGATCGTCGGCTAGTTTCGACAGTGCGATGACGCGGCTTATGCCGCCACACGTGGGCATCAAGTCCATAAGAATTTCATCACTGGCGAGCGACATGGACACGATGCGACGAGGCGCGTCAGTCGTTTTCATTCCCGCAGTGACGCGTGGTGACTCAAAAATTAGGGCTGTGATTACTATGTTTCGAAGACACGCCGACCATCTTTGGATCCGGGGGCCTGACCTTCGTTCTAATGCCAAGGTTGTTTGCCTTTTTCATATCCTGTGGCTTGATCGCTAAGACCATTGCCTTTTACGAACGAGCCATCGTGAAGTTCGACCCAATTTCCATTTTGATAAATAAGTGGATGGTCGCCTTTTTCGAACTCACCAACCACGGGGCCGTTTGGTGCTGAATGTCTGGTCACCTGCCTGGTCACATATTTCACTTTACCTTTACCTGGCCAGTTCATTTGTGGATTTGAGAAGGGGCTGGCTGCAGCCTTGGCATTGCCGCTGGCAGGCATCGTACCAGCCTGTGATGGCACGGGCGCGCCTTCCGTTGGAGCGTCAGTCACGGCGGTATTTTGAGCTGCTGCCGGATTTCCCTCATTGAGAGCCTGAGTTGTATTGTTGAGTGGGACGGACTGGGGATTGCCGCCATTTAGACTGGTATTTCCTCCATTCAATCCTGGGTTGGCTGTTTGAGTCATCGTCTCGTCAGGTAGAGAGTTATTTAGTGATGCCCCAATAGCAGCCGTATCGTCAGCGCCGCCGTTGGCTGGAGCGTTTCCAGTGTTGGCAATATTTCCCCCTCCGTTTCCGCCGTTAGCAAAATTTCCGCCCCCGGAGTTTTCCACTGCGTTATTCATCGAGGCACCTTGCGCGGCAGATTCGTCACCCGCCTCGGATGGCCCGCCGTTCAGCGAGGCGTTTTGGCTCCCTTGCTGACTGCTGCCTTGCGTAACAGGATCCTCGCCCTGAGCCTGTTTATCGCTGGAGCATTTTGATAGTAAAAGAAGGGCTATCAATGGCAATAAACGCTGCCATTTGGTCCACGGCCAGCTGAACGTCGATTGATTTGCAAAAAGCATATTGCCTCCGTTGGCTCGCATTCCATTCAATCTCGCGCGCCATGGACGGTATCGGAACTCGGGTAGTTCACATGAGGCAAATAATGATCACTACCACTGACGTCGAGTTGGTGTGTTTCCAAAATCAGCAATCAAGCGATCAAAAATTAGCAGCTTACCCTGCGGTGATCTCGAACGTTGGCTGGCCTTTTTCATCCAAATCGACCAGTATTTTTCCCGAAGACTTTGCAAGTTTTCCAAACAGAAGCTCGTCGGAAAGCGGCTTTTTAATTTTATCCTGGATTACACGGCCTAACGGCCGAGCCCCATAAGATACATCATATCCCTTCTCGGCAAGCCAGCTACGAAGTCGCTCGGTAGTTTTAAAGGCGATGTTTTTCGCAGATAGCTTTTTGGAGATCTCATCAAGAAATTTATCTACGATCATTAGAACGACGTCTTTTGGAAGCGGTCTGAATGTGATGATTCCGTCTAGTCTGTTTCTAAATTCTGGAGAGAACAAATCTTTAATAGCTTTTAGCTCGCCTTCTTCGAACGCAAGTGCAGGGCGACCAAATCCGATACTTCCCTGAAGAAGATCTCTCGCTCCTGCGTTCGTGGTCATAATAATAATCGTATTACGGAAGTCTGTTTTTCGCCCGTTGTTGTCGGTAAGGGTTCCGTGATCAAACACCTGGAGCAGAATGTTCTGCATGTCGGGGTGTGCCTTCTCGATTTCATCAAGTAGTAGAACCGCGTGCGGCGACTTATTAATGGCCTCTGTAAGAAGCCCTCCTTGTTCAAATCCTACATATCCCGGGGGGGCGCCGATCAGTCGGCTAACTGCATGGCGCTCCATGTACTCGGACATATCAAATCGAATGAATTCGATGCCGAGCACTTGCGATAGCTGTTTTGCAACCTCGGTTTTTCCGACGCCCGTTGGACCACAAAACAGAAAGCTACCAATCGGCTTATCGCTGTTTCCAAGTCCCGAACGCGACATTTTGATCATTTCCGTTACGGAATCAACCGCCGCGTCCTGACCAAAAACGACGGATTTTAGTCTTGAAGCAAGATCCTTCAATTCTTGTCGGGCTGCTGACGTGATTTTTTCTGCTGGAACCCGTGCCATGCGTGCGACGACTTTCTGAACATCTTCAATCGTGGCTCGCTTCACTTTTGCAGACTGTTTTCCGTGACCTTTCAGTGCGAAACTCGCGCCGACCTCGTCAACGACGTCGATGGCTTTATCTGGAAGCTTTTTATCGCGAAGGTATTTGACGGATAGATCGACCGC
Organism: uncultured Polynucleobacter sp.; assembly: GCA_964402975.1. Lineage (GTDB taxonomy): Bacteria > Bdellovibrionota_B > Oligoflexia > Oligoflexales > RGVZ01 > CAMDKS01. Next base: position 179,577 of record CAYOEM010000003.1, read on the forward strand.
AGCTTTTAAAACTTCATCCGGGAACTTGGCGTGATGATGCTCCTCGTAGCGACTGCGTAGTCCCTTTAGGATTTTTACAGTATTTTCGGGGGAGGGCTCTTCCACATCGATTTTTTGAAATCTACGGCTCAATGCAGCGTCAGCTTCAAAGTGCTGGCGGAATTCCTTAAATGTTGTACTGCCTATGCATCGTACTTCGCCGCTGCTAAGTGCTGGCTTCAGTAGATTGCTGGCATCCATGGTGCCGCCGCTAACCTGTCCGGCGCCAATGACCGTGTGAATTTCGTCAATAAACAGGATGGCATTTGGTTTCTTGCGGATGGCTTTGATGACGCCTTTCAAACGCTGCTCGAAATCACCCCGAAATTTTGTACCTGCAAGCAAAGATCCCATATCGAGTGAATAGATTACGGCATTCTTCATGGGGGCTGGGATGTCGCCTTGTTCGATTTTCCAGGCTATACCTTCCGCGATAGCTGTTTTTCCGACTCCAGGATCCCCGACAAGTAGCGGGTTGTTTTTTCGTCGCCGACATAACACCTGAACGCAGCGCTCAATTTCATCCTCGCGGCCCACTAGAGGATCAATTTTCCCCTCTTTTGCGCGTTCATTGAGATTCACCGCCCATTGCGCAAGAGGGTCTTTATTTGTTCCCACTTGAGTTTCATCTTCAACGGGACCGGGTCTTGTGCTCCGATTTTCGTTATCGTCAGTTTCGTCAGAGCTGGCAATTAATTTGTCATCTTCCCCACCAACGTCTTCTGGTAGTTTTGACAGGCCATGTGACACGTAGTTGATGATGTCGAACCTGGTTATGCTTTGCTGCTGTAAAATATAGACGGCAAAAGAGTCGCGTTCGCTGAACATGCTGATAAGAATATTCTCGCCGCGAATACGGTCCTTTCCTGCTGATCTAACGTGCTGTGCCGCTCGTTGAATGACGCGCTGGAATCCGACAGTGGGCTGAGGCATCTGTCCTGGCCTCAGAATGCCGCTTGGGATGTGTTCGGAGAAGAAATCTTCTAACTTGCCGCGAGTGACTTCAACTGAACCCCCACACGCGCGAATGGCCTTAATGGCAGAATCATTTTGAAGTAAAGCAAAAAGAATGTGCTCAATCGTGACGTACTCGTGACCTCTGCGGGCGGCTTCGCTGACAGCTAGGTTCAGACTGATTTCAAGATCATGGCTAATCATTCTGTCTCCCTTCCGTTTGAGTGCTAAGACTCAACTCATACTCTGCACACGTGCAAGCGCCTATATCTTCTCCATAGTACACTGAAGAGGGTGCTCATTTTCTCTCGCACACTCCATAACAAGCGATACCTTGGTTTCAGCAATTTCAAATGGAAAAACGCCGCATACGCCCACCCCTTTGTGGTGTACGGCAAGCATCACTTCTGTAGCGGCATTGCGATCTTTCCCAAAATAAGTTTCCAAAATCATGACGACAAAATCCATTGGAGTGAAATCGTCATTGTGTAGAAGTACCTTGTAAAGTGACGGAGGCCGAGCCTCTACTTTTCGTTCCGTGACAACAGCACCACCGGTACCACGCTGGCTGTCGTCGTGATTTCCTGCTGACATGAGGTTGATCAATTTACCGGGCATAAGCATCAACCATATTCTCCCTGAAAGGGACCGTTAGTCTTCACACCTCTCCTTATTAGATTCTATCGGAAAAGTCGTATAATTCCTTCCCACTAGCCAAAAAGATGTGTCGTCTCGCGGGGTTATCAAGGTCGGTTTGTCTCATGTACCCGATTTATTTGGAATAATAGGGTGCCCGAGGGGGTCGGAACGGTCGGTTTGAGGCGCTACAGACTCAACCAGGATCGTTCTCGGGTTCGATACGGATAACAACCCGGCGGTTGGCGGCTCTAGCGAGTTCCAGTTCAGTGCCCTGTAGTCCAATCGTAGGGCGCTTGGGTTGTGTGTGAGCAAAAGCCTGTACACTCATTCTTCGTTCATCCACTCCTCGTTCAAGGAACATACGCATGAGAGATATCCCTCGTGAGGAGCTGAGCTCCCAGTTGGATGCAAATTTTCCACTTTTTATTGGCACATCGTCGGTGTGACCTTCTATTTTTAGTTTATAAAGCTTTGGAGCGCTCGCGATAACTTTCATAACTTGGCCGACGACTGCTGAAAATTGGGGATTGCCGTCTGCTGAACCAGTGGCAAACAAGAGTCCGTCCTTAAATTCCACGGTCACTCCTGTTTGGTCTAATTTTACCTGCGCGTTTTTGTCCAGTTCAAGACGTTTAATTTCGTTTTCAATGCGCTGACTAACGGCGGTCAAGGAGTCTTTTTTTGCCAGGAACTTGGTGTTTTGAATAGCCTCTCGCAGTACGTCGGCTTTTTGCTGATTAACGGTTGAAAATGAAAGTTGTAGAATGAAAAAGCTAATCAAGATCATGCTCATATCAGAAAAAGACATCAACCATAGGCCGTCGTGCTTTTTTCTCTGGAACTTTTTTTGAGGCTTCGTTGGTAACGAAAAGTCCCCGGCGTGGTCAACTTCTGCGGCGATTGAGACGTCTTGATTCATCGACTATGAAGCTCCGCGATTGGCCTGTGGCATGTGTTTCGCAGCATAAGTTTTCACAATATCTTTCATGTGGATACTGGATTTCTTACCGCGAATATTTAAAACTCCTTCTAGTACCATCATGTCAATTTCATGGATTTTCTCAGCCTCAATCTGGATCTTTTCTCCCCATGGGCCATAGAGTATTGTACCTAGCATGAGACCGTAGAGTGTAGTGATCAGCGCCATGGCCATGCCGCTTCCTAATTTTGTAGGGTCACTCATATTTGAGAGCATAGCGATGAGACCCATCAGAGTTCCGATCATTCCCATGCCGGGGCATAGTTTTGACATATTTTCGAACAAATTGGCTGCGAGAGACATGTGTGTTTGCTTTGCGTTAATGCGTGCGAGAAGGTTGTGTCTAATCTCTTCAGTTTTAAAGTCATTTATGATGAGTGAAAACCCATCGCGGAGGAGGTCATAGCGAGTTTGGTCGCGCAGTGGAACGAGAGAGCCTAGACCGTCAGTTCGCACAATCTGTGACGCCCGAGTTAAAGTTGCGATAATTTCTGCTTGATGCTGGGAGTGGCGGCTAAAAATTGACGATACTAGGAGCTTGACCCCCATAATTAGATCTTGCACGGTGTGCGACAACATCATCACTGATGGTGGAGCCACGCCTAAAAGAACCATGGCCGCTGGATCCCAGTAGCCGTGAAATTTAGCGGCAGGATGTGTCAGAGCGTACCAAATGGCAAAACTAATGCCAGAGAGGCCCAAGAGCTGCGACATAGAGCACCTTCGCGCGGTGTGGGTAAAGACTCAATCTACTGAGTCTATATTACGACTCACCGTAGGTACTAGTCATTGGGCAGAATTTGCAGGGTGCGTCTTACTTTGGCTCGAAAGGTTTCCCGTCCGGCATCGAAACCCATTGCTCGGGACGTAGTTCGATAAGTTTCGCATCGTTTATGCGTCGGCCCATCGTGTACTTCTCGGCGTTAATTTCGCGTTTCCGGCACTTTTCAATTTTATACATACGTGAGTAGAATGTGACTATTTTGCCGTCAACACCCTTGCAAGCTTCGTCGATTGGAATGATGTCGACGCCGGCGCTACCGTCAAGAAGTTTGCTGAATTCCTTATCAACAATCGAGGTGATGTCGCGCCCCTGTCTAATGCCGTAAAATTCTCGTGCTGTAAGGGCGAGAATTTCGGTGCTTTTTATTCCTTGAGCCTTGCGATGACTGAGCAGTGTTTCGTAGTCCGGGACCAATTTACGAACGCAGTTTTCGACGAAATAAATGTCGGTGTATGAGAATGTAACGTATTTTTTACTGAAAAAAGTGCAGGGACGGTCTTTCGTGCTGACGTGCTCCCAGGTATCCCCGACCGGTAGGGCGGCTACGTCAGTGGCTTCAACTTCAATAGTTTTAATGCCCTCGCGGGCGAATTTGAAAATCTCCTCCTGATTTACGATGAGGTGGCGTGTGCAGTTTCTGATTTTGTAAAGCTCTCCGTAGACGGAGACGAGATTATTTTTATATTTAGCACAGACGGCTTGAATTTCCCGGGATGTAAATTGTTTTGGGGGAGGGGGATCCGGCTCTTTTGGAACCTTTATGATATTGTCATCATCGTCGGCAGCCCCAGCCTTCGCTCCAGACGCCATCGGTTGATCGGGTGAGGGCTCGATGACCCCGCTCGAATCAACCGGCATAATCTCATCCTGTGCCATGATTTCAGCAGCTGGGCACAACCCGGACAAAAAAAGAGCAGTCATCGCTAGGCGGCTTAAAACCGCTGCCACTGTTAACCCGGGATAATTTAATCGCTCAATTTTCACATCAGACCTCTAGGAGCACGTTCCAAGGAGATCGGTCGGCAAAATCGCCACGAACTTTTGTGTTTTTTTTAAATTGAGGAAAGGTGCGCCATAACAGCCGAAAATGATTGAATATTGGGATGGCGTTTTTTTAATTACCAGACGGCCGATCAGGCTCTTTATAGCCTATGAACGTCAAACACCCCCGATTTACCCAAGGGGCGGTCGGGGGTGCTTGTTCGAGTTTAAATCTAATCCAATTGGGACAGGTTATTTAGCTGCCAAATGTTTGGAGGTTTTTTTGCTCTTCTTATGTTTGGCCAAGTGTTTTGAATGCTTCGCCAGCTTGTGATGCTTATGGCTGAGTTTACTTAAATTCGCTTTTTTGTGTTTTGATCTAGAGGCGATTTTTGAATGCTTCTTATGTTTTGCTTTTGCGAGTTTCTTACCAGATTTTTTACCCTTGCTAGCGATGTGTTTCTTGGATTTTTTGTGAGCCTCAAGGTTTTTTGTATGAGATGGCATTGTCTTTTGAGCGAAAACCGGTAGCTGAGACGTTGAATCGACGTGGCTGGCACTATGAGACCTATGAGGTCTAACCGGTACCGTGGCGGTTTCTGCAGCGCGGTAGACTCCGAATCCAAGGGCAGCTAATACTGACAACACGGAGGCTCCTATGATGGATTTTTTGAGCCAGGTGGATTTCTTTACGCTAATTTTACTTTTTGAGAAGGTGGTGTTGGACATGTCTCACTCCATTTCCGCTTTAGTTCAGCAACGACAGCAATAGTTCCGCAGTAGGGCACCTAACGCCCTGGTGCCCGGGGTGCAAGGCCGGTGCCAATAAATACGCTCTATGGTTTAGGGGGCTTAGAGGAGAGAAGCGAGGGCTGGGCTGTCAATTTTTTTGACAGTGTCATCCAATTCTTTTTAAAGCAATGCTCGTGTTTCTGAAGATTGAGGGTAACTTAGCCGTAGCCGCGTTCGACGGCGTAAAAGCAAAGGGCTCACCGTTTATTACGGTGAGCCCGGATTGAATTGCTAAAATATCGTGAGCTATTAGTCAATTGGCTCGATGCTGAACATGCTATTGCCTTGGAAAGATTTTCCGTCCCAAATATTTTGCTGTGGTACTACCTGACCGCCCTGGTTTGAGGAAGGAGGTCGGCCTCCGATGTCGATACCAATATCGATGCTGCTACTACCGGGACCACTGCCGCCAATGTTGCTGGGTGGCGAGGTGCCTTGGTTTGGTTTTGAACCACTTCCAATATCAACTCCGATGTCAATACTACTATTGTTATTGCTCGGCCCGGTTCCGCCGCCATTACCGCCGCTAGGACCAGATTGTGGACCAGATTGAGGCGTTGGCTGAGGTATGGGCTGAGGCATTGGCGTCATTTGCGGATCTGGATTTGGGGTAGGTGTGGGGTTTGTTGTGGCCTGCATTTTAATTTCGCCGCTTGTGATCATGCCTTTTGAAACTTTTAAATTTGTAGTCCCGTTGTAGGTCACGGATCCAATCACTGCTCTCACAGTGATGTCGACAGATCCAGGAGCCAAGTCAGTGACTGTGGTAACGCCTTGTCCGGACACTAAAGACAATGTACGCACGACTGGTTCTTCAAAACCAGAGATAGTCACTGCAGCTGAGTTAGCCGAGGATGGAAAACCCGAGATGACTAATTTCAGACTTCCAGTTGTGAATACATTGGTAAAGTCATCGCTACCGTCTTTGTTGTCCTGCAAAACGTCTTTTTTGCTGGGCGGCTGAACCTCAATGTTTCGATTTGAGCGTTCACAAGCGGCAAAGAGTCCCATCGCAATCAGTAGTGCCGACAACCGAACCATCACAGCCCTCCTAGAAGCTTTCGAGTTTTCCGTTAATAGCCTTCCTAGTATAGCAAGTTACGCACCAAATATGTTTGTCATTGAATTCAGGGGGTTATGCTGATTGGAGATGTTAATTACTTTGACAGTGTCGTCATTGTTTTCGGGCTTTAAGCCAACCCCCCGTTTTGATATGGTGACGCGTTCAAGAAGCTTGTTATTTCAAAGGCATAGCAAATAGCACCCTTCCCGGGCTCCTGAGTCAGCGATTATCAGGACCGTTTTGGTCCTTGTGCCTAGATGGAACGTTTAGATTGAATGATGCAATGACAACATCACCCCAAGACAAAACAAGTAGCAACCTCGAAGACCTGCTTCGGACACGTCTTCTGATGCTTGATGGTGGCATGGGTACTATGATCCAACGCTACCAACTGTCTGAGAGTGATTTCCGCGGTGAACGCTTCAAACAGCATCCGTTGGACCTCAAAGGTAACAACGATTTACTTGTTTTGACGAAGCCGGACATCATTAAAGCCATTCACTTGGAGTATTTGCGCGCTGGATCCGATATCATTGAAACAAACACTTTCAATGCGACATCGATAGCCCAGACCGACTACAAGCTGCAAACGATTGCTAAGGAGATCAATTTGCATGCCGCAAGGATTGCAAAAGAAGCTTGCCTGCAAGTTGAGGCGGAATCTCCCGGGAGACGTTGCTTCGTGGCGGGTGCCATCGGACCTACGAATAAGACGGCCTCCCTTTCCCCCGACGTCAATAATCCAGGCTTTCGAGCGGTTAGCTTTGACGAATTAGTCTCTGCATATCTGGAGCAAATCGAAGGTCTGGTGGACGGCGGCGTTGATCTACTTTTGGCCGAAACCGTCTTTGACACCTTAAATCTAAAGGCCGCTATATTTGCCTTGGAAAAGTTCTTTAACCTTCGAAAGAAGCGCTGGCCGGTTATGCTTTCTGTGACGATCACCGACGCATCTGGACGAACGCTTTCGGGTCAGACGGTCGAGGCATTCTGGTATTCCATCCGTCACGCAAAACCATTTAGCGTGGGAATAAATTGTGCGCTCGGTGCGGAAGACATGCGCCCATATCTTGAAGAGTTGTCCGCGCTCGCAGATTGCTACGTGAGTTGTTATCCGAATGCGGGTTTGCCTAATCCCTTAAGCCCCACTGGGTATGACGAAAAGCCAGCCGATATGGCTGCCGTTATGCGGGATTACGCTCAGGCCGGTTTTTTTAACATTGCTGGCGGCTGTTGCGGAACGACGCCCGATCACATTAGAGATATTGCCGAAGCATTGAAGGGCGTCAAACCTCGCGTGCCTGCCAAGGCGATTTCTGCCACGAGAGTGAGTGGTCTTGAGGGATTCAAGATGACCGAACCGAGGTCACCTTTTGTGGTTATTGGTGAGCGAACCAATGTGACTGGTTCGCCGAAGTTTGCGGGATTGATAAAAGATGGAAATTTCGAGGCGGCCATCGCTGTCGCAAGACAACAAGTTGAGAACGGTGCAAATATCATTGATGTCAACTTCGACGAGGGGATGATCGATAGCGAAGCCAGTATGGTTCGTTTTTTGAACCTCATCGCGAGTGAGCCGGATATCGCGCGGGTCCCGGTCATGATTGACAGCTCAAAATGGTCAGTGATCGAAGCGGGCTTAAAGTGTGTTCAAGGCAAGCCAATTGTGAACTCAATTTCCCTGAAAGAAGGTGAATCGTCATTCGTGACGCAGGCTCGTCTGTGCCAGCAATATGGAGCCGCCGTTGTTGTCATGGCTTTTGACGAGCAGGGACAGGCAGCAACCAAGGCCGATAAAGTCAGAATATGCCGGCGCGCATACGATATTCTAACGAACCAAGTTGGTATGCTGCCCGAAGACATCATATTTGACCCGAACGTTCTGACTGTCGGAACTGGTATAGATGAACACAACAATTATGCAGTTGATTTCATTGAATCTGTTCGAGAAATCAAACAAGTCTGTCCCGGTGTGCGGACCTCAGGCGGTATTTCAAACGTCAGTTTTTCGTTTAGGGGTAATAATCGAGTTCGTGAGGCAATGCACGCAGCATTCTTATACCATGCTATCAACGCTGGTCTTGATATGGGTATTGTCAATGCTGGAATGCTAGAAGTTTATGAAGAGATTGATCCAGAGCTTTTGCTTTACGTCGAAGACGTACTTTTGAACCGCAGGCCTGATGCCACAGACCGTTTGATAAGTTTTGGCGAGAGATTTAAGGGCGAGGGAAAAACGCAAAAGCGTGACACAAATGAGTGGCGTCTCGGTGATTTCAGGTCCCGAATCGTTCACTCGCTCGTCAATGGCGTCACTGAGTTTATTGATGCGGATACCGAAGAGGCTTTGCATGCTCTAAAAAGACCTCTCGACGTGATCGAAGGGCCTTTGATGGATGGCATGAAAGTAGTCGGCGAGCTTTTCGGTGCAGGGAAGATGTTCCTGCCGCAGGTGGTCAAATCCGCGCGCGTGATGAAAAAAGCCGTTGCGTGGCTTGAGCCGCATATGGAGCAAGAAAAACTTGCTGCAAAATCTGCCGTGGCCTCAAATCAGGGTAAATTTCTCATTGCGACAGTTAAAGGTGATGTCCACGATATCGGTAAAAACATCGTGGGAGTCGTGCTGGCCTGTAACAACTATGAAGTACATGACATGGGTGTGATGGTTCGCTGTGAGGACATACTCGAAAAGGCTAAGGATATCAGAGCCGATATGATTGGACTTTCGGGTCTTATCACGCCGTCACTGGATGAGATGATTCATGTAGCCAAAGAGATGGAGCGACTTAATTTTAAAGTGCCATTGCTGATCGGCGGTGCTACGACCAGCCGCGCTCACACGGCCATCAAGATTGCGCCTTGCTACAGTGGTCCCGTGGTTCATGTCGGTGATGCGTCATTGGTCGTTAATGTCTGTTCGGCTTTGACAAGTCCGACTCAAAAAGTTGACTTCATAAAGTCACATCAGACTAGCCAAGAGGAGATGCGTCAGCGTTGGCTTGAATCCCATTCCAAGGCAAGCTTCGTATCTTACGAGGCGGCAGCTCGCGGTAAATTTGTATCTGACTGGAAAGATGCCCGCGTTGATGAGCCTGCAAAGAAAGGCGTTGTTGTTTTCGATGATCTTAGTGTTGATGATATTTTACCATTCATAGACTGGTCCCCATTTTTTTGGACGTGGGGCATCCAAGGCGTTTATCCGAAGATTTTTGAGAGTAAGAAGTACGGGGAAGAGGCGAAAAAATTGTTCGCCGATGCACAGGATATGCTTACAAAAATTTCAAAAAATCGCGCGTTTAAGCCCAGGGCGGTCGTCGGCATTTGGCCGGCGAACTCCGACGGGGACGATGTGATTCTCTATAAAGACGAGTCGCGAAAAAAGCCCCTATCGAAGTTATGTTTTCTGAGGCAGCAGAGGGAGAAGTCTGAGTCCGGAGCCTACATGTGTCTGGCCGACTATGTTGCGCCCAGAGATTCCGGAAGGGCAGACTACGTTGGGGCATTTGTCGTCACTGCTGGATCTGGGGTGGACGAGCTGGCCAAGCAGTATGAGCATGAGCACGACGATTATTCGGCGATCCTTGTGAAGGCGCTTGGAGATCGCATTGCCGAGGCGTTGGCTGAGAAGATGCACAAAGTGGTACGCGAGAACTGGGGTTATGAGGATCCATCAAAGCCGGCGAACATGGATGATCTTATTCGGGAAAACTACCGAGGTATCCGGCCTGCGCCAGGGTATCCGGCCTGTCCCGATCATACGGAAAAGGCTAAAATCTGGGAGCTGCTCGAGGCTGAGAAGCATACCGGTGTCAGTCTTACAGAGAGTTACGCTATGAGTCCTGGGAGTTCGGTCAGCGGATTATATTTTGCACACCCTGAGGCCAAATATTTCAGGGTTGGGGATATAAAAAGAGATCAGCTGGAGGTTTACGCGGCTAGAAAGGGGCTCCCGATCGAAACTGTCGCGAAATGGCTTGCTCCTCATCTTTCAGACTCGTTATGATAGGAGACGTAAATTTAACCATGGGAGTGTCTTCAATGAGATTTGCAGTTGTTGCTTTATTTGTTTACGCCGGTGTCTCAGCATCTTTGGCAAACTCAGCTGAAGATCGTTCTATTTGGTTGCAAGCCGGACAGTGCGTGGTTGTTGGTGGCCAGCAAGTTTGTGCTCAAAAAGCACCGGAAGGCACGCCTGCTGGATGTCCTTCAACGCCAACGTTGCCTAATAAGCTCACTCACATGTGCAAAAATGGTATTAAACACGAGTCTGACCCGAATCTAAAAGGCTGGGCTCACGTCATTATTACCAGATCACCAGATGGCAAAAAGTTATCTGAAGAGGTCGAGAAAACCTATGGTCCCCTCGGCAAGAAGGAATGCATGACTGATGTGGAGAACGCTAAACTCGGAAACTGAGACTTAGCGACCATGAGACGACGCCCCCCCCCCGTGGAGCCCTTTAGCGTAGGGCTCCACGGGGGGCTTTGTTGTATAGACCTTTGACACTGTCCAGATTGTGCCGTGGCCCGACATTGACGTGGGGTCACAAGCGCCCGAAATTATTACAATAATTATTAAAAAAAGGGCCGTTAGGCTTGGCCTGATTGTTGCTCAGATCAGGGGTGGATTGCGTGAATTTGGACGATTGAAACCGAGGTTTTTGATGGCTGCGGTTCTAAAATTTCTGGTTGGGACACGTCAGGTTCGGTTGGCGGCGGCCGCTTTTTGCGTTTTTTTGACGACAGCCTGTGGCACCGGTCAGATTCAGACCAATAAGCCTATCGGTCAGGGTGGAGAGTCGCGCATTCGGGCAAATATTGTCGATCTTGGCAATGGGTTGGTTCAAGTTACGGCTCAACCTACAAGACAAATTACCGGCGGTTCATTTGTCTATTGTTTGTCTGGTTTGGATGCCTGCCGCAGTAATCCGCAAGGGCAGCAAAAGCTGCAACTCGCTGACGGATCTTTTGCACAGACTGGTGTTGGCACGGTAGCAGCTCACAAAATCCCTCAGACCATCAGCAAAGATCAAGTACAAGTTATCTCGCTTTCAGCGACTGACTTCATTTCAAAAAATCCCATTTGGCTTGCGGTGAAACTTGACGGCTCGGTCGTCGAAGAAGAGCGTACGAGCGATCAAGCCGCCATTAGCTCTGAGCCGCTAAATCCCGCAATCGATAGGTTTGAATACGATCGCACTTCGATTGAACGTGCGGTGATGAAAGTAACTGGGGTTGATTTCGACTATAAATTTGGTCAGGCAAACCTCCACGCAACGGCCCCCAAGATAAGAGCCAAGATCACAAACACAAGTCTGACCGCCCTTAAATCAAAGCTAGGCGTGGTCTTGGGTGGATACGCCCTAACGGACTCCTCCAAGTATATTGTAAGCCTCACCGCCGTTACACTAGATGATCAGGGCGTATTAACCTTGGCGGGTGAGAATCTGCAACCAGCGACGGTCTACAAAATGCGATTACACTTTTTTGATCGCAGTGATCGAACTCAAACTACAGGCCGTTACATAGGATCGACGAGCCGAACGTATAACTTTGTCACAGATGGGGTTGGAGATGCTTTAACTCGGCTGCGCGCAAGGATCGTCATGCGCGGCCTTGCTGAAGAAAGTGACTGGGATTTGAATCGCTACGACAGAAGTAAAAACTACACCCACGGAGCTGGCGGCTGGTGCCACATATTCTACAACTGGGTGATCACCCCTTACTTGAAGACCAGATCTGGGTCTGAAAATACGCATTATAGCCAGTCATATTGGTCGGGGCTGGGGGCCGTCATGAACGGTTCGACATTGGTCGAGAAGAGTAAGACGGAGGCTATCATGGGGGATTACTTCCGCGTTGGTAGCCATGCGGCCATGATTCTTGCTTACGATAAGGCCAAGCAACAATTTGCGACACTTGAAGGAAATTTCAATAACAGCGTTGAGTTTTACCAAAGATCATCCGGCAGTATAAGTTGGGTCGGACACATAAATTCTCAAATGCTCAAAGACTCTGCGGTGCAAGAGTTACCCTAGTCCCTAAAATGTACGCGTTGTTGACTACTCGTGAACGGATCTGATTGATTCAATCTGCTACATGCAGGTTAACGTTTGCTTTAGAAAATTTTAAATTAAAAAAATGTACGAGTTTTCACACTAGTCGAGCTGGACACAGGGTGATTTTGTTTGTACTAAATCGCTGAAAACGCGGCTTCGTCTGCCGAACACACGAAACGGTACTACGACGTCTCACAAACAATCACGCAGAAAAAGGAGATTTTCATGAATGAAGCGCTAAGAGATTTGGCCTTCCCCGTGCCCGTTGCAGAGTCAAAAGATGATTTTACGATTGTGGGCGACAGCGAACCAATGCGTCGGTTGAAGAAGATCCTAAGACGAGTTGCCGAGAGCAAAGCCGACACAGTTCTCGTGCACGGAGAGAGTGGATCGGGTAAAGAGTTGGCAGCGAGGGCGATTCATGAGTGGTCAAATCGGAGTAACAGTCCTTTTGTCGAAGTGAATTGTGCCAGTATTCCAGAAGCGTTGCTCGAAAGTGAGCTGTTTGGTCACGAACGAGGCGCGTTTACGGATGCCAAGGAGCGAAAATTGGGCCTTTTCGAGGTTGCCGGTGGTGGCACGGTCTTTCTCGATGAAATTGGCGAGATGCCGGCCAAGCTACAAGCCAAGCTTTTGCGAGTTCTCGAGTATCGCCGCTTTAGGCGGGTCGGCGGGACAAGAGACATCGACTTTCAAGGCCGAATTGTTGCTGCCACGAACCGAAACCTTGAAAATGAAGTGATCAGCGGAAACTTCAGGGCAGATTTATACTACAGGCTCAATGTCGTCCCCATTGTCGTACCGCCACTGAGAGAGAGGCGCTCCGATATCCCTCAGCTTGTCGACTATTTACTGTCACGGATCTCATCTGCTTTGGGTGTCAACAAACCAATTGTAGATGAGGCGGCCTTGGCAGAACTCCAGGGGCATAGTTGGCCAGGTAATGTTAGAGAGCTGAAAAATACGCTTCAGAGGAGTATTATTTTCAACCAGCCAAAAATCATCTCGTCCGACGTTCTTGAGATCAACTATGCAGACCACCTGGCGGCCGGCCAAATGCCCAATTGTGAAGCTCCTCGGCCCGCTCTGAAGCTTGACTCTCTTTCAGAAGGATTTCCGACGGCGGCTTCTGAATTCATTCTGCCGATGGGCGGTATTGATTTAGAGGATCTAGAGAAGAGGCTTTTAAAAGAAGCTCTGGAACGCGCACGCTTTAATCAAACCAAAGCAGCGAGACTTTTGCACGTGACGCGGCATACGCTGCGATACCGTCTTGAAAAGTTTGGACTGCTTGAAGGTGCGGTTTCGTAGGTTTTTCATATGATGTTTCGCGACCGTGTACATGCAGGAGAGCAGCTCGGGGATAGACTTCGCGAGCGGATCAGTGATTTTTGCATGGCTGGAGACTCAAAGCCACTGGATGCCGTCGTGCTAGGTTTACCCCGCGGCGGTGTTCCAGTAGCGAGAGAGGTAGCCAAGAAGCTCGGTCTTCCTCTCGATATTCTAGTGGTTAGAAAAATCGGCATGCCTGGACATGATGAGCTAGCTCTCGGAGCGGTGGCCAGTGCCGGGGCAGAATACATCAATCAAGACTTGATTGATCGTATGCGAGTCGACGAGGCCACCATGCAACGTCTTAAATCAAAGAAAAAATCAGAAGTCGAACAACGCGAAGGAATGTTTATGCTGGGTCGTAAGCACGCAGATCTGGCCAATAAGTGCGTCATCTTAGTTGATGATGGTTTGGCGACGGGAGCTAGTATGAAAGCGGCCGTGCAAGCTGTTCGCTCGAAACATCCAGCCAGGGTTGTCGTAGCTGTTCCAGTCGCGCCATCTGAGGCCGTAACCGAGCTCCGAAGCGTTGCTGATTTCGTAGTATGTCTAACGCAGCCAGAGTTTTTCTACGGGGTGGGGGGCTCTTACCATGTCTTTGCACAGACGTCTGATGAGGAGGTCTTGTCAATTTTGAAGGGTGTTTAGGATCTATTTTGTTTTTTAAAAAACTACAAAAAAAGCGAAAAGGGTGGTGGTCTCCATTGTCAACCGTAGTTGACACTTATGACCGCCACCCTCTGCGACCTGAGCGCACGTTAGGATTTCCCTAGTACGCCTTTGGGGTCGACTCTCCTACTGGTAACGCATTCCCAAATCTAGCGTGGCAATTAAGTCGTCTCCGAACATGCCCACCAAGCTCATCTGGTTGACGCCCACCCATAGCACCTCACAAAGCTAGCTCTTGAGGTACCGTCGCGCAGATGGTCCGTAACCTACGGGCCATCTTACCCCTGAGATCCTCGAGTCCCCCAAAATAACCTATTTGGGTACCCTTATCTGATCTCACCCGCCCCACTTACAGACCCGCCTACGCATTCGCATGCCTTTTCAGGGGCTACTTGTCGTCTTCGGTTGTCTTGCCCAAAGGAAACCGAGCAAAACATCTATAACTGGTTCCGTGCTTTCCCATCACTCCCTCTCAACATGTCATCCATCCATCCCGTAAAAAGTCTGATCGATGCTTGTGTTTAGTTCTTCTCGATCAGTACAGCCTTCGCCCCGTTGGTGGAAGCTCGGCACTTTTTTTTGGTCCCACCCTCGTCTGCAGAGGGTGGGATTCAGGGACTTCACGGTTCGCTCTCGCTATGACCTGCTAAGTCGCCCCTGTCCCAAAGTCAGATCTCTTCAGGACTGTTTGCAGCCGGCATCTGATAATACAGTCTCCCGCACTATCAGCGGCCTTAACTACGGTAGCTACTAAACAACTCTACCGATGGATCTCTCATCCACTGGAGTTTTGGTCAGCATCGCTGCTTCCCAACACAAAAACTCTTAATGCATGGCTCGTGCCAAGCGCTCTGTATGTACGGATTTATTTTAAAAGCATGATCATTTCAGGAGTTTGCTTGCATTCAGTTTGAGTTCTCCATCTGATCGACTTGCTGTGTCAAATGCCCCATGCTGTTTTGTTTCAAGCCGCAAGGACAAAGGATCGAGTCTTGTTGCTTGCAATGTTGGTGGCCAAGCACTCGCATTAACAAGATTATTGAATAAAAGACACAATTGGCACTTAATTTGCTTTATTGGGATCCTTGTGAGTGTGACGTTCACGCTGCTACAAACTTGGTGACACGCCAAAAGAAGGAGATTTAAGTTATGCGTAATGAATTGGTTAGCCTAGGATCATCACTATTTCCACGTCTTTCCACTAGAGGCATGGGGCTAAGTCGTGATTGGTTTCGTGATTATGAAAGAGCGATTGATTCCGCGCTGAGAGCGCCTTTTTTAACTGAAGATGAGGATCGTTTGATGTCGCCTCGGGTTGACGTCGCTGAGACCGACAAGAATATCGAAGTGTCAGCCGATCTGCCTGGAGTGGATGAAAAGGATATCAAAGTTGAGCTTCGCAACGGGATTCTTTGGTTGTCTGGTGAAAAGCGTTGCGCCAGCAAAGAAGAGTCCAAGAACATGTATCGCAGTGAACGTTACTACGGAGCGTTTGAGCGCGGCATTAGTTTGCCTTGTGACGTGGAGAAGGGCAAAGTAGACGCATCCTATAAGGACGGCGTTTTGAAAGTTACCCTCCCAAAGACACCAGCCGCTCGCGAAGAAGTGACCCAGATCAAGGTAAAACACTGATAAGCTGGCTACACTAGATTTATTCTAGTGCGGTTTGCGATAGCGCATGGTGCGCGACGCGGCGTGTCTCGCCGATGAGATGGTTTAAGCCCTCCCTGGCCACTTCTGGCCGGGGAGGGCTTCTTTATTTTCACATTGAAGGGTTTGAGCAGCCTCTTTTTTTTAAATGGATCTATCTCTTGCGGGAGTGACGCTCAGCTCTTAGAGCCTCAAACTCGTCCTTATCCAGCATACTGTCTTTGTTTTTATCAAACTTGGCGACAATTTGTTCCCAGGTTTGGGGTTGATGGCTTGGTTTATCTTCATTATTAGGATCCTTATCTAGCCAACGGCTGCCGAATCCGAGGCCGCGGTCTCGTAAGTGCGAAATGCGTGGTGCGTAATAGACTAAGAATGACTCTAATTCATCTTCATCCATCGATGAATCAGCGCCAGCAAATTCCTCAAAGTCAGATTTGAGGCGTGTCTCAATTTTTGTTTTCATTACTTCATCGGGAGCGTGCTTAATTCTATGCTTATGCATATCTCTTAACTTTTCTGCGCCTGCTTTAAACTCATCCCAGGTTAGAGATCCTGATTTATCAGTGTCGGCGAGCTTCATGGCACGCGAAGCCATGCGGCTTGCACGACCTTCTTGCAGATCTGCAGCGACGGATGCGGTTACCTTGACCTTCCCAGTTTCGGCAGGCTGAGCTGCAGCACCGGTCAAATCCATAATGTATGCATCATCTTCAGACGTATCATCTGCCTCTGTGTTATCAGCAACGGCCTTTACTGGCTTAAGGCGTCTATTGGAGTCCTCTGCACCGGTGCAGGCCACAAACGCAAATGCGATACCAGCGGCAATGAACTTTGAATAACTCACGAAAACCCCCTTATTCGGATAAAAGACCCATAAGGGTAATCGGAATTGCGCGGTTTAAATTGAGGGTTTATTGATACCGGATTGATTACTGTAAGTTAGGCGGTTGTTTTTGCCCCTGCCTCACAGGTCGGCGTTCTGGCGCAATAGCGACAATCAAGGCATATTTTTGACTGAAAAAATCCGTCATGGCGAAATTTTCGCACTAGGCTACAAGCTCTGAGGGGGACTCAGTGACGCTATCGTACCCAACAAGTTGCCACGCATCCATCTTGCCCCTGCCCTTCACGTTGAGCGATGTAACCTTGCGAAGGCTATAAGCATCACCCAGATAAGACTTCGTGCTCTCTGTTAGAAGAATTTGACCGGGTGTGCAAAGCGCTTCCATGCGACTCGCTATGTTTACGCTATCGCCCCAGAGATCATAAGCAAATCGGTTTTTTCCGATCACACCTGCCACAATCGGTCCTGTATTTATCCCAATCCGTAATGTCAGTGGAGATCCGTTCAAATAAAAGTCTTTTGCGACAGCTTTTATGGCCATCGCTAGCCCCACGATCCTTTGCGCATGATCGTCCCGGGGAGTTGGTGCCCCGCAGACTGCCATGTAAGCATCGCCAATTGTTTTGATCTTCTCGCATCCATGCTGCTCTGTGAGATGATCAAAAGCGGAAAAAACTCCATTAAGGCATTCCACGAGCTCTTCCGGCGGCATGTTGGAGGATGCCTCCGTAAAATTTACGATATCGCAAAACATTACGGACACAGTATCAAAGCGTCGCGCTTGAGATTTTTGGTGATCTTTTAGCTCTTTAGCTACCTCTAGCGGAAATGTCTTTATAAGCAGGTTGTCTGCCCGTTCAGTTTCTCGGCGAAGAAGTTTTTCTGCCATATATGATCTATACAAGTTTTGCTCTGAAACAATAGCGCCGATCCCGCCGAGAGTGTAAGCAATTCCAAGACCGAAAGCGTAATTCTGCCAAACTTGTGTGGTAGCATCTCTTGAAGCCAGCAAGATGCAAAATGATAAGCAATAAATGAAGCCAATCATGAGAGCGTCACTTGCAACCATGCGGAAAATCGCCATGCAACAGACGAGAATAGCCGACGGTACGCCAGTGTTAGCGGGCAGCGTGTCGGGATATCTAATCGACCATATCAGAACCGTGCTGTTCATGATTAGCATCATGGAGAAAATATAGAAAAATCGACGGTTTTGGTGAATGATCGGATGTTTGTTAAAAAATGCTAAAAATGCACATACCGAGACAACGCCGATGCGAATACTCCAAAGAATCGGATAATCTTCGGATGATCCATAAAAATCCAAAAGCATGAAGCTCAGATAAAAAGCGAGAGCTTTGTATACGTCAGAGTCAATGGAAGCATTTGTGTACCCAAGTAAGTACTCTCGAAAATCCGCTTTGTCTTTTTTTTGATGCATCATTGACCCTCAGAGTCTCCCTAATCGGACGTGATTTTAAGCGGCTTCACCGTTGCATGTTATCGTTTCGCCAAATAGTCCTCGAAATTTCAATGATTTCGGACTCTAGGCGTTAAAACATTTTAATACTTACGAGTTTCTTATCTGATGCTGAGCGGGCCGCAAGAGATGCCGTTAAGATTATATCTTCAGATGCTCAGAAGATGCTGAGCTGTCTTGCCATCTCGTTATACATTTGCGCGTATGACTCGTCAAAACCCATCCCGGGCTTAACCAATAGCACATCCGGTGAGCAGGCGAGGGCTAAGTGAACAGATGAGCGAGATCCGATGTCGGTTTCTGTGCAGCTGCCGCCAAGTAGAACAAATGTGTTCGCTTGTTTGCAGATGCGGACGGCTTCGGCGCATTCTGAAAGTGTACCAGTGTCAGGCATTTTAATATGGATGCCGTCCACTGATTTTTGATCCAACAGATACTCAATATCAGAAACGTCATTAGCCCATTCATCGGCGATGATTTTCGTTGTAGGCGCTGCCGCGCGGACTCGCGCGCGAATGGCTGCCAGTCTTTTTGCGTGATCCTGTAATGTTTTGCCAACGATCGGACTTTCGATGTGAAGCGGGTGGGGGGCAGATTTTTGAGACATGAGGCTGATGAATGCTGCGATTTTGTCATTACTGTTATCAAATATAGCGTCGAGGGCTCCGTGGAAGTCTAGTGTCAACGTTGGTGTGTAATTAAACCGTGCGGCCCTTTGCTTAAAGTCCTCAATCCATTTCAAAAGATTTGCTCCGCCGGGGCCGATTTGGGATTCGAGGCTTTCAAATTGACCTTGTGGCAGATAAGCAATCTTTCTTGCTAGCATGCGGTCAACCGCGTCGTCCCAATTAGCACCCGATGAGCCATGCAAGGTGATAGGCTGCTTGGCAGGGGCTAGACCAAGATCTTTCGCGATGAGTCTAAAAGGGCTCAAGCCCATGACGTGACTTGCCGTGGATAAAAGTGCCTGACTAACGGCATAGCGAACAAATGCAGGTGCCGTTTCGTGCGCATTTAAAAAAGATTTCTCCAGAGGTAGCCATCCGGAAACGTCCCTACCATCCGCCCACGATTTAAAATCTGTTTTAAACCAGCGCTCCAGCTCGTCGGGACTGCCTGGCCCAGCTCGGCCAGCTTTGCCACCAAATGATACGGCTACCGCATCACCCCAGTGAATGGAGCCGTCGTCTAATCTTATGCCAACCCCAATAACTGGAGCAGGTGTTCGAACAAAAGGGTAACGACCATGAGTTGTGGGAGTGTGGTAGCGATCGCCTGGTGGAATAAACGTTTGACGGATTTTATCGATGTCTTCAAAGAAGTAACCACCCCATCCGCGGTAGGTGATGACATCGATTATTTTTCGAGACGATCTAGCTGTCAAAGTTTATTCCCGGTGGTGTTAGTTTAGGATTCTATTTTCACCCAGACACTTTTGACCCTGGTGTAACTATCTAGAGAGTGAATGGCCATTTCCTTGCCCCAACCACTTTCCTTGAAGCCGCCAAAAGGTGCCGCGAAGTCATAACATCCGTAACGATTGATAAACACTTGGCCTGCATCAAGTTGCCCAGCAACGCGCATTGCGCGATCAATGTCTTTTGAATAGAGCCCCGCTGCGAGGCCATACTTTGAATCGTTAGCTAACTGGATGGCTTCAGCTTCCGTTTTAAATTTTGTGACCGCCAAGACCGGTCCAAAAATTTCTTCCTGGAAGATGGTCATTTTTGCAGTGACATCGGTAATGATTGTGGGTCTGACAAAACAGCCTTTTGCGTTTGCACCTGTGGTATCTCGATGCCCTCCAGCAATGATGCGCCCACCTTCTTTTTTGCCGATGTCGATATAGCCTAGGATTTTTTTCATGTGATCTTCAAAACACTGAGGTCCTTGATGTGTGTCGGCAGAGAAAGGATCGCCGCAGCGCACAGCTTCTGCTTTTTTGATGAGCTTTTGCATAAACTCATCGTGGATACTTTCATGAATGATAAGCCTTGTCGGCTCGGAGCATTTTTCACCTTTGTGAGAAAACATGGCTGTAAATGATCGATCTGCAACGGAATCGAGGTTCCCGGCATCTTGAAAGATGATGTTGGGGGACTTTCCGCCGAGCTCAAGTGTGACAGGCTTTAGATTTGATTCGGCTGAGGCCTTCAGTACATAACGGCCAGTGGACGTACCACCAGTGAATGAAATCTTATTGACGAGAGAGTGTCTTGTTAGCGCGTCTCCCGCCGTTGCGCCACCCAAAACCACATTGAATACACCGGTAGGTAGAATTTTTTTATCACGGATAATTTCAGCGAGGCGCACCATCGTCAAAGACGTCTGCGGAGCGGGTTTAACCACCACGGTATTGCCCATGGCAAGAGCCGGCGCAATTTTCCAGCAGGCTAGTAGCAATGGGAAGTTCCAAGGTACAACCAACGCACATACGCCAACCGGTTCTCTTTTTGTGAAGTTTAGAAATCCTTCGGCGACGGGGCTTGTCTCACCGTAAAGCTTATCAACCCAGCCGGCATAGTAATCAAATACGTCCGCACTTTCGGGAAGGTCATCAATAAAGGCTTCGGCGTAGGTTTTGCCGTTTGAAATCGTTTCAAGGGTCGCAAGCTCCACTTGGTGCTCGCGGATGGCGCTTGCAATAGCGCGAATTTTTTCGACCCGTTGGGCTCTGGAAAGTCCGCGCCAAGCTTGACTCACGAATGCTTTTTGTGCTGCCTGAACGGCTTGATCCACGTGGGCTGGACTAGACTCAAAATGCGCGGCAATCGGTGAACCGTCAGCAGGGTTGAGTGGAGTGAAAGCTGAGCCTGACGCTGTCAGTGGCTCGTTATTTACAAAGCCGGTGATTTTGCGTTCCAGCCATTTTTTGGCCCAATCTCGGGCCGGAGGCGTCATCGTCGTCATCTCGTCACGTCCTTGTATTTTTCAGCATCAATGCCGTTAGAAAGTTGGCTTTGTCGCCAAAGGTTTTTGTCTTCCGTAGCGCATCTCAAGCAGGTGCGGCGTACTACACACGTTCGGCTGGGAGTCAAACCCAAAGAGTCCCATCAGTCTGGATGTTTTTCCTTTGATCGGTGTAACGCGGTGTATGGAATATCGACCTTTGAATAACACCAAAGTGCCTGGATGGTTCTTAATACGGATAACTCGGGAGTTGTCACCGTTTAGTAGTTTTTTAACGTCTTCATAGTTTTCCGCTTTTTCGTTTCTAATGAGCGGTACGTATTCAAATTCACCGCCGGCATCAGATGACTGAACGGAAAGAGACGTGACAAAGTCTGTTTGGTCAAAATGCCACCGAAGATAATCGTCTTGCACCATGACGGATAGGTTTAACCCCCCCATAGGGTCACCATAGCGGTAAATGGCTGGCAGCTGCATAATAGCGCCGACAAACTTCATGAGAGGGTCGTATTCGTATATTCGTCTCAGTAGTGAAATTTCAGGATATTGATCGTAAGCGATAACGCCCACGCGAGTGGTTTCTGTCATATTGATTGGATGGTCTTTGGGGAGCTTCTCATTACCTGGAGCGAGATAGGCGTTTCCGGTGACAGGTTTAAAGAACGCGTCTTTTTCGAGAGCCCGACTTTCTTCCTGTAGCAAGGTTAGAGCGTTCGGCGTGATGAAATCAGGCATTTCACAGGCACCTAA
The DNA here is from genome assembly GCA_964402975.1 of uncultured Polynucleobacter sp. Classification (GTDB taxonomy): domain Bacteria; phylum Bdellovibrionota_B; class Oligoflexia; order Oligoflexales; family RGVZ01; genus CAMDKS01. The sequence goes on from CAYOEM010000003.1 coordinate 201,504, forward strand.
TTTTGCAATTGACTGACGGCACCCTTTCAGGAGCTCCTGGGCGGCCGGTGACGTTAGATCCTTGATGGGATATCGTTTGAAGTTAATGATGTCGTCAAAGTTTGTGAGTTCCTGCAGTGACTTTATCAGTGCTGTGTTCGACATGATTGGCCTCCATCGTTTTCGGTCGGTTGTGAGCCTAAACGTCCTGAAATTATCCCAAGATTTCAGATGGGAGACCAATTAAAAACGCGTTTAGGTTAGATTTATGGCCGGTTCATGTTCGTTTTGCACAAAAAATCGCCAGTAATCAATATTTGCAGAGGCAGTTCTTCTTAGGCGGTGTTGGCGGTGTTGGCGGTGTTGGCGGTGGTGGAGGTTCAGCCGGAGGCGGAGCTTCGACCGTATAGTTCAATTCTTGAACGAGTGAAGGAACACCGTTTTTGGAGCATAAGACGGCGCGTACCTTGTACCTTCCGGCAGATCCGGTCGGATATGTTAATGGATTAGATTGTCGACACGTCGGATTTGACAAAGCGGCTCCGCGAGACGCCATGGTGTAGCGAATGGTTTGTCCTAGTTGAAGATTTTGAACAGCGATCGGCGTCCCAATTTTAAGCGTTGAGGACTCGCGCGTATCAAAAATGGGAGCCTCTGGGATTTTAAGTGTAAATTCGGCATTTGCTGGCATCGAGTCCGGCCGTAATTCCGCAGTGCGTCTTGCTTTGGCGGCCACGATGAGATCGCGTGCGGAGAAATTTGGGATGTAGAATTTTACGTGATAAGGGCTGTGTTCGTTCTCGGTGACAGGATCGTAGAGTTTGCCGCCCGACAGTGCGAAGAAATCGTAGGTATATCCTGCAGGAGGCATGGTTTTTTGATTCGGAGCAGTTTGGAGAGCGCACCCATAAATGGAAGTGTTTGGATCGATGCTGGAAACGCCAGCGCAAGAAAGATAGGTTCCTGTGACCACAATTGGATCGGCTGCATCGATTTCAGTTATTTTTGCGTCCGCTGATTTTTCTTTCTTTTTTTCTGGCTCTTGAGGGTATGCTTCGCTCGAAAAACTCTGATCACTGCAGGAGCTTTGCAGTAGAGTCGCGAGTATGAAAATTTTGAGCGATACTAGTTTCATGTTAGCTCTCAAGGTTTGGTTTGCCCGGTACAAACCCTCGATCGGACGAACAAATGGCTGACTTCAAGAAAAACTAAAAATCAAATAATTACTGCCTCTTGAGTTCGAACATTTCGGCGGGTATATTTTTTAGGGAGTTGACGTTTGAAATCTAAAGGAAAAAAAAGCAAACGATGCGGATGGGCCGTTGGGTCAATCTATGAACGTTACCACGACGAAGAGTGGGGGCGTCCAGTATATGACGATAAGCGGCTCTTCGAGTTTCTTATACTTGAAGGTGCCCAAGCTGGACTCTCGTGGATCACGATTTTGAAAAAGCGAGCAGCTTATCGACGCGCGTTTGCCGGGTTTGATCCAATTAAGGTCGCCAGGTTTGACCAAAAGAAACTTACCAAGTTACTCGAGGATCCGGGTATTGTCAGAAATCGGCTCAAGATTCAAGCCGCCTTGACAAACGCGCGAGCGTTTCTTGAAGTCCAAAGGGAGTTTGGTAGTTTTTCAAACTACGTGTGGCAGTTTGTGGACGGTCAGCCTTTGGTCAAATTTAGACGAAATCTTAAATCTGTGCCGACTAGAACGCCTCAGTCCGATGCCCTCAGCAAAGATCTTCGGCACCGAGGTTTCAAATTCGTAGGCACGACGATTTGTTATGCTTTTATGCAAGCATGTGGTTTGGTTGATGATCACGTGGCCACGTGTCATTTGGCAAAAAATAAGTCCAAGGCCCGGTCAAATAGAGTATGACCCCATGTGTTTAGTAGGTTTATGCGGTGGCCTTTACTAGATTTTTGTCGATTGATACCCTTATAGCTACCGTCCAGGGTGATTTCTTGGGAGCCTCTTCATGACATTACGGCATATTAATAGACTTATGATCTCGGTGCTAATTTTGCTCTCTTGCAGAACCGTCAGCCCTCGCGCTACGGCTGAGCTTCGCAACGATCCAGCCGGCGAAAAACTTAAGCTCATGAAGTCAGCTGGGGATCTTGTGGATTTATTTGTTTTTCCGTCACCCAGTAAGCCGGATCATGTAGCTCTGGGACTCAACGTCGTGGCGAGCTCCAAGGAGCAGGCATTTTTCTCGGACAAGGTCAACTATGCGTTCTATTTGCGGGAAATCCCATCGGCCAAGCCAGGTAAGGCTCCAACTCTGAAAGTGCGGGATTTTGGCGAGAAAGTTATCATGTGTTGGTTTAGTACGCCTAAAGACACATCTCGTCACGAGGGTTATTGTTCACTTCCGAAAATTGGGCAAGTGAACTCTAAGCTCGGAGAGGTGGCCACAGGGGACGCCGTTTTGTTCTATCACGGTTTAAGGCGTGATCCGTTCGAAATGTCTCGTAAGACGATAAAGCCATTCCTAGCGGGAAAGTCGGCTCCAAAACTTGAGATGAAACAACCCAGGTCTCAAAACGTATTGAGTGTTGTTCTTGAGTTCAATCCCGCCGAAATTTTTGGGCGTGATGTTGATTTACTTGCAGTCGTTGCACAGAGTTACACGACGTCTTCGAATGGGAGTCAGCAAGTGATTGATCGTTTGGGTCGCCCTCATGTCAAAGATCTGTTGATGCCCCCATCATCTGACTCCGACGACTTGGGGGATCGTTACAAAACAGAGAGGCCTTTTGAAGTGATCGATAAAAATCGGCTTCTTTATGGCGAGCGATTTTCTGACAACGTATCCAAGTTTGATCAACTGGATAAGTCTATCCAATGGGACGATGATAGTCGGATAAAAGTTGTGGATGTTTTACTCGATGACTATCTTGTGTTTTCCATGATGAATTCAAAAAATGGAACCAGGTTTCTTGCGATCGAAGACGCAGCATTGAATGGTAAAACCATCCAGTCGTTCGGTGGTCGAGGTGTTGGAGAAGACTCTTTTGGCGGCGTTTGGAGCTTTTTAGTCGCTAGGCAAATCCCTGCGCAGTCTGAAACGGTTTCAAAGAAAAAGAAGAAGAATGAAGCTCAGTTCCCTTACTTTGCGCCCCCAGATCCCAAGTGGGCGGGAGTTGAAGGACAGAGGCCAGAACGTCCTAACATTCGTTGGTAGAGCTTTCAAAGTTATAAGAGCTGCTGAAGTTTTTCGAGCACTAAGTCCACAGATAAATCATTCATACATTTGAAGTGGCTTAAAGGGCATTTTTGGTGCCCGTGATCGCCGCACGGACGGCAGGAGAGTTCGGTCTGCGCTATAAGACTCTTATCGGCTAGGGGTGAAAACCCCATAGAGGGAACGGTAGCACCAAAAATCGCCAGTGTCGGCACATTAAAGGCGGATGCATAATGTATGGGGGAGCTATCATTTGAAATCAAGCATCGCAAATGAGCATAGATTCCTGGTAGGTCCTTTAAATCCGTTTTACCAGCTAGGTTTAGCAGTCGCGTTGCCGCTGCGGGTGTCGATGTTAGACTCGAGGCTTCGATAAAATTGCACGCCGTCTGGTCCTCTGAACCGCCGATTAAAACGATACCGTAATCAGATTTTTCAAGTAAATGGGTGACTAGGCTTGCGTATTTAGCTGAGGGCCAGCGTTTTGTTGCCCAAACGCTGCCCGGCGCAAGGCCAATCCACTTGAGATTTTGATTCACGATCGCTTTGGCATACTCGGGTAAATGTTTTTGAGGGAGCATAGGGCGACGGCCTAGGAACTGTTTTCGCGAAAGCCCGAGTCCCTCCAGTAAAAGGGCGATCCTATCCGCCTCGTGGAATACCGCTACGCGCGGTACCGACACCTTGGCTGTCCAGGAAAAAGTGGTCTCGCAGTACGTGATGGTGGGGTAGCCGAGAATGCGGGCCAGGATCGTTGAACGGAGACTTTTGTGTGGTTGTAAAATCACGGGTGAGCGCATGGCCAGATGCCGGATCGATGTTCGGACTCTTAACAGGGGCGTCACAAGACCTTCACGCTTGTTAAAAACGTGCATGCTGTTTAAAAGCGGATGATTGTCTAGGGCCTGTGCGCCAGCTTTTGTGGTGATCAAGTGCTGTTTAATACCAGGAGCGGCGTTGGCCAATGATGCCATGGCCGACGTCGTCAAAACCACGTCACCAATGAAGCTGGTCTGCAGCCAAATCACGTCACTGATGTCATTTAGAGGTTTCATCGGTTCTCGATATTGAGTTTATAGACAAATGCGTTTTCTCCATTGCTGTAATAGTTAGGCCTGACCATGATTTTAGAGAACCCGGCTCTTTCGTAAAGATCAATGGCTCTTGTGTTGCTCTGCCTGACCTCAAGGGTGATGGCTGATATAGCATCACTGGATTTTACACGCATCACGAGGTCAGTGAGTAGGGCCTTACCAACGCCCTGGCCCCTTGAGTTTTGGTGAGAGTAAATGAATAACAACTCGCAATCGTCACCGTTGACTGTGGCCAGATACCAGCCGATGGGTCGTCCGTCCGCCTTGGCCACAGCACTGAAGAAGTTTGGGCTGGCTTGCATTGTATTTTTGCAGCTCTCTAGTGACCAGAACTCACCCGAGATTGTCCATGCTTGCGCCAGTTCATGTATTTCCGTTGAAAGTTGGTCGGTGCTGTTGATTTCAATGATCTTCATATCCCGGGATTCACACTTTTCCATGCCTTCGCACCGTCAAAGAATCTGACGATTGACCGAGTCTGTAAATCATTTTCCCAGTTGCTCTGGCCGTCTTTATTGGGGGACGTGATCGACGCTTTCCCGCGGCGATAATTTTCAACCGTGGCGATCCTCAGTATTTCCGTCTCCAGCTCAGCCTTCGTTAGCGCCAGTCGCGTAAGCGCAGTTTTGAATTGGGGAACGTTTGCAGACGTTTTTTCTGACCTGGCTCTTAATTTCTGGATTGCTTCTTTGGTGGGGCGAAATCCCGAAGACTTCGTGGCTTCCTGGTGAATCATCATTTCTTTGACAAACGCATCTAAAGCGGTAGCCCAGTTTGACTCATTCACAACTTGTGATGATTCTGGATTGTCACGAAGAGACTCTTTTACGTTGAGATAGCTTTCCAATTGGAGCTGGGTGTAGGGGATGTTGTTGATGGCAACCAAGACCCTGTCAGCTAACTGTGGTGGAGTTTGAGCAAATGCCGCCAGCGCTATAAATAAATTGATCTTTATGATGGCGAAAATCAGGAACACCTTAAGCGAATTGTGCTTCATAAGTTCCGTTAACCTCGTTGTTGCGATAGCAAAGGTGTTAGTTCATCGATTCCCCTGTTCGTTATGTCTACTAGGGGATTGCTGGCTAGTAGTTTACACGAAAGTTGGTGTGCTTGGCATACGGGAATTAAAGGGTCTCTTAGACAGTAATCTCCGAAGTTCGCCACAAAAAAATTTTTAAAAACGTTGATGAGAGGGCTTGACAAGAGGAACAAGGCTTGTAAAGCTTGTCGTCAGGTTAAACCTGAAACGCTTTTTTTGAACTTCTAGGAGGATCCTATGAACAAGGCAGAACTTATCGAAGCTGTATCCAAAGTCACAGAAATGACGAAAGCTGACACAGAGCGCGCAATTGACGCTGTGATCGACGTCGTTTCAAAAAACATCAAGAAAAAAGACGGCGTTAAGCTTGTTGGTTTCGGTACCTTCGCAGTATCATCCCGCAAGGCTCGCGTTGGTCGCAACCCACAAACTGGCGAAGAGATCCAAATCCCAGCTCGCAAAGTTCCTGTGTTCCGCCCAGGCAAAGAGCTTAAGGATGCAGTTCGCTAATTGATTCCATAATAATTAGCTATGAAGAAGCCCCGCACTTTGAGTGCGGGGCTTCTTGCTTAAGTCCTAAATTAAGAACTAATTAAACTTCTTCGGCCTCATCGAGGAAATCAACGAGTTTGAATTTTAGCATCTCTTTAGATGATATAATCCGCATTTCGCCGTCCGCATCGCTATCATCCTCACGGGCAAGGAGGTATGCATCCTCTTTACTGTGGTAGTTAAGCACTATCCACATCTCTCTGGCGGCTTTGTCATAAATGCGAAAGGGCACCATGGTTTATGTTCTCCTTCATCAAAATTTCAATAACAGCAAGATTATCATGTTCATCGCTAGTAATACAGACCCCGCAATCTAATCAAAGATAGATCCCTTGTGATCCGGAACACCTTTGCCGGCAGGAATAATCAAAGCAATGCGGGCTGGTCCATCTACAGAAGACAACGTGTTTGGCAGGGCGGCCGATGGGATAAAGAAATTGTCCCCAGTTTGCATCGGTATTTTTCGGCCAAATTGACCTGCTGAATGTGCAACTCCGTCAAGAACCACGCAGCCTGCAAAGCAAGCTTTCGAGCGCAATTTAACCGAGGCTGAGTGGGCTAGATCGAGAATGATGACCTGATACCATGGGTTAGGGGGATAGACTGTGGCCGAGACGCCCACCTGTGGGTTCAGTGTAGTGGGTGACTTTTTAAGGGCGTCAGCATACTTTGAACCAATTTGTGATTCGGGCGTCAATAAGGACACAGCTTCGTTGACGTGAAGTTCACGGGGGCGCCCTGAGGCAGCATCTTCCTGGCCAGCGGCGTTGTATCGTCGATTCCAGTCCCACATCCGCCAGGTTTTTCCACTTTTACCTGCGGTGACCCTCTGGGGTTCGAGTAATACGACACCGGGGCCGATGGCATGGGGTACGTGGGGCTCTATCTCAAAGAAGTCACCAGGCTTGACCGGCACGAAGTGCAAGAGGTCCGCGCTGAATTGACCTGTCTCCAGTAGGCGCTGAATGTCCATTTTCTCTAGGTGCCTGCTAAAGCCAATGTACAAGCCAGAACCCTTGTCACAGCTTAGGATGAGCCAGCTTTCAGGCTTTCCACACTCATTAGGTTTTAGAAGTTTATTGTCGTCGGACGGGTGGATTTGAAGTGACAAAGGCGACGCGGGATTGATTAATTTAACCAGGATGTCACAGGTTGTGCGCCCAGCCGCTACCAGATTTCCAGAAAGACACTCTGACGTGCGACAAGCAATCAGATCTGCCAACGTCGCGTCGGAAACATGAAGCAGTTTAGAGGGAGCCTCTGGATCACAGCTGAGCTCCCATGATTCCCCTATTGGCTGATCACTCGTCGAAGAGTGACGCCTTTTAATGCCCTTGCCCAAGGCGAGACCTGCCCATGGTGTTCGGTTTAGAGATGTGAAGTTATTTGGCTGCAAGGCTACAGCCTGAGTCAAGTCCAGGCTCAGTAAGCCTCGAGGTGGAGTATCATCAGCTAAAATGACCACTGAGTTGCTCTCCGCCTAAAATGTGTGCATGAATGTAGTCGACCGATTGCCCACCGTCGCGACCTGTGTTTAATACGGTACGGTATCCTGATTGGCCCATGCCAACTCTCTCAGCCACCAGCGCGATTTTCTGAAAAAACACGCCCACTTGTTGGCTATCCCACTCTCTCAGTTCAGTTAGATTGCGAGCCTTTTTTTTGGGAATGACGAGAATATGTTGCTTGGCCTGCGGGGAGATATCGTTAAAGGCTAAGATATCTTGGTCCTCATAAACGATGCTTGCTGGAATCTCCCGCCTAAGAATTTTATCGAAGATAGTTTCCGCCATAATGGCCCTCTCGTTTGTAGATACAATGAGCATCCGACTGGTACGTCGAGAATCGCGGCATTTTCATAAAGTTTCAAGCCAAATCACAAGCTTGCCATCGTGCACTCGGTGAATTTCGGTTTGAAGCAAGGTCATCTTCGTGGTAGCGTTTTAAATACGAAGAACAGTGGGGGGTGTCTTAAACTATGAGTTACGAAAAACTAGTGGTCGATAATACTGCCTGCTCAAGACGTTTTCATATCACTTTTGACAGTGAGGCACCTCTTAAGACCCATGTGGAGGTTAAATGTCCCCACTGCAATCACACCATTTTCGCCGCTGAAAATCACCCGTCGGTGAAACTCGCACGAGACGAGAATCTAGTTCGTACCACGTCTCTAAGCCGAAATCTGGTCCGGGAATGTGATTTTAAAGATCCATATCCAGCGCATAAATGAGCTCTCAAAATTCTGAAAGCCGAGTATTGGTGGTCATTGATCCTGGTGTTCACACTCCAGAGATTGACACGTTTAATCTAATCTCTGTTTTGTCTCCCATTCGTTGCACGTATCATCTTCCAGCTATGTTTGGATTTTCTACGCTGCCAGATAATTTGTCGGCCGTGGCCGGTGTGATCATCCTGGGAAGTGCCGCAAGTGTTTATGACAATTTACCCTGGCAAAGGCCTTTAGAGGCCTTTGTAACAACGGTTGTCGATAGAGGAATTCCGGTGCTTGGTTGCTGTTATGGTCTGCAGATGCTCGCTTACATGTTTGGTGGGCAGGTCGGTTACGTCAGGGAATCCAGGGAAAAACTAAAAGGTGTGCGGCGCATAAATATTATGAATAACCCCATTTGGAGCGTCGGTGAGCGTGATGTCATCGTAACGCACAGCGAGATGGTGACAGAATTACCAAAAGATTTTGAAGTTTTGGCCACATCGCCGGAGGTCCGTGTTGAGGCGATGCAGCACATGCGTCAACCTATTTATGGTTTTCAGTGTCATCCTGAGGCAACGCGCTTATTCTTAGTTGGACATGAGATGCATAACGATAAAACTGAGTTATCATTGCCAGCTGGGCGTCATATACTTGAGAGATTTGTGCACATGGCCACCAAGGCTCAATGCTAAAATCGATGGATAGATATTGCTGATGGGCAACTAGTGCCGACAGTATTGAAAATAAAAACCCAAAGTAATCAACAGGTTAATAATTTACGCTCAAGCTGGGCTAAATGTTTTTCACCACGTGTCGATAGCCAACGTAGATCACATGATGTGGTCTGTGTGTTTCAAACCCAATGACAGGAGGTCACTACAATGGGAATGAGAATTCGTACAAACGTTGCGTCGCTTACCGCGCAACGACGCCTCGGACAAAGCTCCGAAGCGGTTCAAGGAAGCATGAACAAGTTGTCTAGTGGTTCACGCATCAACAAAGCTGCAGATGACGCCGCCGGACTCGCAATCTCCGAAAACCTACGTGCCGATGTACGCGGATTGAACGTTGCAAGACGCAACGCTCTCGACGGCGTATCGATGGTGCAAACAGCTGAAGGCGGTCTTGAAGAGACAACCAACATGCTGATCCGCCTTCGTGAATTAGCAGTACAATCTGCTTCTGACACGATCGGTATGCAAGAGCGTGAATTCCTCAATAAGGAATACTTGGCTCTTAAAGATGAGATTGATCGTATAGCACTATCTACCGAGTTCAACGGTACTCACCTACTCATGGGCGAGAACGCTGGAGATTATCCAGATGAGCTTATGACGGGTAACACTGGCGCGAACCCCATGGAAATCCAAGTCGGTAAAGACTATTTCCTTGAGAGTGACGCGATCGGTAACCGTAACCCAGTCAACATCATCAAGATTGACCTGAGCAAACTGAACGTCTTCACTGAAGGCGAAGGCTCACTCAACCTTGGTCGTGCTGAGGACGGAACCTCGGTTCTATCTAAAGGCGACGCTCAGCAGTCGATTGCTGCACTTGATACAGCAATTAACCGAGTCAATGAGCAACGCGCATATCTTGGTTCGATCCAAAACCGTTTCCAATCGACCATTGCTAACCTTGGTTCGCAAGTCGAGAATCTTGACACAGCTCGTAGTCGTATCCGCGATACTGATTACGCTGCTGAGACCGCAGTATTCACTCAGAACAGAATTCTTGAGCAAGCTGGTACATCCGTACTTAGCCAAGCTAACCAGATGCCACAGTTGGCTCTGAGCCTGCTCCAGAACCTGGGCTAATTGAACGACCCGGTTTCTAACTGATAGTGTCTTTTCTGTCATTCACGTGGGGGGAGGATCCCTCCCCCCACTTTTAAAAAAGACAGATGGATACTCCCTTACCCAAACTTCGAATTAGTTATTTGTGTTGAGTTACGTGACGTTTTAG